>NZ_CP039435.1:1261412-1892118 GCF_005484585.1 Brevundimonas sp. SGAir0440 | reverse complement strand
CCTTCTTCGATGAGGCCTGTTTGGCGAGCCAGACCGTCTCGCGCAAGAACTGTCGGATCGGACGCGCCGGATAACCCGACCAGGTCTCGCCGGCAGGAACATCGGCCAGCACACCGGCCCCCGCCGCGACGCGCGCGCCCTCTCCGATCGTGATGTGGTCGCCGATCCCAGCCTTGCCGCCGAAGATGACATTGTCGCCCACGGTCACCGAGCCCGAGATGCCGGTATTGGCGACCAGCAGACAGTTGCGGCCGATGACGCAGTTGTGGCCAACCATGACCAGATTATCGATCTTGGTGTTCTCGCCGATGACGGTGTCGTCATAGGCGCCGCGGTCGATGCAGGAGTTGGCGCCCACCGTCACGCCGTCCTGAAGGATGACGCGGCCCAGTTGGGGAATATCCATGACCCCCGCCGCCGTGCCCGCGGCGCCGAAGCCCGCTTCGCCGATCCGGGCGCCGGCATACAGCTTCACCCGGTCGCCGATCAGCGCGAAGGCCACGCTGACGTTGGCGCCGATCACGCAATCACGGCCGATCTGCACGCCGGGCGCGATGACGCTGTTGGCGCCGATGCGAGACCCGCGACCGATGCGGACGCCCTGCCCCAGGATCGCGCCGGGTTCGACCACGACGCTGTCGTCCTCGGCCGCCTCGTCGCGGCTGAACGCTTTATCCAGGAGTATGGGGCGATGAAGCGCCAGCGACGCCTTGGCCCAAGAGGCTTGAGGCGTGCGCGAGACGATGACGGCGGCGGACGACGGCGCGGCGTCCTTGGCCTCAGCCGGCACGATGACGCAGCCGGCCTGGGTCGTCGCCAGCGCAGCGGCGAACTTGCGGTCACCCAAAAACGCGATCGCGCCCCCGTCCGCAGAGGACAAGGGCGCGACGGAGGCGATCATGCGATCCCCGCCCCGCTCGACCTCGCCGCCGATCTTCGCCGCCAGATCGGCGACGCTGAGGGGCGACAGGGTTTCGAAAAAGCGAGGATCGGGCATCGACGACTTAGTTGGCGGCGGCCGGTTGAGCCTGCGTTTGAGCCGGCACAGCCATGCGGTTGAAGCTCAGCGTCGGCAGGGCCGTGTTCAGGCGCTGGATCGCCAGGTCGGTGACGTCCATGGCCGGGTTCATCATGAATACGCTCTCGCGGTCCAGCAGTAGGCCGCAGCCCTTCTCCTGGTACAGGGCGGTCAGGATCGGCGAGACGGCCTCGGTGATGGCCTGACGCTGCATGCCCAGGGTGTAGCGCAGCTCGTTTTCACGGGTGGCTTCCAGCTGTTGCGCCTCTTGCGCGCGCTGCTGCAGGGCCTGACGGCGCTGTTGCAGTTGGTCGGCCGGCAGGCTGGCGCCGGCCGATTGCAGCTGCTGGGCTTCAGTCTGGATCTGGGTTGCATACGGTTGCAGCTCGCCCTGAACTTCTTGGGCCAGTTGCTGCATGCGGGCTTCGACGGCCTGGCCGGCCGACGACTGGGCCAGCAGGCGCGCATTGTAATAGACGCAGACGCCGGGGATCACCGGGCCGGGATTGGCGGGCGCGCCGGCCTGTTGCGCCGAAGCGGCGGTGGCGATGAGCGAAGCAGCGGCGGTCGCCGCGATGATCAGAGCTTTCATGGTGTTTCCTCGTGCGGTCGAAAAAGCCGCGATTAGAACTGAGTAGAGGTCGAGAAGCGGAAGGATTCCGTCTTGTCGTAGTCTTCCTTGGACAGAACCTTGGAGATGTCGAAGCGGATCGGACCCATCGGCGACTTCCAGTGGATGCTGACGCCCGCCGACGCGCGCAGTGAGAGCTCATCGGCGATGTTGGCGTTCACCGTCCCGGTGGACGTCAGCTTGTAGCGGTCATCCAGCACGCCGAGCGTACCGACATCGGCGAACAGCGAGGTCTTGATGCCATACTGCTCGGGCAGGTAGTTCGGCAGGGTCAACTCGACCGTGCCGATGGCGTAGAAGTTGCCGCCCAGGGCGTCGGTCGTATTCAGATCGCGCGGCCCCATACCGGCCGTCTCGAAGCCGCGGAAGCTGTTGCCGCCCTTGAAGAAGCGATCGTTGATGCGGATCGGGTCGCCGTTCCAGCCGCTGACGTAGCCGGTGGAACCTTGAACGCTGACGATCCAGTTGGGCGTAAAGCCGTAGTACCAGCTCGCATCGGCCTCGGTCTTCACATAGTTCACGTCGCCGCCCAGACCCGCGAGGTCCTGACGCAGCGACCCGGCCCAGCCGCGCGTGGGGCGGATCGGATCATTGGTGTAGTTGACCTGAAGCGTGTAGCCCGCCGACGAGTTGATGAAGCTGCCGATCTGATCGCAAAGCGCCGAAGATCCCTGCCCCACGCCCGAGCAGAAGCCCGTCGGCACGATGATTTCGTCGGACTTCAGGAAATAGCGCGTGCTGAGCAGCATATTGCCGTTCAGCGGATAGGACAGACGCAGGCCCGCGCCGGTCGAGCGATAGTCGTACGATGAATATTGGCTCAGGTCGTAGCGCGAGTGGAACAGGTCGAAACCGGCGCGCAGATCGCGTCCGAGGAACTTCGGCTCGGTGAAGCGGAAATCGACCTGCTGGCGCAGCGAACCCCACTCCAGACGGGCGACCACGTTCTGGCCGCGCCCGCGGAAGTTCCGCTCCGAGATGCCTAGGTTGACCGTGAAGGAGTCGACGGAGCTGAAGCCCGCGCCGACGGACAGTTCGCCGGTCGGCTGTTCTTGTACGTTGACGTTGATAACCGAACGGTCCGGCGCGCTGCCGCGCGTCTCCTCGACCGTCACATCCTTGAAGAAGCCCAGTGCGCGCAGGTTGTTGCGCGAGCGCTCCATAAGAGCGCGGTTGAAGGCGTCGCCCTCGGTCAGCAGCAGTTCGCGGCGGATCACTGGGTCGATCGTGCGGGTGTTGCCGACCACATTGATGCGATCGATATAGACGCGCTGGCCCTCGGACACGTTAAAGGTCACATCGACCGTGTCGGTTTCGGGATTGGCCTTGTAGGTCGGATTGATCTCGACGAAGGCGTAACCTGCGGAACCCGCTGCGAACGTCAGGGCGTCGACCGCCTGCTCGATCTTGTCGCTTTCGTACAGCTGGCCTTCCCGGATCGGCACCAGAGCTTTCAGGAAGTCGGCGTTCAGGCGGTCATTCTGGGTGACGACCTTGATCTCACCGAAGTTGTACTTGTCGCCTTCGTTCAGCGTCAGGGTCAGCTGGAACGCCTGATCATCAGGCTGCAGCTCGGCGACCGAAGACACCACGCGGAAGTCGTAATAGCCGCGGTTGGTGTAGAACTTCCGCAGCTGCTCCTGATCGTATTCCAGGCGGTTGGGATCGTAGTTGTCGTTGTTGGAGAAGAACTTCCACCAAGTCGACTTCTCGGTGACCATCACGCCGCGCACGTCGCGATCCGAAAACGCCTCGTTGCCCAGCACGTTGATGGCGCTGATCCCGGTCTGCGGACCTTCGTTGATCTCGAAGATCACATCGACGCGGTTCTGTTCAAGCTGGACAAGCTTGGGCGTCACGGTCGCAGAGATGCGGCCCTGAAGGCGGTACAGTTCAACGATCGCGCCGACGTCCTCCTGGACCTTGGCGCGGGTATAGATGCCGCGCGGCGCCAGCGTCACTTCCTTGGTCAGCTTGTCCTTCGACAGCGCCTTATTTCCCTCGAACACCACCTGGTTGATGATGGGGTTCTCGACAATCTGGACGATCAAGTCGCCGTTCTGGATGCCCAGTTGCACATCGGCGAACAGGCCCGTGCGCGACAGGGTGCGCACCGCGACGTCCAGCACCGAGGCGTCGACCGCATCACCAGGGCGGATCGGCAGGTAGGACAGGACCGTCGTCTGGTCGATCCGCTGCGCGCCCTGCACGATGATACGATTGATCGTGATCGTCTGCGGCGCAGCGATCTCGACACGCGGTTCGGCAGCGCTCGCCGAGGCCGTCTGGGCTGGCGTTTGAGCCGGCGCAGCAAGCGTCGTCGCCGGCGCGGTCTGGGCCGGGGCAGTCTGCGCCAGCGCAGGCGCGCCCAGCCCAGCAGCGACCGCCAGAGCCAGCAGGCTGGAGCGGGCGCTCAGTCGAACGGCGGCGCGAGAGGTCATGTCATTCATTCGGGAAACCGTCGGGGGCTGGCGTCGGCTCACGAGACGAGCCCGCCGAGGAATTGGAAGATATTGAGCTTCTGTAGGTCGTTCCACGTTGCGAACAACATAAATCCCGCCAAAAGCGCAAGGCCTGCACGATAGCCCATCTCCTGGAACCGCGCCGACACAGGCTGTTTCGCCACAGCCTCATAGCCGTAGAAAAGCAGATGCCCGCCGTCGAGGACCGGAATGGGAAGCAGATTTAGAAAGCCGATTCCGATCGAAAGTATGGCGGCCAAGGTTGTCAGCGTCAGGACCAGGTTGATCGCCATGGCGCCCGGCGCTGGATTGGCCTCAACCGCAGCCGTGGTCAGGGAGCCCGTCGCCTTAGCCATGCCGAGCGGGCCGCTGAACTGATCGCCCGACTCGCGGCCCGTCGCCAGACGTCCGAGGTAGGTCAGGGTCGAGCCGATAACGTCGGCCGTCTGGCGCGCGCCCTCGGCGACAGCGTCGACAGGGCCGTAACGCACGTGGCGGACATCGCCGGCTGACGACCCCAGCCCCAGGCCGATGCGGCCGACCTTGACCCGTCCGGCGATGGGATCGTTTTCCTCGCGGCGTTCCGGCGTCGCGACCAGTTCGACCGGACGCCCGGCGCGCTCGACCGTGAAACGCACGGGATCGCCGGTCGAAAGCATGACGGTGCGGGTGACCGCGCTGCCGTCCTTGATGGCCTTGCCGTTCACCTCGGTGATCAGGTCGCCGACCTGGAATCCGGCGGCGGCGGCCGGCGATCCGGCCTGGACCTGAGCCACACGCGCGGGGCGCAGGGACACGCCGACGGCCATGAAGACGACGGCGAAGATGGTGATGGCCAGGATGAAGTTGGCGATGGGCCCGGCCGCGACGATCAGGGCGCGCTGCCACACCGGTTTAAAGTGGAAATAATCGCGCTCGGCGCCCGGTCCACGCTCGGCCACCACGCGCCGGCGCAACTCGTCCAGTCCGGCCCGGTCAGGCACGCTGGACGCATCCAGATCGCCCGAGAACTTCACATAGCCGCCCAGCGGCAGCCAGCCGAGACGCCACTCGATGCCGTGACGGTCGGTGCGGCTGGCCACGGCCTTGCCGAAGCCGACCGCGAACCGGTCGACCTTCACGCCAAAGGCGCGCGCGACAAGGAAGTGACCCAGTTCATGGATGGTGACGATGAAGGTCAGCACCAGCAGGAACGAGGCGATGGAGATCAGGACCTGACCCAGGACGCCCAGCATTCGAAAATCGTCTCCCCTGGCCTGCTGTCAGGCCGCATTCGCAAGGCCGGCGATGACGCTCTCGGCCATTCGACGCGTCTCGGCGTCGACCGAAAGGGCCGCGCCGCAGGCGTCTCCAGAACCGAAAGCCATCCCCGCTTTCGTCGCACGCTCAAGGGTTTCGGCGACGACTGCGGCAATATTGAGAAACGCCAGCTTGCGGTCAAGGAAGGCGAAGGCGGCGACCTCATTGGCGGCGTTGAACACGGCCGGCGTCGCGCCGCCCGCCTTCAGGGCCTGACGCGCCAGATCGAGGGCGGGAAAGCGCGTCAGATCGGGCGCTTCGAACGTCAGCCGCCCCAGAGCAGCCAGATCGAGCTTGGGCGCCGGCCACGAGATCCGATCCGGCCAGGCCAGGGCGCAGGCGATCGGCGTACGCATATCCGGCGGTCCCATCTGGGCCAGCGTCGAACCATCCACATATTCCACAAGGCTGTGGATGATCGATTCGGGGTGGACCACGACGTCGATCCGATCCTGGGGCATATCGAACAGATAGGCCGCCTCGATCATCTCCAGGCCCTTGTTGGCCATGGTCGCGCTATCGACCGAAATCTTGGCGCCCATGCTCCAGTTGGGGTGGGCCACGGCCTGTTCGGGCGTGATGCCGACCATTTGCTCGCGAGGTGTTTGGCGGAACGGTCCGCCCGATGCGGTCAGGATCAGCTTGGCCACCCGCTCAGGCGCTTCAGCCGGAAACACCTGGAAGATGGCGGAGTGTTCGGAATCGACGGGGATCAAGCGCCCCCCTGCCCGCTTGACCCGTTCGATCAGGGCGGGGCCGCAACAGACCAGGCTTTCCTTGTTGGCCAGCGCCAGGGTCGCGCCCGTTCCCGCCGCCGCCCAGGCGGACTTCAGACCCGCCGCTCCGACGATGGACGCCATGATCCAGTCGGCAGGTCGCGTCGCCGCCTCGACGATGGCCGCGTCGCCCGCGGCGACAGCGACGTCCGTGTCGGACAAGGCGTCGCGCAGTTCATTCAAACGCGCCGGATCGGCGGTCACGGCCAGCTTGGGCCGCCAGCGCCTGGCCTGCTCTGCCAGTTTGGCGATATTGGCGCCGCCTGTCAGCGCCTCGACCTCGAACGCACCCGTGCCCGTCGCCTCGGCTTGAGCCATCAGGTCCAGTGTGGAGGCGCCGACCGATCCGGTCGCGCCAAGCACGGTGATGCGACGCCGGATCACGCCCCACGCTCCAGCATCAGGACGATCAACCGGCCCGCCGCGACGACCACGACCGCGAACATCAGGCCATCGACGCGGTCCAGCAGGCCGCCGTGGCCCGGAATGGTGTTGCCCGCATCCTTGACCCCGAACCGTCGCTTCAGCGCCGATTCCCACAGGTCCCCCGCCATGGTCGCCAAAGCCCCCGCAAAGCCCAGCACCGCCCCCCAGACGACGCTCAGGGCGCCCATATTGACCCAGGCCGTCATGACGGCCCCCGCAACCGCACCGGCCGCAACGCCGCCGATGAACCCGGACCATGTCTTGTTCGGTGAAAAGCGCGGCCAAAGCTTGGGTCCGCCAAAGGTGGATCCCGCCAGATAGGCCACGATGTCGGCCGACCAGGCGACGGCGAACACCAGCACGGTCCAGTGCAGCCCGATAAAACTGTCTACGTCGCGCAGCCAGATCAACAGAACCGAAGGCCAGCCGAGATAGAGCACGCCATAGGCGGCATCCAGCGCCTCCTGCCCTCGACTACGGGCATAGACCCCGGCCGCGACCGCGCCGAACACCAGCATGATGAAGGCGACGGACATGGCGCCGAAATGGGCGCTGATCACCGCCGCCACGACGCCGAAGCTGACCGCGCCGCCCATGACGCGGCGTGCATGAGGCGCACTCATCGCCGCCCATTCGAACGCCAGGACGACGCTGGCGACGATCATCAGCGCCAGGAACCACACGCCGCCGCCCCACGTCGCAGCGACGGCGGCGGGCGCCAGCACGACGGCGGACGCAGCCCTGAGGGCGATATCCCGAGCCTTGACCGCCATCAGGCCGTCGCGCGCGCAGGCGCGATCACGCGTCCGCCGAAACGGCGATCGCGCTGACCAAAGGCCGAGATCGCCTCAGCCAGCGCCTTGGGGCCATAGTCGGGCCACAAAATGTCTTGGAACACGAGCTCGGCGTAGGCGGCCTCCCACAACAGGAAGTTCGACAGCCGCTGCTCGCCCGATGTGCGCACGATCAGGTCCAGCGGCGGCGAGCCCGCCGTGGCCAGGCCGGCCGTCAGAATCGCCTCGTTGAAAGGCTCGACCGTCTCGCCCGCCAGCACCCGCTCCATATGGCGACGCGCCGCGTCCACCAGATCCGCGCGACCGCCGTAGTTGAAGGCGACCTGCAACAGGAAGCGGTCGTTATGAGCGGTCTGGGCCTCAGCCCGTTCGATGATGGCGGCGATGTCCGCCGGCAGTCCCTGGCGTCGCCCCAGAATCTTCAGCCGGACGCCGGCCTTGGTCAGCCGGGCCAAATCGCTGGCGACGTAGGACCGCACCAGCCCCATCAGGTCCGACACCTCGTCCTCGGGACGGCTCCAGTTTTCGGTCGAGAAGCCGAACACCGTCAGGCAATCGATGCCCAAATCCGGCGCCGCCTGGATCGTGCGCTTCAGCGCCTGAACGCCTTCGCGGTGACCAAGAGCGCGCGGCAGACCGCGCGCCTTCGCCCAGCGTCCATTGCCGTCCATGATGATGGCGACGTGGCGCGGGCCGTCCTGACCCTGCTTGTCTGGGCTTTGGCCTGAAGGCGCGGCGCGGTCTGCCGTCATCTGTCGTGCGATCCCTTCCGGACCCAGCCGTTTCGCCTCAGACCTGCATGATCTCTTGTTCCTTGGTCTTCAAGGTCTCGTCGATGCGCTTGATGGCCGCGTCGGTGTCCTTCTGGACCTCGGTCTCCATCTTCTTTTGTTCGTCCTGGCTGATCTCGCCGGCTTTCTCGGCCTTCTTGAGGTCGTCGTTGGCGTCGCGGCGGACGTTGCGAACCGAGATCTTCTGCTGCTCGGCGTATTTGCCGGCCAGCTTGACCAAGTCCTTGCGGCGTTCCTCGGTCAGGGGCGGCACCGGAATGCGCAGGGTCTGGCCGTCCACGATCGGGTTCAGACCCAGGTTGGCGTTGCGGATCGCCTTTTCGACGGCGACCACCATGCCCTTGTCCCAGACGTTGACGCTCAGCATCCGGGGCTCGGGCACGCTGATGGCGGCGACGGCGGTCAGGGGCGAGGCCGAGCCGTAGGCTTCGACCCGCACGGGCTCCAGCAGGCCGGCGTTGGCGCGGCCGGTGCGCAGACCGCTGAACTCTTCCTTCAGGGCGGCGACGGAGCGATCCATGCGGTCGCGATAGGTCTTGAGGTCAGGCTTTGCCATGGTCTTGGTCTCTCTTGTCTTTCCTGGTCAGGCGAACGTCAGACGACTTCCTGAATGACCGTGAACGTGCCTTCGCCGGTCAGGGTCCGGCGCAGCGAATTGTCTTCCCGAATGGAGAAGACCACGATCGGTATGCCCGTGTCGCGCATCATGGCGATGGCCGAGGCGTCCATGACCCGCAGATCCTTGGCCAGCACGTCCTGATAGGACAGCGTCTCGTACCGCGTCGCGTCAGGATCCTTCTTCGGGTCGGCGGTATAGACCCCGTCCACGCTGGTGCCCTTCAGCAGGGCGTCGCAGCCCATTTCGGCCGCACGCAGCGCCGCGCCCGAGTCCGTGGTGAAGAACGGTGCGCCCACGCCGGCGGCGAAGATCACGACCCGCCCCTTTTCCAGATGCCGCAGGGCGCGCCGGCGGATGTAGGGTTCGGCGATGGCCGCCATCGGAATGGCGCTCTGCACGCGGGTCGAGACGCCGATCTTCTCCAGCGCCGATTGCATGGCCAGGGCGTTCATGATGGTCGCCAGCATGCCCATGTAGTCGGCCTGGGCGCGCTCCATGCCGGCCGCCGCCTTGGACAAACCGCGGAAGATGTTGCCGCCGCCGATGACCAGGCAGATTTCCACGCCTTCGGCCGCGACGTCCGCCACGGCCTTGGCCACCGCATCGACGGTCTTCATGTCGACGCCGAACGACTGGTCGCCCATCAGCACCTCGCCCGACACCTTCAGGAGGACGCGTTTGTAGCGGAAGGTCGAGGGGGCGTCGGGCATGCGGGAAGGTCCGTTTGACTGCGGCGCCATTGAATCAGGCGGCTTCTTATAGACGAAAGGCGCGCCGGCCATCAAAGCCGAACGCGCCCTTCTGATACAAAACCCTTACGAATGAGGGGAATGTTTTTTAGTTGCCGCCCATCATGGAGGCGACTTCCGACGCGAAGTCGGGGCCTTCGACCTTCTCTACGCCTTCACCCAGCGCCAAGCGGACGAAGCCGGCCAGGTGCAGGTTGGAGGAGCCCAGTTCGTTGGCCGAGTTGGCGACCAGTTGTTCGATGGTCACGTCCGGATCCATGACGAACGGCTGCTTGGACAGCACCACGTCCTTCTGGAACTTGTTGATCTGACCTTCCACGATCTTTTCGATCATGGCTTCCGGGCGGCCTTCTTCCTTGGCCTTTTCGATCAGAACGGCGCGTTCCTTCTCGATGGCGGCGGGGTCCAGGTCGTCGGTGTTCAGCGACAGCGGCGCGGTGGCGGCGACGTGCATGGCGATCTTGCGGCCCAGTTCGCGAAGCGCTGTCTTGTCGCCCTCGCCTTCCAGAGCCACCAGCACGCCGATGCGGCCGACGCCCGGCGAAACCGCGTTGTGGACGTAGGTCGAGACGACGCCTTCCGATACCGACAGGCGGGCGGCGCGGCGCAGTTGCATGTTCTCGCCGATGGTGGCGATCATGTTGGTCACTTCGTCCTGGACCGTCTTGCCGGCTTCCAGTTCGGCGCCGTGCAGGGCCTCGACGGAGTGGTGCTCCAGACCCAGTTGGGCGAACGACTTGGCGGCGTTCTGGAACAGCTCGTTACGGGCGACGAAGTCGGTTTCGGCGTTGAACTCGATGGCGGCGGCGACTTCGCCCTTGCCATCTTCCTTCGACGCGACGGCGACCAGACCTTCAGCGGCGACGCGGTCGGCCTTCTTGGCGGCCTTGGACAGGCCCTTGGCGCGCAGCCAGTCGATCGCTGCTTCGATGTTGCCGTCGTTTTCGACCAGCGCCTTCTTGCAGTCCATCATGCCGACGCCCGAACGCTCGCGAAGCTCCTTCACGAGGGCGGCAGTGATCTCGGCCATGTTCTTCTCCTTGGGGGATTTCGTATGTGGGAACGGCCGGACTGATTTAGCCCGGCCGTGTGTCAGTTCGTCAGGCGGCGCTCAAGAACGCGAACGCCGCCCGGCGGGCGATCAGCCCTCGGCCTTCTCGGTTTCGGCAGCCGGCTCAGCAGCGGCTTCCAGTTCGGCGGCGGCGCCTTCCGTGCCGGCCGGCGCGGCTTCGGCTTCAGCCTTGGGGGCCGAGGCTTCACGCAGCATCGGCTCGACCGGAGCTTCCGAAGCGCCCAGGTCGATGCCCGAGGCCGAGGCGCCGGCGGCCAGGCCGTCCAAGACGGCGTCGGCGATCAGGTCGCAGTAGGTCTGGATGGCTCGGGCGGCGTCGTCGTTGCCGGGGACCGGATAGGTGATGCCGTCCGGGTCCGAGTTGGTGTCCAGGATGGCGATGATCGGGATGTTCAGCTTGCGGGCTTCCTGGATCGCGATCGCTTCCTTGTTGGTGTCGATCACGAACATGATGTCCGGGATCGAACCCATGTCCTTGATGCCGCCCAGCGACAGCTCAAGCTTGTCCTTCTCGCGCTGCAGGTTCAGCAGCTCTTTCTTGACGCGGCCTTCGCCACCGTTTTCCAGAATGCCTTCCAGCTCACGCAGACGAGCGATCGAGCCCGAAACGGTGCGCCAGTTGGTCAGCGTGCCGCCGAGCCAACGGTTGTTCATGTAGTACTGGGCGCAGCGCTTGGCGGCTTCCGCGACCGGCTCTGCGGCCTGGCGCTTGGTGCCGACGAACAGAACGCGACCGCCCTTGGCGGCGACTTCACGCACGGCCACCAGAGCCTGGTGGAACAGCGGCATCGTCTGCGACAGGTCGATGATGTGGATGTTCGAGCGCGAGCCGAAGATGTAGCGGTCCATCTTCGGGTTCCAGCGGTGCGTCTGGTGGCCGAAGTGAGCGCCGGCTTCAAGCAGGGTGCGCATCGAGAATTCAGGCAGAGCCATGATCGTTCAGTCCTTTTTCCGATCAAACGTGGCGCGGGGGATTAAAGGTCTAAAAGACCCTCGGAATGGTGCG
The DNA here is from genome assembly GCF_005484585.1 of Brevundimonas sp. SGAir0440. Classification (NCBI taxonomy): domain Bacteria; kingdom Pseudomonadati; phylum Pseudomonadota; class Alphaproteobacteria; order Caulobacterales; family Caulobacteraceae; genus Brevundimonas; species Brevundimonas sp. SGAir0440. Next base: position 1,880,475 of record NZ_CP039435.1, on the reverse strand, counting down.
GATCGGGATGTCTCCCCGAAGCGCGCCTCTCCCGCGTTGCGAAATGCGGGGGCCATGTAGGCCGGATGGGCCGCAATAGCAAGCGCAGCCCTGCAAATGCGGAAAAGGCGGCCCCTTTCGGGACCGCCTTTCGTCTGCAACGCGATGGCTGCTTTTACTTCATCGCGTCAAGCAGGGTCCGGGCGCGGTCGCGGTGAGCGGTGACGGGTGTCACCAGTTCGCGCGCCAGGGTGGCCAGGGCGGGCGCGTCGGTGTTGTCGGCAAAGCTGTTCAGCAGCGTCAGCGTCTCGTTGTGGGCGGCGACCTGCTGGTCCAGATAGACCTTGTCGAAATCGTCCGCCGTCGCGGCGTTCAGATTGTCGATCAGGCCCTTGCGGCGTTCGTCCAGCGTCGTGGGGATGGCGACGTTGGGCGCAGCCGTCGCCTGAGCCGCGGCCAGCTTCTCGCCGGCTGCGGTATGATCCTTGGTGATCATGACGGCCAGAGCCTTCACGTCCGCATTCTTGGACTTGGCGGCGGCGATTTTGGCGGCTTCCAGCTCATACATGTTGCCGGTGCCTAGGCTGGTGACGAAACCGTCGACGGTGTTGGCGCCCATGGTCATGGCCGAGGTCTGGCCGACGACGCCGGACGCGGCGTCCTGGGTGGCGTTGACCGCTTCGCTGGTGTTCTGGGCGGCGCTGTCGCCACCCTGGTTGCAGGCGGCGAGCAGGGCTAGCGAGGCGACGCTGGCGATGGCGAGATATTTCATTGGAACAGTCTCCCTATGGACTGACCAAACCCATCACGCGTCCGTGAGGTTCCGAAAAATCAAAAACTTGGTCATATCCAACAGGGCTCAGGCGTCCTCCAGCATGACGACGCCCGGCGCCGATTTCAGCGCGCCGCGCAAGGCGCCGTCCAGGCGATAACGGCCCGGAATTTTGACCTCGACCTCGCGTCCCTGCTCGAGACCCGCGATCATCAGAGACACCTCTCCCCCCTTGCCGATCGCACCTGATCGCGCGCGTTCCAGCCTCGCCTTCAAGGCCTCGGCGTCCGCGCTGCGGGCCGAGACATGGATACGCAGGCCGATGTTGGCGTCGTCCAGCAGATTGTCCATCTGGGACGCGTCGTCGCCGAAGAAGCGCACCTCCCCCTCCGACGACTTGGCGCGCACCCGCACCATGACCGAGGCGCCGGGCTCCAGCACCTCGCGACATTTGCGAAGTTGTTCGGGCGGGAACAGGCATTCGAACTCGCCGGTCGGATCCGAGAAGGTCACGAAGGCGAACTTCTCGCCGGTCCGCGCGCTGGCCCGCTCCTGCTTGCGACGCACGACACCCGCCATTTGGAAGGCTTCGTGGCCGGATTCCGCCAGCGGAATCGCTTCGGCGACGAAGGTGACGCGTTTGCGCTTCAGGGCTGAGGTCATCTCGTCCAGCGGGTGGCCAGACAGATAGAAGCCGACCGCCGACAGTTCGTGATCCAGCCGCTCCGGCCCGACCCAGGGCTCGACGCTCTTCAGACGCGGGCGCGCGGCATGGGCCTGGTCGCCGCCGAACAGCGACACCTGCGACGACGCGCGTTCGGCCGCCACGCTCTGGCAATAGGCCATCAGCACGTCGGCCTGTTCCAGCAACTGACGCCGGTTGGGGTGGATGCTGTCGAAGGCGCCGGCCTTGGCCAGGCCTTCCAGCGCGCGCTTGTTGACGCTGCGCGGATCGACGCGCTCGAGGAAGTCAAAGATGTCGGCGAAGCGGCCGCCCGTCTCCCGAACCTCGATGACGTGTTTCATCGCCTCGAGACCCACGTTTCGGATCGCGCCCAGGGCGTAGAGCACCGCCCCCTTGTCGTCGTCCCAGGCCACGTCGAAGTCGGCCGACGAGCGATTGATGTCGGGCGCCAGAACCGGCACGTCGAACCGCTTGGCGTCCTGATAGAAGACCGCCAGCTTGTCTGTGTTCGACAAGTCCAGGCTCATGGACGCCGCGAAGAACTCGACCGGCTGATTGGCCTTCAGCCAACCCGTCTGGAACGAGATCAGAGCATAGGCGGCGGCGTGGGACTTGTTGAAGCCGTATCCGGCGAACTTGGCCACCAGATCGAAGATGGAGCCGGACTGCGCCTCCGGCACGGCCTTTTCGGCGGCGCCCTTGACGAAGCGGAGGCGCTGGAAATCCATCTCCTCCTTCTTCTTCTTGCCCATGGCCCGGCGCAGCAGATCGGCCTCGCCCAGGCTGTAGCCCGCCAGGATCTGGGCGATCTTCATCACCTGTTCCTGGTAGATGATGACGCCGTAGGTCTCGGTCAGCACCTCTTTCAGGCTGGGGTGCAGATAGTCGACCTCGGCGCGCCCGAACTTGCGGTCGATATAGGTGTCGATCATCTCCATCGGCCCCGGCCGATAAAGCGAGATCAGGGCGGTGATCTCTTCAATGGAGCCGCAGCGCATCTTGCGCAGGGTGTCGCGCATGCCCTGGGATTCCAGCTGAAACACCCCGACCGTCTGGCCAGAGGCCATCAGCTCATAGGTGCGCGCGTCATCCAGCGGCAGGCTGTTCCAGTCCCTGGCTGCGCCGCGCCGTTCGAGATAGCCGCGCGCCCGATCCAGCACCGTCAGCGTCTTCAGGCCCAGGAAATCGAACTTCACCAGGCCCGCCGGCTCGACCCATTTCATGTTGAACTGGGACGCCGGAATGGTGGAGCGCGGATCCTGATACAGCGGCACCAGTTCCGTCAGAGGCCGGTCGCCGATGACGATGCCGGCGGCGTGGGTCGAGGCGTTGCGGTACAGCCCCTCCAGCTCCAGCGCGGTTTCAAGCAGGGTCTTCACCGCCGGCTCGGCGTCGCGCGCCTCCTTCAGGCGCGGCTCGATGTCGATGGCCTGGGCCAGGGTGACCGGGGCGGCCGGGTTGTTCGGCACCATCTTGCAGAGCCGGTCGACCTGACCCAGCGGCATCTGCAGCACCCGGCCGACGTCGCGCAGCACGGCCCGCGCCTGCAAGGTGCCGAAGGTGATGATCTGGGCCACCCGGTCCTTGCCGTAGCGGTCCTGCACATAGTCGATCACCTCTTCGCGCCGCTCCTGGCAGAAGTCGATGTCGAAATCGGGCATGGAGACGCGTTCGGGGTTCAGGAACCGCTCGAACAGCAGGCCAAACCGCAGCGGGTCCAGATCGGTGATGGTCAGGGACCAGGCGACCAGCGAGCCGGCGCCGGAGCCGCGCCCCGGCCCCACGGGAATGCCGTGGGTCTTGGCCCATTTGATGAAGTCCGACACGATGAGGAAGTAGCCGGGGAAGCCCATCTGCTGGATGATCCCGACCTCCCATTCCAGGCGGGTCCAGTATTCCTCTTCGGGAACGGCCGGCGTGACCTCGGTCAGGCGGACCTTCAGCCCCTCGCGCGCCTGGTGGGCCAGTTCATCGGCCTCGGAGCGCCCGGCGCCGGTGTCGAAGCGCGGCAGGATGGGCGCGTGCGTATTGACCGCGAAGGCGCAGCGGCGCGCGATGTCGATGGTGTTGTCGCACGCCTCGGGCAGGTCGGCGAACAGCTCGCGCATGACGGCGGCCGGCTTGAACCAGTGTTCGCCGGTGATGCGGCGGCGATCCTCCTGCCCGGTGAAGGCGCCGTCGGCGATGCACAGCAGGGCGTCGTGCGATTTCGCCTGCGCCGCCTTGGCGTAATAGACGTCGTTGGTGGCGACCAGCGGCACGTCGTTGGCATAGGCCCATTCGACCAGCCCCGGCTCGGCGCGCTTTTCGTCCTCCAGCCCGTGGCGTTGCAGCTCGACGTAGAAGCGGTCGCCGAACGCCGCCTTCATCGCCGCCAGAGCGGCGGCGCCTTCGGCCTTCTTGCCTTGGGCGAACAGCGGATCGACCGGGCCGTCGGGGCCTCCGGATAGCAGGATCAGGCCTTCGGAGCGGGCGACCACCTGCTCCCAGGCCACGCCCGGCTCGGCCGTCTCTCCGGCGTCCAGATAGGCGGAAGACGAGAGGGCGCACAGGTTCAGCCACCCGGCCGTATCCTGAGCCAGCAGAACCACGGTCGGAACCTTGGCCCAGCGGGCGTTGATCTGGCCGCCGATCCCGAAGACCGGCAGGGCGCAGGCCACGAGCGGCTGAACGCCTGCATCCTTCGCCGTCTGGCTGAACTCCAGCGCGCCGAACAGATTGGCCCTGTCCGCCACCCCGACCGCCGGCATCCCGGCGTCGGCCGCCAGCTTGCCGACCTTGGCCGCCTTGATCGCGCCTTCCAGCAGCGAATAGGCCGAGCGGACCCGCAGATGGACAAAACCCTGACTGTTCACCGGCTCGTTCACGCCTTCTTCGATCCTGGCCCGCTGAAGAGCCCTACTCTACCCTGAGTCTCATATCGGGCGGCGCGCGGCCATCGCAAACCAGCCGCCCGACGGATCGGCTGTGGATCGCTGGCTTCAGACGGTTCTCGAAAAAACACCGTCTAAAGTGTCTAGTTCGTCTGATCTCAGGCGGTGACGCTGATCGCCACGGTCCAGACCATCCACACGAAACCGCCGCACGACGCCAGCGACAGCATATCCCTCATCAAACGCGGCATGACCTTGGCTCCGAGACATCCGATATGTTCTTCTAATGTTCTATGTTGGCGTTTTGTTCCGGTCAAGTCGTTGCCGGTGAAACCGTTTGCGCGTCGCCGTCGTAGTCAATGCAACAGGAGATGAGACCATGTCCCTTCGCACGAATGCCCTCGCCGCCGTTGCATCCTTGACCGTCGTTGCCCTGGCGATCGGCGCGCCCCTGGCCCGTCAGGCCGAGGCGCAGACGGCGCTTCAGACCGCGATCTTCGCCGGTGGCTGCTTCTGGTCGGAGGAGAAGGCCTTCGATGACGTGCCGGGGGTGCGCTCGGCCGTGTCGGGCTTCGTCGGGGGCCACACCGCCAACCCGACCTATGTGCAGGTGGTGCGCGGCGGCACCGGCCATATGGAGGCGGTGCAGGTCACCTTCGATCCGCGCGTGGTCAGCTATCGCACCCTGGTCGATCGCTACTGGCGCACCATCGACCCGACCGATCCGAACGGTCAGTTTTGCGACCAGGGGCCGTCCTATCGATCCGCCGTCTTTGCGACAGCGGCCCAACGCGCGGACGCGGTCGCCTCGCGCGATGCGGCCATGCGAGTGTTGAGAAAGAGCTTCACCACGCCGGTCGTCGGCGCCCAGCGGTTCTGGCCGGCGGGCGAGGAGCATCAGAACTACGCCAAGCGCCACGCCGCCAGCTATCAGGCCTACCGGATAGGATGCCGCCGCCCCGAACGCCTGCGAGCGATCTGGGGCGACGCCGCCGTAAGCTGATTGATCGGCATTGGCTCAGTAGGCGTGGCTCTGAGCCTCGCGCTGTTCCAGATGACCGTCTTTCAGGGCGAAGACGCGGTCCATGTGGCCGGCCAGCTCCATATTGTGGGTGGCGATCAGGGCGGCGACGCCTGTGGTCTTAGCCAGGTTGCGCAGGGACTCGAACACGGACTGGCTGGTGGTCGGATCCAGATTGCCTGTCGGCTCGTCGGCCAGCAGCAGCCGCGGGCCATTGGCGAGGGCCCGTGCGATCGCGACGCGCTGCTGTTCGCCGCCCGACAACTGAGCCGGCTGGTGCGTCAGGCGTTCGCCTAGCCCCAGGGCCGTCAGCGTGACCTCGGCCCTTTTGCGAGCCTCGTCCTGCGACACCCCGGCGATCCGCATCGGCAGGGCGACATTGTCGCGCGCATCGAACTCGGGCAGCAGGTGGTGGAACTGATAGACGAAGCCGATCCGGCCCAGGCGCAGGCGCGTGCGCGCGCGCTCGTCCAGATCGCCGACCTGTTCGCCGTCGATGGCGACCGTGCCGCTGGTGGGCCTCTCCAACAGGCCGGCGGCGTGCAGCAGCGACGACTTGCCCGAGCCCGACGGTCCGATCAGCCCGACCAGTTCGCCGGGATAGACGTCCAGATCGACGCCCTTCAACACGGTCAGACCGCCTTGGGCGGTGTCGTAGGTGCGGGTCAGGCCGCGCACCGAAAGGATGGGAGCCTTACTCATAGCGAAGCGCCTCCACGGGATCGATGCGAGACGCGTTCCAGGACGGCGGCAGGCTGGCGATACAGCTCATCAACAGGGACCAGAAAGCCACCCAGGTCACGTCCACCGGATCGACCAGGGCTGGGATGGCGTCCAGCATATAGACATCGGAATCGAACAGCTTGGTCTGCAGCACGAATTCCAGGAAATGCTGGATCGAGCCGATGTTCCAGCAGAACAGCAGACCCAAGATCAGGCCGGCGATGGTGCCGGCGACCCCGATCATGGCGCCGGCCATGAAGAAAACGCGCAGGATCGCCGAGGGGCTGGCGCCGATGGTGCGCAGGATGGCGATGTCGCGGCCCTTGTTCTTCACCAGCATGACGATGCCGGAGATGATGTTCATGGCGGCGATGGCGACGACGAGGCCCAGGATGATGCTCATGGCCACGCGTTCGACCTTCAGCGCGCCGTAGAAGGCGGCGAGGCGCTCGCGCCAGTCGCTGACGACCGAACCAGGACCGGCCGCGTCGCGGATGGCGGGGGTCAGGGCGCCGACCTGATCGGGATCGTCGACCTTGATCTCGATCGCATCCCAGACGCCTTCCTTGCCGAAGAAGAGCTGCTGCTGCTCCAAAGGCATAAACATGAAGGCGCGATCGTAGTCGGCGGCGCCCGAACGGAACAGGCCGCCAACGAAATAAGTCTTCTCGAGCCCGCCGAGGTTGCCGAAAGCGCTGTCGGCCCCGGTCGGCGAATAAACCGTGATGGCATCGCCGACACGCAGCCCCAGCGAGTTCGCCAAAGCCGCGCCGATCAGCACTCGGTCGCCGCCATAAGCGCCTTGACCGAAGCTCGCCCGCTCCTGGGGCGACAAGCTGTCAAAGACGTACTGCGTTTTGGCCAAATCCTGTGGGCGAATACCCTTGACCATCACGCCCGTTGTGAAGTTGCCCACACGGATCAGGCTTTGGGCTTCGTTCAGCGGATTGACGCTGTAAACGCCCGGGATCGCCTCGATCTTTTTCAGGACGGCGTCTCGATCAGGCGACGTCAGAACCGGGCCTTGCACATACATGTGGCCGTTGAAGGCCAGCATGCGGCCCAGCAGTTCGCTGCGGAAGCCGGACATGATGCTCATCACGCTGATAAGCACGGCGACGGCCAGCATGATGCCGATGAAACTGATGACGGCGATGGTGGCGACGCCGCCTTCCTTGCGCTTGGCGCGGAGGTAGCGAAGGGCCAGGCCGATCTCCCACGAGGAGAAGGCGCCGGACGGACGAGACGGCAGGCTCAAGCGGTCAGCCTTTCGATAGCTTCGGCGAGCGGCACGGAGACCTTCTCGGCGGTGGCGCGACGTTTCAGTTCGACCACGCCGTCCGCCAGCCCTTTGGGGCCGATGGTCAGCTGCCACGGCACGCCGATCAGGTCGGCGGTGGCGAACTTGCCGCCGGGACGTTCGTCGGTGTCGTCGTAGAGGACGTCCTTGCCGAGTTTCTCAAGCTGAGCCACCGCGTCCTCGCAGGCGGCCGAGACGGCCTCGTCATTGGCGCGCAGATTGATCACGACCACGTCGAACGGCGCGACCGCGTCGGGCCAGATGATGCCGCCGGCGTCGTGGCTGGCCTCGATGATGGCGCCCAGCAGGCGCGACACGCCGACGCCATAGCTGCCCATGTGGACCTCGGCGTCCTGACCGTCGGGCCCGGCGACCTTGGCCTTCATCGGGGCGGAGTATTTGGTGCCGAAGTAGAAGATGTGGCCGACCTCGATGCCGCGCGCCGACAGGCGGTCGCCCTCGGCGGTCTTGGCCTCGAACTGCGACGGATCGTGCATCTCTTCGGTGGCGGCGTAGAGGGCGGTGCGTTCGTCGAAGACGGCCTGCACGGCTTCCGGGCTGAAGTCGTCGCCGGGCGCGGGCATCTCGACCAGCTTGCGGTCGCAGAAGACCTCGCTCTCGCCGGTTTCGGCCAGGACGATGAACTCGTGGCTCAGATCGCCGCCGATGGGGCCGGTGTCGGCGCGCATCGGCACAGCCTTCAGGCCCATGCGGGCGAAGGTGTTCAGATAGGCGACGAACATGCGGTTGTAGGCGACCCGGGCTGCGGCCTCGTCCACGTCGAACGAATAGGCGTCCTTCATCAGGAACTCGCGCCCGCGCATCACGCCAAAGCGCGGACGACGCTCGTCACGGAACTTCCACTGGATGTGAAACAGGTTAAGCGGCAGCGACTTGTAGGATTTCACATAGGCACGGAAGATGTCGGTGATCATCTCCTCGTTGGTCGGTCCGTACAGCAGTTCGCGCTCATGCCGGTCTGTGATGCGCAACATCTCGGGGCCGTAGGCGTCGTAACGGCCGCTCTCGCGCCACAGATCAGCCAGTTGCAGCGTCGGCATCAGCAGTTCGACGGCCCCGGCCCGCATCTGCTCCTCGCGCACGATCTGCTCGATCTTTCGCAGCACCTTCAGACCCAGCGGCAGCCAGGCGTAGATGCCGGCGGCCTCCTGCTTGATCATGCCGGCGCGCAGCATCAGCTGGTGCGAGACGATCTGGGCGTCCGAAGGAGCTTCCTTCAGCGTGGGCAGGAAAAAGCGCGACAGGCGCATGGTCGGGAATCCTAGGCGTAGAGTCGGAACAAGGCTTTAGCCGCTCAGACGGGGCGAAAGCTAGGCCGATGCGTCGTTTAGACGGCCGGGCCGCTGGCGAAGTTCGGCAGGGGCAGCCAGCCCGTGAAGATCAGAACCATGACGAACGCCCAGACCAGGGCCGAGACCCAGGTGGTCGTCAGGAACTTCTTCTTCAGATTGGGCGTCTTGGGCGCGCCCCATTGTGAGCCGTCGGTCGGCGGCTCGTGCGTCTCGCTCGCCGTGCCCAGCGGCAGCACTGCGAACAGCACCGTCCACCAGGCGATGATGTAGATGCCGACCATGGTGAAGACGCCGATAGGCATGACGGACCTCTAGGGATGGGGTCGGCCGACGCCGTAGCGGGCCGCCAGATAGGGAGCGATGGCGTGATCCTGAAGGAAGCGCCGACCGGTCGTTTGGCTGACCTCGGCCTCGGGCCAATCCAGCGCGCCGTCCAGGATCAGGATGGGGCAGCTCTGATGCGCCTCGCCGACCTGGTCGATAACCGGCTGACGCGGGCGCGGATGGTCCAGATAGACGACATCGAGCACGTCGCGGAGCTGAGGATAGAAGGCCAGGACACCCTCGATATAGGCGCCCGGCGGGCAGAACCACGGACCGCCCTGATCGTCGTGCCAGTCGGGGTTCAGCAGGAAGAGTCGCTCGGTCATTGGCGTGGATATATCCGAGTTGAGGCCGTCGGCGCGACCGCTATTCGCACGATGCGCCAAACCCCGGCGCCCGTAGCGCCAGAAGGATCGAAGAACGCGCCTGCTGCGTGATCGCCCCGGCGCCTTGCAGCACGCAACCGACCGCCGTGTTCGAGTTGGGCGCCAGAAGGCCGTAGGTCAGACCTTCCTGCGCCAGCCGCGCCTGTGCGCCCTTCAGCATCTCGACCGCCGTCGCGACGCGCGCCGGGTCGGTGGTGATCCGCGTCATCTCGTGCAGCGCCTCGCCCGAGCTGGGAAAGTCATAGGCGTTCGGATCGAACGGCGCGATCTCGGCCGACAACCGCTCGGGATGAATATCGATGCCGAACTTGGCGTTCTGACTGGCGGAGAAGGCGATGGCCGGCCCGCTCTCAGGCACGACCAGAATATAGGCATGACGCGGAAACAGCAGATATTGCGCCATGAACTTTGTCACCGGCACCAAAGGCATCCCGTCCGGTCCCAGGGCATGGGCGCCGACATAGACGCCCGACGGCACGCTGCGTTCATCGATCCGGCCGTTCAGCTTCAGGATGCGATCGACCATGACGTGGTCGAGCAGAAAGACGCCGTCCTCCGCCTCGCGCTCCAGATAGGCATGGATGGCGGCGGTGTCGGGCGCCGGGCCGAGATCGCGACCATAGACGGTCGGAAAGGCAGTCGGCGACATCGGCTGGCCGTCAGGCGGGCTGAACCACAGCACGCGCAATTCGTGAACCGTCCGCGCCAGGGGATCTTCGCCCCGGAACGTCGACAGGCTGAGCACCAGATTGACGACGGCGAACAGGGCGACGAACCCGACCAGTCCCTGCCCCGTGATCACCGCCCATCGCCGCCACCCACGCAGCGGATGGCGGGCGTGCCGGATCCGCTCCAGCAGGCGGCGCGCACGGGCAGGCTTTTTCGACATGCGTTTCCCCGAGCGTTCAGGCGCACGACCAATGCGCCCGAACGGTCAAGGTTGCATCAGACGCGCAGGACGACGGTCTCGACGATGGGACGACGATCCCAGATCTGCTGGCTGGCCTTTTTCAGCACGCGGGCGACGGCCTGTTCGATGACCATTTCGTCGTCCAGCGCATCGCCCTTCAGGCCCTTGACCACCTGTTCGACGCGCTCGGCCAGCTTGTCCAGCGCATCGCCGAGCGGCGTGGCGGTGTCGCCGGGCAGGCCGACGCTGCGGATGTCGATGTCGCTGGCGATGCGACCGCGCTTGTCCAGGGCGAAGCTGACGATCAGCACGCCGTTGGTCGAGGCGTGACGACGTTCCTTCAGGGCCTCGCCCTGCTCGGTCACCAGCATGCCGCCGTCGACGTACAGCCGACCGTTCGGCACCTCGTCGATGATCTTGGCCGGCCCAGGAGCCAGGCGGACCATGTCGCCGTTGCGCGGCGTCACCGTTTCCGGAACGCCCATGTCCTTGGCCAGGTTGGCGTGTTCCAACAGGAAGCGACGCACGCCATGGGTCGGCACCGCGATCTGCGGCCGGGCCCATTCGTACATCTGCTTCAGCTCGTCACGGCAGGGGTGGCCCGAGACGTGGATGCCCGGATGGTCCTTCTCGGTGTAGAGCCGCACGCCGCGATCCGCGAGGCGGTCCTGCAGATTGCCGATCGCCAGTTCGTTGCCGGGGATCTGGCGCGACGAGAAGATGCAGTGGTCGCCCAGACCCAGCTTCACGACGGGATGGGTGCCATCGGCGACGCGCGACAGGGCCGCCCTCGCCTCGCCCTGGCTGCCGGTGCACAGATACAGGATTTCATCGGCGGGCCAGACGCGGGCCTCCTCGTCCGACAGGAAGGGCTTCACGTCCTTCAGCATGCCGACGTGTTTGGCTGCCGCCGTGATCCGGTGCATCGAACGGCCGGCCAGGGCCACGCGACGCCCGCAGGCCTCGGCCGCGCGGATCACGCTTTCCATCCGGGCGACGTTGGAGGCGAAGCAGCCGACCGCAACACGCCCCTTCAGGCTGGCGATCAGCTTGGAGATGGCGACGGCGACATCGCCTTCGGACCCAGCGACGCCCGGCACGAAGACATTGGTCGAATCGCAGACCATGGCCAGCACCCCTTCGTCGCCCAGGGCGCGAATGACGGGGGCGTCGGTCTTGGTCCCGATCACCGGCTGGTCGTCGATCTTCCAGTCGCCAGTGTGGAACACCATGCCCAGCGGCGTATCGATGGCCAGGCCGCTGGGCTCGGCGATCGAGTGGGTCATGTTGACGAAGGTCACGCCGAACGTGCCAATATCGACGGTCCCACCCAGCGGCACCTCGATCAGCTCGACCTCGTCCAGAATGCCGCGCTCGCGCAGCTTGTCGCGGATCAGATAGGCGGTGAAGGGCGTGGCGTAGATCGGCGCCTTGATGCGCGGCCACAGCCAGCCCAGGGCGCCGATGTGATCTTCGTGCGCGTGGGTCAGCACGATGCCCTTGATGGTCTCACCCTCCAGGAAGGTGGGATCGGGCACGATCACGTCCACGCCGGGCGTAGACAGGTCGCCAAAGGTGACGCCGACATCGACGATCAGCCATTCACGGTTCGCCTCTGGGCCGAAGCCATAGGCGTTCAGGTTCATACCGACCTCGTCCGAGCCGCCCAGCGGCAGGAAAACGAGTTCGTCTTGGGTTTGCTTTTTCATTCAATCAGTCAGATGGGCGTTACGACGCCAGATTTCGAGGAGGCCGCGAATAGTCAGGTCGGGATCGAAGTGATCGATGCTGTCGGTCGCGCCTTCGAACAGGCTGGCGACCCCGCCGGTGCCGACGACGGTCATGGGCTTGCCCCACTCCGACTTGATGCGCCCGACCAGGCCTTCGATCAACGAGATATAGCCCCAGAAGACGCCGGACTGCATGGCCTCGACCGTGCCCTTGCCGATGACGTTCTCGGGCTTCTGGATGGCGATGCGCGGCAGTTTGGCCGCCGCCTCGTGCAAGGCCTGAAGCGACAGATTGATGCCGGGCGCGATCAGACCGCCCTCGAAGGCGCCGTCGCCCGAGACGATGTCGAAGGTCGTCGCCGTGCCGCTGTCGATCAGCAGAAGGTCGCCGGGATACATCAGCGAGGCGCCCACGGCGTTCACCAGACGGTCGGCGCCCGCCTCGCTGGGCTTGGCGATCCGCACCTCGATGCCCAGCTCGGCGTTCTCGCCGATGACCAGCGGTTCGATGTTCAGATAGCGCCGCGCCAGATTGCGCAGGTTGAAGATCGACTGCGGCACGACGCTGGAGATGATGCAGCCGCTCAGCGCCCCGAAGGCCAATCCCTTCATCACCATCAACTGGTTCAGCCAGACGGCGTATTCGTCGGCCGTGCGGCTGGCCTCGGTCGCGGCGCGCCACTGGGCGATCCAGTCCGAACCGTCATGGACGGCGAACAGCGTATTGGTGTTGCCCTGCTCAATGGCGAGAAGCATCAAGCGGCTTTCCCGAAGAAGACATCGCCCGCGGAAATCAAACGCACGGAGCCGTCGGCAAGGCGCAGGCGCAGGGCGCCGTCCGGCTCCACGCCCTCGGCCAAACCTTCCAACGTCTCATTGTCCAGACGCGCGACGCATGGTCCGTTCAGGCCCGTCAAACGACTGGTCCAGGCGTCGAGCACGGGCTCGAAGCCCATCGTCTGCCAGCGCCCCCACCAGACGGCGAAGGTCTCGGCCAGGATTTCGGCGGCGGCCTCGATCGGCGGGACATAGGCCAGGTCGGCGCGCAGACGTTCGGCGACCGAGGTCGCCCCCCGTTCGGTGCCCTCGGGCGCATGGGCCAGATTCACGCCGATGCCGACCGCAAGCCAGAGGTCGCCGTTCGCATGCCGGCCGGATTCGACCAGGATGCCAGACACCTTGACCCCGTCCAGCAGGACGTCGTTGGGCCATTTGATCGAAACAAGCGCGGGCGAGACGAAGACGTCCAGCAGGTCTGCGACGGCCAGGGCGGCGATGAAGGTGGCCTGGGCCGCCTCCGCCGCCGACTTGGGCGTGGTGATTAGAAGGGTGGCGGCCAGATTGCCCTGATCGGTGTCCCACTTGCGACCCCGCCGACCGCGACCGGCGGTCTGGCGGCGCGCCACGATCCAGCGCGGGCCCGCCTCTCCGGCCTCGGCGAGGCGGCGCGCCTCGGCGTTGGTCGAGTCGATCTCGTCAAGGATGACCAGTGGGACGGGCGCCAACGCCCTACCCGTTCCCGAAGCCGGCGCTCGCAGCCTTGGTCAGCGGCTCCAGCCAGGTCAGACCGACGATCACCAACGGGAAAGCGAAGGCGGCGCACGCCCAGCCGATCCACTTGGCCTCGACCGGCGCGGCGTCGGTCGCGATGTCGTCCACCGGCGCATCGAACCACATCAGCTTGAGGATGCGCAGATAGTAGAAGGCGGCGACGACCGAGGCGACCAGGCCGGCGGCCGCGACGGGCCACAGCCCTGCATCGGCGGCGGCGCCGAACACATAGTATTTGCCCCAGAAGCCCGAGAACGGCGGCATGCCCAGAACCGACAACGACAGAATGGTCAGGGCCACGGCCGTCAGCGGCCGATCGTTCTTCAAGCCGGCCAGATCGGCGATGCGGCGGATCGGACGGCCCGACTTGGACAGGCTGAGCAGGATGGCGAAGAAGCCCAGTTGATCGATGACATACAGCGTCATGAACATCAGCATGGCCTGCAGGCCCTCGGCCGTGCCCGCCGCAATGCCCAGCAGGGCGTAACCGATGTTGGCGATCGAGGAATAGGCCAGCAGGCGCTGGATGTCCTTCTGCGCCAGGCCGCCGAAGGCGCCGACGACGAAGCTGATCAGCGAGACGGCGATCAGGACCTGCGACCACTGCGCGTGGGCGTCGCCGAAACCGTTTTCCAGCGCGCGGGCGATCAGCACCATGGCCGCAACCTTGGGCGCCGTGGCGAACAGGGCCACGACCGGCGTCGGCGCGCCTTCATAGACGTCGGGCGTCCACATATGGAACGGCGCGGCCGAAACCTTGAACGCCAGGCCGCAGATCAGGAAGACCAGGCCGAAGACCAGGCCCGGGCCGGGATTGTCGGCGGCGACGGCGGCGATGTCCTCGAACCGCATCGAGCCGGCGAAGCCGTAGATCAGGCTGGCGCCATACAGCAGCAGGCCCGACGACAGCGCGCCCAGAACGAAATACTTCAGGCCCGCTTCCGACGCCTTGACGTCGTTGCGGTGGAAGGCGGCCAGCACATACAGGGCCAGCGAGTGCAGCTCGATCCCGACGTACATGGAGATCAGGTCGCCCGAGGACGCCATCATCCCCATGCCGGCCGAGGCCAGCACGATCAGGACCGGATATTCGAACTTGGCGATGCGCGTGCGCTTCATCCAGCCGTCGCCCAGCACGACCGCCACGGCGGCCGACAGATAGATCAGGCTCTTGGCGTAGATGGCCAGCGGATCGGCGACATAGGCACCGTTGAAGGCGACGCCCCACGGTCCGACGATCGAGATGACCGACGCGGCGATCAGCAGCAGGACCGACAGGATCGAGACCAGACGGGCGCTCTTGTCGCCGATGAAGGCGCCGACCATCAGCAGGACCAGGGCGCCGACCGCGAGGGTGACTTCCGAGGCGGCGAGATGCAGGGCGGAGGATAGATCAGGCATCTGTAAGTCTCACCCGCCGATCGCGGCGCGATACGCGCTGGTCAGGGCCTCGACGGCAGGCCCGGTGTAATCGAGGACAGAGGCCGGATGGACCCCCAGCCAGATGGTGCCAACGATCAGGGGCACGAACAGCAGCAGTTCGCGCTTGTCGATGTCGGTGATGGTCTCAAGCTTCGGATTGGTGATCTCGCCGAACATGACCGCGCGGTACAGGGTCAGGGCATAGACCGCCGAGAATATGACGCCCGAGGCCGCGACCAGCGCCGCCCAGGTCGAGGCGTTGTAGGCCCCCGTCATGGTCAGAACTTCGCCGATGAAGCCCGAGGTGCCCGGCAGGCCGACGTTGGCCATGGTGAACATAAGGAAGATGGCGGCGTACCACGGCATCTTGGAGGTCAGGCCGCCGTAGAAGGCGATCTCGCGAGTGTGCATCCGGTCGTAGACGACGCCGACGCACAGGAACAGCGCGCCCGAAATCAGGCCGTGGCTGATCATCTGGAAGATGGCGCCCTGCATGCCGATGTCGTTGCCGGCGAAGATGCCCAGGGTCACGAAGCCCATGTGGGCCACCGACGAATAGGCGATCAGCTTCTTGATGTCCGTCTGACGCCAGGCGACCAGCGACGTATAGACGATGGCGATCACCGACAGGGTGAAGACCAGCGGACGGAACATCTCCGACGCCATCGGGAACATCGGCACGTTGAACAGGATGAAGCCGTAGCCGCCCAGCTTCAGCAGAATGCCCGCCAGGATGACAGAACCAGCCGTCGGCGCCTGAACGTGGGCGTCGGGCAGCCAGGTGTGGACCGGCCACATCGGCATCTTGACCGCGAACGAGGCGAAGAAGGCCAGCCACAGGATCGGCTGGACGGCCGGATCGAAGGCGAAACGCTTCAGCTCGGGAATGCTGGTGGTGCCCGCCTCATGCGCCATCCACAGCATGGCCAGCAGCATCAGGACGGACCCCAGCAGGGTGTAGAGGAAGAACTTGTAGGCCGCATAGATGCGGTTCTGACCGCCCCAGATGCCGATGATCAGGAACATCGGGACCAGGGTGCCTTCGAAGAAGATGTAGAAGAGGAACAGGTCCAGCGAGGTGAACACCCCGATGACCAGCGTCTCCAGCACCAGGAATGCGATCATATATTCGACGACGCGCGTCTCGACAGACTTCCAGCTGGCCAGGATGCAGATCGGCATCAGGAAGGCCGTCAGCAGGACGAACAGGATCGAGATCCCGTCGACGCCCAGGTGATAGCTGGCGCCCGCAAACCACGGGACCATCTCCACGAACTGATAGCCGGTGTTGGCCGGATCGAAGCCGGCGACCAGCACGACCGACACCGCCAGGGTGACCAGGGTGGTGATCAGCGCGATCCAGCGCGCGGCCGGCGCGGCCGCATCGGCCGACTTTGACGTCAGCCGGGCGGCGAAGATCGCCAAGGCCCCGACCAGGGGCAGGAATGTAACGAGGCTCAGGATGTAGGGCACGAGATCAGGCTCCCCACGCGAGGATGGCGAAGGTGAGCAGACCGGCCACCCCGAGCAGCATCACGAAGGCGTAGTGATAGACATAGCCGGACTGGATCTTGCCCAGTCGAGCGGCGGATTTCAGCGACACCCAGGCGGCGCCGTTCGGACCCAGACCGTCAATGATCTTCACGTCGCAGATCTTCCAGAAGAAGTTCCCGATGGCGCGGAAGCCGCGCACGAAGACGAAGTCGTACAGCTCGTCGAAATACCACTTGTTGTAGAGGAAGCGGTAGATGACGCCGTTCCGCTCGGCCATGCGACGACCCATGCCCTCGCGAGCGACGTAGATCCAATAGGCGAAGGCGGTGCCGATCAGCGTCAGGATCAGCGGCGACCATTTCACCCAGGTCGGAACGTCGTGGCTTTCGTGCAGGACGTGGTTGTTCGCGCCGGTGAAGATCGCGCCGCGCCAGAACTCGCCCTCGTGGTGGCCGATGAAGTGCGGCGCGAAGACGAAGCCGGCCGCAACGGCGCCGACCGACAGCAGGATCAGCGGGATCAGCATGACTACCGGGCTCTCGTGCGGCTTCAGCGGGCCATGATGACCATGGTCATCATGCGCATGATCGTCGTGATGATCGCCGACCGGCTCGGAGTGCGTTTCCAGCTGGGCGTGAGACGCATGGTCGTCAGCATGATGGGCGTCGCCCTCTTCCTTCCACACCGGCTTGTTGTGGAAGGTCATGAAGACCAGGCGCCACGAATAGTAGGCCGTCAGACCGGCGGCGATGATGCCGACGAAGAAGGCGAACAGACCGATGGCCGAGTGACCCGAGGCCGCCGAGGCATAGGCGCTCTCGATGATCGAATCCTTGGAGTAGAAGCCGGCGAAGCCGCCGACGCCGGGGATGCCCAGGCCGGTGATGGCGATGGTGCCGATGGTCATCACCGCATAGGTGACCGGCAGCAGCTTCCACAGGCCGCCCATCTTCCGCATGTCCTGCTCGTGGTGCATGCCGTGGATCACCGAGCCGGCGCCCAGGAACAGCAGGGCCTTGAAGAAGGCGTGCGTGAACAGGTGGAACATGGCCGCCTGATAGGCGCCGACGCCCGCCGCGAAGAACATATAGCCCAGCTGCGAACAGGTCGAATAGGCGATGACCCGTTTGATGTCGTTCTGGGTCAGGCCGACCGTGGCGGCGAACAGGGCCGTGATCGCGCCGATGATGGCGATGATCTGCGACGCGCCCGGCGCATATTCATAGATCGGGCTCAGCAGACAGACCATGTAGACACCGGCGGTGACCATGGTCGCGGCGTGGATCAGCGCCGACACCGGGGTCGGGCCTTCCATCGCGTCCGGCAACCAGGTGTGCAGGAAGAACTGGGCCGACTTGCCCATGGCGCCGATGAACAGCAGGAAGCCGGCCAGATCCAGCGCGGACCACTGGACGCCCAGGAACTCCCACGTCGTGCCGGCCTTGGTGGCGATCAGCGGGAACAATTCGGCGAAGTTGATGGTGCCGTACATCCAGAAGATCGTCATGATCCCCAGCACGAAACCGAAGTCGCCGACGCGGTTGACGACGAAGGCCTTGATCGCGGCGGCGCTGGCCGTCGGCTTCTTGAACCAGAATCCGATCAGCAGATAGGACGCCAGGCCAACGCCTTCCCAGCCGAAGAAGATCTGCATGAAGTCGGCCGCCGTCACCAGCGCCAGCATCATGAAGGTGAACAGCGACAGATAGGCGAAGAAGCGCGGCCGGCTGTCGTCCTCGGCCATGTAGCCCCAGGAATAAAGGTGAACCAGCGAGGAGACGCTGGTGACCACGATCAGCATGGTCGCCGACAGGGCGTCGATGCGGATCGACCAGGCCGACTGGAAGTCGCCGACATTGATGAAGGGCGCCAGGCGGATGGTGAAGGGCTCAAGATGGCCCCAGGTCCACTGGCCGAACACCGTCCAGGCCACGGCGCACGAGAAGAACAGCAGGCCGGTCGTGACGGCCTGCGACGGGATGTTGCCAATCCGGCGTCCGAAGAAGCCGGCGATGGCCGCGCCCAGCAGCGGGGCGAAGATCCCGAGAATGACGAGGGTATGGAAGGTCACGCTCAGCCCTTCATCACGGAGGCGTCGTCCACGGCGATGTCGCCGCGGTTACGGAAGAAGGTCACCAGGATCGCCAGGCCGACGGCGGCCTCGGCTGCGGCGACGGTCAGGACGAACATCGCCATGATCTGCCCGCTGATCTCGTTCAGATAGGCCGAGAAGGCGACGAAGTTGATGTTCACCGCCAGCAGGATCAGCTCGATCGACATCAGGATGATGATGACGTTCTTGCGGTTCACGAAGATGCCGAACACCCCGATGGTGAACAGGATCGCGGCGACCGTCAGATAGTGGGTCAGACCGATCATCAGAGAAGCTCCTCGGCGCTGACGCCTTCGCCCGTGGCGGCGGACTTGATCTCGACCGACTTGCGACGATCGCGGTTCACCTGGTCGCCGGGGTTCTGGCGTTTGATGTGCGGCTTGTGGCGCAGCGTCAGGGTGATGGCGCCGATCATCGCGATCAGCAGCACGATCCCGGCCGCCTGGAAGAAGTAGACATAGTCCGTGTAGAGCACGCGGCCGATGGCCTCGACATTCGTCACGCTGGCGTCCGGCGCGCCCGGCGCCGGCAGGCCCGCAGCGGCCCCGCCCTGAACCACGGCGACCGAGACGATGATCATCTCGACCAGAAGCACGGCGGCGATGATGGCGCCCAGCGGCAGATAGCGCGCGTACCCTTCGCGCAGCTTCAGGAAGTCCACGTCCAGCATCATGACGACGAACAGGAACAGCACCGCGACCGCGCCCACATAGACGACGACCAGCAGCATCGCCAGGAACTCGGCGCCCAGCAGGACGAACAGACCCGCCGACGAGAAGAAGGCCAGGATCAACCACAGCACGCTGTGCACCGGGTTGCGCGCGGTCACGACCAGAAGGCCGGAAACCGTGGCGACCGCCGCCAGCAGATAGAAGGCTATGCCTTGCAGCATGTCGGGACGAAGCCCCTTTCGTATCGGCCGCGACCCCGTTGCAGGAATCGCCGACCCGTTTAGCGAGATGCGCCTTAGCGGTAAGGCGCGTCGAGTTCCAGATTCTTGACGATCTGCCGTTCCCAGCGGTCGCCGTTATCGAGCAGGCGTTGCTTGTCGTAGAGCAGCTCTTCGCGCGTCTCGACGGCGAACTCCGAGTTCGGCCCTTCCACGATGGCGTCCACCGGGCAGGCCTCCTGGCAAAGGCCGCAGTAGATGCATTTGACCATGTCGATGTCGTAGCGGGTCGTGCGGCGGCTGCCGTCGGCGCGTGGCTCGGCCTCGATGGTGATGGCCTGGGCGGGACAGATGGCCTCGCACAGCTTGCAGGCGATGCAGCGTTCCTCGCCATTCGCATAGCGACGCAGAGCGTGCTCGCCCCGGAAGCGCGGCGACTGCGGATTGCGCTCGAAGGGATAGTTCACCGTCATCTTGGGACGGGCCATATATTTCAGCGACAAACCGATGGCGCCGATGACGTCCAGCATCATCGCGCCCTTGGTCGCCTGGACGATACGGGTGAACATCAGGGCTTATCCTTGGGGGCGGGCGTCGTCTTGGGGGCGGTCTGGCTGGCGCGCCAGTCCTGTTCGATGCGGTCCTGGCGTTGCTGCCATTGATAGCTCGACTCGGGCATGCGCGACGCGTCGGGCGCGCAGGCGGCGGTCATCGTCAGAAGACCCAGGCCGATGATGAGGCCGCGCATCACGACCCCACCACGAAGACGCGCCAGGCCGATACGATCACGACCGCGACCAGCGACGTCGGTAGGAAGATCTTCCAGCCCAGACGCATCAGTTGGTCATAGCGATAGCGCGGCACGAAGGCCTTCACCATCGAGATCATGATAAACCAGAAGACCGTCTTGATCATGAAGGTCAGCAGATAGATCGTATAGGCGATCCAGGCCGGCAGACTGTCTAGGAATGACTGCGGAACTACGCCGGGGTTCCAGCCGCCGAAGAACAGCAGGCTGATCATCGCCGACATGAAGACGATGTTGACGTACTCGCCCATCATGAACAGCAGATACGGCGTCGAGCTGTATTCGACCTGATAACCCGCGACCAGTTCGGACTCGGCCTCAGGCAGGTCGAACGGCGGACGGTTGGTCTCGGCCAAGGCCGAGATGAAGAAGATGATCGACATCGGGAACAGGATCACGACCAGCGGCCATGTGTCTTTGCCGCCGCCGAAGGCATACCAGTTCCAGGCGTAACCGCTCTGGCTGGCCACGATTTCCGACAGGTTCATGGTCCCGGCCAGCAGGATCACATTGATGATGATCAGGCCCAGCGAGACTTCATAGGACACCATCTGCGCCGCCGAACGCAGCGAACCCAGGAACGGATACTTCGAGTTCGAAGCCCAGCCGCCCATGATGATGCCGTAAACGCCTAGCGACGACACGGCGAAGATATATAGGATGCCGACGTTCAGGTCCGACACCACCCAGCCGGGCGCGAACGGAATGACCGCCCAGGCCATGAAGGCCAGGATCACAGTGATGATCGGGGCGATGATGAAGACCGCCTTGTCGGCGCCAGCCGGGATCACGACCTCCTTCAGCACGAACTTGATCATGTCCGCGAAGGATTGAAGCAGGCCGAAGGGACCGACGACGTTCGGGCCCTTGCGCATCTGGACGCCCGCCCAGACCTTGCGGTCGGCCAGCAGCAGGAAGGCGACGGCGATCAACACGCCGACCGTGATCAGCAGGACCTGGCCGACCGTGATCAGCGTCCAGCCCAGAGGCGTGGCCCAGAAGGAAACGGGGTCCATGGCTTACTCCGCCGCCATTGCGACCGGCTGGGTCCGCAGAACGGACAGCTCGGCCATCGTCGCGCTGGCGCGCGCTATCGGATTGGAAAGATACGGGTCGGTCACGGCCGAGACGAAGGCGCGGTCGCCCAGATCGCCCTTGGCGCCCAAGGCCGCCACGTCGAACGCCGCCGGCGCGGGCAGATAGTCGATCCGGCCGAAGGTCGGGTGATCGCCCATCAGCTTGGCGCGCAGTTGCTCCAGCGTGTCGTAAGGCAGGGTCTTGTCGACGCGCGCCGACAGGGCGCGGATGATGGCCCAGTCTTCCTTGGCCTCGCCCTTGGGGAAGACGACGCGTTCGGCCATCTGCACCCGGCCCTCGGTGTTGACGTACAGGCCGGCCTTCTCGGTGTAGGCCGCGCCCGGCAGGATGACGTCGGCGCCATGCGCGCCACGGTCGCCGTGGCTGCCCAGATAGACGCGGAAGGCGTTCGAACCGGTCGGATCGACCTCGTCGGCGCCCAGCAGGAACAGCACGTCAAGCGCATCCGGCTTTAGCATTTCGGCGACGGTCAGGCCGCCCTCAGCCGGCACGAAGCCCATGTCCAGACCGGCGACGCGCGACGCGGCGTGGTGCAGCACGTTGAAGCCGTTCCAACCGTCAGCGACGACGCCGACCTTCTTGGCCAGGGCGCCGAGCGCGTTCAGGACGGCCGGGCCGCCCTTCCCGCTCAGCGCGCCGGAGCCGACGATGATCGCCGGACGCTCGGCCTTGGTCAGGAAGTCCAGCGCCGACTTCGGCAGCTTGGCCAGGGTCTGCGTGCCTGCGCCCAGATAGGCGTAGTCGAACGTCAGGTCGGCCTGTTCGCCGATCAGACCGATCTCCATGTCGCCCTTCAGCCAGGCCTTGCGCAGGCGGGCGTTCAGCAGCGGCGCCTCGGTGCGCGGATTGGCGCCGACGATCAGAACGGCGTCAGCCTTTTCAATGCCTTCCAGGCCGGAGTTGAACAGCCATCCCTCACGAGGGCCATAACCCACGGCGGCGCCGTCCTGGCGGCAGTCGGTGTTGTTGGAGCCAAGCGCGCGGAACAGATCCAGCGTCGCCTTCATCGACTCGGCGTCCTGCAGATCGCCCGCGATCACGCCGATACGGTCGGCCGGCGCGGCCTTCAGCTTGGCGGCGACGGCGTCCAGCGCCTCGTTCCACGAGGCGGCGCGCAGCTTGCCGTTCTCACGGATCCACGGACGGTCCAGGCGACGCGCGGTCAGGCCATCGACGACATAGCGGCTCTTGTCCGACAGCCACTCCTCGTTGATGCCCTCATTGACGCGCGGCAGCACGCGCATGACCTCGGACCCGCGGTAGTCGGCGCGGATGTTCGAGCCCAGGGCGTCCATGACGTCGATGGTCTCGGTCTTCTTCAGTTCCCACGGACGATAGTGGTACTGCCACGGGCGGTGCGTCAGGGCACCGACCGGGCACAGGTCATTGACGTTGCCCGACAGTTCCGAGGCGACCGACTTCTCCAGATAGGTCGTGATCTCAGCGTCCTCGCCGCGCGAGATCATGCCGATGTCCGGCACGCCGGCGACTTCGGTGATGAAGCGGACGCAGCGCGTGCATTGGATGCAGCGCGTCATGAAGGTCTTGATGGTCGGCCCCATCGCCTTTTCTTCGACCGCGCGCTTGTTCTCCGAATAGCGCGAGCCGTCGCGGCCATAGCCGACCGACTGGTCCTGCAGGTCGCACTCGCCGCCCTGGTCGCAGATCGGGCAATCCAGCGGGTGGTTGATGAGCAGGAACTCCATCACCCCTTCGCGGGCCTTCTTGACCATCGGCGTGTCGGTGAAGATTTCCTGGCCGTCGGCGGCCGGAAGCGCGCACGAAGCCTGCGGCTTCGGCGGTCCAGGCTTCACCTCGACCAGGCACATGCGGCAGTTGCCCGCGATGGACAGGCGCTCGTGATAGCAGAAGCGCGGAATCTCTTGTCCGGCGCGTTCGGCGACCTGGAGCACGGTCATGCCGGGCTCGAACTCGGTTTCGACGCCGTTGACCTTGGCGATAGGCATCAGCGGGCCTCTTGCTTGGCGGCGGGAGCCGCCATTTGTACATCCACGGACATCGGCTGACCGTCGCGGAACAGGCCCGCGCCGTCGGCTTGCGCCCGGCATTCGAATTCCAGCCTGCCGCCATCGACCGGCGCGCGCCACGACACCTGGGCCGTGCGTTCGCCGGTGGCGGTGAAGGCGACCGCGTCGCCTTCCTGGCCATACATGCGGTTCACCACGTCGCGGCAGGCCGCTTCGAGGTTCGCCGGAGCCGCCGACGCCGCTTGAGCCGCGACCGGCGCAGCCTCGGCCGACGCCGCCTCGGGCGCTGGCGGGGCTTCGGGCGCAACCCTTCCCCCCTCGTCGCAAGCCGCGAGGATCGGAAGCGTCAGCAACAGGGCGACGGCGAGGCGCATCTCTACTCCGCCGCGATCGCGTGGCCGGCGAAGTTCGCGCGGCGGCTGCGATAGTTGGCGATCCGCTCTTCAATCTCGTGACGGAAGTGACGGATCAGACCTTGAACCGGCCAGGCGGCGGCGTCGCCCAGCGCGCAGATGGTGTGCCCCTCGACCTGGCCGGCCACGTCCAGCAGCAGATCAATTTCCGACGGATCGGCCTCGCCCACGGCCATCCGCTCCAGCACGCGCCACATCCAGCCGGTGCCTTCGCGGCACGGCGTGCACTGGCCGCAGCTCTCGTGCTTGAAGAAGTAGCTGATGCGGGCGATCGCCTTCACGATGTCGGTGGATTCGTCCATGACGGTCACGCCGGCGGTGCCCAGCGACGAGCGAACCTCGCGCATGGAATCGAAGTCCATCAGGACCGTCTCGGCCTGCTCGCGCGTGATGACCGGGCAGGACGCGCCGCCAGGGATGATGGCTTTCAGATTGCTCCAGCCGCCGCGCACGCCGCCGCCGTGATCCTCGATCAGCTGACGCAGCGGGATCGACATGGCCTCTTCGACCACGCAGGGCGTATTCACATGGCCGGACAGCGACATCAGCTTGGTGCCGGTGTTGTTCGGACGGCCGAAGCTGGCGAACCAGTCGGCGCCGCGACGCAGGATCGTGCCGACGACGGCGATCGACTCGACGTTGTTCACCGTGGTCGGGCAGCCGTACAGGCCCGCGCCGGCCGGGAACGGCGGCTTAAGACGGGGCTGACCCTTTTTGCCCTCCAGCGATTCCAGCAGCGCAGTCTCTTCGCCGCAGATGTAGGCGCCGGCGCCGTGGTGGATATAGACGTGGAAGTCCCAGCCGTGGACGTTGCCGTCGCCGATCAGCTTGGCCTCATAGGCCTGCTTGACGGCGGCTTCCATCCGCTCGCGCTCCAGCACGTATTCGCCGCGCAGATAGATGTAGCAGGCATGGGCCTGCATCGCGAAGCTGGCGATCAGCGCGCCTTCGATCAGCAGGTGCGGATCATGGCGCATGATCTCGCGGTCCTTGCAGGTCGCGGGCTCGGATTCGTCGGCGTTGATGACCAGGTAGTGAGGACGGTCCTTCACTTCCTTGGGCATGAACGACCATTTCAGGCCGGTCGAGAAGCCCGCGCCGCCCCGGCCGCGCAGACCCGAGGCCTTGACGTTGTTGATGATCCAGTCGCGGCCAAGGTCCAGCATGTCCTTGGTGGCGTTCCAGGCGCCGCGGTTCTTCGCCCCGTCCAGCGTCCAGTCGTGGAAGCCGTACAGGTTGGTGAAGATGCGATCCTTGTCTTCGAGAATGCCGACCATGGCCCTCAGAGTCCTTCCGCCAGACGGCGCTTGTGGTGGCGCGTGCGCATCCAGATGGCCGCGATGACCATCACCCAGCCCGCCGCCAGCATGAAGTAGGAGAGATTGACCGCCCACGGTCCGACTGCGCCCTGACGCGAGATCAGGATCAGAACGGCCGCGCCGACGACCATGGCCAGGCCGCCCGCGCGCAGCGGACGCCCGACGTTGCGCAGTTCCTTGCGGTAGGCTGCGCGGCCCTCCTCGGTGTTCAGATCCGGCGGCGACATCAGGCCGGCGCCTTCTCGACCGGCGCGGGGTCGCTGTTCGGCAGCTTCTTGATCGGTTTGGCGGCCGATCCGTCATACAGCGTCGCATCAAGCAGGGTCTTGGCCCCGCCCTCCGGCGCCGCATTGGTGCGACCGATGTAGGAGCCCGGCTCGGGCGTCTTTCCGGCGGCGAAATCGTCGATGATCCGGCCGATCGTCTCGGGCGTCAGATCCTCGAAATAGTAGTCGTTGATCTGGGCCATCGGGGCGTTGGAGCAGGCGCCCAGGCACTCGACTTCCTGCCAGGTGAAGCGGCCGTCGGCGGAGAGATGATCCTTGGGACCGATCTTCTCCTTGCAAACACGCATCAGCTCATTGGCGCCGCGCAGCATGCACGGCGTGGTGCCGCACACCTGGATCAGCGCCGTCTTGCCGACCGGCTCCAGCATGAACATGGTGTAGAAGGTCGCGACCTCCAGCACCCGGATATAAGCCATGTCCAGCAGTTCGGCGATCGCGCGGATGGCGGGTTCGGACACCCAGCCTTCCTGCTTCTGCACCAGCCACAGGATCGGGATCACCGCCGACTGACGACGGCCTTCCGGATACTTCTTGATCCACCATTCGGCCTTGGCCGTCGTATCGGCCGAGAAGGCGAACGAGGCCGGCTGTTCCTTGGCGAGACGACGAACGCTCATCGGTCCACTTCTCCGAAAACGATGTCGAGCGAGCCCAGGATGGCGGACACGTCGGCCAGCTGGTGGCCGCGGTTCATCCAGTCCATCGCCTGCAGCGAGCGATAGCCCGGCGCCGAGATCTTCACGCGATAGGGTTTGTTGGTGCCGTCCGACACCAGATAGATGCCGAACTCGCCCTTGGGCGCCTCGACCGAGGCGTAGACCTCGCCCTCGGGCGTCTTGAAGCCTTCGGTGTAGAGCTTGAAGTGGTGGATCAGCGACTCCATCGAGCGCTTCATCTCGCCCCGGCGCGGCGGAACGATCTTGTTGTCCTCGACCATCACCGGCTCGCCGGGGCAGTTGCGCAGCTTGTGGATGCACTGCTCCATGATCCGCACAGACTGCTTCATCTCCTCGATGCGCACCAGATAGCGATCCCAGCAGTCGCCGTTCTTGCCGACCACCACATCGAAGTCGAGCTCGGCATAGCACTCATAGGGCTGCGACTTGCGCAGATCCCAGGCGATGTTCGAGCCGCGCAGCATCACGCCGGTGAAGCCCCATTCCAGGGCCTGCTGCTTGGACACCACGCCGATGTCGACGTTGCGCTGTTTGAAGATGCGGTTCTCGGTGACCAGGCTTTCGATGTCCTTCAGCGCCGGCGGGAACTCGTGGCACCAGCGGCCGATGTCGTCGATCAGGTCCATCGGCAGGTCCTGGTGGACGCCGCCGGGACGGAAATAGTTGGCGTGCAGACGGGCGCCGCAGGCGCGCTCGTAGAACACCATCAGCTTTTCGCGTTCCTCGAAGCCCCAGAGCGGCGGCGTCAGGGCGCCGACGTCCATGGCCTGGGTCGTCACGTTCAGCATGTGCGACAGGATGCGGCCGATTTCCGAGTACAGGACGCGGATCAGCTGCGCCCGGTACGGAACCTCGATGCCCAGCAGCTTCTCGATCGCCAGGCAGAAGGCGTGCTCCTGGTTCATCGGCGAGACGTAGTCCAACCGATCCAGATACGGCACGTTCTGAAGGTATGTGCGGGCCTCCATCAGCTTTTCGGTACCCCGGTGCAGCAGGCCGATGTGCGGATCGACACGCTCGACGATCTCGCCGTCCAGCTCCAGCACCAGGCGCAGCACGCCGTGGGCGGCCGGGTGTTGCGGACCGAAGTTGATGGTGAACTTGCGGTCTTCCATCTCGCGCGCGTGGACGGTGCGGGTGTCGAGGTCGTCCTCGAACACATCGACGCCCAGCGGCGGCAGAGTGGGGTTTCCGTCAGCCATTACGCCTGGCCTCCCGCCTTCTCGTCGCCGGGCAGGACCGGCGCGGGGTATTCGGCGCCCTCCCAGGGCGACAAGAAATCGAAGGTGCGGAATTCTTGGGTCAGCTTGACCGGCTCATAGACCACGCGGCGCTGTTCCTCGTCGTAGCGGACCTCGACATAGCCCGTCATCGGGAAGTCCTTGCGCAGCGGATGGCCTTCAAAGCCGTAGTCCGTCAGCAGGCGACGCATGTCCGGGTGACCCGAGAACAGCATGCCGTACATGTCGTAGGCTTCACGCTCGAACCAGTTGGCGGCCGGATAGGCCGAGATGACCGACGGCACCGGCTGGGTCTCGTCGGTCGAGACCTTGACCCGCAGGCGCGCGTTCCGCGTCATCGACAGCAGGTGATAGACGACTTCGAACCGCTCCTTGCGATCCGGATAGTCCACGCCGCACAGGTCGAGCAGCTGCTGGAAGCCGAATTGATCGCGCAACGTCGTCAGCACCTCGACGATCCGCTCGCGCGGCGCGACCAGCGTCAGTTCGCCGAACGCCACCTGGGCCTCGACGCCCAACGCCCCGACCATCTCCGCGCCCAGCGGCGTCAGGGCGGCTTCGTGTTGCGCTTGAACAGCCAGAGAGGTCATCGGTCGATGGTCCCCGTGCGACGGATCTTCTTCTGCAGTTGCAGCAGGCCGTACAGCAGCGCCTCGGCCGTCGGCGGGCAGCCGGGCACATAGACGTCGACCGGCACCACGCGGTCGCAACCGCGCACGACGCTGTAACTATAGTGGTAGTAGCCGCCGCCGTTGGCGCAACTGCCCATCGACACGACATAGCGCGGATCGGGCATCTGGTCGTAAACCTTGCGGATGGCCGGGGCCATTTTGTTGGTCAGGGTGCCGGCGACGATCATCAGGTCCGACTGACGCGGGCTGGCGCGCGGCGCCATGCCGAAGCGCTCGACATCGAAGCGCGGCATCGACATCTGGATCATCTCGACGGCGCAGCAGGCTAGGCCGAAGGTCATCCACATCAGCGAGCCCGTGCGGGCCCAGTTGATGACGTCGTCGGCGGCGGCGACCAGATAGCCGCGCTCGCCGAGCTCCATGTTCACGGCCTCGAAGAACTTGTCGTGGACCTTGGGGTCATAACCCTCGACAGTCGAACGCGCACCGGCGCCGGCTGGAACCAGCGGCGCGCCCGATGCGGACACCAGGCCTGCGGGCTTGGAAGCGGCGACTACTCCCATTCCAGGGCTCCCTTCTTCCATTCGTAGATGAAGCCGATGGTCAGCACGCCCAGGAAGACCATCATCGACCAGAAGGCGAAGACCATGCCGGCATGCGACAGATCGAACATCGACACCGCCCACGGGAACAGGAAGGCGACTTCCAGGTCGAAGATGATGAACAGGATCGACACCAGATAGAAGCGGATATCGAACTTCATCCGGGCATCGTCGAAGGCGTTGAAGCCGCACTCATACGCCGACAGCTTTTCGCTATCGGGGCTCTTCGGCGCCAGCAGCAGCGGCAGCACGATGAAAAGAACGCCGATGAAGGCGGCTACGCCGGCGAAGACCAGGACCGGAAGATATTCGAGAAGGAATGCGTTCATTCGAAGAACCTCGTCCGCCGGGGAGAGGCGGGATTCGGCGCTTCTTAGACCCAAGACCGCCGCCGTTCAAACCCCTGCGGCCATTGGATTTTTCATTGAGAACGGCTCGCAACTTGGCGCGCCATATGTCGCAGGGCCGACGCTTGCGCGTCGCAGGGCTGCAAAGGCCTATTGGCGGGCCGATCGCGTAACCGAAAGTCATCCGAATGAGCCTAGCCAGCCGCGCCCTGAACGCTGTCGAGCGGGTCGGTAATCGACTTCCCGATCCTGTCTTCCTGTTCCTGTGGCTGATCGGCGGTCTGATCGTCCTCAGCATGGTCGGCGCCGGCCTGGGCTGGTCCGCCGTCAATCCGGTCACCGGCGATCAACTGGTCGCCAAGAGCCTGCTGTCGGCCGAGAATCTGGAACAGTTGATCATCGGCATGCCGCGCACCCTGGCGGACTTTCCGCCCCTCGGCATCGTCATCACCATCATCTATGGCGCTTCGGTCGCCGAACGCACCGGGATGTTCGCGACCGCCATTCGCGGCGCCCTGCTGAACGCACCCCGTTCCATACTGACGCCCGTCGTCGTGATCACCGGCATGGTGTCCCATCACGCGTCGGACGCCTCCTATGTCGTGGTCATCCCGCTGGCGGCCGTCATCTTCGCCGCAGCAGGCCGCCATCCACTGGCAGGTCTGGCCGCAGGCTTCGCCGCCGTGTCGGGCGGATACGCCGGCAACCTGTTCCCTGGCGCCAGCGACGCCTTGATCCTGGGCATCACCGAGCCGGCCGCCCGTCTGATCGATCCGTCCTATTCGGTCAACATCGCCGGCAACTGGTTCTTCATTGTCGGCGTCGTCTTCGTCTTCACCCCAATCGTCTGGTTTCTGACCGACCGGGTGATCGAGCCGCGCCTCGGGGCCTGGAAGCCGTCAGAGGGCGTCGCCGCCCCGAACGCTTCGGAAAAACATCCCCTGACCGCCGCCGAAAAGCGCGGCCTGAAGTTCGCCGGCCTGGCGCTTCTGGGCATGATCGCGCTCTGGGCCCTGCTGACCTTCATACCGGGCTCGCCGTTCGTCGATCCCGAGGTGGACCCGGAGCAGAAGTTCAATCCCCTTTACAAGTCCCTGGTCGCCTTCTTCGCCATCACCTTCTTCGTCACCGGCGGTGCCTATGGGGCCGGAGCCGGCACAATCCAGTCGCATCGCGACATGGTCACGATGATGCGTGACGGCATCGCCCAGTTGGCGCCCTATATCGTGCTGGCCTTCTTCGCCGCCCACTTCGTGGCCATCTTCAACTGGTCGGGGCTGGGGCCGATCCTGGCGGTCAATGCAGCGGCGGGTCTGAAGACCCTGGCCCTGCCCGCACCTCTGCTGTTGATCTGCGTGGTCTTCGTCTCGTGCTTCTTCGATCTGTTCATCGGCTCGGCCTCGGCCAAGTGGTCAGCCCTGGCGCCGATCGTGGTGCCGATGTTCATGCTGCTGGGCATTTCGCCCGAGATGACGACCGCCGCCTATCGCATGGGGGATTCCGTCACCAACATCGCCACGCCGTTGATGAGCTACTTCCCGCTGATCCTGACCTTCGCCCAGCGCTGGGATCCGCGATTCGGCCTCGGTTCTTTGATGGCGACCATGCTGCCCTACGCCGGGGCCTTCCTGGTTGCCGGTCTGGCCATGGTGGCGGCCTGGGTCGCCTTTGACCTGCCGTTGGGGCCGGGCGTCGGCGTCCACTATGAGCCGCCGCCTCCCGCCGTGGCGGCCCATGAGCCTGCAGACGGCGGCGTAGCGGGCCCGCACAGCCCGCCCCAGGCGGCGATCGTCACACCGTCCACAGCCCCGTCGCGTTGAGGGGCGCGTTTCTCCGAAAAGGTCGCTTGACGCGATGTGTCAGCCCGCCTAAACGACGCCCCTCGCCGGGGCGCACAGCCGCTTCGGCCGGGAAACGCGGGTGTAGCTCAGTTGGTTAGAGTGCCGGCCTGTCACGCCGGAGGTCGCGGGTTCGAGCCCCGTCACTCGCGCCACTCTTTCTAGAAATAGAAGAGTGGCGCACACCGCCTTCCCAAAAAGCTTTCGAAACAGCTCAAAAGTTTCGACCTGATACGCGGGTGTAGCTCAGTTGGTTAGAGTGCCGGCCTGTCACGCCGGAGGTCGCGGGTTCGAGCCCCGTCACTCGCGCCACTTCTTTTTAAGACATCGATAAAAGAAGTGGCGCGCTCCCGTTTTTGGAAACGCGCCATTCGAACGGGTCACAGCCCTGGCCGCTTCAGTGCAGCGGCAGCGCCATATCCGGGTTTACGAACGCCGCTTCGCCCGTCAGCTCGCCATAGACCATGCAAAGATCCTCGAAGACGCGATTCCAGGCGAACTGGCTGACCGCCTTTTCGCGCGCCGCCCGGCCGATCGCTTCGATATCGCGCGCGAAAAGGGCCTCGACCGCCTGGGCGTAATCGGCGGCGTCCGCGCTGGCGGCCAGTTGCCCCACGCTCTCGTCGACCGTCTCGGCGACGCCGCCCGCATTGACCCCGACCACGGGGCGACCGCAGGCCATGGCCTCCAAAACGATCAGCCCGAACGGCTCTTTATCATTGGCGTGAACGAAGGCGTCGCAGCTGGCGATGATCTTTGCGACCGCCTTGGGATCGCTTTCATAAGGCATGGAGATGACGCGATCCTCTTCCGGCATCCCCGCGCCTGCACCGACCAGAACGAGGTGATAGGGGGCGCCCAGCTTCTGGACCGCCTCGATCAGCACGTCGACGTTCTTCTCTTTGGCCGGACGACCGGCGAAACACAGCAGCCGCGCGTCATCGCCCAGACCCAGCTGTTTCAGCAGCCACTGCCGGTCACGACGGTCCGGTCGGAAGGTGTCGATCTCCACGCCCAGAGGTCGAATGACGATGTTGCTGACACCGGCCTCTTCCAGGCGCCGCGCGATAAAGCGACTGGGCGACACAACCCGGTCGAACTGTGAAAACAGCTTCGCCCAGCGCTTCTCCACCGGCTTCTTGGCCCACTCGCCGAAATGCAGCGCCGCCAGCCCAGCCGGATCGGAGTGGCAGAAACCGACGACCGGGCATCCGACCCGCTGCCCGGCCTCCAAAGCCCCCTGCCCCGGCGTGTAAGGATCTCCGGCCTCGATGATCGACGGCTTCATGGCCGCCACCCAGGCGCTCCAGCGCTTCACCGAACTGGGCCAGCGATAGCCGTCGCCGAACGGCAGCTTGGTGGCCCGAAGTTGCACGATGCCGTCGGCGCGCGCCTTGTGCCGCGCACCCGGCACGATCAGCGAGTGGCTGACCCCCGGCCGATTGGCCTCGATCCACGCCTTCTTGGACAGGATATAGCGCTTCACCCCGCCCGAGCGCGGCGCATAAAGCATTGTGGTGTCCACCAGGCGAGGCCGCTCGTCCATCGCCGCCGCCTTTAAGGCCCGCAGCGTATCGGCGACTTCCACGTCCAGCCCCGGAATCAGTCGGAGTTCGCTTTCCTGGACGTCGAGGTCTGTCATGCTCATGGAGTGTTCTCGCCTGGTCTGGGCTGTCGAACGCCGGAGGGGTTCGATGGATGCGTCCACGGGACGCGGCCTTTGGACCGTTCGACGCCCGTAAACCCGGGCGCGGCAAAGCTCAAGTGCGCGCCGTCGCGATTTCCTCCGCATTCGGCCTATGAGGCATCGACGAGCGAACGCAGGTCGCCTTGCAGGATCGCCTCAGAACCACCACGGCCTTGCATTCGCCTCAAATTCGATAAACTTGGAACGCTGGCGCGGACCCTGCTAAGGGGTCTCCCGTAACGTGACGCGTGACCACCAGGGGTTTCTACCGAATGCGTATTTTGCTCGCGACCGCCGTGGCGATCGCCCCCTTGATGGTCGCTACAGGATCCCAGGCCGAGATCGTCATCTCGAACGCCCGGACCACGCCGATCCAGACGGCCAACGCGACGGGCACGGCCGCCGACAACATCCGCATCGCCAGCGGCGGCAGCGTCGCCGTCGCCTCGGGCGCGGCGGTGACCCTGAACAGCAACAACACGGTCGATCTGGATAGCGGCAGCTCGATCACGATGGACAAGTCGGCCGACGGCTCGACGGGTCTTCTGGTCAACGGCGGCAACACCGGCTCGGTGATCGTCGGCGGCTCGATCACCGTCAACGACACGCTGGAAGCGGCAGACATCAAGGATACCGACGGCGACGGTGATCTGGACGGCCCGTTCGCCACCGGAACCGGCCGCTACGGCGTGCGGGTCACCGGCGCCTCGCCCTTCACCGGCAACATCCTGGTCGAGGGCACGGGCGCGATCGCGGTCGAGGGCAATAACTCCTACGGCCTGTCCGTCGAATCCGCCCTGAACGGCAAGCTTCAGAGCCTGGGAACGGTCCGGGTGACCGGCAACGACAGCACCGCCATCCGCACGACGGGTCCGATTTCCGGCAACGTCGATCTCGCCGGCACCATCTCCGCGCTTGGCGCCAATGCGACGGGCGTTTCCATCGAAGGCGATGTCGGAGGGGCGCTCAAGATCCATTCCTCCGTGGTGGCCACCGGCTATCGCTACACCACCCCGCCGCCCGCGCGTCCAACGACCGGCACGTTCGACAACGCCACGACCCTGTTCCTCGACGAACTCGACGCAGACGATCTGCTGCAAGGGGGACCGGCCGTGCGCGTCGGCGCCAATGTCGCCGGCGGCGTGCTGCTGGACAAGGCGCTCGCCTATTCCGAGGCCGGCATCGAGGGCGACGACGACAAGGACGGCGTCAAGAACGGCGACGAGGACGATGACGGCGACGGCATCAAGAACCGCGACGATCCGGACCGTGACGGCGACGGCATCCCGGACGCCAGCGAGACAGCCGCCTCCATCACGTCCCTGGGCGGCGCGCCTGCGCTGCTGATCGGCTCGACGGCGAACACCGTGACCCTCGGCGCCGTCGGTACAGGCGATGCGGCCTATGGTCTGATCAACCGCGGCACCATTGTCGGATCCGGCCTTTACTCCGGCGTGGAATCGCGCGCCGTGCAACTCGGCGTGACCGGCGGCCAGGCCGTGAATGTTACTGGCGGCGTCCGCAACGAGGGCGGCATCTCGTCCACGGCCGTTGATGCCAACGCCACGGGTCTCTGGATCGGCTCGGGCGTGACCGCTCCCACAATCAACAACTCGGGCGCCATTCAGGCCGTCGCCTCGGGCAAGCAGACCCAGAGCGCGACCGGCATTCTGATTGGTGCAGGCGCCAACGTCGGCTCCCTGACCAACACCGGCAACCTCGTCGCCTCTTTCGGCGGCAATCAGGGTTCAGCAACCGTTATTCGCGATCAATCCGGCAGCCTGACCCAGTTGAACAACGCCGGCTCGATCATCGGCTCGCTCACCCCTAACACCGACGATACAAATCCGGTCACCGGCAAGGTGACCGCCATCGACGTCTCGGCCAACACGACCGGCGTCACCCTGCGGCAGTACGGCATCCCCGCCGCTGCCGGCAGCACGGCGACGGACACGGACAAGGACGGCGTGCCGGACGCGAACGAACCCGCCATCGTCGGCGCGATCAAGCTGGGCTCTGGCGCCGACACGCTCAATATCGAGAACGGCGTCGTCAACGGCGACATCGATTTCGGCGCCGGCGCCGACCGGCTGAACATCAGCGGCGGCGCCGTCGTGACCGGCGCCATCGCCAACAGCGACGGCCTGCTGGACATCAACGTGTCCAAGGGCACCCTCGCCGCCACCCAGACCGGCGCCACGGCGATCTCCAACCTGAACATCGGCGCCGAAGGGACGTTGCTGGTCAATCTTGACCCCGCCAACGACCGCGCCGGCGGCTTCAATGTCAGCGGCAATGCGACCCTGGCGACAGGCTCCACTCTGGGCGTCCGCTTCTCGTCGCTGATCGATCAGCCTGAGCGGTTCAACGTCATCACGGCCGGCACGCTGAATGTGGGTCAGATCAACCAGACCCTGCTGTCGGACAACTCGCCCTATCTTTACGTCGTGCAGGGCGGCGTGGCCGGCAACACCGTCTATGTCGACGCCCGTCGCCGCACCGCTGCCGAGGCCGGGCTGATCCCCGTCGAAGCGTCCGCCTACGACGCCGTCTATGGCGCGCTGGGGTCCAATGAGGCCCTGCGCAACCTGTTCCTGTCGCAGACGTCGCGCGACGGCTTCATCGACGCCTATGAGCAGATGCTGCCTGACCACTCGGGCGGGCCGCTGATGTCGCTGTCGGCCGGCGTCGATGCGGTCACCCGCGCGCTGACCGGCCGCAACGCCGCCGCTGCGCCGGGTGAAACCAGCGCCTGGGTGCAGGAGATCAACTTCTACGCCGACAAGGACAAGACCGACTCCTACGGATTCCGGTCCGAAGGCTTCGGCGTCGCCGGCGGCGTCGAAAAGGGCACCAGCCTGGGCGCCGTCGGCATCTCGGCCGCCTTCACCTCGTCCGACATCAAGGACCCCGAGGCCGAGGCCGAAGAGGTCCTGTCCGCCAACCTGCTGGAACTGGGCCTGTACTGGCGCGCTCAGGGTCAATACTGGACGACCTGGGCCCGTGCGGCGGGGGGCTACGCCTCCTTCAGCGCCGATCGCTCGCTGGTCGCCACCGGCGTCTATCTGAACAACAAGTCCGACTGGCATGGCTGGACGGCGGCGGTCGCCGGCGGCGCCTCGTATGAGCGCAACTTCGGCCGTCTGAACATCCGCCCCGAAATCTACGGCGAGTATTTCAGCCTGTCGGAAGGCTCGCGCAGCGAGAAGGGCGGCGGCGACGGCTTCGATCTCGACATCGATTCGCGCGACAGCCACATCTTCTCGGCGGTGGCGGCGATGAACGTCGGCTATGGCTTCGGCCGCAATGGCTGGATCCGTCCAGAGCTCCGCGTCGGCTATCGTCAGAACATCTCGGTCGACGCCGGCGAAACCATCGCCCGCTTCGCCAGCGGTGGCCCGGACTTCATCCTGTCGCCGGACGCCATCGAAGGCGGCGGGCCGATCCTGGGCTTCCGCCTGAACTTCGGCAACGAATTGGGCATGCTGTCGCTGACCGGCGACGCCGAGCTGTTGGAAGATTACGTCCGCTACTCGCTGCTGCTGCGGGCCAGCTTCCGCTTCTGATCACAGCCCGATCCAGACAAACGAAAGGCCGCCGGAGCGATCCGGCGGCCTTTTTGTTTGGTAGGCGGCGACGGGTTCGAACCGCCGACCCTCTCGGTGTAAACGAGATGCTCTGACCAGCTGAGCTAGCCGCCCCCAAAGGGCAGAGACGGGCTTATGCCCGTCGCGCCTCAACCGTTCAAGGCGCTTTTCAAACCTTCGCCCGGACGAAAGCGCGCGGTGCGCGAGGCCGGGCGCGCGACGGCCGCGCCGGTCTGCGGATTGCGCGCAACGCCGGCCTTGCGGTCCACGGCGACGAAACTGCCGAAACCGATCAGCTTCACATCCGCGCCCCGCGTCAGCGACTCGGTCACGCCGTCGGTAAACGCCTCCAGCGCCGTCTTGGCCTGGTCGCGGCTGATGTTCGCCGCACTGGCCATCCGGCCGATCAGTTCCGCCTTTGTCATCCGTCCCCCTCTAGAACGAATCACTAAAGGACAGATCGGCGGTTGCGTCAAAAACGAAAACGCCGCCGGTGGGGTCACCGGCGGCGCTCGCTGTTCAACTCGGCGTTAGTGGCTGACCGCCGCCGCCGGTCCTTCCGGAGCCGCGACCGGGGCCGGCAGGGGTTCGGCCGCCTCGTCCCACTCCACCGGCGTCAGTGTGCCGACAAGCGCCCACTTCAGCGCTTCGTCCGCCGTGGAGATCGGTACGATCTCCAGCGCCGACTTCACATTATCCGGCACGTCAGCGAGATCCTTCTCGTTCTCCTGCGGGATCAGCACCGTCTTGACGCCGGAGCGCAGGGCCGCGAGCAGCTTCTCCTTCAGGCCGCCGATGGCGGTGACCCGGCCGCGCAGGGTGATCTCGCCGGTCATGGCGATATCCTTGCGGATCGGAATGCCGGTCAGGACCGAGACCATCGCCACCGTCATGGCTACGCCGGCGGACGGGCCGTCCTTAGGCGTCGCGCCATCCGGCACGTGGACGTGGATGTCGGTCTTCTCGAAGACCGGCGGCTTGACGCCGAAGGCCAGGGCCCGCGACCGCACATAGGACGCCGCAGCCGAGATCGACTCCTTCATCACGTCCTTCAGATTGCCGGTCACGGTCATGCGCCCGCGGCCCGGCATCTTAATCGCCTCGATGGTCAGGATGTCGCCGCCGAACTCGGTCCAGGCCAGACCCGTAACGATACCGACCTGATCCTCCTCGTCCGTCTCGCCGTATCGGAACTTCTTCACGCCCGCATAGTCGGCCAGCTTGGCCTCATCGACCGTGATCGACTTGGCGCCCGTCTTGGCCA
Organism: Brevundimonas sp. SGAir0440; assembly: GCF_005484585.1. Lineage (NCBI taxonomy): Bacteria > Pseudomonadati > Pseudomonadota > Alphaproteobacteria > Caulobacterales > Caulobacteraceae > Brevundimonas > Brevundimonas sp. SGAir0440. The sequence goes on along the minus strand of NZ_CP039435.1, from coordinate 1,843,202 downwards.
TCTCGCGCACGGCCTTGCGTGCCAGCCCGCCCAGAGCGCGCTCCAGCGAACGCACGCCCGCCTCGCGGGTGTAATAGCGGATCAGATCGCGGATCGTGTCTTCCGGCACGATCAGCTCGCCGTCCTTCAGACCATGGTCCGCCAACTGCTTGGGCAGGACGTGGCGCTTGGCGATCTCGACCTTCTCATCTTCGGTATAGCCCGAGACCCGAATGATCTCCATCCGGTCCATCAGCGGCTGCGGCATGTTCAGGCTGTTCGCGGTCGTCACGAACATCACCTGGGACAGGTCGTAGTCCACCTCCAGATAGTGGTCGCCGAAAGTCGAGTTCTGCGCCGGGTCCAGCACCTCCAGCAGGGCCGACGACGGATCGCCGCGCCAGTCGGACCCCAGCTTGTCGATCTCGTCCAGCAGGACGAAGGCGTTGGTGGTCTTGGCCTTCTTCATCGACTGGATGATCTTGCCGGGCATGGAGCCGATGTAAGTCCGGCGGTGACCCCGGATCTCGCTCTCGTCGCGCACGCCGCCCAGCGACATGCGGACGTATTCACGCCCCGTCGCCTTGGCGATGGACTTGGCCAGCGAGGTCTTGCCGACGCCAGGAGGGCCGACCAGGCATAGGATCGGACCCTTCAGGCTGCCGGTGCGGGCCTGGACGGCCAGATACTCGATGATCCGTTCCTTGACCTTCTCCAGGCCGAAGTGATCCTCTTCCAGGATGTCCTCGGCCTTGGCCAGATCGATAGGCTTCTGCTTGGCCTTGCCCCACGGCACGGACAGCAGCCAGTCGAGATAGTTGCGCACGACCGTCGATTCCGCCGACATCGGGCTCATGTTGCGCAGCTTTTTGACCTCGGCCTCGGCCTTGGTGCGCGCCTCCTTGGACAGGCGCGTCTTGCGGATGCGCTTTTCCAGGTCCATGATCTCGTCGCGCGCGTCGTCGGTCTCGCCCAGCTCGCGCTGGATCGCCTTCATCTGCTCGTTCAGATAATATTCGCGCTGGGTCTTCTCCATCTGGCGCTTCACGCGCGAGCGGATCTTCTTCTCGACCTGAAGGACCGAGATCTCGCCCTCCATCAGCCCATAGACTTTCTCCAGTCGCTTGGGCACGTCGAAGGTTTCCAGCAGGCCCTGCTTGTCAGCGATCTTGACCGACAGATGAGCGGCGACCGAGTCCGCCAGCTTGGAGGCGTCGGTGATCTGGGGAATGGAGCTGAGGGCCTCGGGCGGGACCTTCTTGTTCAACTTCACATAGTTTTCGAACTGCTCGACCACGGCGCGCAGCATGGCCTCGGCCTGCGAGGCGTCGCCGGCTTCGTCCTCGATCTCGACGGCCTCGGCCTCGAAATACTCCTCGCGGTCGGTGAAGCGGGTCAGGCGCGCGCGGCCCTTGCCCTCCACCAGCACCTTGACCGTGCCGTCGGGCAGTTTCAGCAGTTGCAGCACCGAGGCCAGCACGCCGATGGGATAAATGGCGTCCGGCGACGGATCGTCATCGACGCTATTCTTCTGGGTCGCCAGCAGGATCTGCTTTTCGCCCTTCATGATCTCGTCCAGCGCCTTCACCGACTTTTCGCGTCCGACGAAGAGCGGCACGACCATGTGCGGGAAGACGACGATGTCTCTCAGCGGCAGGACGGGCAGGATTTTTGGTTCAGTCATGATGCGTACTCCTGGGCCATTGATCATCTCCGGCCCGCCGCCAGGGTCCGCCGGGCAAGAGGCCCGACCGGCGCATGACGGCCCGTCGATTCCGACGGCGTTCGGATGAGTATGTGGTTTGAAAGACCCGCGGTTCAAGCGTGACCGCGGAACGGCCCACATCTGCGTGGCCACAAGCCCTTCCGATCGCGCCGCTTTAGGTCCGCATTACGCCCGGCGACGCTTTCGACATGGCGACTTTACGGGGATTTGGCGTCTTCTGCGGCTCCAAGGAGATGACCATGAGCCGTTCCCACCTGCTGGCCGAGACCCTGAAACGTCCCGTCGCGGCGCCGACAACCCTTCAGATGGCGATGACCTTCATCGGCGCCCTGTTCGGCGCCCCGATCCGCAAGGGCCGCGCGCTATGATGCAGGGCCATGTCGAGGGCGGCGTGACACGCGCCGCCCCTCCCCGACGCTATCGGGTCGTGCCTCGCGCCAGCGGTTGGGCCGTGGCGGTCAACAACGCCTGCACCCGCCCCCTGCCCGATCGCATCTCGGCCGAACGTCTCGCCGCCCGACTTCAAGCCGAGGCCGACCGCCTGAACCGCGACCAACATCGCCTGACACAATGATAACGCCCCTAGCCTCGCCACCCGCCATCGAAATCCTGACGATACAGCCTGTCGGCGATCGCTGGCGCATCACCTCAAGCGACGGCCTGTTCGAAGGCGTCTTCACCGACGCCAAAAGCGCCGTCCGATGCGCCAGAGCGGAGGCCGAGGCGCACCCAGGCCATGTCCTGATGTTGGCCGAACCCGCCTGATCGCCTCAGATCAAGAAAAAGGCCGGAGCGAGATCGCTCCGGCCTTCGTCATTTCGGGAGTTTTCGCCGGTTCAGGCGGCGCCGTCGGCCTTTTTCTTGGAGGCTTCCGAGTAGATCAGCAGGGGCTGGGCCTTGCCGTCGATGACCTCGGCGTTGACCACCACCTCTTCGACGCCTTCGAAGGTCGGCAGCTCGAACATGGTCTCCAGTAGAATGCCTTCCAGGATCGAGCGCAGGCCGCGCGCGCCGGTCTTGCGGGTGATGGCCTTCTTGGCGACGGCGATCAGCGCGTCGTCGGTGAAGGTCAGTTCGACATTCTCCATCTCGAACAGACGCTTGTACTGTTTGACCAAGGCGTTCTTCGGCTCGGTCAGAATGGTGACGAGCGCCGTCTCGTCCAGGTCTTCCAGCGTCGCCAGAACAGGCAGGCGGCCGATGAATTCGGGGATCAGGCCGAACCGCATCAGGTCGTCAGGCTCGACACCCTTCAGGATATCGCCCGTGCGGCGTTCGTCGATCTCCTTGACCTTGGCGCCGAAGCCGATCGACGCGCCGGATCCACGCGCCGAAATCACCTTTTCCAGGCCGGCGAAGGCGCCGCCGACGATGAACAGAATGTTGGCGGTGTCCACCTGCAGGAACTCCTGCTGCGGATGCTTGCGGCCGCCCTGCGGCGGCACGGAGGCGACGGTGCCTTCCATGATCTTAAGCAGGGCCTGCTGCACGCCTTCGCCCGACACGTCGCGGGTGATCGACGGGTTGTCCGACTTGCGCGAAATCTTGTCGATCTCGTCGATGTAGACGATGCCGCGCTGGGCCCGCTCGACGTTGTAATCCGACGCCTGGAGCAGTTTCAGGATGATGTTCTCGACATCCTCGCCCACATAACCGGCCTCGGTCAGCGTCGTGGCGTCGGCCATGGTGAAGGGCACGTCGATGATGCGCGCCAGCGTCTGAGCCAGCAGCGTCTTGCCCGAGCCCGTCGGCCCGATCAGCATGATGTTCGACTTGGCCAGTTCGACGTCGTTGTTCTTCGTCGCGTGGTTCAGGCGCTTGTAGTGATTGTGGACGGCGACCGAGAGCACCTTCTTGGCGTGCGCCTGGCCGATGACATAGTCGTCCAGCACGTCGCGGATTTCCTTGGGCGTGGGCACGCCGTCGGTCGTCTTCTTGAAGCCGATCTTGTGCTCTTCGCGGATGATGTCCATGCACAGTTCGACGCATTCATCGCAGATGAAGACGGTCGGGCCCGCGATGAGCTTGCGGACCTCGTGCTGGCTCTTTCCGCAGAACGAGCAGTAGAGGGTGCTTTTGGCGTCGGTGCCGGCTGCTTTGGTCATAGACCCTTATCTCACTCCCGCGGGGCGGACCGAAATGGCCCGAAACGCGCTTCCCTCACATTGATTCCAGCACTCTGGATGCGAAGGTCTTCAAAAAATGACAATCACCCATCACACGTTCCGGAACAACCCCGAAGGCGGCAGGGGATTGTTGCAGTGCGTGGATGGATCAGTGTCGACGGGGATCAAGGCGAATGTCTGACATGGGTATTGTGCAGGATTTACGCCAGTCCACGGCAAATGGACGTGTCATCGTCGCCTTCGATTTCGACGGTACGCTGACGATTCGCGACAGCTTCACCGAGTTCCTGCGCTGGCGCGCTGGTCCGGGCGCCTGGGCGCTGGGACTGGTCAAGCTGGCTCCGGCGCTGGCCGCCTACGCCAAGGATCGCGACCGGGGACGGATTAAGGCGGCCTCCGTCAGGGAGTTTCTGCTTGGCGTGAGCCGCCAGACGCTGGAAACGGAAGCCGCAGCCTTCGCCGAAGCGATCTGGCCCCGCTTCATGCGCCCCGATGCGCTTGAGGTGTGGAACGACTGGGGCCGACGCGGCGCGCATCGCGTCATCGTGACCGCGTCGCCCACGACGACCGTCGCGCCATTCGCCCGAAAGCTGGGGGCCGAGGCCCTGCTGGGCACGGAGTTCGTCTTCGACGCCGATGACCGGATAACCGGCGACTTCGCCGGTCCGAATTGTCGGGGTCGGGAAAAGGTGCGGCGGCTGAAGGCGGCCTATGGCGAAGACGTGACCCTGACGGCCGCCTATGGCGACACTTCGGGCGATACCGAAATGCTGGCGATAGCCCAGCAGTCAGGTTTTCGGGTCTTCCGTCAGAAGCCCTGACGTTCAGTTCCCGTCGGCGTCCACGTCGAACACCATCGCCTTGCCGCGTGACGTGGGGTCCCAACCGGCCTCGATCGCCGAGGCGACGGCGGTACGGACGGCGTCGACGTTGACGCGCTGCTTTTCCACGTCCGGCCGGCCGTTGGGCCGAAGCGGCGGCGGGAACTGCACGATGGCTTCGCGCTTGAAGTCCGCGTGGCGAAGGGAAACGGCCATGCCCTCCCAGACATTCCCCCCCTTGGGCTGAGGTTGGCGACGAAGCTCCCAGACGTAGCTTTCGCCATCGACATCGACCGTGCCGCTTTGATCTCGTGTGAACTGCATGACAGCTCCGATAGCACAAAATGAAAAGGGCGCGCCGCAACGGGCGCGCCTTCTCGTCTTTCGACAGCCGTCTTAGTTGCCGGGCGTCTTCACGCCGTCGGCGTCGGCCTGTTCGCGGCGATCGTACACGTGATCCACGATGCCCCAAGCCTTGGCTTCCTCGGCCGACATGAAGTGGTCGCGGTCCAGCGTCTTTTCGACCTCCTCATACGTGCGGCCGGTGTGGTGGACGTAGATCTCGTTCAGACGACGCTTGGTGTAGCGGATGTCGGCGGCGTGCAGTTCGATGTCCGACGCCTGGCCGCGGAAACCACCCGACGGCTGGTGCACCATGACCCGCGCATTCGGCAGGGCGATGCGCTGGCCTGCCTCACCGGCCGTCAGGATCAGCGAACCGGCCGAGGCCGCCATGCCCATCACCACGGTCGAAACCGGGCTCTTGATGTATTGCATGGTGTCGTAGATCGCGAGCGCCGAGGTCACCTGACCGCCGGGGCTGTTGATATACATGCTGATTTCCTTCTTCGGATTCTCCGATTCAAGGAACAGCAGCTGGGCGCAGATCAGCGACGCCATACCGTCCTCGAACGGTCCCGTCAGGAAGATGATCCGCTCGCGCAGCAGACGCGAGAAGATGTCGAAGGAGCGCTCGCCGCGGCTGGATTGCTCCACCACCATCGGCACCAGGTTCATGTTCATCAGTTCGATCGGATCGCGCATTTAGCCTTCTCGGATGCAGTGGCGACGATTCAATGTCGTCAGCCGGTTATGGTGCATATCGCGTTCGATGACACCCTGCGCAAGACGCCCGGCTCATTCGGACTGCGCGTCTTGCTGGTTCGCCGCTGCACGACGGCCTTTTTGCAGCCGTTCCGCCACGGCGGCCTCCTGTGCAGCGGCGGATGCGCGATCAGGCTCCGCTTCATAAAGAGCTTGCAGATAGGCGCGATCCCAGTCCGTGAGGCCGGTCACGTTCTGGGAATCACCAAATAGATTCAGCACCGTGGGCTGATCGGAGTAGTCGGCGCGGGGATCGACCTGGGCCAGGACGACCATCGCGACGTAGTCCATCAAAGCCGGCAAAAGCACGCCATTGGCCTTGGTCATATCGATGACGACGGTCGCAGAGTTCAGGTCGTACCGCAGTGGCGACCTCATGCGGCTGACGTTGCGCGATGCAATCCAAGGGGGCTCTCCACCGGAGACACGGGCCGCCAGTTGACCCGTGTCTGCTGAGACTGGCAGGGAAATGTGCCACCATCGCACCGGCGCATTACTGGTTTTGAACCGTTCCAGCGCCGCCAAACCCATGTTGGTGTTGTCGATCGGAGGACGGAAGCGAAGACGCCAACCTTCCACCAGCGCCGATGCGACGCTGGGACCACCCTCTGTGGCGATGATGAGCACATTGGCCGAGCAACCAGGCTCACCCACCCGAATTTCAAGGTCATGCGCGATCTGGCCGATGCGATCGGCAAGCATCTGACCGTAGGGCGCCTTCAATCCGGCGACGCTGACGCACAGCGGCGTATTCCATCGTCCAAGCCGAGCACCGGCGGGCGCGGTCGCGACGCGCTGAACAAACTGGCGCGCGGCCTGCCGCGGCGACTGCCCCTCGACCGTGATCTCCTCCAGATCTGTCGGAGGCGGCTGTCCCGGATCCTGCGCCTGCGCGCCTGCGGTGATGAGGGCGGCCAGAGCGACAGCGGAAAAAGACATAGAAGACATACCTGAAAAGCAAAATGGGCCCGCACTGCGGACCCATTCCACTTACAATCCAGACACCACAACCGCCAGTTACGGTCGTGTAATCGAGCGGAAAATTAGCCCTCGTCCTCGTCTTCCTTCAGCAGCTCTTCCTTCGTGATCGGCTTGTCGGTCACGTCGGCGACGCCCACGATCAGGTCGACGACCTTCTCTTCATAGATCGGCGCGCGCATCTGGGCGGCGGCGTTCGGGTTCTGGCGGTAGAAGTTCAGGACGGCCTGTTCCTGGCCCGGATAGTTGCGGGCTTCCTGCAGGATGGCGGCGTTCAACTCCTGGTCCGTGACCTGGACGTTGTGGGCGCGGCCGATTTCGGCCAGCACCAGACCCAGGCGCACGCGGCGCTCGGCGATCTTGCGGTATTCGGTCTTCAGCTCGTCGTCGGACTTCTTGGCGTCGTCCTCCGGCAGGCGGCCGGCGGCCTTGTCGGCCTCGACCTGCTGCCAGATGCCGTCGAACTCGGCGTCCACCATCTTCGGCGGCAGCGGGAAGTCGTGGGCCTCATCCAGTTGGTCCAGCAGAGCGCGCTTCAGCTTGAAACGGGCGGCGCCGGCGTACTGCTGGTCCAGGTTGGACTTCAGCAGTTCCTTCAGCTTGTCCAGCGACTCCAGACCGATGCGGGTGGCGAAATCGTCGTCGATCTTGGATTCGGCTTCCGCCTTGATGGCCTTCACCTTGATGTCGAAGGTGGCCTTCTTGCCGGCCAGATGGGCGGCTTGATAGTTCTCGGGGAAGGTGACCTCGATGGTCTTCTCTTCGCCGACCTTGGCGCCCGTCAGTTGCTCTTCGAAACCGGGGATGAAGCGGCCCGAGCCTATCACCAGGTCCGCGTCCTCAGCGGCGCCGCCTTCGAAGGGCTCGCCGTCCAGCTTGCCCAGGAAGTCGATCGTCAGCTGGTCGCCCTCGGCGGCCTTGACGGTCTTGCCCTTCTTGTCTTCGTAGGTCTTGGCCTGACCAGCCAGTTCCGTCAGGGCCTCGTCCAGATCGGCGTCCGACGCTTCATAGGTCGGGCGTTCCAGCTTCAGGGTCTTGGGATCGACCGGCTCGAAGTCCGGCATGATTTCCAGCGACATTTCGTAGGCCAGGTCTTCCTGACCGGCGATGACCTTGTCCATGTCGGAGGTCAGCTTCATCTCGGCGGGCGCGGCCGGGCGGATCTTGGCTTCGTCGAGGGCCTTCTGGCTGGTTTCGTTCAGCTCGGCGTTGATGATCTCGCCCATGAACTCACGGCCGAAGGTCTTCTTGACGTGGGCGACCGGCACCTTGCCCGGACGGAAGCCCTTCAGCTTCACCTGCGGGGCGACTTCCTTGACGCGGGCTTCGAGCTTTTCGTTCAGCTCCGCGACGGGAATGGTGACCGCGATCACGCGGCTGAGGCCTTCGTTCGACTTTTCGACGACTTGCATGGTCGGGATTCTGACGCTCTGGGGCGCATGAGCCATCGAGACGGCCGGCGCGGAATGGATAAAGCAAGAAGGCCGCCCCGTGTGGAGCGGCGCCTCGAAGCCCGCCCTTATGTCGAGAAGGGCCCGAAAGGTCAACGCGGGCGTGGTCAGAGCCGGTGGTTTCGCGGCCTTTGCGTGGCTATGTTGACCAAATGAGCCAACCTGCCTCCCCCATCGGCGTTTTCGTCACGCCCGTCACCCCGCTTCAACAGAACTGCACGACCGTCTGGTGCACCGCCACCAACAAGGCCGCGGTCATCGATCCGGGCGGTTCGGTCGATGCGGTGCTGGGCGAGGTCACGCGGCGCGGCCTGACGCTGGATCAGATCTGGATCACCCATGGCCATCTGGATCACGCGGGCGGCGCAGCCGAAATGCAGGAAAAAACCGGCGTCCAGATCACAGGCCCTCAGAAGGCCGACCAGTTCTGGATCGACCGAATCGTGGAGAGCGGCCGGATGTACGGCCTGCCCGACGCCCGCCCCTTCACGCCCGACCGCTGGCTGGAGGATGGCGATACGGTATCGTTGGGGGAAACGATCTGGGAGGTGCGTCACTGCCCCGGCCATACGCCCGGGCACGTCATCTTCTTCAATCGCGCGGCGCGATTCGCTCAGGTCGGCGACGTTCTGTTCAAGGGTTCGGTCGGCCGCACCGACTTCCCGATGAGCGACCCGCCGGCCCTGATCCGCTCGGTGATCGAAAAGCTCTGGCCGCTGGGCGACGACGTCACCTTTGTGCCGGGCCACGGGCCGATCTCAACCTTTGGCGAAGAGCGACGGACCAATCCGTTCGTGTCTGACGCCGCAATGCGACAGGCCCCGATCCAGCGTGAGCCGTTGGGGCCTGCCTGAGCCTGCTGATCGTGTGGCTTATCGGCGCAGGATCATGCCGATGATGACGCCGATGCCCAACGCATAGAGCGTCGCCTTCATCGGATTGTCCTGAATGTCTTCCTGCACGCGATGAACGCGTCCGGAAATCTTCTCACGCACCAGACCGGCGTCTTCTCTGACGGCCTGACGGACCGACGTGGTCTTGCCAAAGCTACGACCCTCGCCTTGCGCGAGGATTGCGTCCGCCTGTCGGTCCAGACGTTGGGTCCGGTCATCGTCCTCTAGGACGATGTCGTCGGGTGATGTCGCGCTTATCGGGGTGTTGGTCATGTCGATCTCCGTGGTTCGCTGAACAAACCGGCGTTGCGACCCATGGTTCCTTCTTTGAACGCGGGCGATCAGGGTGCGTTGGTTGATCGCACAAGGAGCCGCTCATGACCTATATCGAACCCACTCCGACCACGCCGCAACCCGAAATCCAGCCTGAACCGTCGCAGCAGCCGGAAATACAGCCTTCGGACACGCCCGATGAAGTTCCGCCGATGGAACCGGATGGTGGCGGCGAAGGTGATTCGCGGCCTTATGGCGCTGGGTAAAGTCAAACCTACGCGCGCTTGAGGATCGCAACAGTAAAACGGAGTTCCCGACGGAACCGTCACCCAGTCACTGGGTTCACTTCAGCAAGCGCAACGGCAGCACTGAAAGGAACACGATGGACAGCCAACCCACACGCCCCTCCGGCGTTTCCAAGCGAGGTTTCGCCTCCATGGATCCCGAACGGCAGCGCGAAATCGCGCGCAAGGGGGGCGCCAGCGTCCCCAGCGAAAAACGCAGCTTCTCGCAGGACCGCAGCCTCGCTGCGCAGGCCGGCCGCAAGGGTGGCGAGGCGTCGCACGGAACGAAGAAAGATGCGGACGCAGCCGACGGGCAATAGTCGGCGAAACTCGATACAAACAGGGCGGCCCATCGATCGATGCGCCGCCCTTTTTCTTGTTCGCGATCAGCCGCGCTTTCGGCTCAGGTGCGTAGCACCGCCAAGGCCACGCTCGGCGCCGGAGAGGTATCGATGCGGACGACCGTCCAGCCGGCGGCGGCCGCCATGGTTTGGATCGATTCAGGCGTGAACTTGCGCGAGCTTTCGGTGTGGATCGTCTCGCCGGTCATGAAGCGGAACGTCCGGTCTCCGATGCGTGCGGTCGTCGGCGCAATCGCTTGCAGATGCATTTCCATGCGCGAGGCGTCCGGGTTCCACACGGCGCGGTGAACAAAGGCGTCCACATCGAAATCAGCATCCAGCTCGGTGTTGGCGCGGATCAGAACATTGCGATTGAAGGCCGCCGTCACGCCCTGACTGTCGTCATAGGCGGCGACCAGGATCGCAGGGTCTTTGACCAGATCGACGCCCAAAATGAACAACGCCCCCTCGCCCAGCATCCGACGCGCCGCGGCCAGGAATGCTTCGGCCTCGTCTGGTTGCAGATTGCCGATGGTTGAGCCGGGGAAGAAGCCGATCCGTCGCCCCGACGGCAGGTCATCGGGCAGCGGCGCCAAATGCTCGAAGTCTCCCAGAACCGGCTGCACGCGCAGCGTCGGATAATCAGCGCGGACGCGAATGGCGGCGTCCATCAAGGCGCTCTCGCTGATGTCGAGGGGGACGTAGGCGCCGAGATCGGTGGCGGCGTCCAACAAGATCCGCGTCTTCTCGCTGGCGCCGGATCCGAATTCGACCAGCACCGCGTCGGGGCCGAAGTCGGCCGTCAACTCCGCTGCGCGATCTCGCAACAGCACCATTTCCTGCCGGGTCGGATAGTATTCGGGCAGCACGGTGATGTCTTCGAACAGTCGCGACCCGTCCGCGTCATAGAACCACTTCGGCGGCACGGCCTTTTGCGCCCGCGACAGCCCTTCGATCATATCCTTTCGAAAGGCGGCGGTTTGGGCGTCGTCCACGGCGGCGTCTCGCGCCACGGTCCGGTCTTCAGCCAGTCTCAAACCCATGAAGGCCCACCTCTGTTGGGGATAGAAGAAGTTGCGATAGGTGATGCGGTCATGGCCCGGCGGCGTGGCGAATGATCCGCCCCGCAACACCATCTGATTGGCCATGAACTTGCCGTTGTATTCGGCGGCGGTGCCCGGCGTCGGCTGGAAGCCGGGATAGGGCGCATACGCGCTGGACGTCCACTGCCACACTTCGCCAGCAAGGTTCGAGAACGCGTCAGGCGAAGAGGCGGCGGCATGTTCCCATTCCGCCTCGGACGGCAGGCGCTTGCCGGCCCATCGGGCATAGACGTCAGCCTCGTAAAAGCTGATGTGGCGAACCGGCGCGGCAGGATCGACAGGTGTACGCCCGGTCAAACCAATCACGGTCCAATCGCCATCCTCGAAACGCCAGTAAAGCGGCGCAGTCCAACCCTCAGCCTTGATCGTCGCCCAGCCGTCCGACAGCCACAGGTCGGAACGCGAATAGCCGCCATCCTGGATGAAGCCGATCCAGTCGCCGTTCGTCACCAGATCCGCAGCCAGAGCGAACGGCTCCAGCCAGACACGGTGCGGAGGACCCTCATTGTCGAAAGCGAAGCCCGCCTGGTCATGGCCGATCGTCACCAGACCGCCGTCGAACGCCACCGTTCCACCGCGCGTGATCTGGAGCGTCTCGGCTCTGGGCTCGATCTCATAGGCGGCGGGGTCGAGCGGAGAGCGCGACATCAGGTTCAGCACATCCATCAGGAAAAGCTCCTGATGCTGCTGGTCATGGTGCAGACCCAGCTCGAACAGATAGCGTTGATGGCCGCTGGTCTCACCCTGCGCCAGCCAGGCGATCATGCGGCGGTCGATCTCGCGTCGATAAGCCAGGACCTCGTCGACGGACGGCCGGGTCATCAGTCCGCGCTGGTCACGCCTGACCCGCTCGCCCAAGGCCTCATAGTAGGAGTTGAACAACTGCTGAAAACGCGGATCGACAGGCTGGTATTCAGGATCGGACGACAGGATCATCGCCTCGAAAAACCAGCTGGTGTGCGCCAGATGCCATTTGCCGGGGCTGCAATCCGCCATCGACTGGGCTGACATATCCTCGGCAGACAAACCTTCAGCCAGAGCGATCATGCGTGCACGCACGGCCTTGAACCGCGCCACGTCTGACGCAACCCGCGGTTCGGGCTCGGAGCGCGCATTCATGTCAGCTGTCCCGTCCGACACCAGCCCCAGCGCCTTGTCAGTGAATTCCAAACGCACCAACAAGGCTAAGGTTCCCAACGACTTGGTGTCCGAAACCGCACATCAGCGCATCGGGCGGCCGCCATGTTTGGCGTATTCCAACCGCGCGATGGTGCGATTGTGGACCTCGTCCGGGCCGTCGGCGATGCGCAAAGTGCGGACACCCGCGTAAAGCTCGGCCAAAGGCGTGTCGCCCGAGACCCCGGCGCCGCCGAACGCCTGAATGGCGTCGTCGATGATCTGCAAGGCCATCTTCGGCGCAGCGACCTTGATCTGGGCGATCTCGGAGCGGGCGTTCTTGGCCCCCGCCTGATCCATCATCCAGGCGGCCTTCAGCACCAGCAGGCGGCACATCTCGATGTTGGTGCGCGCCTCCGCGACGCGTTGTTCCCACACCGAATGCTCGGCCAACTGCTTCTTGAACGCCGTCCGGTTCAGCAGCCGCGTCACCATCAGTTCCAGCGCCCGCTCGGCCGCACCGATGGTGCGCATGCAGTGGTGAATACGGCCCGGGCCAAGCCGCCCCTGGGCGATCTCGAAGCCCCTGCCCTCGCCCGCGATCAGGTTCTCGACAGGCACGCGGACGTTCTCCAGCACAACCTCGGCGTGGCCGATCGGCTTTTCATCATAGCCGAACACCGACAGCATCCGCTCGACGCGGAATCCCGGCGTGTCGGCGGGCACGATGATCTGCGACTGCTGGGCGTGGGATGCGGCGTCCGGATCCGTCTTGCCCATGACGATGGTCACGGCCAGATTCGGATGGCCCATATTGGTCGACCACCATTTGCGGCCGTTGATGACATAGTGGTCGCCGTCGCGCTCGATCCGGGTCTGGATATTGGTGGCGTCGGATGAGGCGACCTCAGGTTCGGTCATCAGGAAGGCCGAACGGATTTCACCCGCCATCAGGGGTTTCAGCCAGCGCGCCTGCTGCTCGGCGTTCCCGTACATATGGAGCACCTCCATATTGCCGGTGTCGGGGGCATTGCAGTTGAACACCTCGGCCGACCACAGATGCCGTCCCATCATCTCGGCCAGCGGCGCGTATTCCAGATTCGTCAGACCCGCTCCGTGCTCGCCGGGCAGGAACATGTTCCACAGCCCGGCTTCTTTCGCGGCCGCCTTCATCGTCTCCATGACCGGCGGCTGACGGTTCGAATCCTCGCGCACCTGGGCGAAATATTCGGCTTCGCGCGGGATGACCTGCTCGTCCAGGAAGCGACGGACGCGGGCGTGCCAATCCAGGGCGCGGTCGGAATGTTTGAAGTCCATGTCGTTTCCTCTTTTCCGTTCGCGCTTCTGTCGAGCGCTCGATACGAAAACGGCGCGGCCCCTGGTCGGGAGCCGCGCCGCCATAACTGGTCGTTCAGACCGGCATCAGCGCTTCAGCAGCGGCGCCAGCTTCTGGGCGATCATCATGTCGCCGGCGATCTTCAGCTTGCCCTGCATGAAGGCCATCATCGGGTCCAGCTTGCCTTCCGACAGAGCCATGAAGTCATCCCACTTCATCGAGACGGTGGCGTCGGCGGGCTTGTCCTCGTTCGTCACCGTATTCGGCGTGGAGGCGCCGTCGATGAAGATCTTGCCCTCGTCGCCGAGGTCGAGCTTCACGGTCTTGCCGAGGCCGGAGTTGTCGCCGACGGCGCCGCGGATGTGTTCGGTGACTTGTGCGAGATCGGGCATTGGGGGCGTCTCCCTGTTGGACTTTGTGGACTATGGGTTAGCCCGCATCGGCGGGGGCGCCAAGATCACGTTGGGGAAAGGTCTGATCACTTCTCCGGATCGCCGTCGCGGAACCGCCATTTCATTACCAGTACGCCCGACGCCATCACCAGCGCGCAGGCGTTGGCGACCGTGACAGGCCAGGCCTGCGTCATGACGCCATAGACGACCCACAGCACGAAGCAGGTCACCGTCAGGGAGTAGGTCTTCAAGCTGACCGACGACGCGTCGCGCTCCTTCCAGATCTTTATCGCCTGAGGCGCGAAGCTGGTGATCGAGCAGATCGCAGCCGCTGAGCCGACGATATTGGCGATCAGGTCGCTCATGCCGTGATCGTCGATATGACGTTGAGGCTAAATCTGCACATGCCGCACTCTCAGCGGCCGCCCCAAAGGATGTCAGCGTCGAACGCCAGGCGGCGGCCGTCTGGCCTGGGTCACCTGTTCGAAGGCGTAACCCAGCGAAAGGATGCGCGCGTCGTCCCACTTCCCACCGAGAAAGCTGATTCCCACCGGCATTCCCCGATCAAAGCCCATCGGCACGGTCAGGTGCGGATAACCGGCGACGGCGGCCAGCTGGCTGGCCGATCCCTGCATATCGTCGTCGTCCTTGGGATCGTTGGTCCAGGCGCGCGACGTAGTGGGCGCGATCAGGGCGATCACGCCATTGTCCCTCATCAATCGATCGATGCCCTCCGGCCCCGCCAGTCTGAGCGAGGTCGCGCGCGCCTCCAGATAGTCGGCGTCGGTCAAATCCCCCATCGCCTGGGCGCGCTCGAAGATGTCCTGACCGAACAGCACCGTCTCGCGCGGTTCGGCGGCGTTGAAGGCGATGACGTCGGCCAGGGTGCGGGTGCGGACCTGCTGCGGGTCGGTCGAGGCCAGATAGGCGTTCAGATCGTGCTTCAGCTCATAGAGCAGCACCTTGAACTCAGCTGCGCCTATGACCCGGCCATCCGGGCCCTCGGGCAGGTCGACCAGAACGGCGCCGGCATCGCGCAGGGCCTTCAGGTTCTGCTCGAACACCGCCTGGGTTTGGGGCGAGTAGCCTTTCAGGAACCGCATCACCCCGATCCGCGCACCACGCAGCGCGTTGGCGTCCAGCCCGGCGGCGTAGTCGACCTTGCGCGCATCGGCCTCGACCGTCGCCGGATCGGCCGGATCGGTCCCGGCGATGACCGTCAGCACCCTGGCCGCATCCCTGACGGTCGTCGCCATCGGCCCGGCCGTGTCCTGCGAATGGCTGATCGGCACAATGTGGGTGCGCGAGACCAGGCCAACGGTCGGTTTGAACCCGACCACGCCGTTGACCGACGCCGGGCAGGTGATCGACCCGTCCGTCTCCGTTCCGATGGCGACGGGCGTCAGCCCCAGCGCCACCGCCGCCCCGCTGCCGGACGATGATCCGCACGGTGTGCGCGCCGGATCATAGGGATTCAGCGTCTGGCCGCCGACGGCGCTCCAGCCGCTGATCGAGTCCGACGAGCGGATATTGGCCCACTCCGACAGGTTGGTCTTGCCGATGATCACGGCCCCGGCGGCGCGCAGTCGCCCGACCAGCGGCGCGTCCCGTCCCGGCGCATTGTTCGCCAGCGCCAACGACCCGGCTGTGGTCGGCATGTCCGCCGTCTCGATATTGTCCTTCAGCAGGATCGGCATGCCGGAAATCGCCGACACGCCCCGGCTGGGTGATGTCGCGGTCCAGACCAGCACCGAATGGGCGCTGTCGTTTGCCCGCCCCGCCGAGACCACGGCGGATGCAGTTGGATAAGCGCCCTGCCCGGTCGCGCAGCCCGCAAGGGCCAGCGCGACCGCAGCCGCCAGACTCAGTCGGCCTTGGGTTCGGCCCGCTTGCCGATCGTGCGGTCCAGGAAGTCGAGATAGGTGCGCCATTGTTGCAGTTGCCTCGGATCGCCGCGGACGCCATGCCGCTGGCCGGGATAGAGCATCATCTCGAACGGCACGCTCTTGGCCTGCAAGGCGTCGATGACGCGCGTCGCATTGCCGAAGATGACGTTGTCGTCAGCCATGCCGTGCAGCAGCAGCAGCCGCCCCGTCATGTCGTCCAGCCGCGGCAGGACGTCGGTGGCGGCATAGCCCTCCGGATTGGCCTGAGGCGTGGACATATACCGTTCGGTATAGTGGGTGTCGTAAAGGCTCCATTCCGTCGGCGCTGCGCCCGCCAGGGCCGAGGCCAGGCCGGCGTCCTTGTCGGTCAGTGTCAGCAGACTGAGGAAGCCGCCGAAGCTCCAGCCCATCACCGCGATATGGTCGGCGTCGACGTAAGGCAGGGTCTTCAGCCATTGCGCGGCCTGGGCCTGATCCTCGACCGCCGGAATGCCCAGACGGCGATAGATGCTGGTCTCGAACGCCTGCGACCGGTCGCCTTCGCCGCGATTGTCGACGCGGAAGACTATGTAGCCCGCCTCTGTCAGCAACTGGTTGGTCAGCGGCTGCCAGCTCTTCTGCACGCCCGCCCCGGTGCCGGGCCCGCCATAGACCTGCATCACGACCGGATACTTCTTGGACGGATTGAAGTCGGGCGGCGTGGTCATGCGCCACACCAGGGTCTGGCCGTGGCTCTGCATCGTGCCGAACTCGGGCGTGCGCAGGCGCGAGACGTAAGGGGCGAACGGATGGCTGGCGTCGAGCTTGTTCTCTTCGATCCAGCGCACGCGCGTGCCGTCGATACGGTACAGGGCCGACTGCGTCGGCGTCGCCGGGTCCGAATAGTTGCCGACATAGGCCGTCGCCGGCCCGTTCACCGACACCGTCCACCAGCCGCCGCCCGGCGTCACCGCGACCGGATCGACCGTGCGGTTTAGATTGGCGCGGAACATCTGCTGCTCGATCGGCAGCTCCTTGCCGTCGCGCATCGAGGCGGTGAAATAGACATCGCCGGTCTGTTCGTTGACGCCGTCCAGATGTTTGACCGGATAGTCGCCGCGCGTGATGGCCCGCAGGCGACGCCCGTTGCGGTCGTACAGATACAGGTGCCGCCAGCCCGAATCCTCATTGGACCAGATGAACCGGCCATCAGACAGGACGCGGAAGTCGTCGTTCAGATCGACCCAGGCCTGCGCCTTCTGGCTCAGGATCACGCGTGATGCGCCGGTCGTCGGATCGACGCTCAGCAGATCCAAAGTCTTCTGGTCGCGCGACTGACGCTGGACATACAGGGTCTTGCCGTCGCCGGACCAGTTCACCCGCGCCAGATAGATGTCGGTGTTGGACCCTAGGTCCACCTTGACCCGTCCCCCGCCCTGCAGGTCGCGCACATACAGTTCGACCACCGCATTGGGCCGCCCTGCGCGAGGATAGCGCTGCTCCACCATCGTCGCGCCGCCGCCGGTGATCTCGAAGCGCGGCACGACATCGACCGGGCTCTCGTCCACGCGCGTCATGGCGATGTAGCGCTCGTCGGGGCTCCACCAGTATCCGGTGTCGCGATCCATCTCCTCCTGGGCGATGAACTCGGCCGTGGCCCAGGTGATCAGGCCCGCGCCGTCGTCGGTGATCGGCGTCTCCTTGCCGCTCGCCAGATCATAGACGACCAGATTCTGATCGCGGACATAGGAGACATAGCTGCCCTTGGGCGACACCTTGGCGTCGATCTCGTCGGCGGGCGTCTCGGTCAGGCGGCGCACCTTGCCGTCCGCCCGGTTCGCCAGGAAGATGTCGCCTTCCAGCGGCGCCAGGATGTAGCGGCCCTGCTGGTCCCATGAATATTCCACCACGCCGCGTGCGCTGATCCGCATCCGCTCGCGCCGAGCTTTCTCGGCCTCCGACAGTTCGCCGGCGTCGGGAACCAGCGCCCGTGCATCGATCAGCTTGTAGGGTTCACCCTCACCCGTCGGCGCGGCCCAAAGGTCCTGCACATCCACATTGTCCTCGCGCGAGCGCAGGAAGGCGACCAACTGGCCGTCAGGCGACAGGCTGACCCCCTTGGCCACCGGCCCGTTCAGGCTGGGGCTGGAAAACACCCGCTCGGGCGTCAGGATGTTGGAGGGCGTCTCCTGCGCAAGCGCCGAGCTGGCGGACAGGAGGATGGTCGAGGCAAGAAGAAGGGTGCGCATGGGTCGGGACGCTAGCGGTGCTTCTGCAAGCCGTCACGAGGAAATGTCGTCGCCGGGTGAAAGGCTTGTCCTTCCCTGCGAGGGGTTCTCAGATTAGAGAGACGGCACGATGACAGACGCCGCCCTCTCCCCCGC
This sequence comes from Brevundimonas sp. SGAir0440, assembly GCF_005484585.1. Lineage (NCBI taxonomy): Bacteria > Pseudomonadati > Pseudomonadota > Alphaproteobacteria > Caulobacterales > Caulobacteraceae > Brevundimonas > Brevundimonas sp. SGAir0440. The sequence continues at coordinate 1,825,030 of NZ_CP039435.1, read as the reverse complement.
CCCCGTGAAAGCCAGTCCGTTTAACGAGCTTGAGGTTCTGTGGGTGCGCCACTGGACCGACAGCCTGTTCAGCTTTGGCGTCAAGCGGCCCGAGGATTTCCGCTTCCGCTCGGGCGAGTTCGTGATGATCGGCCTGCCGGGCGAAGACGGCGGAAAGCCTGTCCTGCGCGCCTATTCCATCGCCAGCCCCTGCTGGGCCGAGGAGCTGGAGTTCTTCTCGATCAAGGTCGCCGACGGCCCGCTGACCTCGCGCCTGCAGAAAATCCAGCCCGGCGACACGGTTCTGATGGGCAAGAAGCCGACCGGCACCCTGGTTCTTGACGCCCTGACCGGCGGCGAGCGTCTGTTCTTGATCGGCACCGGCACGGGTCTGGCGCCCTGGCTCAGCGTCGCGCGCGACCCAGAGACCTACTCCCGCTTCGGCCATGTCTATGTGATCCACACGGTCCGCAGCGTCGCCGACCTCGCCTACCGCGACTTCTTCACCCGCGAGATCCACGACGATCCTCTGATCGGCGACGAGGCCAAGGCCCAGCTGACCTATTACCCCACCGTGACCCGCGAAGCCTTCGAGACGCCGGGCCGGATCACCGACCGCATCAAGTCCGGCGACTTCTTCCGCGACCTGGGCCTGCCCGAAGGGTTCGACCCGGCCCGCGACCGAGCCATGCTGTGCGGCTCCATGGCCATGATCAAGGAAGCCGGCGAACTGCTGGAGACCTATGGCCTGAAGGAAGGCTCCAATGCCGAACCGGCGGACTACGTGCTTGAGCGGGCCTTCGTCGGTTGACGGCCTTGGCTTGGGCGGTCTGACCCGCTAACCCCACGCCCATGTCAAAGCCTGCTCTTGTCGCCGTCGACGCGCGCGTCGATCCCGCCGAATGCCAGTCGATGGCCGAGGTCCGCCAAGGCGTCGATGCCCTGGACCGCGCGCTGGTCGCCCTGCTGGCCGAGCGCCAGCGCTACATGGACGCCGCCGCCCGCATCAAGCCCGACCGCGACGCCGTCTTCGACCAGGCCCGCATCGACGACGTGGTCGCCAAGGTTCTGGTCTCGGCCGAGGCCCACGATCTGTCACCCGACATCGCCGAACCCGTCTGGCGCCTGCTCATCGACCGCTGCATCGCCCACGAGTTCGCCACCTACGACCGGACTCGCAGCTAGGACGGCGCACGCTTGCCATCCTATCCGCGGAAAAAGTTCGGCCTACGTTCAACCGATTGGGTCGCAGCAGCGTCAATCACCCCGCCGCTCTTTCAGGGCGCCGTATAATGGGCGTCCGGTCTTTGACACAGCGGCTCGCCTCGCCTGCCGAAATTGCACTTTCTTGTATTTTGCACGCGTTTTCGGAGTGCAGTGCAATTTCATCCGCTTCGCCTCAGCCCTTGAGACCGCGCAGCATCAGTTCATGCCGATAGGCCGCGACATCGGCCAGCGCCGCTTCCAGACCATCACGGACCCGCTCGACCGCCGGGGCGGCCAGCTTCTGATCCACCGCTTCCGCCTCGGCGCAGATCGCCGCCAGGTCCCGCGCGCCGATGCCCGCCGCCGCGCCCCGGATCGTATGAACCCCGTCGCGCCAGCCCTCGACCTTGGGGTCCAGCATGACGGACCACAGGCCGGCCTGATTGACGAACAGGCCCAACACTTCCTCGTTGATGGCGTCGTCCCCGCCCGTCATGCCGTTCAGCACGGCGAAATCGACCGCGCCCGTCAGATCGCGCAGCGCCATCAGGCCGCCGTCTCCTCGCCTTTGGCCAGGCGCGAGTTCCGCGACGACCAGAGCAGATAGATCGCCACGCCGACCACGTTCCAGACGACGAAGCCGATCTGCGTCACCGGCTTCAGGCTCAGGAAGAAGACCAGGCAGCCGATCACGCTGATGGCTCCGACCACCGGCCACAGCGGCGCCTTGAACACCCGCTTGCGACCCGGCTCGCGGATACGCAGCACGATCAGGCAAACACCGACCGAGCAGAAGGCCGCCAGCGTCCCGGCGTTGGCCAGAGACGCCAACTCGTCCAGCGGCAGCAGCCCCGCCAGGATCGCCACGACGATGGCGGTGAACACCGTCACCACCGCCGGCACGCCTCGGCTCGACACCTTGGCCAGGCGGCGCGGCAACAGGCCGTCGCGCGCCATGCCCAGGAAGATGCGGCTCTGGCCGAACAGGAAGGCCAGCAGGACGGTCGGAAGCGCGATCACCGCCGCAGCGGCGATCCACTGGGCTGCCGTCCCCTGCCCCATCTGACGCAGAATCAGGGCCAGAGGCTCGGGGCTGCTGGCAAAAGTCGCGACCGGCCGCGCGCCGATGGCTGCGGCCGCGACCACCAGATACAGCGCCGTGCAGACCAGCATGGAGCCGACGATGCCGATGGCCAGGTCACGCTCGGGCTTCTTGGTCTCCTCCGCCGCCGTCGAAATGGCGTCGAACCCGTAGAAGGCGAAGAAGATGATCGCCGCCGCCGCCATCACCCCGGTCTGGACGAAGGGCGCGCCGAATCCATTGGGCATGAAGGGCGTGAAATGCTCGGGCTTGAACGCCGGCAGGGCGATGGCGACGAACACCACCAGCGCCGCGATCTTGATCAGGACCAGCACCGCGTTCAGCGTCGCGCTCTCCTTGGTTCCCAGCAGAAGCAAGCCCGTGATCACCCCGATGATGGCCACGGCCGGCAAGTTGATGATCCCCCCGGCATGCGGCCCGGCGACCAGCGCCGTCGGCAGATCGATCCCCAGCCCGCTCAGGAAACCGACCGCATAGCCGGACCAGCCTACCGCCACGGCGCTGACGACCAGCGAATATTCCAGGATCAGGCTCCACCCCACGATCCAGGCGATCAACTCGCCCAGCACGGCATAGGAATAGGTGTAGGCGCTGCCCGCTGTCGGCATCATGGTCGACAGCTCGGCATAGGCCAAAGCCGCGCAGGCGCAGACCAGTCCCGCAAGGCCGAAGCTGATCAACACCGCCGGGCCCGCCAACCCCGCCCCGACCCCGATCAGCGTCAGGATGCCGGTGCCGACGATGGCCCCAACGCCCAGGGCCAGCAGGTGCGGCCAGCTCAACGTCGGCTTCAGCCGCGGTCCGTCGTGCGGCGCCATCATCGCGTCGATCGATCGACGCCGGTTCCAGAAGGCCATGCTGTTCGCTCCCCCGCCGCTTGCCGCAGCTGATTCCACGCGGACCATACTCCGTCGCAGAAAGTTTGCGAAAGCGCTTGCCAACCCTCGAACCGCTGGGTAGTAGGAGCGCCCTTCGGCGATGGCGTTGGCCCCGCCGAAGACACGACGATCGGTGTGGGTGATTAGCTCAGTCGGTAGAGCAGCTGACTCTTAATCAGCGGGTCCACAGTTCGAACCTGTGATCACCCACCATCGTCGCTTCTCATAAAACATACATTCAACAGTCACGCATTGCGGCGGGCTTGATTGCAGTCTCGAGCATTGGTTTCGAGGCCTCATAAAACGAGGATCGACAACTCGGCCAGTTCGCGCGACTGATCGCACAAGGCGCCGCCCTGGCCCGATCACTTCGCCTCTTCACCAGTTACGCCCAATGACCCCTGCTCCGCTCAAACGTATTCTGATCGTCGGGGGCGGCACGGCCGGCTGGATGGCCGCCGCCGCACTGGCGCACGTCACGCGCGGCACGGTGAAGGTCGAACTAGTCGAGTCTGAGGTCATCGGCACGGTCGGCGTCGGCGAGGCCACCATTCCGCCGATCCTGCTGTTCAACCAGTTGCTGGGCATCGACGAGAACGAATTCGTCCGCGCCACCCAGGCCACCTACAAGCTGGGCATCCAGTTCAACGACTGGTTCCAGAAGGGCCACAGTTACTTCCATCCGTTCGGAACCTATGGCACGCGCATCGACGCCGCCTCCTTCCACCAATACTGGCTGCGACTGAACAAGGCAGGGCTGGACGACGATCTGAACGCCTATTCCGTCACGACGATGGCGGCGCGCATGGGTCGGTTCACCCGGCCTGACACCGACCCGCGCGGCGCCGCCTCGCAGATGACCTACGCCTTCCATTTCGACGCCGGCCTATACGCCAGGTTCCTGCGTCAGCGCGCCGAGGCGAATGGCGTGGTGCGGCATGAGGGCAAGATCGCCGACGTGCGCCTGCGCGACGGCGACGGCTTTATCCAGTCGGTGCGGTTGGACGACGGCCGCGAGCTGGAGGCGGACTTCTTCATCGACTGTTCGGGCTTCCGCGGCCTGCTGATCGAAGGGGCGCTGAAGACGGGCTACGAGGATTGGACCCACTGGCTGCCAGCGGATCGTGCTGTGGCCATGCCCTGCACTCGGGTCGGCGATCCGACGCCCTATACCCAATCGACGGCCCTTGAGGCGGGATGGCGCTGGCGCATTCCGCTGCAGCACCGCACCGGCAACGGCTATGTCTATTGCAGCCCCTATATCTCCGATGACGCGGCCCAGGCCAGGCTGCGCGCCTCCCTGGACGGCGAGGCGATGGCGGAACCCAACTTCCTGCGGTTCACCACCGGTCGCCGCAAGAAGACCTGGAACAAGAACTGCTTGGCCCTGGGCCTGGCGTCAGGCTTTTTGGAGCCGCTGGAATCGACCAGCATCCATCTGGTGCAGTCCGGCATCTCCAAACTGCTGCTGCACTTCCCCGACACCGGCTTCGCCCAGGCCGATATCGACAACTACAACCGCATGATGCGGCTGGAGACCGAGCGCATCCGCGACTTCATCATCCTGCACTATCACGCCACGGCGCGCGACGACTCGCCCCTGTGGCGCCACGCGCGGGCCATGCCGATTCCCGAGACGCTGAAGCAGAAGATGGATCAGTTCCGCAGCCGGGGTCGCATCTTCCGCTACGAGGACGAACTGTTTCAGGAGACGAGCTGGATCGCCGTGTTGCTCGGCCAGGGCGTCATCCCCGAGCGGCACGATCCGATCACGGAGACCATTCCTCTGGAGCAGGTCCAGCAATGGTTGCAGAAGATGAAGGCGATGATCCAGCAGGGCGTGGCGCGAATGCCGACCCACGAGGCCTTCATCGCCGCCAACTGCAAGGCGCCGCCGGTCAATTGAATCACCGACGCGACCAACCTGATTAGGTCTGGACAGACCGTTGAGCTCTTGGATTTCGCGCGGCGCGGCTTAAATGCCGATGCCTGCTGCTGAACGGAATCCGACCTATGGCCGACTACGACTACGACCTTTTCGTCATCGGCGCCGGTTCGGGCGGGGTGCGGGCGGCGCGGCTGACGGCGCTGGATGGCAAGAAGGTCGCGGTCGCCGAGGAATATCGGGTCGGCGGCACCTGCGTCATTCGCGGCTGCGTGCCCAAGAAGTTCATGGTTATGGCCTCCGAGGTCAGCCACGCGCTCGAGATCGCCGAGGGCTACGGCTGGTCGTTCGACAACGCCAGGTTCGACTGGCCCACCTTCCTTGAGGCCAAGGACGTCGAGATCGCGCGCCTGTCCGGCATCTACGCCGCCAATCTGGGCAAGGCCGGGGTCGAACTGGTCCACGGGCGGGCGGTCCTGAAAGACGTCCACACGGTCGAGATTGTCGGCAAGGATCGCACCATCACCGCCGAGAAGATCCTGATCGCCACGGGCGGCCGCCCCTGGAAGCCGGACGAACTGCCGGGGATCGAGCACGCCATCACGTCCGAAGAAGCCTTCCACCTTCCGGAACTGCCCAAGCGTATTCTGATCGCGGGCGGCGGCTATATCGCGGTGGAGTTCGCCGGCATCTTCGCAGGCCTGGGCGTGGAGACGACCCTGATCTATCGCGGCCCCAACATCCTGCGCGGCTTCGACGACGATGTGCGCGCGCACCTGGCCGGAGAGATCGAAAAGCGCGGCATCAAGGTCATCCTGGGCTGCCAGCACGAGAAGATCGAAAAGACTGACACCGGCCTGGTCAACCACCTCGAAAACGGGATGAAGCTGGAGACGGACGTGGTCATGTTCGCCACCGGCCGCGTCCCTTACGTCAAGGATCTGGGGCTGGAGACCGCAGGCGTCGAGCTGAATGAAGCGGGCGCCATCAAGGTCGATCCCTATTCCAGGACGACGGCGGACAACATCTGGGCCATCGGCGACGTCACCGACCGGATGAACCTGACGCCCGTCGCTATCCGCGAAGCCGTCGCCTTCCATCAGACCGTCTATCGCGACAATCCCCAGCACTTCGACTACGAGGCCGTGGCCACCGCCGTCTTCAGTCAGCCGCCGGTCGGGGTCGTGGGCCTCAGCGAGGCGGAGGCCCGCCGCTCCTGCTCGAACGGCGTCGATGTCTACGTCACCCGCTTCCGGCCGATGAAATACGCCTTCACCGGCTCGGACGAGCGGGTGCTGATGAAGCTGGTGGTCGATGCCGACAGCCAGCGCGTGGTCGGCGTCCATATCGTTGGCCCCGACAGCCCCGAGATGATTCAGTTGGCCGCCATCGCGGTGAAGGCGGGCCTGACCAAGGCGCAGTGGGACGCCACCTGCGCCGTGCACCCCACCATGGCCGAAGAGCTGGTCACGCTGAAGGAGAAGCAGTCGGGCGCGACCTCCGCCGGCTGACGCTTGCGCTCAAGGCCTGGGCCGCTCGCGGAACCGTTCCAGCAGGTCTAGCCGGGCGCTGAACGGCACGGGCGTCACGGTCGGTCCCGAATTGAGGAAGTTCATCAGCCGGGTGTCCCTCGATGTCGCCGTGGGCCAGCGTGGCCGCCCGACGCCGTTCGGATCGCCCGAGCGCGCGAAGGCGGTCCAGTAGCCCATCATGGCCTCCGACGCCTTCCGGTCCCGATCCTCGACCGGATACGGCAGGGTGTTCAACGTGCCGAACACATAGGGCCGCTCGATCGCATGGGTCGCGCCGCCATGCGGCTCCGGATTCTGCGGCGACGAGATATCGAACCGATAGAGCCAGGCCGGATGGCCCGCCTTCGTATGCAGCCGCGCCAGCATCCGGGCCGGCTCGGAAAACACCAGATCCGTGATCGCCAGCTTGTCGAACGCTTCCAGCCCGCCATAGGCCTGAACGGCGTCGGCGCGCTCGAGCCAGGTCATGTCGTCGTCGATCTGACCATAGCCGTTGCGATCCGTCGGCCGCATCCACCAGAACTCGGCGCTGTTGCTGCCGATGATGAAGGGCACCGGGGCCTGCCGCCCCGCCTTGAACGCCGCCTCCACCGTGGACGGCACGACCCGCCCGTCGATCAGCGTCAGGTCGCCGTTGGCGAAGACCGGCGGCGGCGTCAGGAACAGATCGGCCGGCGCCGCACGCAAATCCGCCGCCGTTCGCAATCCCGCGCCATAGGCCCAGACCTCGCCGCGCTCCCGCGCTGAAGGCGCGCCATAGGCGCCTTTGCGGTCCAGTGGAGTCTGCAACTCCCGGCCCAGGCCGGATTGAACGATCGCCCGGTCGAACAGACCGCGCGCCGGCGGCGAGATCATGAGCCGCGTGACGATCGCCCCGCCCGCCGATTCACCGAAGATGGTCACGTTCTTGGGGTCGCCGCCAAAGGCCGCGATATTGGCCCGCACCCATTTCAGCGCGGCCGTCACGTCCATCAGACCGTAGTTGCCCGCCGCCTCCCCCGCCGGCCGCTCGGCCGCCAGCGCCGGATGGTCGAAGAAGCCCAGCCGCCCCAGTCGATAGTTCAGCGTCACCACGACCATGCCGCGCTTGGCCAGGTTCGTTCCGTCATACAGCGGCGCGGTTCCCGACCCGTTCACCAGGCCGCCGCCGTGGATCCAGACCATGACCGGCGCGGGCTGAGCCGCGCTGATGGGGCGCCAGACGTTCAGGTTCAGGCAATCCTCGCTCATCGGCAAGGGACCGACGCCAGGGTCGCCGTTGGGCGGCGCCTGGATGCACAGCGGACCATAGGCCGAGGCGTCGCGCTGGCCCTGCCAGGTCGGCGCGGGACCGGGCGGTCGCCAACGTCGCTCGGCCGTCGGCGGCGCGGCATAGGGAATGTTCTTGAACGCCGCCACATCGGCATCCGCGCGTCCGTTCAGGACGCCCTGCGAAATGCGGACGGTCGGCTGGTCGGCTGCGGGCGCCATCATGAGCGAGAGGGTGGCGAAAACGCCGGCGATTGTCATGCGCGCTGATTAGCAAATTCCGGCGTCTCGCCAATAAACTTGCGATCACAGTTCACGACACGTGACGAGAGAACCGATTTCGATGTGGCGCGTTATCGCCACGCTGTGCGGGGTAGGCGTTGAACGAAACAGTGAAATCAAGCGACCTGACCGTCGATCTGGGCGCGGCCTTCCAGGCTTCGCCCAATCCTTACGTGCTGATTACGCCTGACCTGCGCATCGCCGAGGTCAACCAAGCTTACATAGATGTGACAGGCGCCAAGCGTGGCGACATGGTCGGTCAGCCCCTATTCTCGACCTTCGACTCGGGCCCTGGCTCGGACGCCCCGGAGAACGTCCGACAAGTCCGTGCCTCACTGGAAAAGGCGCGCGACACCCGCCAACGCGATCATCTGGCGGTCGTGCGCTTTTCGATGCCTCGAGCCCAGCCGGACGGCAGCGAGGTTTTCGAAGAGCGTCTCTGGAGCGCCACCCATACGCCCATCCTGAACGCCGACGGCGAAGTGGTCATGCTGCTTCAGCACACCACGGATGTGACGGACCTCGCGCCCGTCATCCGCCCAGATGAGCCAACCACCGCGCTGGACGCCATCGTCGGCGGCTCGGTCCTGCGTCGCGCCCAGTCGGTGCAGGAGGACAATCGTCGCCTGGAGACCGAGCGCAATCGTCTCGTTGAAATGTTCATGCAGGCGCCCGGCTTCGTCGCCATCCTGTCCGGGCCGGATCACCGGTTCCAGATGCATAACGACGCCTACAGCCAACTCATCGGTCACAGGGATATCGCCGGAAAGCCCGTCAGGCAGGCCCTGCCGGAACTGGAAGGCCAAGGCTTCTACGAATTTCTCGACAGCGTCTTCGCCACAGGCGAACCCTATGAAGGCCGCGAGAGCGCGGCCCAGCTGCAGCGCAAGCCCGACGGGCTGCTCGAAACCGTCTATCTCAACTTCATCTATCAACCGATCCGCGACGACGCGGGAGCGGTCGTGGGCATCTTCGTTCAGGGCCACGACATCACCGAAAACGTCCTGGCCGCCCAGCGTCAGAAGTTGATGATCGACGAACTGAACCATCGCGTGAAGAACACCCTGGCCACGGTGCAGTCCATCGCGATCCAGACGGCCCGCTCCAACACCGACCCTGCAAGCTTCGCCGAGACCTTCCAGTCCCGGATCATGGCGCTGTCGCACACCCACAATCTGCTGACGCAAAGCCATTGGGAGGGCGCCGACCTGCGCGCCATTCTGGAGCACGAGACTGAGGCTTATGGACCGACCCGCATCAGCCTGAACGGACCGCCGGTGTCGCTGGAGCCGGCCGTCGTATTGTCTTTGGGCATGATCTTCCATGAGCTGGCGACGAATGCCGCCAAATATGGCGCGCTTCATACCCCGGAGGGTCGCGTCCTCATCGACTGGGGCCTGGCGGATCAGCGCGACCGGAAACTGAAGCTGAGCTGGCGCGAAATCGGCGGCCCGAAGGTTATGGCTCCGGAAAGAAGAGGCTTCGGTAGCCGCTTGATTGAACGAAACATTCGACATGATCTGGCGGGCGAGATCGATCTGGTCTACGCCGCCGATGGATTGATCGCGGAACTGACGGTTCCACTGGACAGGACGGCCGCACAATGACTCAACCTCTGACCGGTCGCCGTGTCCTCGTGGTCGAAGACGAATCCCTCGTGGCCATGCTTCTGGAAACCATTCTGGAAGACATGGAATGCGTGCCGATCGGTCCCGCCTCCAATGTGGACGACGGCCAAAAACTGGCTCGAGAGACGGACAATCTCGACGCCGCTCTGCTGGACGTGAACGTCGCCGGTCGTCAGGTCTTTCCCGTGGCGGAGGCGTTGAAGGAACGCGGCGTGCCGTTCGTCTTTTCAACCGGCTACGGCGAAGGCGGACTGCCCGACGAATGGCGCGGCCAACCCACGATTCAGAAGCCTTTCACCGAAGCCGCCATCCGCGACGCCCTGATGAAGGCCATGGGCGTCGCCGAAGTTTAGAGACCTGCTTCAGTGCTGCTATAAAGGAGCGGCTTGCCGACCCAATAGCAAAGCTCGGCCGGCCGCGAGATGTCCCAGACGGCGATGTCGGCAGCCTTGCCCAGTTCCACAGTGCCGATTTCGTCCAGCAGGTCCAGCGCCCTCGCCGCCTCCCGCGTTGTGCCGGCCAAAGCCTCTTCCGGCGTCAGACGGAACTGGACGCAGGCCAGATTGAGCGCAGTGGTCATCGAAGCGACGGGCGAGGTGCCCGGATTGCAGTCGGTGGCGACGGCCATACGCACGCCGTGGCGGCGCAGGAGATCGATCGGCGGGGCCTTGGTCTCGCGCAGCATCAGATAGGCGCCCGGCAACAGGACGGCGACCACGCCCGCGGCGGCCATGGCGGCGACGCCCTCCTCGGTCGCATGTTCGATGTGATCGGCCGACAGGGCCTGATACCGCGCCGCAAGGGCAGCACCACCGCCGTTGGACAACTGATCGGCGTGCAGCTTGACCGGCAGGCCCAGCGCGCGGGCCTTGTCGAACAGGCGCGACACTTCTGCAGTCGAGAAGGCGATGGGCTCGCAATAGGCGTCGACCGCATCGATCAAACCTTCGGCATGGGCGGCGGGCAGGATGTCTTCGATAGCCAAATCAACATAGGCCGCCCTGTCGTCGCGATATTCAGGCGGCACGGCATGCAGGCCCAGATAGCTGGTGCGGACACGCACCCTGCCCTCGCGCCCGATCCGACGCGCAACACGCAGCATCTTCAGCTCCGCCTCAAGGTCCAGACCATAGCCGGACTTGATCTCGACGGTGCTGACCCCGGTGGCCTTCAGCCCCGCCAGACGTGTCATGGCGGAGGCAAATAGGTCATCCTCCGACGCGGCGCGCGTGGCCTTCACGGACGAGACGATGCCGCCGCCGGCCCGCGCGATCTCCTCATAGGTCGCGCCACCCAGCCGCTGTTCGAACTCGGCCGAACGGTCGCCGCCGAACACCAGGTGGGTGTGGCAGTCGATTAGGCCAGGCGTGACCCATCGCCCCTCCAGACGCTGGGTTTCAGCCGTTTCTACGGCCGGCAGGTCAGCGCGCGGTCCCACCCAGGCGATGCGGCCATTGGCGACGACCACAGCGGCGTCCTGGATGGCGCCATAAGGGACCGGTCCCTCGACCATGGTGGCGACATGGCAGTCGATCAGCAGACGGTCGGCCTTCATCGGCGAGGCTCCTTGGCCAGAACGGGTGAATGGGCTGACGAGAAGCGCGCCACCAGATCGTAGCGGTCGCCGGGGAAGGTCTGCCACACCCGCGTCACCCCCTGCCCGTCCCGCCATGTCCGCCGCTCGACGCATAGACAGGCGGCGCCGGGCTTGAGTTCCAGTAGGCGGGCAGCGCGGGCGTCCGCCGCGATCGCTGAAATGCGGTTTTCCGCCTCGGTCCACGGCGCGGAGTCCAAGAGCCAGCTTCCCGGCGGAACCGTATGAAAATCCACGTTTATGGCTTGAGGGGCCGCGCCAAGCGCGATCAGCCGGTGTTCCAAGGCCAGGGGCGCGCCGTCGGCGCTATGCAGACACGTCAGATCCAGCAGACGACCGCCCGACGCCAGTTCGACTTCGTCCTCGCCGTCCGGCTCGCGTTCGATCCGCTCCAGGAGGACATAGCCGTAAGCCTGCCCGCGCTCGATCACCTCGGCCCGCAGATCGGGAATAGCCAGGACGGCGGCGTGGGCCTTGGGCTGGGCGACGAAGGTGCCGGCGCGACGTCGGCGCGTCACCAGCCCACGCCCCGCCAGTTCCGAGATGGCCTTGGAGACCGTCATGCGCGAGCAGCCGTAGCGTTCGGTCAGCTCATGCTCGAACGGAATGCGGTCGCCGGGCGATAGCTCGCCGGACAGGATAAGCCCCTCCAGATCGGCGTAAATGCGGCGATGCAGGCTCACCCCAACACCGTCGACAAGGCCTTGCCATAGCGCGCCTCTATGCGGTCTCGCGCGATATGGCGGCCGTTTTTCACGACCTCCCGCCCCGCGCGCCACACCGAACGGATCGAGCCCGTCGGCGCGCCGAAGATCCAGCTGTCGAGCACCGCATCGCCCGATCGTCCCGCAAAGGCGACGCCGCTGGTGTCCAGCGACACGATGTCCGCAGACGCCCCGACGCTCAGACCCGACGCCGCGCCCGTCGCCTGGACGCCGCCCGCCAGCGCGCGATCAAACAAGGCGCGGCCCGTCGAGCGTTCAGGGTCCGCCATGACCGCGCGACCGCGCAGCGCCAGCCGCTGACTGTATTCCAGCATCCGCAGTTCCTCCGCGACGCCGATCTGCACGTTGGAATCGGTCCCGATGCCAAACCGCCCGCCGGCGCGCGTGAAATCGACCGCCGGGAAGACGCCGTCGCCCAGATTGGCCTCGGTGATCGGGCACAGGCCGACGACGGCGCCGCGCGCGACGACGCCGCGCCATTCGGTCTCAGTCACATGGGTGGAGTGGATCAGGCACCAACGCGGATCGACCGGCGTGTTGGCAAGCAGCCATTCGACCGGCCGCGCGCCTGACCACGCCAGGCAGTCCGCAACCTCCTTGGTCTGTTCGGCGACATGGATATGGATCGGCCCGTCGCCCGCCAGCGCAGGCATGGCCGCCAGTTCGTCCGGGCTGACGGCGCGCAGGCTGTGCGGCGCGACCCCGACCACGGCGTCGGGCAGATCGTCGGTCAGGGTCCGGCATCGCGACACCAGATCGGCCAAACCGTCCAGATCGTTGATGAAGCGCCGCTGTCCATGCGCCGACGGCTGTCCCCCGAACCCGGCATGGGCGTAGAAAACCGGCAGCAGGGTCAGGGCGACACCCGTCGCCTGCGCCGCCGCCACGATCCGCGCGGCGACCTCGGCCCGGTCCGAATAGGCCGCACCTGACGGGTCGTTGTGCAGATAATGGAACTCGGCGACGCGGGTGAAGCCGCCCTCCAGCATTTCCATGAAGGCCAGGGCGGTGATGGCCTCGATCTCTTCCGGCCCGCCCCGATCCAGGAAGCGGTACATCAGCTCGCGCCACGTCCAGAAGTCGTCGTCCGAAGGCCCGCGCGCTTCGGTCAGGCCCGCCATGGCGCGCTGAAAGGCGTGGCTGTGGACATTGGCGACGCCCGGCAGGGCGACACGGCCCCCCTCGTCCGCCTGGCTGCGCGCCACGCCGGTTTCCAAACTGACGATCCGCCCGCTCGCGATGCCGATGCGGACATCGCGCGCCCAGCCGTTGGGCAAGAGGGCCGACTCGAACCAGAGGGTGCGATCCACAGGCTGCGGCTGAAGGGTCACTGGACAGGTCCGTGTCGTTGCGATCAATATGTCTAGACATACCACGATGGATCGATTTGGCGAGGGAGGCCGAACGGATGCAGGACTGGCTGACCATCCACGAAGGTTCGGCGCCGCTGGTGGTCGGCCTGCCGCACACGGGCACCGACATTCCGGCTGCCATCGAGGCGCGGATGACCTCGCCCTGGCTGGCCCGCAAGGATGCGGACTGGTGGGTGGATCGGCTGTACGACTTCGCGATCGACATGGGCGCGACCCTGGTGCGAACGGGCGTGTCGCGCAGCGTCATCGATGTGAATCGCGATCCGTCGGGCGTCTCCCTCTACCCCGGCATGACAACGACCGGCCTGTGCCCGACTGAAACCTTCGACGGGGAGCCGCTGTATCAGGCAGGTCAGGAGCCCGACGCGGCCGAAACGGAGGAGCGACGGGCGACTTGGTTCGATCCCTATCACACCGCCCTGCAGGGCCAGTTGGAGCGACTGCGCAGCCGAGGTCCGGTCGTCCTCTACGACGCCCATTCGATCCGGTCTGTCGTGCCACGCCTGTTCGAGGGTGAACTGCCTCAGTTCAACATCGGCGACAACGACGGCGCCACCTGCGCCGGCGAGCTGACGCAGGCTGTCGGAAAAGCCTGTGCGATCAGCGGCGACAGCGTCGTCGTCAACGGCCGCTTCAAGGGTGGCTGGACCACGCGCCATTATGGCCGTCCTGAAACCGGCGTCCACGCCATCCAGATGGAACTGGCGGACCGGGGCTACATCCTCGATCCCGCCGGCCCGGTGTCGCCCGACAACTGGCCCAGCCCCTACCAGCCGGACCGCGCCGAGCCGATGCGCGGCCATCTGCGCCGCGTCCTGACCGCCTGCATCGCCTTCGCCGAGAGCCAACGATGAACACGCCCAACGCCCGGATCGTCCGCAGCCCGCGCGGCCCGGAAAAGACGACCAAGACCTGGGCCGCCGAAGCGGCCATGCGGATGCTGATGAACAACCTCGATCCTGAGGTGGCCGAGCGGCCCCAGGACCTCGTCGTCTATGGCGGCATTGGCAAGGCGGCGCGGGATTGGGCCGCGTTCGACAGGATCGTCGAGACGCTGAAGACGTTGGAGGCCGACGAGACCCTGCTGGTTCAATCCGGCAAGCCGGTCGGTGTCTTCCGCACCCATGCCGACGCCCCGCGCGTCCTGATCGCCAACTCCAACCTGGTGCCGAAATGGGCGACCTGGGAGCATTTCAACGAGCTCGATCGCAAAGGCCTGGCCATGTATGGCCAGATGACCGCCGGCTCGTGGATCTACATCGGCACCCAGGGCATCGTCCAAGGCACCTACGAGACCTTCATGGAGGCCGGCCGCCAGCACTACGGCGGCGACTGGTCCGGCAAATGGATCCTGACCGCAGGTCTTGGCGGCATGGGCGGGGCCCAGCCTCTGGCCGCGACCATGGCCGGCGCATCCTGCATCACGATCGAATGCCAACGCAGCCGCATCGAGTTCCGACTACGTACACGCTACGTCGACGTCATGGCCGAAACCCTGGATGAGGCCCTGGCGTTGCTGCAGCAATCGTTCCGGGACAAGAAACCCCTGTCGATCGGCCTGTTGGGCAATGCAGCCGATCTTTTGCCTGAAATGGTCCGGCGCGGCATCCGGCCCGATCTGGTCACCGACCAGACCAGCGCGCACGATCTGATCAACGGCTATCTGCCCTCGGGCTGGACCGTCGCGGAGTGGGAAGACAAGCGCGTCAGCGATCCCGACAGCGTCGCCGTTGCCGCCCGCACCTCCATCGTCGCTCATGTGAAGGCCATGCTGGACTTCCAGGCGATGGGCGTGCCGACCACCGACTACGGCAACAACATTCGTCAGGTCGCCTTCGACGCAGGCGTCTCCAACGCCTTCGACTTCCCCGGCTTCGTGCCCTCCTACATCCGCCCGCTGTTCTGTCGAGGCATCGGTCCGTTCCGCTGGGCGGCCCTGACCGGCGATCCGGACGATATCAGAAAGACAGACGCGGCGATGAAGCGCCTGTTTTCCGACAATGCAGGTCTGCATCGCTGGCTCGACATGGCGGGCGAGCGCATTGCCTTTCAAGGCCTTCCGGCCCGCATCTGCTGGATCGGATTGGGTGATCGCCACCGCGCCGGCCTGATGTTCAACGACATGGTGGCGTCGGGCGAACTGTCCGGCCCCATCGTCATCGGCCGCGATCACCTGGACAGCGGTTCGGTCGCCAGCCCGAACCGCGAGACCGAGGCCATGATGGACGGTTCGGACGCCGTCTCCGACTGGCCTCTTCTGAACGCCCTGCTGAACACGGCCTCAGGCGCCAGCTGGGTGTCGCTGCACCACGGCGGCGGTGTCGGTATGGGCTATTCCCAGCACTCGGGCGTCGTCATCGTCGCGGACGGGACCCCGGAGGCCGCCCAACGGCTTGAGCGGGTGCTGTGGAACGACCCCGCCACGGGCGTCATGCGTCACGCCGACGCCGGCTATGAGATCGCCCGCGCTGCCGCGCGCGAGCACGAACTGAACCTTCCGAGCCTGAAGGCCTGAACCATGACCGCGATTACTCTCGGCCAGTCGCCTCTCACGCTTACTCAGCTTCGTGCGGTGCTGGAGGGCCCTGCTATCGTCTCACTGACGCCCGCCGCCTGGGCCGATGTGGAAAGGGGCGCAGCGACCATCGCCGCCATCGTCGCCGAGGGGCGCACCGTCTATGGCGTCAACACCGGCTTCGGCCTGCTGGCCAACACGTCCATCGCGCCTGAAGACCTGGAGACGCTGCAGCGTAATCTGGTTCTCAGCCACGCCTGTGGCGTCGGGCCGCTGCTGCCGGATTCGGTGACGCGTCTTTTGATGGTGCTGAAGATCGCCAGTCTGTCGCGCGGCGCCTCGGGCATTCGGCGCGAGACGCTGGAGGCCCTGATCGCCCTGGTCAACGCGGACGTCCTGCCCTGCATTCCATCCAAGGGATCGGTCGGCGCCTCGGGCGACCTGGCGCCGCTGGCCCATATGTCCTGCGTCCTGATCGGCGTGGGCGAGGCGCGGCTGAACGGCGCGACCTTGGAGGCCGAAGCGGCTCTGGCGAAGGTCGGCCTGACGCCTCTGACGCTGGGCCCGAAGGAAGGCCTGGCGCTGCTGAACGGCACCCAGTGCTCGACCGCGCTGGCGCTCGCCGGTCTGTTCGCGGCCGAGGCGGCGTTCGCGGCCGGCATCGCCGCCGGCGCCTTGGCGGTCGATGCGCTGAAAGGGTCCGACGCCCCGTTCGATCATCGTATCCACGCCCTGCGCGGTCAGCCGGGCCAGATCGCCGTCGCCGCCCGCCTGCGCGAGCTGATGGCGGGCTCCGCCATCCGCGACAGCCACCGCGACGACTGCTCCAAGGTCCAGGATCCCTACTCCCTGCGCTGCCAGCCTCAGGTCATGGGCGCGATCCTCGATGTGCTAACCAGCGCCGCCGCTGCGCTGGCGCGCGAAGCGAACGCCGTCACCGACAATCCGCTGGTCTTCATCGAGGATGGAGACGTCATTTCGGGCGGCAACTTCCACGCCGAACCCGTTGCTTTCGCTGCCGATCAGATCGCCATGGCGCTTTGCGAGATCGGCAATATCTCGGAACGCCGCACATCAATCCTGGTCGATCCCAAGATGAGCGAACTGCCGGCCTTCCTGGTCAGGGAAAGCGGCCTGAACTCCGGCTTCATGATCGCCCAGGTGACGGCTGCGGCCCTGATCGCCGAGAACCGTATGGTCGCTCACCCGTGCAGCGTGGACACCGTGCCGACCAGCGCCAACCAGGAAGACCACGTGAGCATGGCCACACACGGCGCCCGCCGTTTGCTGGACATGGCCGAGAACACGGCGACGGTGGTCGGCATCGAGCTTCTGGCGGCGGCGCAGGGACTGGAGTTCCATCGGCCGCTCACTAGCTCGCCGGCGCTGGAACAGGTCTTCGCCATCGTCCGCGAGGCTGCCGCCCCCTACGCCAGCGACCACTATTTCGCCCCGGACATCGCTCGCGCGACCGACGCCGTGCGCGCCGGTCGTTATCGACCCTTCGCGGCGGACCTGCTGCCCTCGGCCTGATCCGGCTCAGCCGCCAAGAACGCCCAGGTGTTCCAGCAGGATGGCCGAGCCTAGACCGATCAGGGCGATGCCGCCGATGATCTCGGCCGTCTTGCCGAAGCGCGTGCCTACGGCCTTGCCGATCAGCATTCCGATGGTGGTCAACACGAAGGTGGTGAAGCCGATCGAGGCGGCGATCACCCAGATATTGGCGCCGATGAAGGCCAGACCCACGCCGACGGCCGCAGCGTCGATGCTGGTGCCGACCGCCGTCGCCACAAGCGCCCAGGGGCCGGACCGGCGCGGCGCCTCATCCTCCTCCGCGCCGCGAGGTTGAACGCCTTCCCAGATCATCTTGCCGCCGACGATCAGCAGCAGGGTGAAGGCGATCCAGTGATCGACCTTTTCGACCAGGCCGGCGGCGATGATGCCCAGTCCCCAGCCGATCAGAGGGGTGATCGCCTCGATCACGCCGAAGACCAGACCGGCCTTGACGGCGTCCTTGACGGCGGGTCGATGCGACGCCCCGCGTCCGACGGCGGCCGCAAAGGCGTCCGTGGACATGCTGAGCGAGAGAATGGCGATGGCGCCTGGGGTCATGAAACAGCACTCGACCGGACGCGTGACAGCGGTCCTGCACCGGCCGGTCGCGGCGTCAGGACACGCTGGTCTCGCTAGGCGGTGGTTCCGCTGATCGCGCCACGCGCCGAAGCGCGAGTATGTTGACGCGATCCCGACGACGAATGCCGGAAGCTACTCCCCAACAGGAGGCGGCTCTCTACACGCCGCTTCCCGCGCTTGGCAACCTCGCAGGTCGATCAGCCGCCCGACTTGGGCGCCATCGCGGCGGGCGCATCATCGCGGGCCGAGGTCGATGCGCCGGCCGGTTGGCGCTCGACCGTCAGGGCATAGGCGCCCATTTGGTTGGGCCCATAGGCGCGGGCGCGCACGACGTACCAGCCGTCGTCCGGCGCGGTCCAATCCAGCTTGGCATGCGCGTCGGACAGGCTGTCGTCGTCGGTCGCCAAGCTGGTGAAATCGCCGTCTTCGTCTTCCTTGCCCAGGTCGATGAAGGAGTCGAAGGCGTTCGACACCATCGTCAGACGCAGCTTCTCGTCCTTCTTGGCCTGGAAGCGGTAAGCGTCGAAAAAGGCGCCTTCGTCGCTGAGCGCAGCGCTGTTCGACAGGGTTCCGCGCACGGTCGACCCGATCAGCAGGCTGCCGGGCTTGGGCTCTGGCCCGCGATCCAGCAGTTCCAGCGAATAAAGGCCCTTGCCCTCCGCATCCAGCGGCATGGCGCGGACCACATAGTTCCCGGCCGAAGGCAGGGTGAAGTTCAGCCGCGAATCCGTGCCCTCCGCCAGGCCGTCGTCATCGCTGGCCAGGGCCTCGAACTCACCGTCGGCCTTGCCGATCTCCAGATAGGCGTCGAAGTCGCCGGACCGCAGGATCGCCTGGACACGCTGGCCTTCCGTTCCGGAAAAGACATAGGCGTCATAGCGTTTACCATCGTCGCCCTGGGGATCCTCGTCGGTGATCTCGCCTTCCACGGTTTGACCCAGGGTCGCCGTGGTCGGCGGCGGCGGCGGCGCGGTTTCGGTCAGCTTCAGCGTATAATCGCCCTCGGCCTCGTCGCTGAACCCGCGCGCCTCGATGATGTAGTCGCCGTCGGCGTCCAGGGTGCGCGCGATGCGGGCGTCGGTGCCCGAGCCGGCGCCGTCATCATCTTCAGCCAATACCGTATCGTCCGAAGCGCGGCGAAGCGTCAGATAGGCGTCGAACTCGCTCGACTTCATCTCGATCGCGACGCGCTGGCCGTTCGTTCCGGTGAAGCGATAGGTTTCTGCGCGCTGGCCGCCGTCGTTCGTGGCGCTGTCCGAGCCCAGCTCACCCTTGATCTCGTCACCGATCGCGATGGGCTTCGACGGCGGCGCGGGCGGCGCCTCGGCCAAGCCCAGTTCGTAGCGACCCAGCCCGTCTTCCAGCGACGTGGCCCGGATCACATATTCACCGGCCGTGGGCGCCGTGAAGGTCAGCCGCGAGTTCAGCCCGCCGCCGGGCGCGTCGTCGTTCGAGCTGATCTCGAGGAAATCGGGACCGTTCATCCGCCCCACCCGCACCAGGGGATCGAAGGCCTCGGAATCCAACGTCACCACAAACCGATCGCCGGCGTTGGCGCGGAAGGCGTAGGCGTCATAGCGGCCGCCGTCTTCCTGCTCAGGATCGCGCGCCGTCAGTTCGCCGCTCTGGGTCGCCCCGACACGAATGCCGCCGGGTCGCGGCGCGCGCGGCGGCGCCGGGCGTTCCTGCAACGACAGACGATAGTCGCCGCCGTCCAGTCCGCTCAGCGTCCGGGCTCTCAGGACATAGGTCCCCGCCTGTTCCGGCGTGAAGCGCAGCCGCGCATTCGTGCCGTCTCCCAATCCGTCGTCGTCGGACGCCAGCGGCTCGCCCGCAGCCCCATCGGCGTAGACTTCCAGATAGGCGTCGAAAGCGTCCGATCTCAGCGTGGCTTCCAGCCGCTGCCCTGCGCGCGCCTCAAACCGATAGTCGTCATAGCGATATTCGTCATCTGCCGCCTTCGCGTCGCCGTCCGTCAGGGCGCCGTTCACGTCGGCGCCGATGCGCAACGTCTGCGCGTCCTGGGCCACGGCCGGCGCGACCGCCCACAAGAGGGCCAGGGTGCTGACAGCGGCGGCGAGCGACGGACGGTTCATGAATTCCTCCAGCATAGGCTGCGGATCATAGACGCCGAACCGTGACGGCTGTAAATCGCCGCATCCTGATTTCCCACCAGACGGAGCTGCCATGTCGGCCCAATCCACGCCTGCGACCCTGATCGACGGCAAGGCCTTCTCGGCCGCACTGGTGGACCGCGTCGGGGCGGCCGTCGCCCGGCTGGAAGCCGCGCACGGCGTCAAACCCGGCCTGGCCGTCGTCATCGTCGGCGAGGACCCGGCCAGCCAGATCTACGTCCGCAACAAGGGCGAGACGACGCTGCGCGCCGGCATGCGCTCCGACACCCACCGCCTGGCCGAATCGACCCGCCAGGATGAACTGCTGGCCCTGATCGCCCAGTTGAATGCGGATGCCGGCATTCACGGCATCCTGGTCCAACTGCCCCTGCCCGCCCACATCGACGCGACGGTGGTTCTGGACGCCATTTCGCCGGACAAGGATGTGGACGGCTTTCACGTCGTGAACGCCGGTCGTCTGGCCGTCGGCCTGCCGGGTCTGGTCCCCTGCACGCCCCTGGGCTGTCTGATGCTGCTGAAGGATCAACTCGGCGATCTGTCGGGCCTGAACGCCGTCATCGTCGGTCGCTCGAACATCGTCGGCAAGCCGATGGCGCAGTTACTGCTGGGCGAAAGCTGCACCGTCACCATCGCCCATTCGCGCACGCGGGACCTGCCCGACGTCTGCCGTCGCGCCGACATTCTGGTCGCCGCCGTCGGTCGGCCCGAGATGATCAAGGGCGACTGGATCAAACCGGGCGCCACCGTCATCGACGTAGGCATCAACCGCGTTCCCTCGGCTGATCCCGTCAAGGCCGCCGAGGGCAAGACCCGCGTCGTCGGCGACGTCGCCTTCAAGGAAGCGGCCGATGTCGCGGGCCGCATCACCCCGGTGCCGGGCGGCGTCGGGCCGATGACCATCGCCTGTCTGCTGGCCAACACCTATTCGGCCGCCTGCCGCCTCAACAATCTCCAACCGGAGCCATTGGACGCTTGATGCATTCATTGGGGCGGTGAATAGTCCCGCTGAACGGCGCTATCGCCGAACGGGAGATGTCATGGTCCGCTTCAACGCTCGCGCCGTCGCTCTGACCGGCGCTCTGATGATCGTCCCCGCCGTGGCGGGCTGCGGCTACAACACCATTCCAACCAAGCAGGAACGCGCCGAGGCCGCCTGGGCCGATGTGCAGAGCCAGTATCAGCGCCGCGCCGACCTGGTCCCCAATCTGGTCGCGACGGTTCAAGGCGCCGCGATCCAGGAACGCACCACCCTGACGGACGTCATCAACGCCCGCGCCCGCGCCACTTCGGTCAACGTCTCGGCCGACGACCTCGATAATCCGCAGGCCTTCCAGCAATATCAGGAAGCCCAGGGCCAGCTGTCCGGCGCCTTGTCACGCTTGCTGGTGACGGTCGAAGCGTACCCGCAACTTCAGGCTAACCAGAACTTCCTGACCCTGCAGTCCCAACTGGAAGGGACTGAAAACCGCATCCAGATCGCGCGCCGCGACTACAATGAGGCTGTCCGCGACTACAACACCACCCTGCGCACCTTCCCACAGGTGATCTGGGCCAAGACCCTGCATGGCGGGTCGCAGCCGATGCAGTTGTTCACCGCCGCCGCCGCCGCCCAGTCGGCGCCCCAGGTCAACTTCAACCTGAACGCCCCGCCCGCCAACGCCTCGGCGCCCGGCGGCGGCGCACCGGCCGTGGCGCCGGGCGCGACCCCGCCCGCCCAGTGACAAACCGTCAAGCGGCGGCGCGGCGTTCGCCGGGCGTCGCCGCCCTCTTTTTCAGCCTTGTCATCGCCCTGCTGTTGGTTCTGCCGGCGGCGGCGCAGAGCAAGATCGACTTCCCGCCCCTGACCGGCCGCGTGGTCGATCAAGCCAATCTGCTCGATCCGGCCACGGAACAGGCCCTGACCGAGAAGCTCGCGGCGCTGGAAGCCAGTTCGACCGACCAGTTGGTCGTCGTGACGGTCAACAGTCTTCAGGATCAGGAGATCGAGGACTACGGCTATCAGCTGGGTCGCGCCTGGGGCATCGGCCAGAAGGAAAACGACAACGGCGCCCTGCTGATCGTTGCGCCGAACGAACGCAAGGTGCGTATCGAGGTCGGCTACGGACTGGAGCCCATTCTGACCGACGCCTTCTCGTCCCAGGTCATTCGCAAAGACCTTCTGCCGTCCTTTCGCGACGGCGATTATCAGACGGGCGTGATCAAGGGCGTCGACGCCCTGATCGCCCAGCTTTCGCTCGACCCCGCAGAAGCGCAGGCGCGCGCCCAGGCCGCCGCTGCCGAGCAAGCCGACACCAAGGGCGACTCCATCATTCCGCTGGTCATCATCGCCGGGCTTTTCCTCTTCATCTTATTGATCGCCATGCGGTCCGGACGCGGACGACGCAGCAATGTCAGTTCGGTCCTGCTGTGGGCGGCGTCCGAGGCGCTGCGGAACTCCGGCAGAGGCGGCGGCGGTTGGGGTGGCGGCGGCGGCGGCGGGTTCGGCGGCGGAGGCGGCAGTTTCGGTGGCGGCGGCGCCTCGGGGGGATGGTGATGCAGATCACGGACAACGACCGCACCCGCATCGCCGACGCCATAGCGGCCGCCGAGCGTCAGACATCGGGCGAAATCTTCTGCGTCGTCGCGCGCCGGGTTTCGACCTATGTGGACGTCAGCCTGGCCTGGGCGGCGGCGATGGCGCTGGTGGCCCCGATCGTCTTCGTTCCTTTCGTGCTGGATCTTCACTGGCCCAGCGATGGCTGGGAGGCGGCGCACCAGGCCGCGCAGGACGCCACGACGGCGCAGGCTCTGGGCCTTTACGGCCTGTCGCAGGCCGTCGTCTTCGTCGGCGTTTTTCTGATGAGCCGTATCCCGGCCGTGCGCCGCCTCGTGACGCCCGCCGGCGTCAGGCGCGGCCGCGTCAGGGAGGCGGCCCTGCAGCAGTTCATGGCCCAAGGCGTCCATGTCACGCAGGAACGCACGGGCGTTCTGATCTTCGCGGCCATGGACGAACATCAGGTCGAACTGATCGCCGATGAAGGCATCTACGCCAAGGTCGATGAGGACGCCTGGGCTCAGGCCGTCGCTGTCCTGACCCGCGAACTGCGCGCCGACCGCCCCGTCGATGGCTTTGCCGCCGCCATCGGTCTGTGCGGCGAGGTTCTGGCCCGCCACTTTCCGCCGCGCGCCGACAATCGCAACGAGTTGCCCGATCATCTGATCCTGCTCTGATCGTCGCATCGGGGTCGCATTCGCGCGCCAGAAGGCCTAGCCCACGGTCAACGTTCAACCAATCGCCAGCTCATGCCTCGCCTTCTCACCTACAACGTCCACCGCTGCGTCGGCACGGATCGTCGCCTGGATGTTGGCCGGATCGTCGCCGTCATCGCCGAGTTCGAGCCGGACATCGTCTGCCTGCAGGAACTGGATGTCGGCCGCGCGCGCACAGGCGGGGTCGATCAGGCCGAGGCGATCGCCGACGGTCTGGCCATGACCTCACGCTTTCACCCGGCGATGCGGGTCGAGGCCGAACAGTACGGCGACGCCATCCTGACCCCGCATCCCGAACGGCTGATCCGCGCCGGCGCTTTGCCGACCGTGAGCGGCATTCCGGGCCTGGAACCGCGCGGGGCGATCTGGTCGGAACTCGAGATCGACGGCACGGCCGTCAACGTCATGAACACCCACCTGGGCCTGGTCCCACGCGAGCAGCGGCTTCAGGCCGCCGCTCTAGCCGGATCCGGCTGGGTCGGCGCATGCGAGGGACCGATCCTGTTGGCCGGCGATTTCAACGCCACCTCCATCACTCGCCCCTATCAGACCCTGTGCCGCAGCCTGCAGGACTGCCAGCGTCAGTTGGGCCAGAAGCCCAGCGTGAAGACCTTCCCGTCCGCCTTCCCCGCCATTCGCATCGACCACTGTTTCGTCAGCCCGCATATCCGCATCCGCGCGGTGCAATCCGCCTTCTCGCCCCTGGCGCGCGTGGCCTCGGACCACCTGCCGCTGATCGTCGATTTCGAGGTCGTTCAACCCGGCGCGTGACCGCCCTCTGACGCCGGTCGCGTGCGCTGCGAACGGTTCAGACGCTTCCACGGGCGCCAGGCGTCGCTGGACGACGTCGGGTCGCCCAACTGCCATTCCGCGAACATCCGCTGGATACGCGTCGGCGGCTCTGAGCCTAGCGGCTTCAGCCGATCGGTTTCGAAGTTGCAAATCGCCTGCCCCACCGAGCCGAAGACGCCCTCGACCGCCGCATAGTCCTCCGTCGCGACACCTAACCAATGGGCGATCGTCCGGTGACGGTACGCCGTGATGAAGGCCCGACCCGCCGCATCGACAGGCTCGGCGGCGATGTCGCATTCGGTATCCAGGCCCATCGACCGGTTGTTCAGATTGGTAGACCCGATCCTGAGCAACCGATCATCAATGATGGTCACCTTGGCATGGACGATAATCCGGTCGCCGTCGGCGGTCAGCGGGGCGAAGGCGAAGAAGCGGTTGTATTTGTCCGCCTGTTCCAGCCGGTGCAGCACCTCGGCCCGGGCCGTGTCCATGGTCATGCTGTCGAACCAACTCGGGCTCTTGGCGGTCGAGATGACGATGACCTGCGGCCCATCCACCTCGGCCAGACGTTCGGCCAATGCGGCGGCGATGACCGGCGAGGTGAAATACTGGTTCTCGATATAGATCAGCCGCTTGGCGCGCCGAACTGATTCCAGATGCAAGGCTTCGCTCTCGCGCACCTCGTGACGCCCCGACCATTTCGGCTCTGTGCGGGCGATGCCGACGGGCACGTCGGTCATCTGCACCGGCACGCCGTCGGGCCAGGGATCGTCCTCGACTTCATCCGGGATGGTGCGCTCCCACGTCGCCTTGAACCAGCGTTCGCGCGCCAGATCGCCCAGCGCTCGCGCCGCAGGGCCGTCCATCACGCTCATCACCTCGTGACGCGCCTTGCAGATCAGGCCGCTAGGCAGGGCGCGACGCGGGTCGCCGTCCAGATGTTCGTCGGAATCCCAGCGATCGGTCGAGATGTCGCCGCCGCCGCAAAAGGCCACCTTGTCGTCGATGACAACGATCTTCTGGTGATGACAGGCGCCGATAGGGCCGGGGGAATCGAGCCGGAACTCCACCATCCGCTTACGGAACCAGCGCTGCGCCTTGTGCGGATAGAAGCCCTGCGACGCGGCGATCAGCAGCGGCGATTTCCAGATGAGCAGTCGCACATCCAGGTCCGGCTTCTTCTTGACCAGCATCCGCAGCTGGCGACCGATTTCCGCCGATTTGTCGCCGGGCCGCGTTTCCGGATCCAGATGGGTGCGGGGATCGAACTGCCATCCAAGCAGCACGATGGAGCGTTGAGCCTTATGAATCGCGGACGACAGGGCGTCGAAATAGGCCTCGTTTTCCATCAGCACCGAAAAGCGGTGCGCGACGGCGGACGTCCACAGCGCGGGCCCAGGCTCCAGCAGGCTGCCTTCGTAACTGTCGCCGGCTAAAGTCATGCGACCTATCTGTCTGATTCGCGTGACATGGTGTCGAAGCGCCTGCATCCTCCGTTCCACGCGCGTGTCCGTCGGTCAATCTTTCAGGGCGGGATTGTGACGTTCGCCGATTTGGCGCATAAGGAGCGTAGCCATACAGGCTGCGAGGGAGGGTAGTATGCAGGCGCTTGTCGAACTGATCGCTGGCTTCATCGCCCTGCTGGCCGCCGCTGTCCTGACGCAGTTCGGCGTCGACACGCACAACCCCAACCACGGCGACCGCGAAGTGCGCCGGGTGGTGGAGTGTCGGGACGCCGGCTCCAACGCCACGCTGCTTTCCGAATCCAAGCGCGACTGCTGAACGCTGCGGCGCTTTGCGCGCTGCATGACGCGGTTCATCGACAGGTTGCGGACTTGAGTCGGTTTCGTCCGCATCGATCATGCTCTAGGGTTTCCTCGGCGCTGTCGGACGCCCGCGTAGAGATCGAGTTTTTGAGCTTATGAAGTCTCCCAAACGGCCGCCGCTGAAGCTGACCGACGACGAGGCCGTCACGCCGGTCGATCTTTCGGCCTCCGATGAAATGTCGGTCCAGGAGGCGACACCGTCGCTCGACCCGATTCCCGAGCCTGATTTCGAGATCGTGCAGCCGACGTTTGAGCCCCCGATGTCGGAGCGTCGTCGCCGTCGCCTGCTGGAAGAGCAGCGGCAGGCCGAAGAACGCGCCCTTGCCGCCGAAAGGGACGCCGCCCCTGTCAATGCGGAACCGACAGCAGACACTCCTGTCGATATGGCCGTCACCGCGGGTCAGCCGCCCGCGCCGTTCGAGTTGTCCAGGCCACCGGCTGTGAAAACCGTTCAAGCCAAGGCCCAGCCCGAGCCGTCCGGGCGCCACGCCTATGTGATCGCAGGCGTCGCCTCCGCCCTGTGGATCGGCGGCGTCGCCTCCTGGGCCGCTTACGAGTTCGGCGCCGGCGGGGCCGAACTGGACCCGCTGCGGATCGCCATCTACGCCCTGATCGCCCTGGCCCCTGCGGGCCTGGCCATCATGCTGGCCCATGCCGTCCGACAGGGCGCCGGTCTGGCCGCAGAGACGCGCCGCGCCCGCCAACTGGCCGAGGCCCTGGTGGCCCCGACCGCCCTGGCCGCCCAGCAGACCGGCGAGGTGCTTCAGTCGCTGCGTTCTGACATCGATCACGCCACCCTGGCGGCGGAACGCGCACGCAACGACATGGCCCTGCTTCGAGAGGCGTTGGCCCAGGAGACAACGCGCCTGAACGAGGCGGCCGAGAACGCCGGCCGCACCGCACGACGTCTCACCGAAAACCTGGGCCGCGAGCGCGACCAGATGCAGACCTTGGGCATCCACCTGGATACGCAGGCGTCGGGCGTCATCGACGCGGTCGAGCGGCAGTCGCGCATGGTCGCGGACGCCTCCGATCTGGCTCAGGCGCAATTGCGTGAAGCCGAGGCCGCCCTCGCCGCGCGCGCCGCCGACCTCGCCGCCGCCGCAGGAGAAGCGCAGGACGCCGCCCGCGTGGCCTCCGACGATCTGGCGCGCCAGACCATTCGACTGGAGAATGCCGGCTCTGGCGTCGCCGAGCAGATCCAGTCCGTCGAGGAAGGCCTCAGCCAGCAGCGCGCCGCCTTGGTCACCGCCGCCTACGCCCTTCGCACCGATCAGGAGGACTTCTCCGCCCAGGTCGAAAGCCAGCGCGCTCAACTGATCGAACACCTGTCCGCCACGCGCAGCGCCGCAGGCGATCTGGATCGCACCACCCAGACCTCGGTCGAGTCCATGCGCGATCTGGTCGAGGCCGCCACCGACCAGTTCCGCGCCCTGGTGGACATGTCGCAACGCGAGGCCGACGGCTTCGATTCCGCCACCAAGCTCGCCCTGGATCGCTTCGAAGCCTTGGCCGCCGAGGCGCGTGACGCCCTGATGGAAGAGACGCGCCGCGCTCTGGAGCAGATGCGCGCCACGGCCGAAGATTCCCGCGCCGCCGCCGCCGACGCCGCCGAACAGGCGCGCCTTCGCACCGATCGCCTGGGCGAATCCTTGTTCGACGCGGCCCAGAAGGCCGACACGGCCGCCGACGCCCGCATTGCCGACGCCCGCCGCATCGTCACCGAAACGTCCGGCCTGGTCGAAGAAACCGGCGAGCGGATGGTCAGCCGGCTGGAAACCTTAGTCGCACGTCTCAACAGCGCCTTGTCGGAAATCGACACCGCCGTCGCCGACATCGACGAGCGCGCCGCGCGCCTGCCTCAGGAAGCCCGCGCCCGCGCCGACGCCGTGCGCGCCACGGTCGAGGAAGGCCTCGCTTCCCTTTCCGCCGCATCGCGCAAGGCGGCCGAGGACACCGAGGCGCTGGATGTCGGCTTCCAGGATCGCGTGCGCCGGAACTACGACATGCTGACCGAGGCCGTGCGTCTGATGGGCGTGGTGTCGGGCGATACGACGCCGGCGCGTCGTCGCGAGCCGGCCGCAGAGATCGAAGCCCGGCCCGAACCTCGTCCCGAGCGCCGGATCGATCGCCCGACAGCTCCCGCCTCGCCGCCTGCCGAAGAGCGCCGGTTCGGTCTACGCAGCCGCCTGCGCCTCGAGCCCGCAGAGACGCCGCCGCCGTCCACGGACAAGGGCCTGGACTGGAGCGATCTGATCGACGGCGACGACGACAACGAGGCCCCGCTGGAGCTGGACACGCCCTCCCCTTCGCCTGCCGAGGCCGAAGCCCTGTCCGACCGAGTCGCCGCGGCTATCCGGCGCATGGGGGTCGATCCCAACGCCCTCCTGCCCCGCTCGCGAGTCGAAGAGGCCGCCCGCGCCTTCAGCAATGGCGACCCCGACGCCGCGCGTCAGATCGTGCGTCGCGTCGCCCCGGCCGCCGTCCGCAGCGTGTCTCGCCGCGTCCTCAGCGACGCCGAACTGCGCGCTGACGCCGAACGCTATGTCCGCAACTTCGCGGTCATGCTGAACGCTTCGGCTCGCGCCGGAGACAGCGCGGCGGTGCAGTCCAGCCTGGCATCCGACAGCGGTCGCGCCTTCATGTTGCTGGACGCGGCCGTCGGCGACCTGGGCTAAGACTTTTGCGGACTTGACGGCGTCGGGAAGTTACAGCCACTTGCACGTCACCGAACTGTCATGGATGGGGCTATGGCTGGCACGATGAACGAAATCGACAGTCGGACGAGCGGCGATCGCCGCCCTGGCATCATCATCTGCGCCTATGACGGCGACGATGACGGATGGGATCTGGTCGAGGATCTGTCGGGCGAGATCTGGAGTCCCAGCGGGGCTCGCGCCGTGCCCATCGCCGCCGCCGATCCCGACGAACTCGCCTCGACCTTGGCCGCCCGTCTCGGGAGCGGAGAATGCCGGGCCGTCCTTCTGGTCGGGCGCACACAAAAAGGCGCCGGCTTCCGGGTCCAGATGCGTGCCGAGAACCGCACCCTCGACTACAAGCACCGCCTGTCCAGCACCGGGCCTGGCGTGGCCCGCACCACGGCGCCCGTCGCCGACATGGTTCGCGCACTGACCGCCGCCGGGCTGCAGGCTGACGCCTCGTCCGACATCGAGGAGGACGCGGGTTCCTACCTGCTCTATCGCGTGCTCTCTGACCTGCCGGATGGCCCTCTGACGCCGTCGATCGGCCTGTTGCGCGCACCCGCCCCAGCCAATGAGGCGGCCGTGCGCAAGGGCGTCAAGGCCGCCGCCTCGGCCATGGCCAGCCACCTGACGCCGCTGCCGCGTGTCGGTTAACCTTCCTGGTTCGCAGACATCGACGAACTGGCGGTCTAGGGTTTGGAAATGACAGTGAGTCGGAACCTGATCGTCTTCGCCGCCCTGAATGGCGCCCTGGCCGTGGCGCTGGGCGCGTTCGCCGCGCATGGCGCCGGGCCGCAGATCAAGACCCTGCTGACCACCGGCGCCCAGTATCAGATCGTCCACGCCGTCTTCGCCTTCGCCTGCGCCCAATGGACAGGGGGCGGCGGGCTGGCGCGCCTTGCTGGCTGGCTCGGATCGATCGGCGGCCTGATCTTCTGCCTTGCCCTGGCGGCGATCGCGTTTCTCGGCGTGCCGGCGTTCGGCGCCGTGGCCCCGATCGGCGGCCTTCTGATGATCGCCGGTTGGCTCTGCCTGGCCCTTGCGGCCTTGCGTTCTCGCCCCTGATTTCCTCGTAGAAAGATTAAGCATCCATGGCCTTCCCCACGCCCGCCGAGCCGCGTCGTGTACTCCACCCCGAGATCGAGGCCTATGCCTCGGGTTGGATGCCGACCGAAGGCGTGCATGAAATCTATTACGAGGAATCCGGCAATCCGCACGGCCTGCCGGTCCTGGTTCTGCACGGCGGGCCTGGCGGCGCGGTCAATCCGGGCATGCGCCGCTTCTTCGATCCCGCCGTCTATCGCATCATCATGTTCGACCAGCGCGGCTGCGGTCAGTCGCGGCCGCATGCCTCGCTGGAAGACAACACGACCTGGACCCTGATCGACGATATCGAGCGTCTACGCGTGTTGTGCGGTGTCGACAAATGGGTGGTGTTCGGCGGGTCCTGGGGTTCGACCCTGTCGATGGCCTACGCCATCACCCATCCCGAGCGGGTCATCGCGCTGCTGCTGCGCGGAATCTTCCTGCTAACGAAGAAGGAGTTGCACTGGTTCTATCAGGACGGCGCCTCGATGATCTTCCCGGACGCCTGGGAACGCTTCATCGCCCCCATCCCCGAGGCCGAGCGCGGCGACCTGATGGCCGCCTATTACAAGCGGCTGATCGGCGATGATGTCGCCGAGCGCGAACGCTGCGCCGTCGCCTGGTCCAGCTGGGAGGGCGAGACCGTCAGTGTCGAGGGCCCCAACGCCCGGCCGGACAAGTTCGCCGAGCCCGACTTCGCCGTCGCCTTCGCCCGGATCGAAAACTGGTTCTTCACCAACGCCGGCTTCTTCGAGGAAGACGGCTGGCTGCTGAAGAATGTTGACCGGATGCGGCATATCCCTTGCTGGATCGCGCAGGGCCGGTTCGACGTGGTGACGCCGATCTCAGGCGCCTGGGCGCTGCACCGCGCCTGGCCCGAGGCGCGTCTGGACATCGTCGGCGACGCCGGCCACGCCTCGTCGGAACCCGGCATCATCGACAGCCTGGTGCGCGCCGCCGACTGGGCCGCAAGCCTTCAGGCATGAAAAAGCCGTCGCGCAGGACAGCGCGGCGGCCTTTCCATTTCTACAGATCAGAACCGCTTTGCGGTTCGATTGTCGATGCTCCACGCGCCCGGACCGGCGGTGAAGATGTACAGGAAGATGAAGCAGTACAGGATGGCCGCGTCGCCGCCGTTCACCGCCGGATAGGGGCTGCTGGGGAAATGGAACATCCAGTACGCCACAGCCATCTGGCCCGAGGCGATGAAGGCGGCCGGACGCGTGAACAGGCCCAGGATCAACAGCAGGCCCGTGATCAGCTCGATCACCCCGCCGATGCCGAACAGCGACAGCAGCTCCTGTTGACCGGGCTCGGCCCCGGCTGGAAAGCCGAAGACCTTGATGACGCCATGCGCCAGGAACAACAGACCGGCGACGATCCTGAGCGCCGCCAGGGCGCGGGAAGACCAGCCATTCACTTGATTGAACATTCTCTTTCCTCGCCTTTTTGATGCGGTTGTTCACGGTCGGATCGGGTCCGACCGTGAAGCTTGTTCCGAAAATCAGGCGGCGTCCACCAGCACGACCTCGGCGTCGGACAGCGCCTTGACCGTCACGACATCCTCCTGAGCGATGGCCGCGCCGTCACGGGCGTTCAGTCGGACGCCATTGACCTCGACCTCGCCCTTCGCCGGGACCAGATAGGCCCGCCGCGCGCCGCCCAGCGGATAGTCGGCGCTA
The DNA here is from genome assembly GCF_005484585.1 of Brevundimonas sp. SGAir0440. Taxonomy (NCBI): domain Bacteria; kingdom Pseudomonadati; phylum Pseudomonadota; class Alphaproteobacteria; order Caulobacterales; family Caulobacteraceae; genus Brevundimonas; species Brevundimonas sp. SGAir0440. The sequence continues at coordinate 1,793,478 of NZ_CP039435.1, read as the reverse complement.
TCGCCCGTCTTCAGCGTCGCCGCCACAATCCGCGCATCGGTGCGGATCGGCAGGGCGTCCCCACCGCTTTCAAGCGTATCGCCCTCGAAGCCCGACGCCAGGACCACGAACTGGCCTGACCGCTCGCCCTTGGGGAAGGGTTTCGTGCCCCAACTCGGCGCATCGCCGCGCCGGGTCGGCTCGATCCAGATCTGGAAGATCCGCGTCAGGTCCGGCTCAGCGTTGTATTCGGCGTGCCGGATCCCGGTTCCGGCGCTCATCACCTGCACATCGCCCGCGACGGTGCGGCCCTTGTTGCCCAGACTGTCCTCATGGGTGATGGCACCGTCGCGGACATAGGTGATGATCTCCATGTCGGCGTGGGGATGCGGCGGAAAGCCCGTGCCAGCGGCGATCTCGTCGTCGTTCCAGACCCGCAGATTGCCCCAGCTCATCCGCTTGGGATCATAGTAGTTCGCGAAGGAGAAATGGTGTTTGGCGTTCAGCCAGCCGTGGTTGGCGCCGCCGAGGGATTCAAATGGTCTGCGCTCGATCATCGCACTCGTCCTTTCGCGTCGGAACCGTCCGACGCCTTTGCTTGACGCCAAGATAGAGATCGGCGACCGATCAGAAATAGAAACAACCGAAACTCATCGTTTCAGGACGCAAGGCCGCCCATGTCCCGCCTGCCCGATCTGGAGGCCCTGGCCATCTTCGCCAAGGTCGCCGACAGCCAGTCCTTTTCCGGCGCAGCCGAAACGCTGGGCCTGTCCAAGGCGACCGTGTCCAAGGCGGTCACGCGTCTCGAACAGCAGTTGAAGACCACCCTGCTCCACCGCACCTCGCGGCGCTTCGCCCTGACCGATGCAGGGCGCACTCTGGCCGCCCGCGCCGCCCACATGCTGGCCGAGGCCGAGGGCGCGGTGTCGGAGGCGCTGGATATGTCAGTCACGCCGCGCGGCCTGGTGCGACTAGCGGCGCCGATGTCGTTCGGCATGGCCTATGTGGCCCCGGCCCTGCCCGAGTTCCTAGCCACCCATCCCGACGTATCGATCGATTTGCATCTGTCGGACGAGGTGATCGATCTGGTCGGCGGCGGCTTCGATTGCGCGCTGAGGATCGCCGCCCTGGCCGATTCCTCGTTGACGGCGCGCAAGCTGCGGCCTGTGGCCCGCGCCCTGGTGGCCTCGCCCTCGTATCTGGATCAGCGGGGTCGCCCCACTCATCCCGACGATCTGGCCCGTCACGCCTGCCTCGGCTACGCCTACATGCCCAGCCCCGACACATGGCGGTTCAGCAATGCGGCGGGTGAAGAAGTGGTCGTGCATCCGCGCGGGCCGCTGCGGGCCAACAACTCCGACGCCCTGACAGCATCTTTGTGCGCGGGTCTGGGGCTCTTTCCCCAGCCGGACTTCATCTACTGGAAGGACGTCGCCGACGGCCATCTCGAGACGGTGATGACCGACTGGCGGCTGCCGCCCATCGCCCTGCATCTGGTGGCGCCCAGCGGCGGACCGCGTCCGGCCAGGGTCACAGCCTTCATGGACTATCTGGCGGCGAAATTCAGCGGACCGCTGTGGCCGGGCGATACGGTGGGGCGCTAAAACTCAGCCGCACTTCACTTCGCGCACGATGTTCGTCGCCTCGTCATAGACGAAGTTCACCCGGTTCTCGCGATAGTCCATGGTCGCGGCGCATGTGGTGCACAGCACGCGGAAGCTCTGGCCGGCGGGCGCGGTCGGGATGGCCGAACGGTTGCGTCCCACATAGCTCTGATAATCCGAAACCTTGCACGCCTTGAAGGCGGTGTCCGATCCGGGCGAAGGCTCGGCGGTCTGGACCGGCGCGCAGGCCGACATGGCCAAGGCGCCGGCGGCCAAAAGGGTGCTCACGATGATCTTCATGGTCGTCTCCTTGCGTCGGGGTCAGCCGCAGCGGACCTGTTCGATGATGCCGGTCTGTTCGTTGTAGAAGATGTTCAGACGATAGGCGGAGAAGTCCTGCGTTACCGGGCAGGTGGTGCAGGTCACGCGCCGATTGACGACATCCACCGGCACCGGGATTTCGGTCCGGGACTTGCCGACCAGATATTGCATCTCGCCGGCCTTGCAGACGTCCTCGGTTTGGGCGGTCGGCATCCGGCTGCCGACGGGTGGGTTCAACTGCGCCTGCTCGACCGCGCGCGGCGCGGGCGCCTCGGAGACCGGCGTCGAACAGCCAGCCAGCAGAACCAGTGCGATCAGGCCGCCTTTTCCCAGCGCCCTTCGTCCGTTTGACGCCAGTAGGCCAGGTTCGCCCCCTGCCCCTTCAGCGCCTTCCAACGTCCCCGCGCGTGTTGCAAAGCCGGCTCGTCGCGACCGTCGAAAATAATGAAGCATCGTTCGAACCCTTCCGTCCCGCCCAGTTCTGCGTCGTCGACTATGAACAGCGCCTGAGCGCCATTCAGGTTCTCGCCCGTCTCGCTCAACAGCACAGGCTGCCGTTCGGGATAAGGCTGATCGGCCCGGCCGTGCGGCAGGAAGCTGTCATCGCGAAACGTCCACAGCGTCTCGTCGACCTCGTCCAGTCGATGCGAATGCGATGACTTGATCATGGCCCGCCAGCCCCGCTCGATCGTCTTTTCGAGCAGGGTCGGCAGCACCTGATCCAGCGATGAACGCTCCAGGTGATAGAACCAGATTTCGGGCTTGTCGCTCACCCGGCTCTACCTCCCGGCCGATCAGCCTTCGTAGGAATCCGCGACCATCCGGTCCAGCGTGCGCACGGCGAAGCCGACGCCGCCTTCCGGCACGGTGGGGCTGGGGCTCTTGTTGGCCCAGGCCGTCGGCGCGATGTCCAGGTGCGCCCACGGCACGCCGTTGGTGAAGCGTTGCAGGAACAGGGCGGCGGTGATTGAGCCGCCGGCGCGGCCGTTGCCGGTGTTCTTCACATCGGCGATCTTGGAATCGATGTGCTGCTCGTAGATGGCCGGGATCGGCATTCGCCAGAAGTTCTCGCCGACCTTCTTGGCCGCCGCCAGGATCGGATCGGCGACATCGTCGGAGTTCGAGAAGACGCCGGCGTAATCCAGACCCAGGGCGACGATCATGGCCCCCGTCAGGGTGGCCAGGTCGATCATGAACTTCGGCTTGAAACGCTCCTGGGTGTACCAGAGGGCGTCGGCCAGAACGAGGCGACCTTCGGCGTCGGTGTTGATGACCTCCACCGTCTGACCCGACATGGACACGACCACATCGCCCGGACGCTGGGCGTTGCCGTCCGGCATGTTCTCGACCAGGCCCAGAACGCCGATGACATTGGCCTTGGCCTTGCGGCTGGCCAGGGCGATCATGGTTCCGGTCACGGCGGCGGCGCCGCCCATGTCCCACTTCATGTCTTCCATGCCTTCGGCCGGCTTGATCGAGATGCCGCCGGTGTCGAAGCAGACGCCCTTGCCGACGAAGGCCAGGGGCTGAGCGCCGGCTTCGCCGCCGTTCCACTTCATGATCGCCAGCTGGCTTTCGCGACGGCTGCCCTGGCCCACGCCCAACAGGGTGCGCATGCCCAGCTTCTCCATCTCGGCCTCGCCGAGGATTTCGACTTCAAGGCCCAGGCTCTCCAGCGCCTTCACCCGCTTGGCGAACTCGGCCGGATACAGGACGTTGGCGGGTTCGGACACCAGATCGCGCGCAAAGATCACGCCGTCGGCGACGGCCGACAGCGGTTCCAGCGCGGCTTCCGCGCCCCGCAGGTCGGTTGTGACCACGCGGATGGTGGTGATCGACGGAATCTTGTCGGCCTTTTGCGTCGTGCGATATTTGTCGAAGCGATAGGCGGCCAGACGCGCGGCGAAACCGACGCGGGCGGCCTGCTCGGGCGACAGGTCCGAAGCGTCGATCGTCAGCACCTCGGCGCCCGACAGCTTGACCGCCGCATAGGCGTTGCCGCCGAAGGCCTCGACAGCCAGATCGTCCAGCTTGTCCTGTGCGCCCACGCCGACCAGCAGCACGGCGTCCGCCTCGACACCCGACGGCGCGGCGATGCTCAGGCTCTGGCCGGCCTTGCCCGTGAAACGACCCTTGCCCGCCGCCTTGGTCAGGGCGCCGTTGGCCTTGCCGTCCAGCGCGGTCCCGGCGGCGGTGAAGGTGCGATCTTCAAAAACCGGTACGGCCAGGATTTCGGCGGCGTCCACGGCGGCGACGAATTCGATCTTCATTCAATCAACTCCAGCCAGGCCCCACCCGGCGTCTGCAAACAGCAAAATGACAACGGCGCGTCTGCTTGTCGCGGACGCGCCCTGATGTGCTACTAGATGCGCCTCAATGTCGCCGCCTGCAACCGGGCGAAGTCCATCCGCCCATGACCCTGATTCAAAGATACCTTTTTCGCCAGATCCTGTTCCCTGTGATCGCCGCTTGCGCAGCGCTGGCGGGAATCGGGATTCTGAGCCAGAGCCTCGACCAACTCCAGGTCATCGTGGAGCGGGGTCAGAGCGTGTGGATCATGGTCAAGCTGACCCTGCTCGCCCTGCCGCAACTGCTGTCGGTGATTCTGCCGATCGGCCTTTTTGTCGGCGCACTGATCGCCCTGACCCGTCTGCAACGCGAGCAGGAGCTGACGGCGGCCTTCGCGGGCGGCATGACCCGATGGCAGGTCATATCGCCGGCCGCCCGTATCGCCGTGCTGGTCGCCCTGGTCACTCTGCTGGTCAATGTCTTCATTCTGCCCTGGGCGCAGCAGGAGGCGCGGCGTCAGGCGTTCGACATCCGCACCGACCTCGCCGCGCTTCTGGTCGAGGAGGGCCAGTTCGTTCAGGGGCCTGACGGCCTGACCGTCTATGTGCAACAGATCGAGCAGAACGGACTGCTGAAGAACCTGTTCGTCTATCTGGACGACAAGGACAAGGTCACGACGTGGAACGCGTCGGAGGCGCGCTTCAGCCGCGACGCCGGCGGCATTCCGATCCTGACCATGATCGACGGCTCGGCCCAACGCTACTCGTCGGGCGGCGTGCTGGAGACGCTGTCTTTCGGGCGATACGATTTCTCTCTCGCGCCCTTCGTCGGGGTGACCGACACCATTCGCTACAAGCCGACCGACCTCTATCTGCGCCAGCTGCTGAACCCGACGGCCAAGGTGCTTGAGGTCGCCGGCTCGCGCGGCGAGCTGCTGGCGGAGGCGCATTCGCGGCTGGCCTCGCCGCTCTACGCCATGGTCGCCATGGCCCTGGCGCTTTCGGCCATCCTGGGCGGCGCCTTCAGCCGCACCGGCTATACCTTGCGCATCGCCAAGGCGGCGGGCCTGTTTCTGGTCCTGCGCGTCGTTGGCTACGGCCTTGTCGCCGCCAGCGCCTGGAACGGCTGGATGAACGTGCTCCAGTACGTCGTGCCGATCGTGGCTATCGTCGTCGCCCTGCGGGTTCTGTTCCGCGCGCTGAAGCCGCGTCGCAGCCGAACAAACGCTGCGCTGCGCGATCTGAAGGCCAAGTTCGCATGACCGCCGTCGCCGCCGCCCGCCGCTCGCCGCACATCCCCCGTCTCGGCGGCATCGAACGCTATGTGCTGGTCCAGCAGCTGAAGTCGCTGGGCGTGGCCCTGGCCGTGATCTCGGCCCTCGTTATGCTGATCGACTTTGTCGAGGTCTCGCGCGGCGTCGGCTCAGCCCAGGATTTGTCGGCTGTGCGCATTTTCGGCCTTGTGCTGCTGAAGTCGCCGTCGGTCATCGTGCAGTTGATGCCGTTCGTCTTCCTGTTCGGCACCCTGTCGGCCTTCATCAGCCTGAACCGCCGCAGCGAACTGATCGCCATGCGCGCGGCGGGCGTTTCCGCCTGGCGGTTTGTCCTGCCGGCGGCCGGCATGGCCTTTGTGCTGGGTGTGCTGACCGTCACGGTCTTGGGTCCGATGGCCTCGGCGGGCGACGGTCTGTGGCAACGCGAGCGCGCACGGATTTCCGGCACGGCGCCCGGCGGCGATCCCAAGGAGGCGATCTGGCTGCGCGAGGGCGACGATCAGCGCCAGATGATCATCCGCGCCGGCCAGCAGGACCGCGCCAACGCCCGACTGCTGAACGTCAGCTTCTTCATCTATACGACCGCGCCCGGCGGCGGCCGCACCTTCTCCGAGCGGATCGACGCCAAGTCGGCCTCTCTGAACGCTGGCAGCTGGCGCCTGACCGATGCGGTCGGCGCCCAGATCGGCCAGCGCGCCGTCACCTATTCCAGCCTGACCCTGGTCTCCAGCCTGGCGGACGACGAGGCCTTCGATCGTTTCGCCCGACCGCAGGCCACGCCCTTCTGGTCGCTGCCGAACCAGATCAGCCGAATCGAGAACGCGGGCTTCACCTCCACCGCCTATCGCCTGCGCTTCCAGCAACTTCTGGCCACGCCGCTGGTGTTTGCCGCCATGTCCATCCTGGCCGCCGCCTTCTCGCTGCGGCTGATGCGTTTGGGCGATCTTGCGCGCATGAGCGTGGCGGCCGTGGTGCTGGGCTTCGCCTTCTTCTTCCTGAACCAGTTCTCGTCGGCGATGGGATCGGCCGAGGTCGTGGCGCCCTTCGTCGCCGCCTGGCTGCCGCCTGTTCTTACGGCGCTCGCAGCCTTGACCTTGCTGTTCTATACCGAAGACGGCTAATCGGGCGCTCGCTTCTCAGACTACGGATGGCCTATGCAGGGTGATCGGCGCTTCGACGCTTTCAAAGCAAGGCTTCTCGCCGGTGCGGCCCTGGTCGCCTGCGCGCCCTTGGCGACGCCCGCATGGGCGCAAACGACCCCGCCAGCCGCTGCCGCGCCTTCCGACGGCCTGCCGCCCGAAGCGGTCTTTGTCGATGCCGACAATGCACGCCGCGAAGGCGACAACATCATCGTCAGCGGCACGCCCGAGAACCGCGCCTATGTCCGCACGCGCGGCCATATGCTGCGCGGCGAGAACCTGTCCTATGATCTGAACGCCGGTTCGGCGACGGCCGAAGGCCGCGTGGAGGCCATCGCGCCAGACGGCACCGTGGTCTACGCCAGCCGTCTCGAGCTGGATGAAAACCTGGAGACCGGCGTCGCCGTGGATTTCGCCACGCGTCTGGCCAACGGCGCCAGTCTGATGGCCGCAACGGCTGTGCGTCGAAGCGAGAATGTCAGCGAGCTGAACTACGCCCGCTTCACCCCCTGCCCGATCTGCGACGACGGCGGTCCCAAGACGCCGACGATCTCGATCCAGGCGGAAAAGGTGACGCAGGACGAGCAGTTGCGGGCGATCCTGTACCGCAACGCCGTCTTCTACATCGGGCCGGTGCCCGTCTTCTACACGCCCTTCTTCGCCCACCCCGATCCCTCGGTGGAGCGGGCCTCGGGCTTCCTGGTGCCCATCGTCAACTATGACGAGGGTCGCGGCGTCTCCGTCGAGGTTCCCTATCTGCACGTCGTATCGCCGTCCGAGGACTGGCTGATCAGCCCGCAGATCAACACCAGGGTCGCCCCGCTGCTGAACCTGCAATGGCGCCGACGGTTCGCCAACGGCATGATCGTGGCGCGCGGCGGCTATACCTACGAGCGCGAGTTCGGCGACTTCGATCTGAACGGCGACGGCGACTTCGACAACAACGTCAAGTTCGGCGATCGCGAACACCGCAGCTATCTGTTGTCGCACGGCGAGTTCGATCCGGATGGCCCATGGCGGTTCGGCTTCACGGCCGAGCGCACCTCGGACAAGACGCTGTTCGACCGCTATGACGTGCGCTCTCCATATCAGGACAACGGCCTCTACTACGGCGACCGCCGTCGTCTGATCAGCCAGATCTACGCCGAACATCAGACCGATCGGTCCTATGTTTCGGTCGCAGCCTTCTCGATCCAGAGCCTGCGCCTGAACCCGGCCTTCGCCGCGACGGACTTCCGCGACGCCAACGGCTTCAAGGTGTTCGAGGACGACGACACCCTGCCTTTGGTCGCTCCGCTGATCGACGCCCGCTGGGAACCGCGTGAGCTCGTCTTCGGCGGCCGGCTGCGCCTGAAGGGCTCGGCCGTGTCTCTTTATCGCGACGCTTTCGTCGGCGCACCGATCCTGAACCCGGAGATCGTCCCCCCCGTCACGACAGGTCTGGCCGGCGTGGACAGCCGCCGCATCACGGGCCAGGTGGAATGGCGACGGGCGATCATCCTGCCGGTCGGGGTTCGCGTGGAACCGTTCGTCGACACGCGGGTCGATCTCTATTCCATGTCCGACCTGCCGCCGATGATGGGCGTCGACAGCGACGAAACGGTCAGTCGGTCCAGGTTCAGCGCGGGCGTGGACGTCACCTATCCGTTGATCAAGCGCATCGCAGACGCCGACATCATCCTGGAGCCGGTGGGTCAGGTCTCGGTCTCCAACAAGGTCAGCCTGGATCGCCGCATCCCCATCGAGGACTCCCAGGTGCTGGAACTGGACGAGTCGTCGCTGTTTCGCATGGATCGCTTCTCCGGCTACGATCTGCTGGAAGGCGGCGCGCGCGTGACGGCGGGCGGTCGCGCCACGATCCGCTGGGCTGAAGGTCGCAAGGCCAGCTTGTTCGTGGGACGCAGCTATCGTTTCGACCAGCAGGACGACTTTAAGACATCGATTCCCGACGATCCCGCGCGTCTCTATGACCCCACGGGTCTGGCCTCCGAGACCTCCGACTGGGTGGTCCAGGGCGACTTCTCGCCGTCGGATCGCATCCGCAGCTGGTTCCACGCCACGGTGGATGGTTCTGGCGAGGTACGCCGCGCCGAAGCGGCGCTGGACGGCCGCTGGGGGCGCCGCAACCTGGCCACCGTCAGCTACATTCTGGATCAGTCCAATCCCGTCGACGGGCCGTTGAACCGCAACTACGAGTTCGTCCAGCTGGCCGGCCAGCAGTTCGTCTTCCAGAACTGGGGCTTCACCGTCGCCGGCATCGCCGATCTGGACCAGAATGAGATTACGCGATCCGAAGTCGGCGTGCTGTTCGACGACGACTGCCTGCGGTTCGAACTGGGCTATCGGCGCGACAACACCCGCGCCCGGCCCGGCGGCCCGTCGGAAGGCATCTATGTGCGCCTAAACCTCGCCACTTTCGGAGGTTCAGGTTATGGACAGGGCGATATGCGTTGAGCATGACGCTTTACGGGGCGCGACCGCCTGCCGGCCTGGCTGGCGGACCGCTGTGAGGAATCAGGACGACCAATGGGTTTGATGCGTTATTCGACGGGGGCTGCGCTCGCGGCAGTCCTCCTCGCCGGTTCGGCCTATGCCCAGACGGCGCCCGCTCCGGCACAGACCCCCACGGCCGCGCAAGGTCCTGCGGCCGGCGCGCCCAATCCTGCGGCGGAGGAAGCCCCGACGACGGCGCGGCCCGCCCCTCAGTTCGAAATGGCCGACGGCATCGTCGCCACGGTCAATGACAAGATCATCACCGGCTTTGATCTGCGTCAGCGCATGCTGATGCTTATCGCCTCGTCCCAGGTTCAGCCGACCGAGCAAAACCTGCCCGCCATTCAGCAGGCCGCCCTGAATGCCCTAATCGAGGATCGCCTCAAGGATCAGGAGATGGCCAAGTTCGAGAGCCTGAAGGTCACGGACGAGGAAGTCGACGGCGAGATCGCCGAAATGGCCCGCGCCGCTGGCACGACGCCGCAGGCCTATGTGCAGTTTCTGCAACAGGGCGGCATCCAGCCCGCCGCCTTCCGCGACAACCTACGCACCCAGATCGGCTGGAGCCAGCTGATCCCGGGTCGCTTCAACAGCCGCGCCCGCGCCAGCACTCTTCAGGTCGATCAGGAAGTCCGTCGTCTGAACGAGGCGGCCTCCAAGCCCCAGTTCCTGCTCGGGGAAATCTACATCGACGCCGCGCGCGTCGGCGGCCCCCAGGCCGCCCTGAACGGCGCCCGCCAGCTGGTGCAGCAGATCATCCAGGGCGCGCCGTTCCAGGCCGTCGCGCAGCAGTTCTCCGCCGCCCCCTCGGCCAGCGCCCGCGTGCCGGGCGATGCAGGCTGGGTGGTCAAGGATTCGCTTCAGCCGGCTGTGCAGTCGGTGTTGGAACAGCTCCAGCCGGGCCAGCTGTCGAACCCCATCGTCGTCGATGGCGGCGTCTATATCCTCTACCTCCGCGACAAGCGTGACGGCGCCTCCACCAGCCTGGTATCGCTGAAGCAGGTCATGGTCGAACTGCCAGAAACCGCATCGGAAGCCGATGTCGCGGCCGCGACCGCCAAGCTGGAAGGTCTCCGCAATGGCCTGACCTGCGACAACATCATCTCCCAAGCCCGCGCGACGCAGGGCGTCCTGGGCGCCGATCTCGGTGAATCTGACGTCGCCAACCTGGCGCCCCAGTTCCAGCAGTTCGCGCGCACGGGAGAAATCGGTTCGGTCTCGACGCCGATCCGCACCCCGCTGGGCCTGCACCTGGTCGCCGTCTGCGGTCGTCGGGTCGGCGGGCCGGAAGCGCCCAACCGTCAGCAGGTCGAAAACCGTCTGCGCGCCCAGAACCTGGCCGTGCTGGAGCGCCGCTATCTGCGCGACCTGCGCAGCGACGCCCTGATCGAGTTCAAATGACCCCAGCGGTCGCGCCTCTGGTTTTGACGCTGGGCGAACCCGCCGGCGTCGGGCCGGAGATCGTGGCCGCCGCCTGGAAAGCGTTGCGTGCCGACCAGACGGCCTTCGCCGTCATCGGCGACGCGGCGCTGATGCGGACGCAGGGTGTTCCCGTGGCCGAGATTGGGGTTCCCGGCGAGGCCGGCGGCCTGTTCGGATCCGCCCTCCCGATCATCCATCGCCCCCTCCCCGCGCCGGTCCTGGTCGGGTCGCCCGATCCGGCCAATGCCTCGGCCGTCGCGGACGGCATCGAGGAGGCGGTAAGCTTCGCCCTGTCCGGCGAGGCGTCCGGCGTCGTCACCGCCCCGATCGCCAAGGCGCCGATGTACGCCTCGGGCTTTCGCTTTCCCGGCCATACCGAGTTCATCGCCGAACTGACGGCCGATGCGCCATACGCCGGTACGCGCGGGCCCGTGATGATGCTGACGGCCCAAGACCTGCGCGCCTGCCTCGTCACCATTCACGTCGCCCTGGACCAGGTGCCGGAACTGGTCACGGCCGAGCGCGTCGCCCGCACCGCCCGCGTCGTCCACGAAAGTTTGAAACGCGACTTCGCCATCGCTCGCCCGCGACTGGCCATGGCGGCCCTCAATCCCCACGCGGGCGAAGGCGGCGCCCTTGGTCTGCAGGAACGCGACATCCTGATCCCCATCGCCGAACAGCTTCGCGCCGAGGGCATCGACATCACCGACCCCCGACCCGCCGACACCCTGTTCCATGACGAGGCGCGCGCGACTTATGACGCCGCCATCTGCATGTATCACGACCAGGCCCTGATCCCGGTCAAGACGCTAGACTTCTGGGGCGGGGTCAATGTCTCCCTGGGCCTGCCCATCATCCGCACCTCGCCTGATCACGGGACCGGCTTTGACATCGCCGGCAAGGACGTCGCGCGTGCAGACAGCCTGATCGCCGCCATTCGCCTGGCATCGGAGATGGCGGAGGCCCGCGCCGCGCGCTAACAGGGCGTGTGACCGACCTTCCCTCTCTCCGCGAAACCCTCGACGCCCACGGCCTTTCGGCCAAGAAGAGCTTCGGCCAGCATTTCCTGCTGGACCTGAACGTCACCCGCAAGATCGTGCGTCTGGCCGGTCCGTTCGACGGTCGCGCGGTGATCGAGGTCGGCCCCGGCCCCGGCGGCCTGACGCGCGCCCTGCTGGAATCAGACGCCGGCGCCGTGGTCCTGGTGGAAAAGGATCCGCGCTTCATTCCCTTGCTGACCGAACTGGACGACGGCTCCGGCCGTCTGACCCTCGTGGAAGCCGATGCGCTGAAGGTGAAGGAGGCCGATCTGGTCTCCGGCCCGACCCATCTGGTGTCCAACCTGCCCTATAACGTCGGCACCGCCCTGCTGATCAAATGGCTGACCGGCTCATGGCTGCCCCACAGCCTGACGCTCATGTTCCAAAAGGAGGTCGCCGAGCGCGTCGCCGCAGGCCCAGGCGAGGACGCGTACGGCCGTCTGGCGGTCATCGCCCAGGCCGTCTGCACCGCCCGCATCGTCATGCATCTGCCCGCCGCCGCCTTCACCCCGCCGCCCAAGGTGGCCTCGGCCGTCGTCCATCTGGTTCCGCTGGATGAGCGCCCGTCGCCGGAACGCCTGAAGAAGCTGGAACGCGTCACCGCCGCCGCCTTCGGCCAGCGCCGCAAAATGCTGCGGTCCAGTCTGAAACAGCTGGGCGGCGCCGCCCTGTGCGAGGCCGCCGGCATTGAGCCCGACGCCCGCGCCGAAACCATCGATGTCGCGGGCTTCCTGCGACTGGCGGATGCTCTTCAATGACCGTCGAACCGTTCCGCGCCATCTCCGTCAGCCGCCTGGCGCATCAGCTCAAGAGCGAAGGCCGTTCGATCATCCATATGGAGTTCGGCCAGCCCTCGACCGGGGCGCCTGCCGCCGCCATCGCGCGAGCGCATCAGGTGCTGGACGCCGACGCCATGGGCTATTGGGAAAGTCCCGATCTACGCGGCCGTATCGCGCGCCTGTACGACGAGCGGTACGGCGTCGCTGTCGATCCCAACCGCATCCTGCTGACCTGCGGCGCTTCCCCGGCCCTAGTTCTGGCGCTCAGCACCCAGTTCAAACCCGGCGACCGGATCGCCCTGGCCCGGCCCGGTTACGTCGCCTATCGCAACACGCTGCGCGCCCTTCATCTTGAGCCGGTGGAGATCGCCTGCGGTCCCGACACCCGGTTCCAGCTCACCGCCGCCCAACTGCAGGCGCTGGATCCCGCCCCTGCCGGCGTCATCATCGCCAGCCCCGCCAATCCGACCGGCACCATCATCCCCGATGCGGAACTGGCCGCCATCGCCGAGGTCTGCCGCACACGCAACATCGCCATCGTCTCGGACGAGATCTACCACGGCCTCAGCTACGTCGGCCCAACGCCCTCGATGCTGCAGTTTGCGCCCGACGCCGTGGTCATCAACAGCTTCTCCAAATACTGGAGCATGGCGGGCTGGCGCCTCGGCTGGCTGCTGGTTCCGGAAACGCGCATCGACGCCGCCCGCGCCTATATCGGCAACATGTTCCTGACTCCGCCCAGCCTCAGCCAGCATGCCGGGCTGGTGGCCATGGACGCGATCGATGAGCTGAAAGGCCATATCCAGACCTACGCGCGCAACCGCCAGCTGATGCTGGACGCTCTGCCCGCGCTCGGTCTGCGCAAGATCGCGCCGCCCGACGGCGCCTTCTACATCTGGGCGGACATCGGCCATCTGACGAACGACAGCGTGGCCTTCTGCGAGCAATTGCTGCGCGACACCGGCGTCGCCACCGCGCCCGGCGTCGACTTTGATCCTGTCGAAGGCCACCACTTCATCCGCTTCAGCTTCGCCGTCTCGACGCCCGAAATCGAGAACGCCTTGAGCCGTCTGCAGCCTTGGTTCGCAGCTCTCGGATAAGTTGCCTTGGCTTAAGCCGCCTTTGCCTGTGCCGCGGCCGATGTCGCCCGGTGCAAGGCGTCGTAGAGCTTCTTCGGCTCCAGCGGCTTGGCCAACCAGTCCGTCATGCCGGCCGCATAGCAGGCCTGCACCTGTTCGGCTTCCGTGCCGGCGCTGAAGCCGATCACCGGGGCGGCGGCGTTGGGCCCGTCCGATGCGCGCAAGCGCCGTGTCGTCTCGTTGCCGTCGATGCCGGGCATATTCACATCCATCAGCACCACGTCGAACGCCTTCTCCGACAACAGCGCCAGCGCCAGATGGCCGTCCGAGGCCGTGGTCAGATCGACATCCAAAGGCTGAAGCACAAGCGAGATCGTGCGGCGATTGATCTCATGATCGTCCACGGCCAGGACGCGAAGCCGCCGGGCCAGAACGGGCGCCGCCATTTCCTGCCCGTCCAAAGCCTGCGTCGGCTGACCCGCCGGCAGATCGACGCAAAGGGTAAAGGCGGCGCCCTGCCCCGGCGTGCTCTCGACCGTCAGGTCGCCGCCCATCAACCGCGCCAGTTCCCGACTGACGGTCAGGCCCAGGCCTGTCCCGCCGTAGGTGCGCGCGACCTCGGCGGACCCTTGGGCGAAGGGTGTGAACAGCCGACTCATCGCCTCCGGCGCGATGCCGGCCCCCTGGTCAGTGACGGTGAGGGTCAGACAATGTTTTCCATCGACACGCGGCGCCGAGGCTTCGAGGCGGATCGCGCCTGTCGATGTGAACTTGATCGCATTGGATACCAGGTTGTTGATGATCTGGCGCAGACGATAGGGATCCCCTCGCAGCCACACCGCCTCGCTGTCCACGCCCGACATGTCCAGCGTCAGTCCCTTGTCCGCCGCCGGCGCGGTCCAGAACCGCACCGTGTCGCGCATCAGATCGCCCAGCTCGAAATCGCGGCTTTCCATCGTCATCGCGCCCGCTTCCATCTTCGAATGGTCCAGCAGGTCGTTCAGCATGCCGGTCATCAATCGTCCGGCGTCGATGATCAGGTCGGCCGTCTCCTCGCGGTGTTCGGGCGACTCGCCGTCACGAATGACATGGGCGCCGGCCAAGATGGCGCTGACGGGCGTGCGCAGTTCGTGGCTGACGATCGCCGCCATCGCCGCGCGGTCGGCCATGGCCGCCTGCGCCTGTTCCAGCCGCGTTTCCGCCTCCGCCCGGGATTTTACCTCGGCTTCACGTGATCCGTGCACCCGCCAGTAGATGTTGAGCACCATGCCGACGAACAGAACGGCGGACAGGGTCATGACCACGACCCCGCGGGTGTCGCCCTGGATCACCTTGATCGCCGGCATCAAGGCCAGCGCCGCCAGATAAGGGCTGCCGCCGATGAAGAAAATCGTTCGTGAAGCGATGCCGGACGCGACATTGGTCAACAGACCGCCTGCCATCGTCAGGGCGGCGAGCGTCACAAGCGCCGGGTGATTGGTGGACCAGATCACCAAGGCCATGACGGCATAGGTCGTCGCCATCACGGTGGTGGACGCCAGGGCCACAAACACGGACAGCGGCCTTTGTGACGGCTCGGCGCGTCTGAACGGCGTCATGGCCCACAGTTCGAATGCCTGAACCACAACCGCGACCGCCAGCCACAGCGGGACCCATTGCAGCATTCCGGCTTCGGTCATCGCCCAACCGACCAGGGCGGCCAGCAAAAGCCTGACGGGGACCTGCTTGACCCTCTCCCTGGCGCTGCTGGCCAAAAGAGGCGCGATCGAATGAAGAAAACCCATGATACCCCCGTTCACCGCCTGACGTTAGGTCAAGAGGGCGAACAGGTCGTAAACCTGCGATATCGAGGCGCTACGGAACATTCCCTATGGCCGCGTTTACCGTCCGAAATCTTCTGGGCCGCAAAACAGCGTCAGTAGCGTAGCGTTGAGTACCCCACAGCGCCGCAGGTCCCCACGGCCTGTGGCGCTGTTTTTTTCAGACGGCTTCGTTCAGCAGGGCGGCCTTGTAGTCGCCGACCCACAGGTTCCTGAACCGGCGCGAACGCTCGGCGTGATAGATGTGGGCCAGTTCGGCGTAGGATCGATCGAAGTCTTCGTTCACCAGCACATAGTCGAAGGCGTCGCAGTGTTCGATCTCGCCCTTGGCGTTGGCCACGCGGCGCTCGATCACGTCGTCGGCGTCCTGTGAGCGAGTAACGAGACGACGACGCAGCTCTTCCAGGCTGGGCGGCAGGATGAAGACGCGCACGGCGTCCTCCGGGCATTTCTCGGCGACATCACGCGCGCCTTGCCAGTCGATGTCGAACAGCACGTCGCGTCCCTCGGCCAGCGCCTTATCCACGGGCCCGCGCGGGCTGCCGTAGCGATTGCCGTGAACGTCCGCCCATTCCAGGAAGGCGTCCTCGTCGATCAGGCGCTGAAACTCGTCATGGCCGACGAAGTTGTAGTCGCGCCCATGCACCTCGCCAGGCCGGATGCCGCGCGTGGTCATGGAGACGGACAGCTCCAGCCCGCCGTGATCGGCCATCAACCGGCGGCACAGCGAGGTCTTGCCGGCGCCCGAGGGACTGGCGACGATCAGGAGGACGCCCCGGCGGGGGCTGCGTTCATTCGACATTCTGGACCTGCTCACGCAACTGTTCGATGACGGCCTTGAGCTCCAGGCCGATTCCGGTGAGCGCGGTCGTAGCGGATTTCGAGCACAGCGTGTTGGCCTCACGCATGAATTCTTGCATCAGAAAGTCGAGTTTCCGCCCGGCGGGCGCCGCGGCCACAAGCTGGCGCGCCGAAGCGACATGGGCGGTCAACCGATCCAGTTCCTCGCGCACGTCCGCCTTGGTCGCCAGAGCGGCCGCTTCCAGGAAGATTCGGTCCTCAAGCCCCGGCGCATCGGGCGCCAGTTCGGAGATTCGGCGGGTGAAGCGATCACGAATAGCCTCGACCTGCGCTGCCGCCTCGCCTTCCGCCTGGGCGACCAGCGCCTCGATCCGAGCGATGAATTCGTCAAGCACCGGCGTCAGTTGCGCGCCCTCGTTCTGACGTGACGCCTTCAGCGCATCCAGCGCCTCTTCGACGGTGCGGGTCATCGCCGCCTCGACCGCCGCCCGCGCCTCGGGATCGTCCGCCTCTTCGGGCGCCTCGATCACGCCGCGCAGGGCCAGAAGGCCGTCGGCGGACGGCGGCGTTGCGCCGTCTTCGGCCAGTTCGTTCGCCAGCGTCAGATAGCGCGCCAGCACGGCGGCGTTGATCGTGACCGCCGCCTCGCCGGCTTCGGCTCGCTTGGCCTGAACGCCGATGGTGACCTGGCCCCGCGCGAACCGCGCCTGGCCGGCCGCCTTGGCCGCGCGCTCCAGCCCGTCGAAACCGTTCGGCCCCCGAAACCGGACCTCCAGATTGCGCCCGTTGACCGAGCGCGCCTCGACCGACCATGTCCAGCCTTCGCCGGCCCCGTCGGCCCGGCCGAAGCCGGTCATGCCAGATAGGGGGCTCATCGGGCCCCCTGCGTCGCGCCGGCCGGAAGGGTGATCGTCGCCTGACCGTTCTCGACCGACGCGGCGGCCGGCTCGCTCGTCATCGGCGCCGCACTGGTTCCCGGCGTGGCGGGCGGCGTCGCTTCCGGCGGCAGGCCCGCCTTCTGGCGCTCGATCTGACGCCACCGCGCGACGTTTTGCAGATGCTCGTCATAGGTCAGGGCGAAGGCGTGTCCGCCGGACCCATCGGCCACGAAGAACAGGGCCGGATCGGCCGGCGGGTTCAACACCGCCTTGACCGCCTCCTTGCCCGGATTGGCGATCGGCGTCGGCGGCAGCCCGTTGATCTGGTAGGTGTTCCAAGGCGTCGGGGCCAGCAGCTCCGAGCGCCGGATGCCCCGCCCCAGCGGGCGCCCTTTGGTCACGCCGTAGACGATGGTCGGATCGCTCTCCAGCCGCATCCCGGCCCGCAGACGATTGGAGAACACCGCCGCCACGCGGGGCCGCTCCGCCGCCAGCGCCGTTTCCTTCTCCACGATGGAGGCCAGGATCACCGCCTCTTCCGGCGTACGCGCCACGGTCGCGGGCGACCTCTGGCTCCACAGCAGACGCAGATTCTCGGTCGCCGCGCGCTGCATCCGGTCGATCACCGACTGGCGGGTGTCGCCGCGCGAAACCTCATAGGTGTCGGGCCAAAGGCTGCCTTCCTCGGGCGTCTCGGCGACCATCCCGGTCAGCACGGCCTCCTTGTTCAGGATGTCCACCGCCTGCAACGACGACCAACCCTCCGGCAGGGTCACGAAATGGCGTACCACCCGCCCCTCGACCAGCAGGTTCAGCACCCCGGCCAGGGACGTACCGGACGGCACCTCGTATTCGCCGGCCCGCAGCCGACGATCCGCGCCGGTCAAGGTGGCCGCCGCACGGAACAGGTCCGTCGAACGGATCACGCCCGCCGCCTTCATCCGCGCCGCGATGGCCGAGACGCCGGACCCGCTGGGCAGGGTGACGACCGTCGTCTGGCCCTGCCGCGCGGTCGGCCCCGGCGCATAATAGACCGCCCAGACGGCGATCAGCGCCACCAGCAGGAACAGGCCGAAGGTCGCAGACGCGGTCAGCAGCGAGACCGTAAAGCCCGACCGCCCGCTGGATTTCTCGACCCGCCCGCGCCCGAACATCTCAGTCGACCTTCTTGAAGATCACCGAGGCGTTGGTGCCCCCGAAGCCGAAGCTGTTGGACATGGCCACATCGATCTTCATCGGCTTGGCGGTGTTGGGGACCAGGTCGATAGGCGTCTCCATCTCGGGGTCGTCCAGATTGATGGTCGGCGGCGCGATCTGATCGCGGATCGCCAGCACGCAGAAGGCCGCCTCGATGGCGCCCGCCGCACCCAGCAGGTGTCCCGTCATCGACTTGGTCGAGGAGACGGTCAGGTTTTGCGCATGATCGCCGACCAGCCCCTCGATCCCCTTCAACTCGATCCAGTCGGCCATGGTCGAGGTGCCGTGGGCGTTGACGTAGTCCAGGTCCGACGGCTGCAGACCGGCCCGCTTCAGCGCCGCCTTCATGGCCCGCACCCCGCCTTCGCCGTCCTCGGAAGGGGCGGTGATGTGATAGGCGTCGCCGCTCATGCCGTAGCCCACGACCTCGGCATAGATTCTGGCCCCGCGCGCCTTGGCATGTTCATATTCTTCCAGCACCAGGATGCCGGCGCCTTCGCCCATGACGAAGCCCGCATGGCCACGGTCATAGGGACGCGACGCCTTCTCGGGCGTGTCATTATAGGCGGTGCACAGGGCCTTGCAGGCCAGAAAGCCCGCGATGCCGATCGGCACGATCGAGCTTTCGGCCCCGCCCGCCACCATCACGTCCGCGTCGTCCAGCGCGATCATCCGCGCCGCATCGCCGATGGCGTGGGCGCCGGTGGCGCAGGCGGTCACCGCCGCATGGTTCGGCCCCTTCAGGCCGTGGCGAATAGAGATCTGGCCGCCGGCGAGGTTGATCAGGGCGCTGGGGATGAAGAAGGGGCTGACGCGACGCACGCCCTGTTCCTTCAGCACGATCGCCGTGTCGGCTATGGGCCCCAGGCCGCCGATGCCGGAGCCGACCATCACGCCGGTGCGCTCCTTGTCCTCGTTCGTCTCGGGCTTCCAGTTCGCATCCGCCAGAGCCTCGTCCGCCGCCGCGATGGCGTACAGGATGAAGTCGTCGACGCGCTTCCTGTCCTTGGCGGACATGATCTTGTCGGGGTCGAAGTCGCCTTCGCCGCCGCCGCCGCGTCCATCCACGCTCGGCACTTCACCGGCGATGGTGCAGCCATAGCCCTCGGTGTCGAAGGCCGTGATCGGACCGATGCCCGACCGTCCCTCGACAATGCCTTTCCAGCTCTTCTCGACGCCCCAACCCAGGGGGGTCAGCAGACCGATGCCCGTAACGACGACGCGGCGCATGGTGCGTGCTCCCTTATCTCCAGCCCGACCCTTCGGAATCATCGCGGATTCGCGCGGGTCAGAAACAGTAAAGGCCGCCGGGCGTCTCCGCTAGGAGCGCCGGGCGGCCCTGTGAACCGTCAGCCTGTTCGGCCGATATCGGCGACTGAGATCAGCCGGCCGACTTTTCGTCGATGAACTTGACCGCATCGCCGACCGTCTGGATGTGCTCGGCGGCGTCATCCGGGATCTCGATGTCGAATTCTTCTTCGAAGGCCATCACCAGCTCGACGTTGTCGAGCGAGTCGGCGCCCAGGTCGTCGATGAAGCTGGCCTTTTCGGTGACCTTGTCCGGATCGGCGTCCAGATGGTCGATGACGATCTTGCGAACGCGCTCGAGGGTGTCGGACATGAGTGTCTCTCTGCCTGTTTGAAATCGCCGTAGAGGCGGGGGTGGCTCAGAAATCGCCGTCTCACGGCAGCGTTGGCGACGCAAGCCCGAAGGCTGTGATCGACAATGCATCCCTGCCCTTTAGCACAGCCTTTCGGGCAGGAAATAGTCTGTTGCGTGACGTGATGACGATCAGATCATCGCCATGCCGCCGTTCACGTGCAGGGTCTGGCCCGTCACATAGGCGGCTTCGTCGGACGACAGATAGACGGCGGCGGCGGCGATCTCGTCGCCCGAACCCAGACGGCCCGCCGGAATCCGGCCCAGAATGGTCTCGCGCTGCTGATCGTTCAGCACATCGGTCATCGGCGAGGCGATGAAGCCCGGCGCGATGCAGTTGACGGTGATGCCGCGCGAACCGACCTCCTGCGCCAGCGACTTCGAAAAGCCGATCATCCCGGCCTTGGACGCGGAATAGTTGGTCTGGCCCGGGTTGCCAGTCACGCCGACGACCGAGGTGACGCCGATGATTCGCCCCGAACGACGCTTCATCATTCCCTTCACCGCCGCGCGGGTCAGGCGGAAATAGCTTTCCAGATTGACGGTCAGGACGGACTGGAAGTCCTCGTCCTTCATCCGCATCAGCAGACCGTCCTTGGTGATGCCGGCGTTGGCCACCAGGATGTCCAGGGCTGAGCCCGCCGCCGTTTCGGCTGCGTTGACCAGATTGTCGACCGACTCAGGATCCGACAGGTTCGCCGTGGCGAAATGCGCCCGCTCACCCAGTTCCTTGGCCAGATCCGCCAGCACCGCCTCGCGCGTGCCCGACAGCACCACGGTCGCGCCCTGGGCGTGCAGCGCCCGCGCGACCGCCCCGCCGATCCCGCCCGTCGCGCCGGTCACCAGCGCGGTCTTGCCTGCAAGATTGAACATTTATGTCTCTCCGAAGTGGCGAGTGATTAGTGTCGAGGAGCGAGGAAAAGCAACGAGGCGAGGCGAACAGCTCGCCACTCGTCACTCACCACTCGCCACTCCCGTCGCGAAGGCTTCCAGCTCTTCCGGCGTGTTCAGCGGCAGGGCCTCGGCGTCCGGTGCGATCCGCTTGGCCATGCCGGTGAGCACTTTGCCCGAGCCGATCTCGACGAAGCGGGTCACGCCGCCTTCGGTCGCCATCCACTCCATACTCTCGCGCCAACGTACCCGGCCGGTGACCTGCTCGACAAGCAGGCGGCGGATGACTTCCGGATCGTTCTCGGGCCGCGCCAGGACGTTGGCGACGACGGGCACGACCGGCGCGACGATCTTCGCCTCGGCCAGGGCGGCGGCCATCTCGTCGGCGGCCGGCTGCATCAGCGGACAGTGGAAGGGCGCCGAGACGTTCAGCGGGATCGCCCGCGCGCCCAGTTCCTTAGCCTTCTCGATGGCTCGGTCCACAGCGGCCTTCTCGCCCGAGATGACGATGTTGCCGTTGTTGTTGTCATTGGCGACCACGCAAACGCCGACCTCCGACCCGGCCGCCGCCGCCGCTTCCGCCAGCGCGAGATCGGTCTTAGGTCCGATCAGCGAGGCCATCGCGCCCTGCCCCACCGGCACGGCGCGCTGCATCGCTTGGCCGCGCAGCTTCAGCAGTCGCGCGGTATCCGACAGCGAGATTGCGCCCGCCGCCGCCAGCGCCGAATATTCGCCCAGCGAGTGACCGGCCACATAGGCCGCACTCGCCACGTCAAAGCCGAACTCGGCCTTCAACGCCCGGATCGCCGCCACGGACACCGCCATCAGCGCGGGCTGGGCGTTCTCGGTCAGGGTCAGCTGGTCCTCGGGGCCTTCGCGCATCAGCACCGACAGCTTCTGGCCCAGCGCCTCGTCCACCTCCGCGAAGACGTCGCGGGCGGATTGGAAGGCGTCGGCCAGTTGCGCGCCCATGCCGACGGCCTGGCTGCCCTGTCCCGGAAACAGAAGTGCGAGGGTCATCGACCGCTCCCTGAATCATTGATCAAGAGCGCGGACCCGTAAGCCCAGACTTACCCGAGGGCAAGCGGAGGTGGTGGGTGCTTTTGCATCGGACCATTTCCAAGACCGCAGGGATGCCGCCCTGAGAGCGCCTAGCGGCGCCGGTATTTTGCGAGCAGTCGATCGCGCGCGGCGTTGACGCGCGTCGCCAGCCCTTCCGTGCCGCCCTGATCGGGATGGGCGCGGGCCATGGCGCGTTTCCATGCCGAACGGATTTCGGCCTCAGTCGCGGCTGGTCCGACACCCAGCACGGCGCGTGCGTCAGCCTCGCTGACGGGTTCGGATCGGATGATCGGTCGCTGCCGGGACGACCAGGCCAGATAGAGCCCTGCCCCGGCCAACGCCGCCGCCGCCAGCCACGCCCCACGAAACGCCGCAAGCGCGCCGCCGGCCAGCAGAACTGCGCCCAGCAGGGTCGCCGTCACGCGCCAGTGAGCGCGTCCGCGTCGCTCGGTCTGTCGCCCCAGCCGCACCAGCGCCCAGACGGCGATCGCCGCCAAGGCCAGCCAGATCAAACCCATCAGGCGATCAGGCCGCGACGTCCAAAGGGCTGAGGACCTGCTCCAGACCCATGGCCATCATCAGATTGCGCATCTCCTGGCGCGCAGCGACGTGGGCCAGGGACACCGCGACCGGCCGGATGTCGTTCGACAAGTCGGCCACCGTCAGGCCGAAGGGGAACAGCTCGCGATAGATGACCCGGTCCCGCAGGCCGGGACCGACGCGGAAGCCGACGCGTTTGGCCAGCTTGGTCATCCGTTCTTCCAGGCGTTTGCGGTTGCGCGCCTCGGCGACGGCGAGGCGATTGGTGACCACCAGCCAGTCGATCGTCGCGTGGCGCCCCTGGGCGATGGCGCGCTGCTTGCGCGCCTCCCAGACGCTCTCGGAATAGATCGAGGGTTTCAGCAGCTCCAGGGTGACCGGATCGACATCGCCCAGCAGGTCGAAATCGACGAAGCTGTCGTTCATCGGCGTCACGATCTGATCGGCGCGGGCGTGGGCGGCGCTTGAAACGGCCGTGTCTCCGCCGGGGGTGTCGATCAGGATGCAATCGACGCCCTGCGCCGCCGCCTCTTCGAAGGCGCGCTCGAAGGTGGCGATCTGGTCGGCCGCATCCGCCTTGGCCAAGGCCTTGCCGTCGCCCATGTCGGGCACGAAGGGCTGGGGAAGCTCATGACCGTTCGCGGCCAGCCAGGCGGCGCGGTTCTGGAAGAAGCGCTGCATCGAGCGCTGGCGCAGGTCCAGATCGATGATCGCCACCGAGCGTCCGGCGTGCAGCAGGCCGGTGACGATGTGGATGGCCAGGGTGGACTTGCCCGCCCCGCCCTTTTCGTTGCCGAGGACGATCACATGCGGCTGCGTCATTCGCGGGAATCCTCTGTGCCGACCGCGCGACTCAAACTTTGCGGTCCTAGGTCCGGCGAGACTC
Source organism: Brevundimonas sp. SGAir0440 (assembly GCF_005484585.1). NCBI lineage: Bacteria > Pseudomonadati > Pseudomonadota > Alphaproteobacteria > Caulobacterales > Caulobacteraceae > Brevundimonas > Brevundimonas sp. SGAir0440. The sequence goes on along the minus strand of NZ_CP039435.1, from coordinate 1,770,325 downwards.
GGCCTGAAAGCGCCAAACGTCAACGGAACCTTAACGCAGACCTGTGGACGGCGAACCGGGGTCGGTCAGCTGTTGCGCGCGCACCAGGCGTCGCCGACAGCGGCGGAGCGGCAGACCGCAGCGGCGGTTTCGGTCGAGACCGGCCCGACCTTCAGCCGCGTCAGCCGACGGCCGCCCACGTCGACCTCCTGGTAGATCGGCGACAGTCCGGACAGGTCTGATTTGGCCTTGACCCGATCCCAGGCCTGACGCGCGCCGGCCGCACTGGAATAGGCGCCCAGTTGGATCGTTCGCCCGGTTTCCGGCGCCGCCGTAAGGCGGGCGGGACGCAACACGGGCGGCTGAACCTGCGAGATCTCTTCATCCGCCACGGCTTTGACGACCGCGGGCGAGGCAGCCCGAACGACTGCGTCCCGCAGGCCTGCATCGTCGCCGACGGGGCGAAGGCCCGCCTGGACGTCTCGGGCGTCCCACATGGCGTGAGGATCCATGACCGCCACCTTGACCGGCGTGAAGCGCACGGGCCGCAGTCCGGCCTTTTCAGCCACGTCATGCCGGGTTTCGCGATCGCGCGCCGAGAGCGGAATGTCGATCGCCGCGACGTTCTCGGCCATCGTACTGAATCGATGGGGATCGCTGTCCACCGCGCCGCAGCCGGCGACGGCGAGGCTGCTGGCGAAGGCCAGGGCGATCAGAACTGGACGGGTCGCTTCTGCGGGCGTCATAAGCACGACCCTAGAGCCCAAAATTTGCGGTCTGGTGCATCAACAGGCTTAAGCGGAAAGGTTAATCGCTTCATCATGATAGACGCCGCACCCCCGTTCCCTTCTTTGGCCGTCGTCCGCACTGTCGCCGATCTGCGGGCGATCGTCCGGGACTGGAAACGTCAAGGCCTGAGCGTCGGCATGGTTCCGACCATGGGCGCCCTGCATGAAGGCCACCTGACCCTGGTGCGTGAGGCCGCGCGCCGCGCTGACCGCGTCGTCGCCTCCAACTTCGTCAATCCGACCCAGTTCGCGGCGCACGAGGATCTGGGCAAATATCCCCGCCAGCAGGAGGATGACGCCCGTCTGCTGTCCGGCGCCGGCTGCCATCTGATGTTCGCGCCCTCAGCCGACGCCATGTACCCGGAAGGCTTTGCGACAACCGTCGCCGTCGCCGGCCCGGCGCTGGGTCTAGAAGGCGACTTCCGGCCGCAGATGTTCGGCGGAGTCGCCCTGGTCGTCACCAAGCTGTTCAACCAGGTGCAGCCTGATGTCGCGGTCTTTGGCGAGAAGGACTATCAACAGTTGATGGTCGTACGGCGGTTCGTGCGCGATCTGGACCTGCCGGTCGAGATCGTCGGTGCGCCGACGGAGCGGGACGGTTGGGGCCTGGCCCTGTCGTCACGCAACGCCTATCTGTCGGAGACTGAGCTTGAGACCGCGCGCCGGCTGAACGGCATTCTGGCGGAGGCCGGCGTCCATGCCTCAGGCGGTCGCCCCCTGCCCGGTGTCGAGCGTGAAGCCTATGCCGCCCTTCTGAAAGCTGGGTTTGATCGGGTCGATTACGTCGCCATTCGCCACGCCGAGGACCTGACGCCGTTCCGCAACGACATCGTCGACGCTCCCGCGCGAATCCTGGCCGCCGCCTGGTTGGGCAAGACGCGACTGATCGACAATATGGCGGTCTGAAAAGAAGGGCCGCATCCGTTCTCCGGATGCGGCCGTGTCCGATCAGCCGATCGCGCCGACGCAGCCCTCTGCGTCGCCCGGCGCCAGATCGGCGTCGGTCAGGGCGATGGTCCAGCCGTGATGCGTGTTCAGGCCCCAGCGGCGGGCGCCGCCGCCGTCGCCGGCGTCCCCACCCGCAGTGACCACCACGCGCCGGCCCTTGGGCAGAGCCGGCGGATCGATCTTGCCCACCGCCAGAGACGTCGGCGTCTCGCCGCCGTAGCCGTCGAACACGCTCAGCATCGACCACTCGCGACGCAGGCCCATCCACCAGGCGTCTTCTGTGTTGATCGCCAGCACGGCGATCCCGTGGCCCTCGGCGGCGAAAGCCAGGGCCTTTTGCGGATCGCGCACCATCTTGATGTCGGCGGCGGCCCCGAAACGCAGGCGCGCGCCGTCATAGGCGCGGGTCGGTTCGATGGGCGCCCAGACCTGAACCTGAAGCCGACCCTGGCGCGCCAGGCCCCAGCCGACAATCTCGCGCCACAGATGTTCGACCGCCTCGGCGTTCTCGGGCTTGGCCTGCTTCAGCATGCGCGAGAGGACGGTCTGCTCGCGATCGGGACGCAGCTTGGTGTGCGGGCCGGTGGGCGCGTCCTTGGCCCGGCCGACGGTGGCGGCGATGGCCAGGCGTTGCTCGAACAGCGCCAGGATCTGGTCGTCGATGCCGTCGATTTCGGCGCGCAGGGCGGCCAGCGCCTGCTGTTCGGGGGTCAGGTCGGCCATGTCAGGCCAGACTTGCTGAAGATTGGAATGGGGCATGGAAAAGGGCTTTCGGCATTCTGGGATTCGATATGTGCAGGAGCGAACAGCCGCTCTGGTCCAGAGCGGTCGCCGGTGAAGCAGTCAGGGACGGAGTGCGCCCGACGCCTCAGCCGGCGTATCGAAAGCCGTAAAAGCCGTAGCCGAAATAGAGGCCGGAAACCGCGCGCGAACGGTCGAAAGAAACAGAGAGAGCGCGCAGGCGGGACATGGTCCGGTTCCGGTTTATGCGGATCGTGTTGCGACCCGTAGGTGTCTTAAGGACGCAAAGACCGTGCGCCGTCAACCCTCTGGAAAGCTCAACAGGACAAAACGCGTCTGATTATCACCGGAATCCTGCAAGTCGTTGCGCAGGATCGACAGGCCGTACACCTCGGCGGCGCCGACCGGGGCGATGGCCGCCCGTGTCGGATCGCCCGCTTCGGCGACATCGCGCGCCGCGCCTGCGGTATCGAAATGCTCGACCACCTCGACATTCAAACCGGCCAGCGTTTCCTTGCACTGGGCCAGGGCGATGGGATGGCTCTCGACGGTTCGGATATCGGACAGACGCGCGCCGTCGATCGCCATCAGCGCATGACGGATCGGCCGCCAGACCTGAGCGACCGGCTCCACGCCAAGCGCACCGACCAGCGTCGCCGCCGGCTCGACCACGCCGATGGTCGAGTTCTCGACAGGGATCAGGGCGCAACCGCAGTCGCCGGCGCGCAGCGCATCCAGGGCCTGGTCGAAGGTTTCGAACGCCACAGCCTCGTCCCACGGACGCAGGGCCAGACAGGCCTCATGGCTGAACGAACCGGGCGCGCCCTGATAGGCGACCCGGCCGGGCTTCTCCTCAGTTGGAGACGCTGATTGCATCGATCACTCCCTCGGTCTCGGATCGATCTGGCGCTGCCTCGGTGGCGTCACCATGACCGGATCGGCCCGCATTTGGGGCGCTGACGACGGCTAGGCCGCCGCCGACTGCGCCACCCGTCCGGCCTTCAGCCGCTCAGCCACCAGGAAGGCCAGCTCCAGCGCCTGGTCGGCGTTCAGGCGCGGGTCGCAGTGGGTGTGATAGCGGTTGGACAGATCGTCCTCCGTCACCGCCTGGGCGCCGCCGATGCATTCGGTGACATTCTGACCGGTCATTTCCAGGTGGACGCCGCCGGGGTGGACGCCTTCGGCCTCAGCCACATCGATGAAGGTCCGGACTTCGCCCAGGATGCGGTCGAACGGCCTGGTCTTGTAGCCGTTGCCGGCCTTCAGCGTGTTGCCGTGCATCGGGTCGATGGACCAGATCACCTTGCGGCCCGAGGCCTTCACCTCGCGCATCAGCCTGGGCAGGCGCTCGCCGACCTTGTCGTGACCGAAGCGTCCGATCAGCGTCAGACGACCGGAGACATTGTCCGGGTTCAGGGCGTCGATCAGCGGCAGCAGGTCGTCGGCGGTCATGGTCGGCCCGCACTTCACGCCGATGGGGTTTTTGATCCCCTTCATGAACTCGACGTGGGCGCCGTCCAGCTGACGCGTGCGCTCGCCGATCCACAGCATGTGGGCCGAGGTGTCGAACCACTCGCCGGAACCGCCATCCAGACGCGTCAGGGCGCTTTCGACGTTCAGCAGCAGGGCCTCGTGGCTGGTGAAGACCTCGACTCGGCTGAGATCCGGATGCGTCTCGGGCGTGACGCCGACCGCCTCCATGAAGGCCAGGGCCTCGGTGATCTTGTCGGCCAGCTCGCGGTACTGGGCGCCGGCGGCATTGTCGCCCGCGAAGCCCAGGGTCCAGCGATGGATGTTGTACAGGTCGGCATAGCCGCCGCCGGCGAAGGCGCGCAGCAGGTTCAGCGTCGAGGCCGACTGGTTGTAGGCGCGGATCAGACGCTGCGGATCGGGCGCGCGCTCCTCCGGCGTGAAGCCCATGCCGTTGATGATGTCGCCGCGATAGCTGGGCAGTTCGACGCCGTCGATCTCTTCGAGCGGCGACGAGCGAGGCTTGGCGAACTGGCCCGCGATCCGCCCCACCTTCACCACCGGCTTGCGTCCGGCGAAGGTCAGGACGACCGCCATCTGCAGGATCAGGCGGAAGGTGTCGCGGATATTGTCGGTCGAGAACTCCTTGAAGCTTTCGGCGCAGTCGCCGCCCTGCAGCAGGAAGGCGTCGCCCCGCTCGACCTGCGCCAGCTTCGACGTCAGGCGCCGCGCTTCGCCTGCGAAGACCAGCGGCGGCAAGGCGCGCAGCTCGTCTTCCACCCGCGCGAGGGCGGCAGGATCCGGATAGTCCGCCGGCATATGCAGGGCGGTCTTGGTTCTCCAGCTTTCGGGGGTCCAGCGTGTCATCGCGCAAGAATAGGACTTCGCGCCTATTCAAACAACGAAAAGCCAGGAGGATTTTGCCGCGAAATGTCAGTCTTCCGAAGAAGGCGACTTTTCCGCCGCAGCTTCGGCCTTGCGTTCAGCCTTCGCCGCCGCCTTCTCGGCCGCCTTCTGCGCTGCTGCGCGTTCACGTTCCTGACGCTCAAAGCTGTAGTTGGGTTTGCGAGCCATCGGCGTCCTCGTCTCATCTCGTGTTCTGGCGGTGAAGGTGGCGATGCAGGGAGCCCGACGCAATCGCCAAATCCGGCACCCTGCAAAGGCGGCTCACAGCAGTCTTTCCTTGCGCGTCAAAATCTTGGCGGCGGCGTCGAAGGCGATGAACAGGCGGGCTAGAAGGGTCATGGGCTCTGAACGCTTGGCCCTGTTCGATGTTCAGTCCCGCGAACCTTCGTCGCACCCGAAAGGCGGGCGCCCATGTCGACCCAATCCATCCTCCTCGGCGGTGTCGAAGCCGGCGGCACCAAGTTCATCTGCGGCGTCGCCGCCGCCGACGGCGTGATCATCGACCAGATCCGTATCCCGACGACGTCGCCCGACGAGACGCTGGATGCGGTCGCGGCCTTCTTCGTCGACGCACAGTCGAAACACGACCGGCTTTCTGCTCTAGCGATCGTCAGTTTCGGCCCTCTGTCGTTGAAGCCCGACGCGCCGGATTTCGGCGCCATCACCAGCACGCCCAAGCCCGGCTGGAGCGACGTCAACCTGTTGGCCCGTCTGCGCCGGCGCCTCGATGTTCCCATGACGCTGGACACCGATGTGAACGGCGCGGCCGTGGGCGAACGCCTGTTCGGCAGCGGGCAAGGACTGGAGAGCTTCTGCTACGTCACGGTCGGCACGGGCGTGGGGGTGGGGGTGATGATCGACGGCGCGCCGCATGGCGGGGCGAACCATCCCGAAGCCGGTCATATCCGGCTGCCCCGCGCCAAGGGCGACGAGACGTTCTCGGGCGTTTGTCCCTTCCACGGTGACTGCCTGGAAGGCCTGGCGAGCGGGCCGGCGCTGCAAGCGCGCTGGGGCGCGCCGGCCGAGACGTTTTCTCACGATCATCCGGCCTGGCCGATGACGGCGGAGTATATCGCCGGTCTGTGCACCAACCTGACCTACACGCTGCGGCCAGAGCGAATCATCATCGGCGGCGGCGTAATGCAGCCGCACATGTACGATCTGGTCAGACAGGCGCTGGTGAGACAGCTCGGCGGCTACGACGCCAGCCTGAAAGGTCTGGATATGCAGACCTACATCGCGGCGCCGAGCGCGGGCGTGTCCGCCGGCCTGATCGGCGCATTGGCCCTCGCCCACCGTTCCGTCACGGGCGCGTGGCCCAAGGACTGGGGCACGCAAGGCCGGGATTAGATTGAAGTGGAGATGGTGGACGCGACAGGGATTGAACCTGTGACCCCCTCGGTGTGAACGAGGTGCTCTCCCGCTGAGCTACGCGTCCTTGCCTTGCGGAGGCGGCGACATAGCCCGGTCGCCGCCCCCGCGCAAGCGCCTGTTTCAGATTCCGGCGGCGCGAACGCCTTCGGGCGTATCGGCTTCCGGGTCGCCCGGCAGCCAGGCGACGTGACCGTTGTAGATGTCCTGGTTGAGGATGCCCTCTTCCTTGGCGACCAGCACCGGCACCAGCATCTGTCCGGTGACGTTGGTCGCGGTGCGCATCATGTCGATGATCCGGTCGATGGCGACGATATAGCCGATGCCTTCCAGCGGCAGGCCGGCTGTCGACAGGGTCAGGGTCAGCATGACGATGCTGGTGCCGGGCACGCCGGCCGTTCCCAGCGACCCGAGCACCGCCGTCAGGCCGATCAGGACGTACTGGGTCAGCGTCAGATCAATCTTGAAATACTGAGCGATGAAGATCGAGGCGATGGCCGGATAGATGGCCCCGCACCCGTCCATCTTCACATTGGCCCCCAGGGGCACGGCGAAGGCGGCGTAGGCCTGGGGCACGCCCAGCCGTTCGACCGTCTGGCGAAGAGTGATCGGCAACGTCCCCAGCGAGGATGAGGTCGCAAATGCGGTCTGCTGGGCCGCGAAGGCGCCGCGGAAGAAGCTGGTCACCTTCAGGCCATGCACCTTCAGCAGGCCCGAATAGACGATCAGGATGTGGAACAGGCAGGCGGCGTAGATTGCCAGGATGAACTTCACCAGGGGCAGCAGCGCCTCCCAGCCGTAGCCGCCGACGACCGATCCGATCAGGCCGAACACGCCGATGGGCGTCAGCTGGATCACCCAGCGGGTGATGCGGAAAATGATGGCCGCGCCTTCATCCACCAGACGCCGAACGCCCTGCGCCCGGTCGCCCAGCGCCACCAGGGCCATGCCGACCAGGGCCGAGAAGAAGATTATCTGCAACACCTTGCCTTCGGCCAGGGCGGCGAACGGATTGGTCGGCACGACGCCGATCAAGACTTCCAACGGGGTCGGGATTATGCGCTCTTTAACCTCGCCCAGCGGCAGGTTGGACAGGCCGACGCCCGGATTGATGATGTGACCGAAGGCGAAGCCGACGAGCACAGCCAGCAGCGAGGTGATGGCGAACCAGGCGATGGTTCGCACCCCCAGCCGCACGGCCCCCGCCCCTTCCCCCAGCTTGGCGATGGAACTGGCGATGGTGAACAGCACCAGCGGCGCCACCACCATGCGGATCAGGTTCAGATAAACGTCGCCGATCGGCTGAAGCCAGGTCTCGGCACGCTCGCGCAGGATCAGCCCGGCGATGATGCCGAGGATGAAGCCGGCGGCGGTCCGCTGCCACAGCGGGATCTTGAAAAAGCGAGCGAGCATGACGGCACTTTCAACAGGGGTGCGCCAATCTGTCCATCGCCATGGCGATCCGCAACCGCAGCAGCGATCATTCAGCCGACAGATTTCCTGTCGGCTGGCTTCAGAATTTCAGCGCCCGCCGCACGTAGAAGTCGGAGAGGATGCCGTCGATCGCCTCTTCGACGTCCTCGAAAGCGTCGATCAGCACGTCCCCGCCCAGGTCTTCGACGGGTGTCGGCGTAAAGCCGAAGGTCGTCAGAATGCAGGGCATGCCGGCGTCCTTGGCGGCATCCGCGTCCGGCGCGGCGTCTCCCACCATGATGGCCCGTTCGGGATCACCGCCTGCGATCACGACGGCCTCCTTCAGATGGGCGCCCGAGGGCTTGCGCGCGCTGACCCGATCCGGGCCGACGATGGCGGCGAAATGTCGGGTCAAGTCCAGTTTGCCCAACAACAACTCCGACAGGTCCGAACGCTTGTTGGTAGCCACGACCAGGATAGCGCCCCGCTCGCTGAGCCGCTCCAGCGTCTCGACCACGCCCTCGAAGGGCTGCGAACCGTCGGCGATGTGGGCGGCGTAATCGACCAGGAACCGCTCGAACAGTTCGTCGGACTTGGCCCGCTCGACCGGCGCGCCGGCGGCTCCGAAGCCGTACACCAGCAGCGCCCGCGCGCCCGATCCGATCAAGGTCGCGGCGGACTCCATCGGCACGGGCGGCAGCCCCTCCTCAACCAGCATCCGGTTCAGCGTGCCGATCAGGTCCGGGGCGGAATCGACCAGCGTGCCGTCAAGGTCGAAGGCGATGGTCCAGCCTTCCAGGTCGCGATCGCTCATCCACATCTCCCGCTGGCCCGCATGATGGGCTAGATCGCAGGACGACTAGACTGCGAGACGATTCATGACCAGCCAGACGCGCGCCCGCGCCGCCATCATTCTCGCCGCCGGCCAGGGCACGCGGATGAAGTCGCCGCTGCCCAAGGTGCTGCACCCCGTCGCCCACCGCGCCATGCTGGACCACGCCATCGATGCGGCGGAAGGCCTGGGGTGCGAACGCATCGTCGTCGTGGTCGGCAATCACTCGCCGGAGGTCCGGGCCCATGTGGTCAAACGGCTGGGCGAGGCCGCCATTGCGGTCCAGGACCCGCCGCTAGGCACCGGACACGCGGTGCGCGCCGCCGAACAGGCGCTGGCCGGTTTCGATGGCGAGGTGGTCGTCACCTATGGCGACGTCCCTTTGCTGAAAGCCGCCGACATCGAGCCGGTTTTCAACGCGGATGGCGTCACCGTCATCGGGTTCGAGGCGCGCGATCCCGGCGCCTATGGCCGTCTGATCGTCGAAGGCGACACCCTGACCGCCATCACCGAGGCCAAGGAGGCGTCGGCCGAGATTCTCGCCATCACCGCCTGCAACTCGGGCGTCATGGCTGCGCCGGCCGCCCTGCTCTTCTCGTTGCTGGCCGAGGTGAAGAACGAAAACGCCAAGGGCGAATACTATCTGACGGATGTCGTCGCTCTGGCACGCCAGGGCGGCCACCCGACCCGCGCCGTCTTCGCCGCTGAGGACGCGGTAATGGGCGTCAACTCCCAGGCCGAGCTGGCTCAGGCCGAAGCCTTGTTCCAGCGTGTGCAACGCGACACCTTCCTGGCGGCCGGCGTGACGATGGCTGCGCCCGACACCGTTCATTTCGCCTGGGACACCCAGATCGGCGGCGGGGCCGTGATTGAACCCTTCGTGGTCTTCGGCCCTGGTGCGGTGATCGATGCCGGCGCGCGCATTCGCAGCTTCAGCCATATCGAGGGCGCGCGGGTCGCGGCCGGGGCCGAAGTCGGTCCTTACGCGCGCCTGCGTCCCGGCGCGGACCTAGCGACCGGGGTCAAGGTCGGCAACTTCGTCGAGGTCAAGAACGTGAAGATGGCGGAAGGCGCCAAGGCCAATCACCTGGCCTATCTAGGCGACGGGTCGGTCGGCGCGGGCGCCAACGTCGGCGCAGGGACCATCTTCTGCAACTACGACGGCTTCAACAAGGCGCAGACCCAGGTCGGCGCCGGAGCCTTCGTCGGATCGAACTCCAGCCTGGTGGCCCCGGTGGTCATCGGCGACGGCGCCCTGATCGCCTCCGGCTCTGTCATTACCGAGGACGTGCCCGCCCACGCCATGGCGTTCGGCCGCGCGCGCCAGACCGTCAAACCCGAGGCGGCGGCTGCCTTCCGTGTCCAAGCCGAAGCGAAGAAGGCTGCGAAATCCAAATGAGCGACCTCCAGAAGAAGAATGCCGGCGAGGCCGCCGCCGCCCACGTCGAGGCGGGCATGATCGTCGGCCTGGGCACCGGGTCCACCGCAGCCTGGTTCGTCAAGGCGTTGGCGGCGCGCAAGCTGCCCGACCTGCGCTGCGTGCCGACATCGGAGAAGACTGCAGACCTGGCGCGCGAACTCGGGCTGACGTTGTCGACGCTGGAAGACACGCCGCGCATTGACCTGACCGTGGACGGCGCCGACGAGATCGGGCCGGGCCTGGCGCTGATCAAGGGCGGCGGCGCGGCCCTGCTGCGCGAGAAGCTGGTGTGGGAGGCCTCAGCCCGCTGCATCGTCATCGCCGACGCGGCCAAGGTGGTGCCTGTGCTGGGGACCTTCCCCCTGCCGATCGAGGTCGTCGCCTTCGGTCACAAGACGACGGCCAACCGCATCGCCGATGTGCTGATCGACCACGACATCAACCAGCCGGCGCGCGTGCGTCAGGCTGATCGCGGCCTGATCCGCACCGACGGCGGCAATCTGATCTATGACGCGGGCTGCAAGGCGATCCACGATCCGGTCCGTCTGGCCGACGATCTGAAACTGATCACCGGTGTCGTGGAGCACGGCCTGTTCCTGGATCTCGCGGACCTCGCCATCATCGGCACGGACGAGGGCTTTGAGGAGCGTCTTCCCTAGGACACGCCCCGTCGGCTCAGCACCGCCGGGATCGTGCGCGCCAGGATCGCCAGATAGACGCCGATGGTGCGGTTTCTGACCAACCAGACATCCATCGCCACACGGCGCGGATAGGGCACGGCATTGCGCCCCGAGACCTGCCACAGGCCCGTCAGGCCCGGGCGCACCGCGCAGTAGTCGGCCAGTCGCCGTCCGTATCGCGCCGCCTCATCGATCACGATCGGTCGGGGGCCGACCAGAGACATCTCCCCCCTCAACACATTGATCAGCTGAGGCAGCTCATCAAAACTGGACCGTCGCAACACGCGGCCCAGCGACGTGACGCGCGGATCGTGCGTCAGCTTTCGCTTCGCCTGCCATTCCGGATCAGAGGCTGACGGCAAGGCTTGCTCAGCACCCAACGTCATCGAACGGAACTTCAGACAGTCGAACAGTCGGCCATCGCGCCCGATCCGCTGCTGGCGAAAGATCGCAGACCCTCCGTCCTGCGCCCTGACGCCCAGGGCGATGAAAACGAAGAGCGGCCAGGTCAGAAGCAGCCCTATCAGGGCGAACACGACATCCATGGCGCGGGTCGGGTCGAGACGAACGCGGCGTCGAGACGCAATGGCGTCGCGTGTCGACGTCACATCGCACCCGGCCAATTCCGATATCGACATTCAGCGCCCCCAAGCGTCACCATGACCTGGGATTGCACGGTTGGCAATCTTGGCGCGGCGCCAACACAGATTGCTCAGATCAGTCGCCGCCCCACCAACTCAGCGTGAAAGGCGTGGGACGACCGTTGACCGAAACCGTCCCGGTAACGACTGGCGTCTGATCGCCGAGATTCCGGCGCGCCGTCGCCAAAGCGCCCTGATCAATCCGCCCCGACAACTCCACCGGGCCCAAGCCGGGCACGGAGCCGCGCATCTGGATCCGATCGTCGGTCACGACATAGGCGCTCGGCAAGACCCTGGCCTCGCCTTGCGGCCCGGTCAGCGACAGGATCAGCGGCGGCGAAGCGCGGGACCCGCCCTCCCAGGCAGCGAAGGCCTCATCCTGTCCGATGAACAGCGATGCCACGGGCTGAATGGATGCCTCACCTGTCGGGCGATAGTCGCCCGAGATATCGCCGCTTAGACGATGTTGAAACGTCGCTTCCGGCGTCGACGTCGGTGTCGCAGCGTCGCGCCGCTCGCATGCCGCTAGGCTCAGCAAGCCCGCGACCGCGACGACCACCCATGAGGACTTCATCGATCGAGCGCCTGATCCAAGGCGCGGAACCCGGCGATGGCGATTTCGGTCGCACTGGTGAAGACCGACGGCGTGATCCGGTCGAAGGTGTCGCTTGGTCGGTGATAATCGGGATGATAGTCGACGCCCATGTACAGGAAGGGCACGCCCGCCTCGTGGAAGGCGCCATGATCAGAGGCGTCGACCCAGTTGTTCTCGCCCGTATCCTGCGGGGTGTCCTTGCCGAAGGCGAAGGACACCGCTCCGTTCGGCACAACGGCCTCCAGCACGGGGCGCAGATTGGGGTGCTGGTAGGTCCCGGTGACCCATAGATGGCCATCCGTTTCCGCCCGCGCCGTCATGTCGAAGTTCAGGTTCAGGCTGAGTGACGACAGGGGCACCGGAGGCGCCTTGACGAACTCGCGAGCGCCCAGCAGCCCCCGCTCCTCGCCGTCCAGCGCCACGATCAGCACGCTGTGTTCCGGCGGTTGGGCCTTCAGTCGGGCCGCCAGCTCCAGCATCGTCGCCACGCCCGAGGCATTATCGTCGGCGCCGTGGAAGATCTGGCCGTCATTGACGCCGACATGGTCGTAGTGGGCCGTCACGACGATATAGCGGTCGGCGACGCGGGTTCCGGGGATCAGGCCGACGATGTTGACGCCGCTGAAGGTCTTCACCCCCTCGCGCGTGCGGCCCGGCGCCTCGAACCGCTGCAAACGCCCGAACGGCGGGGCCTGAACGCCCATGGCCTCCAATCGCGAGACGATGTAGGCGCGTGCCCGCTTGCCGCCTTCCGAGCCTGTGTCGCGGCCTTGCATGTCGTCGGCGGACAGGATGCGAACGTCCTCCAGCAGTTGGCTGGAAACCGGCGCGACGGCGCTCGGAGCAGTCGGCGCCGTTGCGGGAACGGCGGCGCAGCCGCTGACGATCAGGGCGGCGCCAGCGACGAAGAGGCAGAGGGTCGAACGAGTCATACAGGCTCCGATAAGGACGCGCGAACCTAGCGAAGAGCGGACGGCGCGTCAGCCTACGGTTCTGTCATCATCGGCTTTGCGCGATGCACGGGCGGCGCGTCAGATGATATGACGACGGCCATGGCCAACGCGATTCCTCTCGAAGTCCCCGTCGAAGACCTCACCGCCGAAACGGCCGCCGAGGCCTTGGCTTGGCTGGCCGCCGAAATGGCCCGTCACGACGCGCTGTACAACGAGGCGACGCCCGAGATTTCCGACGCCGACTACGACGCCATGCGTGCGCGCAACCTGGCGATCGAAACCGCCTTCCCTGATCTGGTCCGCCCCGACTCGCCGTCGAACAAGGTTGGAGCCGCCGCCTCAACCCAGTTCGCCGAGGTGCGCCACGGCGTGCCCATGCTGTCGCTGGACAACGCTTTCGACGAGGGCGAGGTGCGCGATTTCGTCGCCCGGATCACCCGTTTCCTGAAACTGCCCGCCGACAAACCGATTGCCTTCGTCGCCGAGCCCAAGATCGACGGCCTGTCCGCCAATCTGCTCTATGTCGATGGAAGACTGACGATCGGCGCCACGCGGGGCGATGGCCGCGCGGGCGAGGACGTCACCGCCAATCTGAACACCATCGCCGATGTGCAACAGACTTTGGCCGGCGACGACTGGCCCGACCGGATCGAGGTGCGTGGCGAAGTCTATGCGCCCAACGACGCCTTCGCCGCCTTCAACGCCGCCGCCGAGGCCGAAGGGCGCCGCACCTACGCCAACCCCCGCAACTTCGCCGCCGGCTCCCTGCGCCAGAAGGACGCCCGGATCACCGCCAAACGTCCGCTGAACTTCTTCGCCTACGCCTGGGGCGAACACTCCAGCGACTTCGCCGAGACCCAGTGGGACGCCCTGCAAAAGCTCAAGGCCTGGGGGTTCCCCGTCAACGCCCGCTCGCGCCGGGTCGAGGGCGCCGAGGGCCTGATCGCCGTCTATCGTGAGCTGGAACGCGATCGCGCGACCCTGGGCTATGACATCGACGGCGTGGTCTACAAGGTGGATCGCATCGACTGGCAACGCCGGCTGGGCTTCGTCGCCCGCAGCCCCCGGTGGGCCATCGCCCACAAATTTCCGGCCCAGCAGGCCACCACTGTGCTGGAGGGCATCGACATCCAGGTCGGCCGCACCGGCTCCCTGACCCCCGTCGCCCGGTTGCATCCCGTCACCGTCGGCGGTGTCGTGGTGCGCAACGCCACCCTGCACAATGAAGACGAGATCGAGCGTCTGGATGTCCGCATCGGCGACACCGTCCGCCTGCAACGCGCCGGCGATGTCATCCCCCAGATCCTGGGCGTGGTCCCGGAGTTACGTCCCGCCGACGCCGTCCCCTATGCCTTCCCTGAACACTGCCCCGTCTGCGGCTCGGAAGCCGTGCGCGAAGGCGACGAGGTCAAGCGTCGCTGCACCGGTGGCCTGATCTGCGACGCCCAGATCGTCGAACGGCTGAAGCATTTCGTCGGCCGCCGCGCCTTTGACATCGAGGGTCTGGGCGAGAAACAGTTGATCGCCTTCAATGCGCGCGGCTGGATCAAGGAGCCGGCCGACATCTTCCGTCTGGCGCGCGACGAGGCGCGGTTGAAGGCGCTGGAACGCGACGACGGTTATGGCGAGACGAGCATCCGCAATCTGGTCGCCGGCATCGACGCCCGCCGCGTCATTTCGCTGGACAGATTCCTGTTCGGCTTGGGAGTCCGCGACATCGGCGAACAGACGTCCATCGTCCTGGCCCGCGCCTTCGAGAGCTGGCCCGCGCTGAAGGCCGCCTGCCTCCAGGCCGCTTCGGGTGTGCCGTCCGACGCCTGGACCGAACTGGCCGCCGCCCACGCCATATCGCCCCGCGTCCTGGCCCTGATGGCCGAGGCTAAGCCCCCCGCCGTCGATCCCTGGCCCGAGGCGACGATGGACATGAAGATCAGCCAGGCCTTCCCCGGCATGGCCGCCCCGGCCCGCCGGTCTCTGGCGACGATGGCGAACGACTGGTCCGGGCTGGTCGAACTGGCCCGTGTCGCGCGCGAGGACGGTCCGTCCGAAATCCTGAACCAGATCGCCGGCGTCACCGGGGTCGGCCCCGTCGCGGCGGAGGCCCTGGCCCACTTCTTCCACGAGCCGCACAATCTGAGGGTCGTAGAGGCTTTGGAAGCCGAACTGACCCAGATCCTCGACGCCGAACGCCCCAAGTCCGACACGGCGGTCGCCGGCAAGACCGTCGTCTTCACCGGCGCCCTAGAGCGCTTCACCCGCGACGAGGCCAAGGCCCGCGCTGAAAGCCTGGGCGCCAAGGTGTCGGGTTCGGTGTCGAAAAAGACCGACTATCTCGTCGCCGGCCCCGGAGCAGGCTCAAAGCTCAAGGACGCCGAGAAACATGGCGTCCATGTGCTGACCGAGGACGAATGGCTCGCCCTTATCGGCGACGGAAGTTGACCTAAGGGTCGGTTTTCGTTGGCGATCGCCGGGGTTTAGGCCTTGTTTTCAACCGAAACCGCGATCAACGTCCGCTTCAATGGGCGGTGCGACCGACCCGACGAAAGGGAACGACTATGAAGATCAAGATCATGCTGGCCGCGGCGGCCCTGGCGGGCGCCCTCGCCTCTCCGGCCCTGGCGGGCGACCCGACCGGCCTGTGGCAGACGCCGACGAATGGCGGTCAGGTACGGATCGCGCGCTGCGGCCAAGCGCTGTGCGGCACGCTGGTGACCTCGGACCACATTCGCCGGGACGCGAATGCGCGCGACGCCAACAATCGCGACGCCTCGCTGCGGAACCGCACCTTGCGCAATCTGCCCATGCTTACGGGCTTCACCGGCGGTCCGACGGAATGGCGCAACGGCTCGGTCTATAACCCGGCCGACGGCGGCACCTATCGCGGCACCATCACCATGACGAACGACAACAGCCTGCGTCTGCGCGGCTGCATCGTGGCTCCGCTCTGCAAGACCCAGACCTGGACCCGCATCCAGTAGGATCAGGGACGCCCCACATATGAAAGGCCCGGCCGGAGCGATCCGACCGGGCCTTTTTAATTTGGCTTGTAGCTCAGCGATTCAGCGCCGCCCGCGCCGCCTCGGCGTAGCGATGCCCTGTCGCTGCGCCCTTGGGGAAGACGTCCTCGATCCGGGCGAGGTCCTCAGGCGTCAGAACGACGTCCACGGCCGCCGCATTCTGCTCAAGAGTCGCGATCCGACGTGTGCCGGGGATCGGGATCAGATCCTCGCCTTGCGCCAGCACCCAGGCCAGCGCCAGTTGAGCGGCGGTTATGCCCTTGTCCGACGCAATGGCCTTCACGGCCTCGACCAGATCCAGGTTCTTCTGGAAGTTCTCGCCCATGAAACGCGGATTGGTGCGGCGGAAGTCGTCCGCGTCCAGGTCATCAATCGCGGTGATGTCGCCCGACAGGAAGCCGCGGCCCAGCGGGCTGTAGGGCACGAAACCGATGCCCAGTTCGCGCACGACCGAGAACAGTTCGTCCTCCGGTTCGCGGCTCCACAGTGAGTATTCCGTCTGCAGCGCCGTGATCGGATGGGTCGCATGCGCCTTGCGCAGGGTGTCGGGCGCGGCCTCGGACAGACCCAGGAAGCGGACCTTGCCCTCCTTCACCAGTTCCGCCATCGCCCCGACGGTCTCTTCGATCGGCGTGTCCGGATCGACGCGGTGCAGATAGTAGAGATCGACGTGGTCCACGCCGAGGCGTTGCAGGCTCCCTTCAATGGCGCGACGGACGTTGGCCGGGCTGCCGTCGGTCATCAGCCTGGTGCGGTCGGCATTGTAGTTGATGCCGAATTTGGTGGCGATGAAGGCCTGGTCGCGCCGGTCCTTCAGCGCCTTGCCGACCAGCACCTCGTTGGTGTGGGGGCCGTACATCTCTGCGGTGTCGAACAGGGTGATGCCCAGATCGAGCGCGCGATGAATGACGGAGATGGACTGGGCCTCGTCGGCGCCGCCGTAGAAGGCGCTCATGCCCATGCAGCCCAGGCCAATGGCCGAAACCTCGGGGCCGTTCGCACCCAGCTTGCGCGTCTTCATCGGGGCCTTCTCCTGTCGATGTGGGGATCGGCCTAAAAACGGATAGGACGGCCGACGATCAGGAGATGGTCGCGGCGACGGCGGGCTGCAAGCCCGGCCGCGCTTTGCGATGGTACCGCCTCTCAGGCTTGAACTGAGGACCTCCGGTTCCACAAACCGGCGCTCTAACCAACTGAGCTAAGGCGGCCCGCGCATCGCGAGGCGCGTTCTCTACCGGGCCTGCGGCAGGCGATCAAGCGCCTTCCTCATATTTCGTCAGGAGATTTCGCGGGTGACCGCCCAAACAAAAACGCCCCGAAGATTGCTCTCCGAGGCGTCTTGTCTGTTGCCGTGACGATCACCCGAGGGTGAAGGGCACCCGGACGCGGAAGGTCGCGTCTTGAGCGGCGCCATCGACGGTCCGCGGGGACAGTTGTCCACGCTGAACCACCCGAATGGCGGCGCGGCCGAAGCCCATTCCGGCAGGCTCTTCGGACACCACGCGGCAGTTCGCCGGAGATCCGTTGGAGCGCGCCGTGCACTCGACCGTAGCCGAACCGCTGATTTCACGCTCCAGCGCACGCGCCGGGAAGTCATCAGCTGTCGGGCGCGGTTGGCGCGACCACTGAACGTTCGTGATCGTCGACGGACGCGGCGGAGCCGGGGGTGCGGGCGGAGGCGGCGGTCCAGGAATATTGACGGGCGGACCCGTGTATTCAACCCGATCTTCCTTCTTCGTCGGCGTGATGTTGACCGGCGGAGGGGGAACGATGTTCGGGACCGGAGCCGGCACGCGCACCTGAAGCTTCGGCGGCGGAGGCGTATCCGTCGGCGGAGGCGGCGGGGGCGGAGGCGGCGGAGGCGGCGGAACCGGCTCGACCAACTCGACCTCGACGGACTCGTCGACGTAGTTGAACTCCTTCAGCTTGAACTTGGACTGCTGAACAAAGAAGATCAGCAACGCGAACAAGATGCTGACCACCATCAGGCAGACGATCAGCACGGGGTAGGACACCCCCATGAAGCCCTTCTTCTTGGGTACGTCGTAGCGACTGCGATGATATTCGACGTCTGTCATACTATCTCCGCATCCTAACTCGTCGCCTGGTCTTCGCCGACCAGCGCAACGCTATAGAAGCCGTTATCCTGCAGCGCATTCATGACCTGCATGAAGTCGCCGTAACGGGTGTTCTGGTCGCCCCGAATGAAGATCCGCTCATCGGCCGGGTTCCGGGATCCGATCTGTTTTTTCAGATCTTCACCCAGGGCTCCGACGTCGGTCCGGAAATCGCCCACATAGACGTCGCCGTCATTCTGGATCGAAATATAGACCGGCTTGGGCGGGTTCGGGGCCGCCTTGGCGACGGCGATTGGCAACTCAACAGGCACCGACACGGAGGCTAGCGGAGCCGCCACCATGAAGATGATGAGCAGAACCAGCATGATATCAACGAAAGGCGTAACGTTGATATCACTGTTGGCCTGAGGCAGGTTGCCAGCGCCGCCCGATTTAATCTTGGCGGCCATCCGTCTTACGCCCCCTTGTCGAGCTGACGCGAGATGCCGTTCAGCAGCTCAGCGGCGAAGCCGTCGGCGCGCGTGCCGTAAGCAGCGATGCGGGTGTTGAAGTAGTTGTAGAACACAACGGCAGGGATAGCGGCGAACAGACCGATACCGGTGGCCAGCAGAGCCTCAGCGATACCCGGAGCCACGACGGCCAGGTTGGTCGTGTTCGACTGGGCGATACCGATGAAGGAGTTCATGATGCCGTAAACGGTGCCGAACAGACCGACGAACGGACCGATCGAGCCGACCGACGCCAGGAACTGCTGGCCGCCCGACAGGCGCAGGGCCAGACCGGATTGGACGGCGGCGACAGCCGACTGGGCGCGGGCCATGGCCGAGTCGAGGTGATCACCGGTGACCGACAGACCCGATTGACGCGACAGTTCGATTTCCTCGGTGGCGGCGGCGGCCATGTCGGCCAGCGGGTTGCCGTCGAACTCTTCCTGAGTCGAGACAGCGCGCATGTCAGCGATGGTGCGGGCGCCGCGGAAGTTCTCGAGGAAGTTGTCGGTCTTGCGGTTCAGAGCGCCGAACTCGAACAGCTTGATGAGCAGCAGGGTCCACGACAGGATCGAGGCCAGCAGCAGGCCGGCCATGACGACCTTAACGACGACCGTGGCTTCCATGAACATGGAGATCGGGGTGATGTCGCCGTGACCGCCGCCGACGGCGTCGTTCACCGTTGCGGGGTCAGCTTCGCCGGCAGCCGGAGCGGCGGCTGCGGGAGCCGCAGTCGAGGCGGCCGGGGTGGGCTCGGCCGGGGCCTGGGCCAGGACCGGCGAGCTCGCCATCAGCGCGGCGGCGCCGGCCATGGCGAGAAGGATATTCGTCTTTTTGCTGTTCAGCATAATTCGCCAGTTCCTGCTTGGTCTGACTCGTGGAACCAAAGGTGCGGCCATAGTCAGCGACCGCCCCCCAACCTGAAATGTTTCCTTCAACGCGCCCGTCCTTTCGAGGATCAGAGCTCGCTGAAATCTTCGGTGGAGATCGAAACGGTCGCCCGCCTCGTCTCCGCTGGTCGAACCTTCGGAGACACGTCTCCGGCGATCCGCATTAACGTCTTCTTGCGAAGGCGCCTCAACCCTTTGACGAACCCTTACCGGAGCGTCAAGGGACAAGAGGGGCTTTTAACCCGTCGAGAGACATGGAGAAAAGTTCCACCAACCGGCGCATTAGAGTGCAGCCGCGCGACATTTTGATGATGATCTGACGTCAGATGAAGCAAGTTTGTTCAAAACGGCCATCCTGAGCGCGATCATTTCCCGATATGGCGAATTGTAGGGCTGATCGCTGCAGGCTGGCTTAAACCCAAGGGCGGCGCAAAGGCCGCAGCGCAGGGTCATGCGTTCAAAACAATCGATTTTTACGGTGTGGGAAAAGATGGTGCCTGGAGGCGGGTTCGAACCACCGACACGCGGATTTTCAATCCGCTGCTCTACCAGCTGAGCTATCCAGGCGCCGACGCGACGTCGCGACGTCGCGAGAGGCGGGTCTATAGGGGAGGCTTTTCCGCCTGTCCAGCGCCCAATCCGTCCTTTTCGTCATCATCTTGCGCACCCTCGTCCAGGGCGACCGGAATGGCATAGGCGCCGGTGAACCAGCGCTGAAGATCGACGTCGGAACAGCGGCGTGAGCAGAAGGGCTTATACTTGGGATCGGCGTCGGCCTTGCGGCAGATGGGACAGGAAGCCACGGCTTAACCCTCTTCTATTCGTCCGCGCCCTGGCGGGATCGCGGCATCGGCCTGGATCACCGCTCGCGGTCCCAGATAGGACGCCAGTGGATCAGCGATCAGGGCTTCTTCGGGCGCGCAACGCGCGGTGATGCGTGGCGATAAGGTATCGGCCAGAAGCTGTCGCCGCAAAGCGCGTACGACAGATATGGCCCGCGTCTGAACCGAGGGCCGTCGGCCAGCGTCGAGCAGAAGCTCCTCGAGCGGCGTGCGACGCCAGGGAAGCGACATCTGCAACAGGCCGAATCGACTGACGGGTCCGAAGACGGCCTGGGGTTCATGACCGAACGCGGCCCGCGCGACTTTGGACTGCGCCTCGGCGTCCTGACCGTCCCCGACCATGTCGATGACGACCAGGCCGCCCCAGTTCCGCAAGCCGATCAGCCGCGCCGCCTGTTTCACCCCCTCGCGATTCGCAGCCGCCCTGGCCTGTTTCGGATCACGACCGGGGGTGGACGTGAAGTCGATGTCCACGGCCACTAAGGCGCGCGTGCGTTCGACGGCGAGATCGATTCCATGCGAGGCGAAAACGATCGAATGAGCCAGAGCCTCCTCCTCCGCCTCGACCACGGCGTCGATAGCGGCGATGCCGGTGACCGATTCCGCGCCGGGCGCGAGCTCGCGCAACTGTTCGGCGATGGTGGGTGCGGGCTGAATCAGGCGGGGCGTCCCCTCCCCCGGTCCTACATACCGAACTGCCGCCCCTTTCCCGGCACGAGGTTCGGCGGTGACGACGACTTCCATCCGCTGGCCTTGGGTAATTCGGTCGTTTCTCGGGAAGGGCAGAAAGGCGGCGGTCGGTGCGGCGATATCGACGAAGGCGCCGCGCAAGCCGGGGTTCACCTCGATGACACGCCCCACCGAGCGGGCGCCGAGCCGGGTCTGCGCCACATCATCGTCGCGGTGGATCAGAAGATGGGTGTAGTGGCCGTCGCGCATGATGGCGGCACGCGTCTCGCCAGGCGTCTCGTCGAGGAAGACCCCGACTGCGCCGCTCATGAACGCCAGCCGACGCCGTGCAGAAGCCGGACGGCCTCATAGACGGGCAGGCCCATCACGGACGGATGGCTGCCGACGATGCGCTGGATGAAGGCGGCCGCCGGGCCTTGGATGCCATAGCCGCCGGCCTTGCCGCGCCAGTCGCCCGTGGCGACGTAGGATGCGATCTCGTGGTCCGACAAGGGTTTGAAGGTCACGCGGGTTTCGTTGACGCGCGACGATAGTTTTCCGTCGCGCCAGACGGCGACGCCGGTGAAGACGCGGTGATTGCGGCCGGACAGCAGTTTCAGAAAGCGTGTCGCCTCGGCCTCGTCCGCCGCCTTCTCCAGAAAACGACGCCCGACAGCGACAACCGTATCCGCGGCGATGACCACCGCCTCGGGGCGGCGCTCTGCGACAACCTGCGCCTTCGAGGTGGCGAGTCGTTCGGCCAGACGCGGCGGGGTCTCGCCCTTCAGAGGCGTCTCGTCGATGTCGGCGGGATCGATATGGTCGGGCGTGATCCCGACCTGCGCCAGCAGTTCGATGCGGCGCGGGCTGGCCGAAGCCAGCACCAGTTCGGGGCGACCCGCAGCCACTTACTTGAAGCGATAGGTGATGCGACCCTTGGTCAGGTCGTAGGGGGTCATTTCGACCAGCACCTTGTCGCCGGCCAGGACGCGGATGCGGTTCTTGCGCATCTTGCCGGCGGTGTGGGCGATGATCTCGTGGTCGTTCTCGAGCGTCACGCGGAAGGTGGCGTTCGGCAGCAGTTCGCTGACGGTGCCGGGAAACTCGAGCAGTTCTTCCTTAGCCATGCGGCCTCTCACGCCCGTTGAATATGCGTTCGACCCCACGCCGGGCGGGCGCGAGGGGCGGAATGGACGGGCCTAATGCCCGAAAACACAGAGATAGTCGAGGTCAGCCGCGACGGTAGAGGGCGCAGAGCAATGTAAACAGGCGCCGCGACGTCTCGTGATCGACCACGATCTTGCCGTCCAACCGCGTCTTCAGCTGCTCGGCCCCTTCGTTGTGAAGGCCGCGCCGGCCCATGTCGACCGATTCGATCTGGCTGGCCGAGGATCCGCGCAGCGCCTCATAGTAGCTGTCGCAGATCATCAGATAGTCTTTGATCACACCCTTCAGCGGCGTCAGGCTGATGGCGTAGGTGCGCGTGAAGTTGTCGCCGTCGATGTCGAACACCAGACGATTGTCCTGAAGCGACAGCTTCAGCCTGTAGGGTCCGCCCTCGGCGCCGACAGGCTCGAAGCTGTTCTTCTCGACCAGATCAAAGATGGCGACGCGACGCTCGTGCTCGATCTCGGCCGTCGCCGCCGGCAGGGTCGCGGCGTCCAGTTCGACCGAGGCCAGCTTATGATCGGCGCTCATGCCGCAGTCCCTTCGTCCAGTTCGGGCGTGTCCAGGTGGGTCGGCGCGATCCGTGCAGGCCAGCGGTCGGAAATGTCCGTGACCACGGCGTCCAGACATTCCACGTCGATTCGCAGATCACCGCCGCCGGCGAACATCAGGATGACGCGCCCGCTCAGGTCCTCGGTCGGAATGAAGTCGAGCGCGAGCAGTTCGAGCGAGGCGTCGGGACTGCGCGACAGTCGACGGCTCTTGACCGCCAGAACGTCGCCGAACTGCATGGCGCACATCACCCGCGTCCCGCCGCACTCCCAGCAGAAGCGGCTGAAGGCGATGGTCAGGGTCCGGGCCGCCTTTTCCCAGACGATATCGACGGGCCGCAGGATGGCGTCCTGGAGCGCGGCGGAGATGATCTGAAGATCGTCGGCATCCTCGGCCAACAGACGCAGCGGTTCGACCGGCGCCTTGGCTTCGGAGATGACGCCGTCGATCTCAGTGCTCATCACCTGTTCCCTTTATGCGGCGGATGTCGGCTCCGCATGCGCCGAGCTTTTCTTCCAAACGCTCGAAACCGCGATCCAGATGATAGACGCGTCCGACCGTCGTTTCGCCCTCGGCGACAAGGCCCGCGATGACCAGGCACATCGAGGCCCGAAGATCCGTGGCCATAACCTGTGCGCCGTGCAGAACTTCGACGCCGGTGACGTGCGCCTCTCCGGCATGAACCGAAATGTCGGCGCCCAGTCGCGCCAACTCCGGCACATGCATGAAGCGGTTTTCAAAGATCGTCTCGCGAACCGTGCTGACGCCTTCCGCCGTCGTCATCAGCGCCATGAACTGGGCCTGCAGATCGGTGGCGAAGCCCGGATAGATGGCCGTCTCGACATCCACGGCCTTCAGGCGCTGCTTGGGGTCGCGCTCGATCAGCACGCCGTCGGCGGTCGGCGAGACCTCGACGCCCGCCTCGACCATCTTGTCGGTCAGCGAACCGATCAATTCGGCCCGCGCCTTGGTCAGGCGCACCTCTCCGCCCGCCATGGCGGCGGCGACGGCGTAGGAGCCCATCTCGATCCGGTCGGGAATCACCGACCAGGTCGTCCCGTTCAGCGACGAGACGCCGGTGATGGTCAGGACGTCGGTGTCGATTCCCTCGATCCTGGCGCCCATGGCCGTCAGACAGTGGGCCAGATCGCCGATCTCGGGTTCGCGCGCCGCACGGCGCAGGACGGTCGTGCCCTCAGCCAACACGGCGGCCAGAAGCGCATGTTCGGTGGCGCCGACCGAAACGAAGGGGAACTCGATCTCGGCGCCTTTCAGACCCTTGGGCGCGCGGGCGGTGACATAGCCTTCGTCCAGCTCGATCTCGGCGCCTAGCGCCGTCAGCGCCTGCAGGTGCAGATCGACCGGACGCGCGCCGATGGTGCAGCCGCCCGGCAGCGAGACCTTGGCCTCGCCGGTGCGCGCCAGCAGCGGCCCCAGCACATTGAACGAGGCCCGCATCTGGCGCACCAGATCATAGGGGGCGAAGGTCGAGGTCAGGCCCTTGGCGTGAAACAGGCTCTCCTGCCCGTCCGCGCCGTCACGCTCGGTCACTTCGATGCCGAACTGGCGCAGCAACTGACCCAGGAACCGGGTGTCGGCCAGACGCGGCATATTGGTCAGCAGCAAGGGCTGATCCGTCAGGATCGAGGCGGCCATCAGCTTGATGGCGGAGTTCTTGGCGCCGCTGACGGGAATGTCCCCGAAAAGCTGGGCGCCGCCCTGAATGGCGATGCTGTCCATGACGTCCTTAAGCGCGCCCGAGGCCAACGCCTCGGGGGGAAGGTTCTCTAGCAAGCCGGCGGGCGCTTGCCAAAGGGCTGCGTGATCGCGAGCCGATGACTTTCAGTTGCTGTCGCGTGGCGCGGCCGGCGTCCGCGCCGGCGCCTTGCGCCGCCGCAGATTGGCCCGGAGCGCCGAGGCCAGCCGCATGGCCTTTTCCGCCTTAGCCCGCGCTTTCTCGAATTCAGGCCCCGATTCGACGATCGGCGTCGCCTGCGCGGCGGCGGAGGGCGTATCGGCGTCATGCGGCATGCGAGTCATGGTGCGATGATGCCGTGATCACGGGCCATGTCCAAACTTTCTTTCAGATCGTCAAAAAGCCGCTTCCATCCCCGGAAGGGTTTGGCTATACGGCCGCTTCCTCAGTCGGGGCCGCCGTAGCTCAGTGGTAGAGCGCATCCTTGGTAAGGCTGAGGTCGTGGGTTCGATTCCCCCCGGCGGCACCATCTGAGACTTGAAAAGGCCCGGCTTTCGCCGGGCCTTTTCGATCTTCCAGAGCGGACGGAAAAGTCTTCAGTCGTAGCCGTAAAGGCCGCGGCGATAGGGATCGCGGTCATCCGCATCGCCGTCTTTGCTCCAGCTGAACCCCATCGACATCGACTTGGTCGTAGTGTCGGCCCCATAGCCTCGACCGCGCCAGCCGCCGCCATAGGGCGAGTAGAAGCCCGGTCCGCGCAGACCATAGCCGCCGTAGCCGTATCCCCAAGGTTCGTTGCGGCCTTCGCGGTAGGCGAGGTCCAGGCGACCGTTCTCGCCGACAGGCAAGGAAACGGCCGCGCCATAGCTGCGATAGCCGCCTGTGCCGATTCCGGCCTCGACCATGCCATGCATCTTGCGCTCGGCCGGGGCGCCCGGCTCTGCGCTTTCGTCGAAGGTTGCGCCCGGCGTGCGCGCGCTGATCCAGTTCTGGATCTGCTGTTCGGTGGTCAGGCCGTGCGGGGCGGCGTCCTGAGCCGTCGGCGCAGTCAACGACGCCTCAGGCGCCGCCGCCAGGGCCTGAGCCAGGGTGGGCGCGTTTGTCGGCGCCGTAGTGACCACGCCGTCCGGATCACCGTCCGACGCCGCCAGAGCCACACCCGCCAAGAGACTTGCGATCAGCATAGGCCACCTCCGTTCGATATCATCCTAGCACAGCGATTGAGGCCAAGGTCAGGCGATGCCGTCGCCGCGGTTGAGGGGGTCCGGCAGAGCCTCGCCCTCGGCTACGAAACTGAGGGCGACCGAGTTGATGCAATAGCGGTTTCCGGTGGGCGGCGGGCCGTCTGGGAAGACGTGACCCTGGTGGCTGCCGCAGCGGGCGCATTGGGTCTCGATCCGGATCATGCCGTAGCTGGTGTCGCGGATCGCGTGGACGTGCGCTTCATCGACCGGCTGGGTGAAGCTGGGCCAGCCGGTGCCGCTTTCGAACTTGGTTCCGCTCTTGAACAACGGCAGGCCGCATTCGCGGCAGCAGAAGACGCCGGCCCGCTTCTCGCCCAGCAGCGTGCCGCAGAAGGGCGCCTCAGTGCCATGGGAGAGCAGGACGCGCTTTTCCTCGGGGTTCAGATCGGCTTCGAGCCGGGCGCGTTCTTCGGCGTTCGGCGGGGTCAGGTCATAGCCCGACGGCGAACGGAGGGATTCGGAGGTTTGGGCGAGATCGGTCATGGACTGCAAATAAGAAGGGCGGGCCAAGGGTTCCACCCCTGCCCGCCCCTCGTTCATTCGACCGACCGGTCCTTACTTATTGGAACAGCGTCCCGACCCAGGCGCGCACGGCCGCCTCGTCCGTCGCCGATCCGGTATAGGCAAGGCCCTGTGCCGGGGTGAAGGGCGCATCGTTGCCGCGTTGGCGCGTGGTCCAGGCCTTATGACCATAGGTCAGCTCGGCATAGTTCGACGGCAGGCGCAGAACGGTCGGCTCGATGAAGATCGAATCCTCGGCCGTCACCGATCCGGCGAGGCGCACGTTCGGCAGGCGCGTCAGCAGGTCCAGCGTATCCAGGCACCCGCTGGTGCAGCCGCCGTCGACCAAGACCACGACCGGACCCGCCACGGGGTTTGCCGCGCCCGCGTCCGCCACCGACGGGCGACCGGGCATTGTGAAGGTCGGCTGATTGGCGGCCAGGGCCGAATCGAAGGCGGCGACGATGGCCTGGGTCTGTTCGATGACCGGGCCGGATTCAGCGACGAAGCGCGGGTCGGCCTGCATGCGCGCCAGGGTGTTGGCGAACCACTGACGGTTTGCGGGCGTGGCGCGGTAGGTGATTGAGCCGGCTTCAGGCTGACGGCTGACGGTGAACTCGGGCGTCCAGATGCGGTTGGCCAGGCCATAGCCCTTGCCCGTCGCATTCAGCGAAGCGCCGTTTGCGCCGCGCAGATCGATGACCAGCCCCTGCGCGCCGCGAATGGCGGGCAGTTGGGCTTCGACAGCGGCGTAGAAGGCGTCCCATCCGGCGTCGTCAGCCAGGGTGTGAACATTGATCCACGGACGGCCATCGACCGTCTCGACCGACAAAGGATTGGCGCCCGGCGTGTAGACGGTGGCGCGATAGGCGGCTTCCAGGCTGGCGGCGTCGGCCGGCTGGGGCTGCATCTGGAAGTCGCGATCACGACGGCCGACCTTGAAGGTGCACAGCGAGGGCACGCCGCCGGTGAAGGGATTGTTGCGGTTCCACAGCAGATAGGGCGCGGTGCGGACACGTCCGGCTTCCGTCGTCAGGTCGCCTTCCCACCGGTCCAGCCGCTCTTCGGCCAACTGGGCGGCGGTCTTGTCGCCGCACTTGACCAGGGTCGCCCCGAGCGGCGGCACGTTGCGAACGCCGGGCTTCACATAGGAGACGACATATTCGCCGTTGCGCCACGCCGTGGTCACGCCCGGCCAGCTGGTCGCGAAGAAGGGACCGAGGCCTTCGTAGGTCGGGCGAATCGCGATGTTCGAATCGCGAAAGCCATTGGCGTAGTAGCGCATCAGATAGGCGTGGCTGTCGCCGCTGTTCACGCGGCCAACCTTGCCTTGCGCATCCGTCAGGCCGGCATCGATCCAGCTGCGAAACGCTTCGCTGGGCGCGCCGGGAATCACGGCGGCGGGGTGGTTGGCGGCAAGGGCGTCATGCGCGGCCTGAAGGTCCTGTTGCGCCAGAGCGCGAAAATCCTGTGCGACAGCGGCGCCGGCGGCGACGGTCAGCGACAGAACGGCGGCCGAAGCGGCGGCGATCATTCGGTTCATGGGGTTTCCTGCGGCCTTTGATTTCAAGCTCGTGGGAAAGGTTAAACCCCATGCGTCCAGCGCTTGCCAACCCCGCCGCGCGGGATTTCGCCCGATTGTCACATGGGCTGCGGCGATGCGGCGCGTATCAAAGCGGCGCCGACGCCTCGACCGCTGCGCCGAAGATCCGATCGAAGCTGCGCCTCAAGGCCTCGTCCGCCTCGTCCATCGTCGCCAGAACGCCGAGATCGACCAGGCTGGTGACGCCGTGTTCCTGAATGCCGCACGGGACGATGCCGCCGAAATGATCCAGATCCGGCTCCACGTTCAGGCTGATGCCGTGGAAGCTGACCCATTTGCGGACCTTGACGCCGATGGCGGCGATCTTGTCCTCGCGCGACCAGCCCGCCCCCTTGCGCTCGACCCACACGCCCACGCGACCGGGCCGGATGTCGGCCTTTACGCCGAACGTATCCAGGGCGCCGATCAGCCACAGCTCAAGCCCGCGCACGAAACACCGGACGTCCTTGCCTCGCCGGTTCAGGTCCAGCATCACATAGGCCACGCGCTGTCCCGGGCCGTGATAGGTGAACTGCCCGCCCCGCCCTGTGCGATGCACCGGAAACCGGCCGGCATCCAGAAGGTCGTCGTTCTTGGCGGAGACGCCGGCGGTGTAGAGCGGCGGATGCTCCAGCAACCAAACCATCTCATTCGCTTCGCCGGCTGCAATGGCCGCGACGCGCGCCTCCATGAAGGCCTCTGCGGCCGCATAGTCGACGTAGCCTTTCGACACGGCCCATTCGACCGGTCGGTCATCGTCGAGACGCAGTTTCTGAAGGGACGGGCTTAACGGCTCAGCAAGCATGACGCTTCAATGTGGTCGCCAGGGCGTTTCTGCAAGAGACGGCCCTCTAGTGAAGAGAGCTTTACGTGACCCAGATTAACGCCGTCGATGTCGAAATCTCCGTGGTTCTGGGTCGCTCGGTGCTGCCGATGTCGCAACTGCTGCGCATGGGTCGCGGCGCGGTGATTCCCCTGGACGCTGCAGAGGGCGACGAGGTCTGGATCCTGGCCAACAACTATCCTGTCGCGCGCGGCGAAATCGAGATCCGAGACGACCGTATCGCCATCACCGTCACCCGCCAGGCGGACGTGTACGACTTCATGGCCGGGTCGGCCTGAGACTTTGATCCGCGACGTCTTTGCGTCGCTCATTTCGCCCTTTCCTTTTCCAACGGCTTCGTCTATTCGCCGCCGCTCCGATGCGAGCGGTCGTGGCGGAATTGGTAGACGCGCAGCGTTGAGGTCGCTGTGGGGCAACCCGTGGAAGTTCGAGTCTTCTCGACCGCACCATCTGGCTAAACAGGGCGATTCATCGGCTAAGTACGGCTGGACATTCTACCAAGGGAGGCGACCACGTGAGCACCACGGACACCGCCTTTGCTCCAGACGAGACGCTCGATAACGAAGACCACGCCGCCCTGGACGAGGACTATGTCCTCACCCCTCAATTCGTCGAGAAAGTCGTGGACGCCGCCGACGACGGCGACGGGATGCGGCTGCGCTCGCTGCTGGAAGACCTGCACCCGGCCGACGTCGCCGACCTGATGGGCTTTCTGACGGCGGAACACCGCGCCGTCGTGGTCCTGTGGTTGCCGCCCGAGCTTCTGGCCGAAACCCTGCCCGAGTTGGACGACAATATCCGCGAGGAGGTGCTGGAGCGCGTGCCGCACGGCACCCTGGCCGAGGCGCTGCAGGAACTGGATTCCGACGACGCCGCAGCCGTCGTCGAAGACCTGGAGGACGACCAGCGCGAACGCGTTCTGGCCGCCATGCCCGAAGTCGATCGCGCCGCCATCGAAAGCAGCCTGGGCTATGCGGAAGAATCCGCCGGCCGCCTGATGCAGCGCGAGGTGATGGCCGCGCCCCAGTTCTGGAGCGTGGGCGACACTATCGACCACATCCGCAAACAGGGCGACGACCTGCCCGAGCTGTTCTTCGACATCTATGTTGTCGATCCGCTGAACCGCCCGGTCGGCGGCGTGCCGATCAGCGGCCTGCTGCGCGCCGCCCGCACCATCGCCCTGACCGATCTGATGGAGCCGATCAACGAGATCGCCGTCGATCAGGATCAGGAAGAAGTCGCCTACATCTTCGAGAAATACCACCTGATCTCGGCGCCCGTCGTGGACGCGGCCGGTCGGCTGGTCGGCCAGATCACCGTCGATGACATCGTCAACATCATTCAGGAAGAGAACCGCGAGGACATCCTGCGTCTGGCCGGTGTCGCCGACGAGGACCGCGGTTCGTCTGTGCCCGAGATCGTGCGCGGTCGCGTGCCCTGGCTGGCGATCAATCTGGCGACGGCGGCCTTGGGCGCCAGCGTCATCGGCCTGTTCGAGGCCACCATCCAGCAGATCGTCGCTCTTGCCGTCCTGATGCCGATCGTCTCGGCCATCGGCGGCAATGCGGGCACCCAGGCCCTGACCGTGACCGTGCGCGCCCTGGCGACGCGCGAGCTGAACAGTTCGAACGCCCCGCGCACCTTCTGGCGCGAGATGGTGGTGGGCCTGGCCAACGGCCTGATCCTGGCGCCCCTGATCGGCATCGCGGCCGGCTTCTGGTTCCGGGACGAAGACTGGAAGATCGGCCTGGTGATCGGCGCGGCCATGATCCTGAATCTGCTGGTCGCCGCATCGATCGGGGTCCTGACGCCCCTGACCCTGTCCAAGCTGAAGTTCGACCCGGCCGTGTCGTCGGCGGTGTTCGTTACGGCGACCACCGACTTCTTCGGCTTCCTGATCTTCCTTGGTCTGGCCACACTGGTGCTGCTCTAGACACGACGCGGAATATGCGGCGCGGCCCTTGCTGGGAGCGGTGCGAGCGCCGCGCGCCTGTTTCCAATTGGGTCAACTGTGTCTGACGTCCTCCCCAAACCCAGCAAGGTGTCCCGCGAGGGCGTCCTGCTGATCAAGAGTTTCGAAGGCTTCCGGCCTCGGGCCATGCAGCGCAGCGACGGTCGCTGGGTCATCGGCTATGGCCACACCCAGTCGGCCCGCGAGGGCGCGAGGGTGTCCGAGGCCGAGGCCGAACTGCTGATGCAATACGACCTGATCCCGGTCGTGAAGGCTGTGACCGATCACGTCCGCGTTCCTCTCAACCAGCATCAGTTCGACGCCCTGGCCAGTTTCGCCTTCTCCATCGGCGCAGACAGGTTCGCCGCCTCCGACGTGGTCGAGCAGTTGAACGCGGGATCTGCGCGTCAGGCGTCCGCCTCCATGAGCGCCTGGGCCGATGAAGCCGCCGCCGAGACCCCAACCCGCCGTCGTTCGGCTGAACACGCGCTGTTCAACGCCGCGCCCGGCGCGCCGCTCACCTTGGCGGACCTTTTGGCCGCGCCCCTGCCGTCTCTTTTCGAGACGGACGAGCCGACCCTTCCCGCCGTCGACGGCGCCCTGGATGAGGCCGTCGCCCCCTTCCCGGCCCAGGATGGCGTGGTGCTGGCTCAAGCGACCACCGCGCCCCAGCCGCCCGACGTCTATGCCGCGACGGCTGTCGGTCCGGTCCCGGACGTCGTGCCGTTGACCGGGCAGTTGGAGAGCGTCTCCGTCGCTGCGCCGATCATCGCCGCCAACGACATCTACGCGCCGGTTGAGGTCAAGCAGCCGGAGACGCCGTCGGGCTTCACCGATGCGCAGAAGACCAGCGTGGTGCTGACCGCGCCAGGCCTGGCCGAAGCCACGCCCGCCGACAGCCCCGTCGAACCGGGCATCGAGGGCGACGCAGCATCCGGTGAAGACGTGCTGAGCACGCGCGAGGTCGTGGCCCGCGCTCGGGCCAAGCGGCGCTCGCGGCTGGGAGAAACCCTGACCTTCGTCATCATGGGCGGCCTTGGCGCCCTGTGTCTCGGCGTCGCCATGGCCGCCTTTCGACGCGCATCGCTATCGAACAGCAGCGACACCGCCACGGTCGCCTGGGTGCTGATCCTGGTCGCCGCCGCCTGCCTCGGCGTATCAGGCTACAACTGCTATCGGCGCTGGGGACGGGCTGACCGCGTCTGACAGCGCTTGGCGAAAGGCCGTGCGCGATGCTACGCCCTAGCGCATGAGCATTCCCTTCGCGCCCCAATCCATGGAATTCGGCCTTGGCGATAACGCCGACGCCATCCGCGACACCACCGCCCGCTGGGCCGCCGATCGCCTGGCGCCGCTGGCCGCCGAGATCGACGAAAAGAACGCGTTCAAACGCGAGCTCTGGCCCGAAATGGGCGAACTGGGCCTGCACGGAATCACCGTCGAGGAAGAGTTCGGCGGCCTCGGCCTGGGCTATCTCGAACACGTCGTCGCGATGGAGGAAGTGTCGCGCGCCTCGGCCTCGATCGGCCTGAGCTACGGCGCCCACTCCAATCTGTGCGTCAATCAGATTCGCCGCTGGGGCACGCCCGAGCAGAAGCAGAAGTATCTGCCCAAGCTGATCAGCGGGGAACATGTCGGCTCGCTGGCCATGTCCGAGGCCGGATCAGGCTCCGACGTCATGTCGATGCGCACCCGCGCTGAAAAGAAGGGCGATCGCTACGTCCTGAACGGCACCAAGTTCTGGATCACCAACGCGCCCCACGCCGACACCCTTGTCGTGTATGCCAAGACCGATCCGGATGCGGGATCGAAGGGCTGCACCGCCTTCCTGATCGAAAAGGGCATGAAGGGTTTCAGCGTCTCCAAGAAGCTGGACAAGATGGGCATGCGCGGCTCGGACACCGCCGAACTGGTGTTCGAGGACTGTGAGGTGCCGGAAGAGAACATCATGGGTCCGCTGGGCGGCGGCGCAGGCGTGTTGATGAGCGGTCTGGACTATGAGCGCGCCGTTCTGGCCGCTGGTCCGCTTGGCATCATGCAGGCGGCGCTGGACGTGGTCCTGCCCTACGTCCGCGACCGCAAGCAGTTCGGAAAGCCGATCGGCTCGTTCCAGCTGATGCAGGGCAAGATCGCCGACATGTATGTCGCCCTGAACAGCGCCCGCGCCTATGTCTATTCGGTCGCCCGCGCCTGCGACGCCGGCCTGACCACGCGCTACGACGCGGCGGGTGCGATCCTGCTGGCGTCCGAAAATGCGGTCAAGGTGACGATGGAGGCCGTTCAGGCCCTGGGCGGCGCCGGCTACACCAAGGAATGGCCGGTCGAACGCCTGGTCCGCGACGCCAAACTTTATGACATCGGCGCCGGCACTAACGAGATCCGCCGCTTCCTGATTGGACGGGAACTGCTGGGCGGCTGACGGCTTGTCTCCGAACAAGGAGACAGACCATGCCCGCAAAATCCGCCGCTCAGCAAAAGGCCGCCGGCGCCGCCCTGTCGGCCAAGCGTGGAGACACGCCGAAGTCGAAGCTGAAGGGCGCGTCCAAGTCCATGGTCGAGTCCATGACGGAAAAGCAGCTGGAAGACCTGGCCGAGACCAAGCGCAAGGGCAAACCCGAGCAAGTGCAGGACTGAGACACAGTCGATTTATCTGATCGCCTGTCCGTTCTGTAAGTGGCGATCCACGCGCCGACCGCCTAGATGGGCGCAATCTCCAGCCGAGCGCCCCGCCTGATGCCCGCCCAACCGCCTCCGAACGACGACCTGCGGCGGTTCTCCGACGTCCTTGAAGACCTCGGCCACGCCCCCGAGCCCAAGCTGACCATGTCCGAACTGGTCGCTTCGTTCGGCGAGCGCGGATTCGGGGCCATGATCCTGATCCTGTCGCTGCTGGCGCTTTTGCCCTGGCCGCCCGGCGGCAAGGCGGTCTTCGCCGTGCCGATCATCCTGATGTCTCTGGAACTGGCCTTCCAAAGACAGAGCGTCTGGCTGCCGCACTGGATGTTGAAGGCCTCGGTGTCCCGCGCCGCCTACACGTCCTTGATCGCCACGCCGTTCGCAGCCCCGGCCTGGCTGCGTCGCTGGGTGCTGTCGGCAAGGGTACGGATCGCCGGGCGCCGCTACATCTTTTCCGACGGCGTGAGGCGCGCCGTTCGCAGACGGCCGAATGGCCTAAGCGTCCTGAAGATGGTCCGCGCCATCGAACGCTTGACCCGCCCACGCCTGCCGCTGCTGACCGGCGATGTCGCCGACACCTTCACAGGCTTGGTGTGCGTCGTGCTGGCTCTGATCATGGCCTTGCCCATTCCGTTCGGAGACGCCCTGCCCGGTATCGCACTGGTTCTGTTCGCCCTGGGCATGATGCAGCGCGACGGCGTCGCCATCCTGCTCGGCGTCGTCGCCACCGCCGCCAGCGCCCTCTATCTGTTCCTGATCTGGGCGACGGTGGTCGAGGTGGCCCAGCACTTGACCAGCTGGTTCGCCAAGCTGCTGCACTGACGGCGACAAAAAGGGCCGCCGGGTTTCCCCGACGACCCTTCATTGCCTGACCGCGAACGGTCCGGCCGCAACTCAGTCTGAAAGGCTCAGACCAGACCCTCTCCGAGGGCCAGGGTCGCGGTCGCCGCTCGCGATTGATGACAATGAGACACTGGATCACCTCCTTTCGACTGTTGAACAGGGAGGTGAAACATAAGACGGCTCAACGCTTTGCGCCAATGGGTTTCGCGCTTTCGTGAACGCGTCCCGATCTACTGCGTCGGCGACGCCCCGCCGGACAGGCCCTGCATGATCATGCGATTGATATCGATCAGATCCTGGAAGCTTTCTTCACCCCGCATGATCGCCGAGGAATGGCGGTTGATGAACAGGCTCAGGGAAATGATTTGCGCGCGCATCGGAGCGCCCAGGGCGTTGCCGGGGTCGCTGCACTCGCCGGCCAGCGTCGACCAAAGGCGCCGGTTCCAGTCCAGCGCGTCGATACGGGTGGCGATGTCGGATTCGTCGACGGTCGAGGCGTGAACCAGAGCGCGCGTGACCTGACCGAACAGCCGGTACTCCAGGTCGCGCGGGCTCTCAGCCCTCGCTGTCGCCGCTGTGTAGGCCTGAAGCGACATTCAGCACTCTCTCTTCATACTCGACAATCTTACGCGCCGACATCAGGGCCTTATAGTATTCGCGCGCCAGCACATGACGCGAGGCCGAGACGCATTCAGCCAGGATGTCCGGGTTCTGCGTCGCGCCCATGAATTCGGTGATCCGCAGAGCCAGTTCGTCGAAGAACTTCGACGCCGAACTCTCGTCCAGATACATCATCATGATCGGGAAATAGATGCGGCGTGCGGGCGTGGTCACGTCCTCGGCCTGCATGATGTCCTTCTCGCGCAGGACGCTGGCGCGGTTTTGGAGGATCAGCACGCCGCGACGATCGCCGTTCTGGACCACGGCGCCATTCAAAACGAACTTCTCGCCGGGTTTCAGCGACAGCTTCAAGGCCATTGAGGACCGTACTCCAGTCATGGTCGAGCCGGTCGCACACGACAGCTCCGAGTGAATCAGACCCTACCCCGGCATCGGTTAACCATCCCTTGTGAGATCGATCCGCTGGAACGCGTATCGTCGCCGTTGCGTTGGCTTGTCGAAGAGGAGACGACCATGCCGGACAACGACTACCAGGACGATCAGGAACAGTCTGAGACGTTCGACGAAACCCATCTGGACGACGAGGGCGACGGCGAATTCCTACTGGATGAAGCCGACCAGGTGCTGGACGTGACCCAGGCCGATGGCGACGCCGACGACGAGGATTTCGACGAGGACGCAGAGATCGATCTCGACGACCAGTTGGCGCTCGACGGCATCGAACGCGAAGCCGACGCCCTGTTGGGCGTCGATGGCGAAAATCGCAATCAAATCGACGCCGAAGGCGAACCTGCGTCAGCGCCGGATGAAGTCGAGCTCGTCTATTCGGGCCTGATGGAAAACGAACGCGGCGCCCAGGCCAGCGCCGCACATTGGGAGGCCAAACGGCTCTCGGATGACGACATCACAGACCTGGGATACGGCCCGGACGGGGATCAAGACGCTTCGGCGCGATAAGGAGAGAATGACATGACCGACGACAAAGCCCGTCACGACGCGTCGCCCGACGCCCCGCACGCCAAGCGCACGACCTCGCAGGACGGCGTGCCGGACCAGCTCGACAAGATCGACAAGTCCGAAAGCCGCCAGGAGGCGCTGGTAGATGAGGGTCTGGAAGAAACCTTCCCCGCCAGCGATCCGGTCTCGGCCAAGCGCATCACCTGATCGCTGTTCACGACGCGGACGATCCGCTAACCCACTCCGTGGAAACACGGAGTGGGTTTTTCTATGAGCCGTTTCGAGGGCACGGACCGTTATATCGCCACGAGCGACCTCAAGGTCGCGGTGAACGCTGCAGTCGCATTAGAGCGTCCCCTGCTGATCAAGGGCGAGCCCGGCACAGGCAAGACGGTCCTGGCCTATGAGATCGCCAAGGCCTTCGATGCGCCGTTGATCACCTGGCACGTCAAATCCACGACCAAGGCCCATAATGGCCTGTATGAGTATGATGCGGTCAGCCGACTGCGCGACAGCCAGTTGGGCGAGGAACGCGTCCATGACGTGCGCAACTATTTGAAGAAGGGCAAGCTGTGGGAAGCCTTTACCGCCCCTGCCCGCCCCGTCCTGCTGATCGACGAGATCGACAAGGCCGACATCGAGTTCCCCAACGACCTGCTGCAGGAACTGGATCGGATGGAGTTCTACGTCCAGGAAACGGACGAGACGATCCGCGCCGAAGTGCGTCCCATCGTCATCATCACCTCCAACAATGAAAAAGAGTTGCCCGACGCCTTCCTGCGGCGCTGCTTCTTCCACTTCATCCGCTTCCCCGACGCCGAGACCCTGTCGGCTATCGTCGACGTGCACTTCCCCGGTATCAAACCGCGCCTGGTTTCCGAGGCTTTGAAGACCTTCTACGAAATCCGCGACACGCCGGGCCTGAAGAAGAAGCCGTCCACC
This sequence comes from Brevundimonas sp. SGAir0440, assembly GCF_005484585.1. Taxonomy (NCBI): domain Bacteria; kingdom Pseudomonadati; phylum Pseudomonadota; class Alphaproteobacteria; order Caulobacterales; family Caulobacteraceae; genus Brevundimonas; species Brevundimonas sp. SGAir0440. The sequence continues at coordinate 1,734,028 of NZ_CP039435.1, read as the reverse complement.
TCGGAGCTTCTGGATTGGCTGAAGCTGCTGCTGGTTGAAGATATCGACGCCGAGACCCTGCGTGAGAAGACACCGAACAAGCTGATCCCGCCGCTGCACGGCGCGCTGCTGAAGAACGAGCAGGACGTGCATCTGTTCGAACGCCTGGCGTTCCTGAATCGCCGCGAAGGCTCGCGCCCCGGCGGCTGACCCGGTGATTACCGCGATTTCACTGGATCACGCGGCCGCAGCGGGCAGAATGGAGGCCGAGAGAGGTTCGACCATGCGTCATATCCTGCTTTATCTAGCCCTCAGCGCCAGCCTTGCCGCCTGCGACGGCGACAACTCGGTCCGCATCACCACCACCTCCTCCAGCGACGATCAGAGCGCGGGCGTATTGAAAGTGATCGACGCCCTGCAATGCCCCGACAGTCTTGGCGTCCTGACGCGGAAGGGCCTGGCGGCGGCGGGCGGCGCGAACTGCGTCTATGGCGGCCCCAAGGGCGCCGACGTCGTGCTGCATCTGGTCAAGCTGGATGATCGCTCCGTCGATGACGTGCTGCGGGATTTCGAAGCGCGCGCCAGCGCCGATCTGCCCCATACGGTCGCGCGCCTTGCTCCCGGAGCCGAAGATGCGCCGCCGCCAGCGATCGAGGCAGGCGATACGACTACCGTCCAAGCGCCTGGGGTCGACATCAAGACGCGCGGCGAAGACGCCTCGGTCCGCCTGCTCGGCCTGAAGATCGAAACTCAGGGCGATAACGCCAGCGTCCGCATCGGCGGCATAAACATCCAGTCCAAGGACGGACAAAACGTCCGCACCGAAACCTCGACGGTCAGCGTGGACGCCAACGACAACTCCACCCGCGTGCGCACCCGTGCGCCGGGCGCGGCGACGCGCATGACCTATGTCCTCGCTGACGATCAGCCCGGCGATGCGGGCTGGCGACAGGTCGGCTTCGAGGCGCGCGGCCCCAGCGGCGGTCCGATCGTCATCGCCGTGGTCAGGTCCAAGGATCGCCGAAACGACGGCATTTTCGATGACGCCAAGGAACTGGTTACGCTGAACGTCGGACGCTGACGCGGCGATTTCCGGTGCCGTCTGGTCCCTCCCGCTTGATCCCGGCGTATCTTTGCGTCACCTGACCAGCCGACAAGCGATCAGGACACGCGATTTGGCCGAGCGCCTTAACAAGAAGAACACCCCCCGCGCCTGGCAGCGCATGCTGTCCGGTCGTCGCCTGGATCTGCTGGACCCGTCGCCGTTCGACATCGAGATCGAGGACATCGCTCACGGCCTGGCGCGCGTCGCCCGCTGGAACGGTCAGACCATCGGCGAGCACGCCTTTTCCGTCGCCCAGCATTCGTGCGTGGTTGAAGAGATCGCCGCCCACATCAAGCCCGGCCTGGATCCGAAATGGCGTCTGGCCGCCCTGCTGCACGACGCCTCGGAATACGTCATCGGCGACATGATCTCGCCGTTCAAGGCGGCGCTCGGGGCCGGTTACAAGGACTTTGAGGCCAAGCTGGAAGCCGCGATCCACCTGCGCTACGGCCTGCCGCCCAAGACGCCGCAAACGATCAAGACCCTGATCAAGAAGGCCGACAAGGCCTGCGCCTTCTTCGAGGCGACGCAGTTGGCGGGTTTCACCGAAAAGGAATCGCTGGGCTTCTTCGGCAGCCCGCCCGAGGGCTACAGCCTGACGATCGAGCCGCAACCAGCTCCGGTCGCTCAGGCCCGTTATCTGGAACGCTACCGCGTTCTGGCGGGCGCCGTCGGCCTGATCCCCGCCGACGACGCCTGGCACACGGAATAGCGCAATGACCCAAGGGGCGGAGGACGGCGTTCGCATCGGTCTGTCGGCGGTCGTGATGACCTTGAAAGACCGACAGGCCGTCGTCCTGACGACTCCGACCGAGGACGGTTCGCGCGCCCTGCCCTTCGGGCCGTTCGATCCGGTGCGCGACCGCACCTTCGAACGCGCTCTGCGGGACTTCGTAACCGCCCAGACCGGGTTTCGGCTCGGCTTCGTCGAACAGCTCTACACGTTCGGCGACGCGGGCCGCGCCTCGCCGCGCGCCACCCCCGGTCCTGGCCGTCACAGAGAGGTGTCCGTCGGCTACCTGGCCCTGACGCCTGACGCGACGGAAGGCCAGACCCACGACGCCCGCTGGGACGCTGTGTTCGAATTCTTTCCTTGGGAAGACCGGCGCGGCGGTCACGACGCGCGAATCACAGAAGGCTTGCACGCCTGGGCCGATGGCGACGAGCACCGCCTGGCCCGCGCCCGCGCGCTGTTCGCCTTGACGCCCGAGCACCGCTGGAACGAGGAGCGGGTCCTGGAGCGCTATGAACTGCTCTACGAAGCGCGTCTGGTCGCCGAGGCGTGGCGCGACGCCGACCTGTCGCCCACGCAGCCCATGCCGGGCCGGATCATGTCCTCCGATCACCGGCGCATCCTGGCGACCGCGCTCGGCCGGCTGCGCAGCAAGCTGAAATACCGCCCAGTCCTGTTCGATCTGACACCTGGCGTCTTCACCCTGTCTGAACTTCAGGCGGGCGCCGAGGCTGTGTCGGGTCTCAGTCTTCACAAGCAGAATTTCCGGCGCGGCGTGGAACGGACAGGGCTGGTCGAACCCACCGGACAGCTGTCTTCCACCACGGGCGGCCGGCCTGCCGAACTGTTTCGATTCAAAGGCGTGGACGCCCAGACCGGCGCCGCGCCGGGCCTGTCTTTGCCCGCGCAAAGATAGCGTCGGATTTCTTTCACAGACGGGTTGCGAAGCGCTGCGGCTCCGACTAGAGAAGCCCCTCGCTCGACCAAGCGATATCGGCGCCGCGGAGAGGTGGCAGAGTGGTCGAATGTACCGCACTCGAAATGCGGCGTGCCTGGAAGGGTACCGTGGGTTCGAATCCCACCCTCTCCGCCACCGACCCCAGCTAGCTTGTCTCTCTTACCCCCACACGCCAGCTGGTGGCTCGTCGCGGCCCTTTGGCCGGCCCAAAGTCCTGTGGCAGCCACCCGATCCCCCTTCCTTCCGTCCATCATCCGCGCCCATGCGCGGCCCAGTCTCCGCCCGATCTGCAATCGGAGTGACGTGACCCCCTGAAACTCCTCCAGGAATAGCTAGAGTCCGCCCTAACGAAGGACGGACAGAATGAAGCGATCAAGGTTCACGGACGAGCAGATCATCGGGATCCTGCGGGAGCAGGAAGCCGGAGTGACGACGGCGGAGGTGTGTAGGCGTCACGGGGTCAGCTCGGCGACCCTTTACAAATGGAAGGCCAAGTTCGGCGGGCTCGACGTGTCGGAGGCTCGGCGGCTGAAGACGCTTGAAGACGAGAACGCCCGGCTCAAGCGAATGTTGGCGGACGCGATGCTGGACAACGTGGCCCTGAAGGATCTGCTGGGAAAAAAGTGATGACGCCCGCCGGCTGGCGCGAGGCGGCTGGTCATCTGCAAGCCGCCTACGAGATGAGCGAAAGGCGGGCGTGCCGTGTTCTGGGCGTCGATCGGACGAGCGTGCGCTATCAGGCGACGCGCCCGGACGACGGCGCTCTGCGCGACCGGCTGAGGGCCCTCGCCCAGGAGCGTCGCCGGTTCGGCTACCGCCGCCTGCACGTCCTGCTGCGGCGCGAGGGCCATGCGGTCAACAAGAAGCGGGTTCAGCGGATCTATCGTGAGGAACGGCTGACGGTGCGCCGGCGCGGCGGGCGGAAGCGAGCAATGGGCACGCGGCGACCGCTGGACCTGCCGCTGGTGGCCAACCAGCGCTGGTCGCTGGACTTCGTCTCTGACCAGCTGACGGACGGGCGGCGCTTCCGCATCCTCACGGTGATCGACAACTGCACCCGCGAGTGCCTGGCGTTGGTGGCCGACACCTCGCTGTCGGGCGCTCGGGTGGTGCGAGAGTTGGACGCCGTCATCCGGCAGCGGGGCCGACCCGACACCATCGTCAGCGACAACGGCACGGAATACACCTCGAACGCCGTCCTGGCGTGGGCCGACGACACCGGTGTCGGCTGGCATTACATCGCGCCGGGCAAGCCCAAGCAGAACGGCTTCAATGAGAGCTTCAACGGGCGCCTGCGTGACGAGCTGCTGAACGAGACGCTGTTTCGATCCCTGCCGCACGCGCGCGCGGTGCTCGAGGCCTGGCGGCGTGACTACAACGAACGGCGACCGCACTCGAAGCTAGGCTGGCTGACGCCGCAGGCCTACGCGCAAGCCCTTGCTGGAAACGCCGGGCGGCCTGCTGCGCTGGTTGACGGCTGCGCAGGCCGCCCTATTGCCAACCCAACCAATCTCTACCCAGATCAACCTCGGACTCTTGTTATGGCTGGATGAGAAACGGGGGGCACGTCAGCTTGAAGAACGCGATGTGAAGATTCGGGGTTCGGGCTTGCGCAGCGGGCATTTCAGCAAAGTCATCGCCGCATCGTTGTTACGCCGCTTCTGCCCCACCACATCTAACACTTCGCCCTCGTCATAGACGCACCAAATATACATCTACTTGACGCCGATTGTGCAGACGAACTAGTCCCGGTGCCAGCATGGCGCCGGTGCCCAGCGGTTGTGCTTCAGGTTGAGGGCGATCTGAGGACCAAACCTGATGGTCCAACAACGGATCGTCTCGGAGCTAACGTCGGTGCCGCGCCGCCAGCAACTCGTCGACATCCCCAAACTGAGCGTGAAACAATCGTCTGGCTCGTTCCCATGACGCCAGAAAAAGCGTTTGTTTATAACCCGCGTTCCACAACTCCGTCCGGATCTTCCGTGTGGACGCTTTAGCGTATCGATCGTACAATCGGCCCTAAGTCTAAAGCAACACCATGGAAAGCAACGACTGAGGAATGACCCTCCAGAAGCTTTGCCCCTGCCCTCTCGATCACTATGCGCGCGAGCCAGCGCGTAGACACCGGTTAGGCGGCGGTGATAGTAACCCTACTGAGAACGAATGGCCGGTGATTCTGAGCGGCCAACTTCAGAGAATAAGTTCCCGGCACCAGGGATTGAAGGCGTTTAATGCGCTTCGTCAACTTACCCCCTAGTTTAATAACATTGTCACCAATGTCCGAATTAGCGTTATCAAGGGACAGATAAATCTCCTTGGCGGAAACCTCAGATGAGGACTGTCTACCTACGACTTCGACTGTAACTGCGCCAGATTTCACAGCAACGAACTCAATCTCGAGGGGGTTGGAAACCTGAGTTAAGCGAACCACCTCTCCATCAGAAGTTAGGACCTTTTCCGAAGAAATACCAGCTTGTATTGCCAAGCTATGGAGCTCAGGGCTGTGAACTTCGAACCGCATATTATGGATACCTTCAAAAAGAATGACGGATCGATAGGCCGTTTGCAGAAAAGAAGTCCGAAAAGCTGGCGTAGTAACTATCGTAAGAGGCCAGAAAGCTAGCACTCTCAAACCCAGACACGATTTCTTCTATCAGATCTTCATTAAAGCTTACCGCCTGCCGGGTGTCAATCGAAGGGATTGACATTGATACGGCCATCTCTCGCGTTCTTGAGTCGTGAGCAATCAGAACCGCCGGAGTGCCTGCAAGAAGAGAAGCAATCGTCCCGTGTATGCGTGTCCCAATACAAAACGACTTTCCAGCCATATAAGCAGCCCAGTCCGCTACGTTCGTATAAAAATGACCGTGAGATCGGAGATATTTGTCGATTAAGTCAATGTCAGCGCCGTACACATCCGGGAGAACCGCAGCGCTACGGCTCAGGATATCTGCGTTCCCTTTTCGCTCAAGCGCGTAGTATATATCAGCAAGTTCCGACTGGATGATGAGGTCATGTCCATTGTTAAAGGCCGTCCGATATATACTTTCCTGAAAGATGTCAGCTCTTTGGAAAAAATGGCGCGTGCCATGGATAACAATATCTGAAGGCTTAAGTATCCGTTTGTTTGTAAGGGATGGACCCTTTATGCCAGCCGTCAAGAGCGAGGGGCACCCAGTCACCGCCACATTTGTTATTCCCAGAGATGCGAGGACTTCAGCAGAATAATCGCCCCGGCAAGAGATTGAGTACGATCGTTCGCTAACGAGGCTAAGCAGTTTTCTAGTGCCCTCGGGTACGTTAGGAGCAAGCCCAGTCGTAGAAGCCTGGGCACCGATCCCCACCAGAAATATGGGAACCTTGGTAGTCTTGAGCTTTGAATAAAGCCAGCCGAAGTCTTCGAACTCATTAACCCAATTAGCCGCCGCTATTATTATTGCCTCGCAAGACGACAGCATATTTTGATCCGGGTTGAATCCAACCGATACAGATCCACGCACAACGCTTTGGAGCGCATGAGTGAACATCAGATTACCACTGTTGTTGCCGAGGTCCGCGAGAGCCTGGGAGACAGTTGTAACATCGTCCCACGCTGCCAGGTCTTTGACACCCATCACCGCAATGTTTTTAAACATTAGTTAGATCCTGCTTAAGCGAAGCTCGCGGTGCCACCTCGGAAAACACGCGCGTATAAAGCTGCACCAGCACGTCCAAATCAAATTTCGCAGCGCGGGCCTTGCTCCGAATTTGAAATTCGTTACGCAACTCCACCGACAGCGCTGCCTCAGCCGCATCTGCAAACAGTTGCACCCAGGCTTCTCGGGAGCCGTCTGAGCTCAGGACAAATCCAGGCATAACATCACATTCCCCCATCATAGCCGGTATCTCTCCCATGTCGCTTGTTATCACAGGCAACCCACAGGAGAATGCCTCGAGTAAGAATAAGGGAGCTGTTTCACCGGCGTAGGTCGACGGAAAAATCGCCACGTCACATTGCTCCATCACCGGCAGAGGTGCCGCCACGGAGCCCGCAAACGTCACGAATGAATAGCCATCGGCGAGGGACCGGTAATGATCAAGCTGCGGACCATCTCCGATCAACAGAAGGTGGGCATCGCCCCCACGTAGAACGACATCTCTAATAGTTTCGATGGCAATGTCCCAGCCCTTGCCCTCCACTGCTCTGGAGCAGAGAACAAAGAGGCAGGTCTCTTCGCCAATCCCATGATCAGCTCGATAGGTTACTAGGCTTTCCGCGGGTACCCTCGGTGCCGCGTTGAAAACCTTGACTAAAGCCTCGCTGTCACCGTCGCCAAGCTTCAGGGGCTCTAGATTTTTGTCAGATAGATACAACCATCTGTTGACCGTTTCATGAAGATAGGATCGGAACTGGTCATCGACTAAATGCGCCGCATGCTCATACCCACCATGCAAAGAGGATACAAAGGGGCAGCCTATCGAAATACGGCGAAGATACAAAGCATAATCAACGCTAATGTTGTGGGAGTTGATAACATCAAACCGATGATGAGAGACAAATCCGCCGAAGTCGTCAATGACATCCTCTAGATAATAAACCGTGATGTCGGGTCTCAGACGCTTCTTAGCGCCATCTTCTGCGCTGTCGACTATTAGGTAAGTGACGGAGTGACCCATCTCCACCAGCGCATTGGCAAGCATGATCGGGACGATCTCCCCGCCGCCGATCGCCAGACTATGTGCAGCAATGCAAATACGAAGCGATCCAGACCGCTGCGAATAGCTAATGAGAGAGGTTATATCCTCATACTCCAGTGGCCGCCCAAATACGCTTGACAGAATTTCTACGTGTTTCTGGAGCGCCTCTACCTTTGGGTTATAAATGTTGGCGATCTCCCGAAGGATCACGCGATGCTCCTCTAGATGCTTTTCCGTCAGCAATCTATCACGAGATGCGCTTGAAGCGCGCACTCGAAAGAATGAGCCGGCGGCCGGATTATACGCAAGGGTGCCGCCCCTAAGCATCAGTGCATAGAAGTACCAATCGCCAGCGAAACTGAAAGACTGAAATATATCTCGTTCCTTAAGCGATAGAATAGGCCGGCGGAATAACAGAGATGACGCATTGGGTATGATGTTTCGCGCGACAAAACTATCTTTGAAAAGCTTGCTGCCGGCCATGTTCCAAGGCGACGTCCACGTTACGCCATCTAGTCCCTCATAATAATCATCTAAATCAATGAGTGGATCGGACAACTCGTTGATGCAAGAAGAACGCCCAAAGGCGGCAACACAGCCTGGAGTCTCCTCAAGGGTTTGCAGCAGCTCTCTTAAGAAGTTCGGTTCGCACCAGTCATCAGTTTCCGCAATCCAAATCACATCATGCTTGGCTCGATCCATACCTTTTAGCCACTGCGGGAAAGGTCCGCCGCCATTCGTACCATTGCGTACGATGGTGTATGGAATAGAACACTTAGAAAGCACTTTCTCAGCAAGCAATACGCTGTCGTCAGTGGAGCAATCGTCAAGAAAGATGATTTCATGAGGTGCGACTGTCTGGCCGATAATCGATGACAGACGGGCTTCGATGAACTCAGCGTGATTGTAGCAGGGGCAAATTACGGTAACTTTGGGCAACGGCTTGGTCAACGCTGGTCTACCCGCGTTCCCACGGCTAAGTGCGTTCAAGTATGCAAAGCCGTAATGAACGTCCGGTTCGAGATAAGCTCCCTCAGCCCACTCGTTCCAGGCATTCACCGCGATGACAGCCCTTCCGTTCGACAGAGGATGGGCGTTTTTTGCTACTAGGGCGGAAATCCATGCCTGAAACTTCTCTGGCGAAGAGTTTTCCAATGTCAGGCCCCGATTGGGTCTTCGACAGTCGTTATCCCAACTTGGCACCGCTGTCTTGATCAGGGGGAACGCTGGATTTACCTCGCCTAACGATCGGCTAACGAAGTGGTCATACGAGATGACCCGGCCATCGAATTCCTTGGAGTAAGCATCCGGGGTTGGGCGTGATGGAGCAAATTGAGAGAGCTTGTGCGGAGGGAACTCAATCGCGCCATCAAGACCAAAATCGTTGGGATCAGTATCCCCGAAAGCTTGAGCCATATAGATCAACGGCTTCAAGTTGTATTTTTCAGACAGTATCGTCCGCCAATGCGCTATCCTAGAAGCGGCTTCCGGGATAGAGCCGGGCCTATAAATTATGAATAGCGGGCGGCCATCGATAGTATAGTAGTTCTTGTGAACGAGATGCCTGCTGATGTCTGCAATCAGCTCTTCGTCGTCCTCTAATAAATAGTTCTGGCCAAGCAAGACCTCTTTTTCTGATCCGTCCCAGGTTCGGGTCCAATTTTCATTGGCCCAAACTAGGAAAAACGGAAGACCGTCTGTGCCTTGGAGTATGGCCTCCAGCGGCCTTTCCAAAACACGTTTGGCGTCAAACCAATAATAGTAGATTCCAAAAGCCGTAATTCCTGCAGCTTTAGCAAGTTCGCTCTGTTCGCGATAAACCGAGCCGTCTTCCAAATCATAGAAGCCTAGATCTCTGGGTATGCGCGGTTGGTAATGACCAGGGAAACGCGGGATCGAGCGCGGCAACTGTCGCCACTCAGTAAAGCGACGACCCCAAAAATCATCATTTTCTTCGATCGAATGAAACTGTGGCAGATAGTAGGCCAATACATCAGCTTGACGCATCTCAATCGGCGTTATCAGCTGCTCTTGGTCTTCATATCGAGGGCCGGCATTTGAGTAGAATGAATGCCAGCTTATGAGTTCATGTGAAGATTCACTATTTGCTTGATCGCTATGTCTAGCCTGTTTCCGCGATAACATTTGCTCCGGCTCCAAATCGACAGGCGAAGTGAGGCTTAGGCGGAACTTCGGCTGCTCGCTTCCCGTCAAAGGCCGGTCAAACTTTATGCGGAAGCCGTATTGGCCATCGCCGACGCCCCAGCCGATGAGGTCCTCGCGCGGCATATCGGCGATCGTTTCCCCCCTGAAGACGCCTTCGTCAAAAACCTGAACTAAGACCGAGCGGTCTGGATGGTCTTTGCACCAAGCCCACCCCCAAGCCTCAGTGCGAGAACAATGGTCAACATGTCCGGCGAAATGCAGTTGCGGCATGACTCCCTTCGGCTCAGCCGCCAAGGGAACAAACTTTGTACTAACAACGCCTAGCGAAGGCTTCGCGGGGATTAGGACCCGTATTTCAACTATAGATTCGGCAGGTAAATCATTCCGAAATTGGGCAGAGAAACCGAAGTGGCCGTCATCTAGACCGTGGTCGAATAGGTCTGATCGAAATTGTGCTGCTAGCCCCTCGCCAATTTTTTCTTCTTGATGGTAAAATTCCACCATTACCTTTGCATCGGGGAACAGGTTCGACCGCGCCCAGCCCGTGATGTTGCGCTGAGATATAAAGTCAATATTACAGATCACGTCGTGCGGGGTGGGAAGCACTTGCTCTGCATCGATGACCCTATTAGAGAAGGGCAACGTGACGGCTTTGGAATCGCTCTCGATCTGCACAGAAACATTATCAGTGCTCTCTACCGGCTGCACAAAATCAATGCGAAAGCCGTGAGACCCTGAACCAAAGCTTGCGTCAAGCAAGTCTTGACGGAAATGGTCTGCTGTTGAGCGACCAAGCTCAAGCCCGTCCTGGTACGCAACAACCGTTACGAACTCGTCGCGACCTTCCGCCTTCGCCCAGCCAGACACTGCCGTCGAGGAAACTTCCTCTACAAATCCGACGATAACCGTCGAGTGAACGAGCCCCGATTCGTGAGCGTCGATTTTAGTTTTTTTTTTCACGTTGCGATCCTTGCTCATTCATTCTCTTAGCCGTGCAATTCAACTTAAGGCAAGGACACGGCCAAGCGCAGTGCGAGTAAAGTAATTCCGGCTAACTTTCTAGCTAAGTTGACAAAGCGCTGGTCGTCCATCACCTCGCGCTCCCGCTCGCACAGAGATTCTCAGGGGGTCCGAGGGAGGCGCGAACCTTCAAAGCACGCTTCGGTAGCAACTGGCCGAGGTTAGTTAATCGGCGTTATCAGGGTATCAGGGCCAAGTTGGGATACGCCCTAACCCTGCTCTGATCGAGGCGAGGGCCGCGGCGTGGTCGCGTCGCTTCTGCACCTTTTCATTTAGCAGCTTCACCTCGTCGTCCACGGCCCGCCAGAGGGACACGCGCTAGCCCCCGATATTGCAGACGACCTCATCCAACTGCCAGCGTGGTGACAGTTTCGGACTTTCCGATTCAGGTTTCTGGCGATCTGCGGACCGAACTTGATCATCAGGCGGCGGATGGTCCGTAGCTGACGTCGGCGCCGCGGGCCGCCAACATTTCCTCGACGTCGCGAAAGCTGAGAGTGAAGCGAAATTAGAGCCAAACGGTATGACAGATGACGTCCGCTAGAAGGCGTTAGCGCTTGAACGATATCGGTTTGAACAAACACGCCCCAGATCAGCTGCTTCATACAGCCGGCAGTGGAGACAAGTTAGCGTTGGACTGGCAGCACCGCCACCGGCCTGACGAAGGCCTAGCCCAAGTTCCAACATTATCGAAACGAGGCTTCGGCCTTTGTCGTCGGGTTTCTGCGCCTGCATCTCGGGCTCTCAAGCATTGCGCATTGAATGATCATGATACCGGTGTCAGGGTCACTCTTGTTGGATATCAGATGGGCGACGATCGATGATCACGCGACGTAAGGCGCTGCTGAGCAGCTTGGCGACCGCAGGTCTGCTTTCGGCGCCCTCCGGCGTTTTTGCGGCGACGGCGCCAAATCGCGTGATGACCACAGCCGGGCCGGTCATCGGTCTGCGACAGGACGGGATCAGCGTCTTCAAGGGCGTGCGATATGGAGCGCCGACCCGACGGTTTCAGCCGCCGGAGAAGCCGACGCCTTGGCGCGACCCGGTTCGTGCAACACGTTACGGCGCGGCCAGTCCGCAGCGCGGCGATGAGCCGAATCAAAGCGAAGACTGCCTGTTTCTGAACGTCTGGACACCGGGGACCGACGCGGGTCGGCGGCCAGTGATGGTCTATATCCACGGCGGCGCCTATTCGAGCGGATCGGGATCGGACCCGCTGTATGACGGCACGCGTCTGGCGGCGCGCGGCGATGTCGTGGTGGTGACGCTGAACCACCGGCTGAATGTTTTCGGCTATGCCTATCTGGCGCGACTGGCGCCGGGGTTCGAAGATTCGGGCAACGTCGGCCAGCTGGATCTGATTCTGGCGCTGCAGTGGGTACGCGACAATAGCGCAGCGTTCGGCGGCGATCCGTCCAGGGTGATGCTGTTCGGTCAGTCCGGCGGGGGCGCAAAGATCGCCACCCTGATGGCGACGCCGGCGGCGCAAGGTCTGTTCCACCGCGCCGCGACCATGAGCGGTCAGCAGGTGACCGCGTCCGGGCCGATCAACGCCACGACGCGAGCCACGACATGGCTGAAGGCCTTGGGCCTGACGCCGGATCGGGCGGCCGAGGCGGCGACGATGCCGGTCGCGCGGCTTCTCGAAGCGCAAAGCGCCGAGGATCCGATCCTGGGCTTTGGCGGCCTGTATTTCGGGCCGGTGCTGGATTTCCGCACCCTGCCCCGCCACCCCTTCTATCCCGACGCGGCGCCGCTGGGCCGGTCAATCCCCATGATCATCGGCAACACGCGCGAAGAAACGCTAGGATTTATGGGCAACGACCCGAAGAATGTCGGCCTGACGTGGGACACCCTAGCGGCGCGACTGTCGCCCGGCGTCATGCGGATCGACATCACGCCCGAAGCCGTGATCGCCGGCTATCTCGCCATGCATCCTGAATGGTCGCCCGACCAGGTGCTGATAGCCGCGACGACGGCCGGGCGGTCCTGGCGCGGCGCGGTGATCGAGGCCGAGGAGCGCGCGAAGGCCGGCGCCCCCGCCTGGGTCTATCAACTCGACTTCCCTGGCGAACTTGCCTCGGGTCGCAAGGGCGCCTTCCATACCGCCGACATTCCGTTGGTGTTCGACAATGTCGAGGCGTCCGGCTCGCGGACGCGCGGGCCGGGCGCGCAAATCATGTCGGACCGGATGAGCGACGGCTTCATCGCCCTGGCTCGCGACGGCGATCCGAACCATGCCGGACTGCCGCGCTGGGACCGCTATGAGCTGCCTCGCCGACAGACGATGTTGATGGATATCCAGCCGCGCATGGTCGACGATCCGCGCGGGGACGAGCGGGCCTTCTTCTCGGCCATTCCCTATATCCAGCCGGGAACCTAGAGCGGAAAATCCAGCCGGGCGGCCCAGGCGCGCACCAGATCGGGCCAGACCTGCGCGGGCTTGCCCTGGATCAGGCGGACGCCGAAACCGTGGCCGCCTTCCTGGAACAGATGCGCCTCGGTGGGGACAGCGGCGGCTTTAAGCGTGGTCAGCAGTTGGAGGCTGTTCTCCACCGGCACGGACGCGTCGTCCACGGCGTGCAGCAGGAAGACGGGCGCTGCATTGCGCCAATCCATCTGCTCCAGAGAATAGGCCGCGATCCGCTCGGCCGACGGCGTATCGCCCAGCAGGTGCGTCCGCGATCCGGCGTGGACGTAAGGGTTCGCCATGGTCGCGACCGGGTACATCAGAACAGTCAGATTCGGTCGCAAGGATGTGCTGTCGGCCGTGTCGACCGGTTTATAGGTCGCGTCCGTCCGGACGCTGGCCAACCCCGCCAGATGGCCGCCGGCCGAGGCCCCCAGCACGGCGATCTTATGCGGATCGACAGCATAGTCAGCGGCGCGGCTGCGGATCAGCCGGATCGCACGCTGGGCGTCCTGAAGGGGCGCATCGGCCCCGGCCGCCCAGCCGTCGGCCGGCAGGCGATAGCGCAGGACGAAACAGGTCGTGCCGCTGGCCGCGAAGACGCGCGCGACGTCATACCCCTCCTTGTCCAGCACCGCCCAGCGATAGCCGCCGCCGGGGATGAGGAGCATCGCCGAACCGTTCGGCCGCTCGGGGCCGAAAGACGGTCAGGATGGGGTCGGTCGTATATTGCGCGTAACGGTCGTGGAAAGCGGGATCGGTCGACCGCTCTGGCACAACCGGCGTGACGGTCACACCCTGCCCGCCCGGCGCGCCGTCGGGCCATAGGCGGATGATCTCGGTTGGGTCCGGCGGTGCGACGCGGCCGCTGTCCCCCACTGTCTGCGCCTTCGCCCCGGATGCGCCAACCACGGCCACCATCGCCAGACCTAAAAGCGTCCTGCGTTCCACATCCATCACGGTTCTCTCTTCCTGAAAAGACGACGGCCGGACGATCGCTCGCCCGGCCGCAATCCTTGATGACGTAGCGGCGCTGAGCCACTCAGCCTTTCGTCAGACCTTGGCCAGTTCGTATTTCGGCGTGATCAGGTGAATGACCAGAAGCGCGATCAGATAGGCCGAGGCCGCCACGATGAAGATGGGCGTATAGGTGCCGATCTTTTCCAGGACGTAGCCGGCGTATTTCGCCATAGCCATGCCGCCGATGGCGCCCAGCATGCCGCCGATGCCGACGACCGATCCCACGGCCGAACGGGGGAAGACATCGCCCGGCAGCGCATAGAGATTGGCCGAGAAACCCTGGTGCGCCGCCGTCGCCAGTCCGATGATGCCGACCGCAAGCCAAAGGTTTGACGCCTCGGCCGCGAAGGCCACCGGCACGGCGCACAGGGCGCAGATCAACATGGTGATCTTGCGAGCCTTGTTGATGCTCATGCCCCTGTGCATGAAGCGCGACGAAAGCCAGCCCCCGCCAACCGACCCGATGTCGGACAGCAGATAGATGGCGACCAGCGGCGGGCCGAAGGTCTTCAGGTCCAGCCCATAGGTCTTGCCCAGGAAGTCCGGCAGCCAGAACAGGAACATCCACCAGATCGGATCGATCAGGAACTTGCCCAGAGCGTAGGCCCAGGTTTCCTTGACCGTCAGCAGTTTGGTCCATTTGACCTTTTCGACAACGTCGGCCGGGTCCTGCTCGATATAGGCCAGTTCAGCCGCGGACAGCTTCTTCTGCTCACGCGGCTTGCGATAGACCAAGAGCCAGATCGGCAGCCAGATCAGGCCCAAGGCCCCGGTGATGACGAAGGCCATCTGCCAGCCGAAGGCCAGCACGAGGCCCGGAACGATCAGGGGGGTGACGATGGCGCCGATATTGGTGCCGGCGTTGAACAGGCCCGTCGCGAAGGCGCGTTCCTTCTTGGGAAACCACTCTGCGACCGCCTTGATCCCGCCAGGGAAACCGCCGGCCTCACCGACGCCCAGCACCATCCGCGCCATCATGAAGTGTGACAGGTCTCGCGCCGCACCGTGCATGATATGGCCGATCTGCCAGATTCCGAAGGCGATCCCCAGACCCCAGCGCGCGCCGATCCGGTCCATGATCCGGCCCCACAGAAGGTAGGCGACCGCGTAGGACGCCTGGAACCAGAAGACGATGTCGGCATAGTCCGTTTCGGACCAGCCGAACTCGGCTGACAGCGTCGGCTTGAGGAAGCCGATCATCTGACGATCGACGTAGTTGATGACCATGGCTGCGAACAGCAGCCACATGATGATCCAGCGATACTTGCCGGGAGATGGCGCCTTGATCTGGATCGGCGGCGCGGCGGAGGCGTCTGACATGGTTATGAAAACCCGTTCCTGAATATTCCTCGACGCGTCCCTGCTCTTTTCCGTCCCTGTACGGCGGCGGGGTTGGGCGTCAGATGATGTTACTGGGCTTCGGCCCTGACGACCGAACAGTGAAGTTCTGCGATACCCCTGAAGATGCACACGGCCTCGTCGCCCGCGTGGACACGGTGAACGCCGGTGACAGCGCCGGTCGAAACCAGCGCGCCCGCCTTCAGAGGACGGCCCCAGCGCGCGCAGTGTTCCAGCAAGAACCGCACAGATTCCATCGCGCCGCCCGCGAGGGACTGCGACCCTCCGGTGCCGACGCTGGCGCCATTGATCACCGTCTCGACCTCAATGCTGTGCAGACGCTCGCGCCAGTTCTCGACCTCGGGACCGATCATCAGTCCGCCATTGTTGCCGAAATCGGAGGCGACCACGGCTGATCCCAGGTCGTTGATCGTCGAAAGCGGACTACCGGCAAGCTCAACGCCGATGAACACCTTGTCCACGACGCCCATGGCGTCTTTGATGGTCCAGTCGGTCTTGGCGGGATCGGCGTCGGCGCCGATCCGAGCAATGAACTCGGCTTCCACCGCTGCGAACCCGCCCTCGATTTCGGGCAAAGGAACGACCGTGTCGCCGGGCGCCGGCCAGACGTTGCGCGCGAAAATGGCGCCGGCCAGACGATGAATACCCAGCTTCGGTTGCTGCTCAGGCGGCACACCGCCCACCTTCCAACCCACGACTTCATCGGGAAACAGACCGATGGCGACGTCCTGGATGGCGTAGGATTCGGCCATGCTCTGGGGAATCACGCCCGGATAGTCTGGCGTGTTGCGCGCCGCCAGACGCGCGGCGACGAACTGCTGTGCGATCGCCGCCGGGTCGGCCGACAGCGCGTCGGCCTGGCTCGCAAGTGAGGGGGTCGAAGTCAAAGGTGTGTCGCCTCGTGAATAGGCTGCGATAAGAGCGACGAAGGAAACCGGTGTCAATGCGCTTTCACCGAGCCCCATGGCGTCGGCCGCGAGTCGCGGCTATGCCTTCAAGCTGCACACAGGGAAGGAGCCGAGCCTTGGCTCAAGACGATCCGCGATCCGGCAAGCCGGGCAAGCGGGCAACCATCAACGATGTCGCCCGTGAGGCGCAGGTCTCCAAGAAGACCGTCTCACGGGTCATCAATCAGTCGCCGTTCGTCAAGGAAGACACGCGCGAAAAGGTCAACGCCGTCATCAAGGCTCTGGGGTTCACGCCTGATCCACAGGCGCGCGGCCTAGCCTTTCGACGCTCGTTCCTCGTTGGTCTGATCTACGACAACCCCAGCCCGACCTACGTCGTGAACATGCAGCAAGGCGTGCTGGATGCGCTGAAAGGGTCCGGCCTGGAACTGGTCGTTCATCCTTGTAATCGCAACTCCCCTACCCTGCTGGAAGACATCAGGGGCTTCGTCGAGCGCCAACGTCTGTATGGCGTCATCATGCCGCCGTCGGTGTCCGAGGACGAACAGGTCATCGACCTGCTGCGTGATTTCGACTGCCCTTATGTTCGCATCGCCTCGGTGGCGTTGGATGAACCTCAGGCGATGGTGGTCACCAATGACTGGATCGGCGCGGCCGAGGCGGCGGCGCATCTGGCCGACCTGGGACACAAGCGAATCGGTCTCGTGCGCGGGCCGGACCTGTTCCGGTCGTCGGCCGTGCGGGGCAAGGGGTTCCTCGACGCTCTGGCCGAGCGCGGAATCCCGCTGGACCCGGCTTACGATTTCAAAGGCGCCTATACGTTCGAATCAGGTGTGGAGGCGGGCCACGCCCTCTTGGCGCTGGAAACGCCGCCGACCGCGATCTTTACCCTCAACGACGACATGGCCATCGGGGTTATGCAGGCGGCGCGAGATCGCGGCCTTGAGTTGCCGCGCGACCTGTCCGTCGTCGGCTTCGATGATCTGCCGATGGCGGCGCGGGTTTGGCCCAACCTGACTTCGGTGCGCCTGCCGATCCGCGACATGGGACGGATGGCGGCTGAAAAGCTGCTGGCGCCGATGCGCGGCGTCGATCCAGCCAAGATGCAGCAGCCGGAAGTTCGACCGGCCCTGGTGGTGCGCAAGTCGGCAATCTCGGCAAGCTGAGTCGGGTCGGCGCGCGTGATCGCGCGCCGACCGCTCTGCCTCAGGCCGTTTCGAGCGCAGGCTTGGCGGCGAGAACGCCCTTCAGATAGTCGCGAATGCCTTCGTCGGTGGCGTTGGCGAAGAAGTAGTCCTGGAATTTCTCGCCGGCGATGGCGGCCTTCAGCAAGTCCTGGTCCATCGTCTTCAGAACCGTCAGCATGTCGTGGCAGGTTACCGACTTCAGGTCGCTGAGCACGCCGCGATTCTTGCGCATGATCTCGGCGCGTTCCTTGGGATAGCCCAGGCCCCGCTCGCCCTCGAACAGCTTGCGATACACGTCCTGCAGATTCAGTTCAGCAGCCCAGCCAAAGCCCTTGGCATAGGGCATCGAGATGGCGTTACCGTCGTTGATCTGGCCGAACAGGAAGGCGTCGGTCGGGTCGATCACCAAACCGCAGAAGACGCCCGGCATGCTGTTGCAGGCCAGCATCGAGCCCATGCCGGTTCCGCAGCCGGTGACGACGAAATCGGCTGCGCCGGAGTTCAACAGAATGCCCGTCAGCACGCCGTTCATGACGTAGGTCAGCGAGGCCTTATCGTCGGCCGCGTACATTCCATAGTGGAAAACTTCATGGCCTAGCGGTTCGGCGACAGCGGTTAGAGCGGAATGCACCGTCTCGCTTTTGGCGGCCTGGCTGTTTTCGATGATGAGAGCGATCTTCATGGGGGAATCCTCAAGACGGTGGCGAAGCGATGCCGACATATGTGGACGGCGTTGGTCTAATCGATTGCATCATTATATGACACCGGTTACCTAGTCCACAGAAGGACGGGCGCAAGATCCGTCTCGGTGGCTCGCGCTGCGAGTTCCCAGGGAGACCGGCATGTACGACCCCATGTACGACAAAGTCTATCAGGCCACCCATCCCGACATGATGGACGGGGCCTCGAACCAGCAGCTGCGCGATCGCTATCTGATCCAGGGCCTGTTCGTTCCGGGGAAGGTCAACCTGAACTACTCCCACCACGAGCGCATGATCATCGGCGGCGCGACCCCGGCGGAGACCGCCCTGAACCTGCCCACGCAGTCGGAGCCGCCCTCCTTGGCCGGCGCGCCATTCCTGCAGACCCGTGAACTGGGCGTGGTCAATATCGGCAGCCCCGGTTCAATCACGGTGGATGGTGAAACTATCGAACTGGGCTTCCGTGACGGCCTCTATGTGCCGATGGGATCGAGCGAAGTCAGCTTCGCTTCCCAGAACCCGGCCGAACCAGCGAAATTCTATCTGGTCGCCACGCCCGCCCACGCCCGCTACGACCTGACAAAGATCTCGATCGACGAGGCCGTGCCGCTCGAAATGGGCGCGCTGGAGACATCGAACGAACGGACCATCTACCAGTATGTTGTGCCGGCGAAGGTGAAGTCCTGCCAGTTACTGCTGGGCGTGACGGTGCTGAAGCCCGGCTCGGTGTGGAACACCATGCCGCCTCACATCCATGACCGCCGCTCGGAAGCCTATCTGTATTTCGGCCTGGGCGGAGACGACCGAGTCTTTCACTTCATGGGCGAACCGCACAAGTCGCGCCACATCGTCATCGCCGACGGGGAGGCCGTGATCTGCCCGCCGTGGTCGATCCATACCGGCGCAGGCACTTCGAACTACACCTTCATCTGGGGCATGGGCGGCGAGAACCTCGACTATACCGACATGTACAAACTCGACATCTGCCAGCTGAAGTAATCAGGACAAGAGGAAGAAAAGCATGAGCAATCCATTCGACCTGACCGGCAAGGTCGCGCTGGTGACCGGCGGCAATGTGGGCCTGGGCCAAGGCATCGCCCTGGCTTTGGCTGAGGCGGGCGCAGACATCGTCTCGGTCGCCCTGTCGGACTCTGACGACACGGTCGCCAAGGTACAGGCGATGGGCCGTCGCGCCCACGCTATCAGCGCCGACCTGACCTCGATAGATCCGGTCGAACGCGTCGTGCAGGAAACTCTGGCCGCCATGGGCCGGATCGACATCCTGGTGAACAACGCCGGCCTGATTCGCCGCGCCGACGCCGTCGACTTCACCGAGGCGGACTGGGACCTGGTGATGAATATCAACCTGAAGACCGTCTTCTTCATGAGCCAGGCGGTCGCCCGTCTGTTCATCAAACAGGGCGACGGCGGCAAGATCATCAACATCGCCTCAATGCTGTCCTTCCAGGGCGGAATCCGCGTGCCGTCCTATACGGCGTCCAAATCGGGCGTCGCCGGCCTGACCAAACTGATGGCCAACGAATGGGCGCCGCACCGCATCACCGCCAACGCCATCGCCCCCGGCTATTTCGCCACGGCCAACACCCAGGCTCTGCGCGAGGACCCGGTGCGTTCGGCCGAAATCCTGGGCCGCATCCCGGCCGGGCGTTGGGGCGAGCCGTCGGACCTGGGCGGCGCGGCCGTGTTCCTGGCCAGCCGGGCCTCCGACTACGTCCAGGGCGCCATCCTGCCGGTCGACGGCGGCTGGCAGGCGCGTTGATCCGGGGCTAGCGTTGCGATCATGACCCAGGCTGCATCTTCCCGCCGCATCCTCTGCTTCGGCGAGATGCTGCTGCGGTTTTCGCCCAACGCCAACGAACTGCTGATGCAGTCCCCTGCCCTGACTGTGCGTCCGGCCGGCGCCGAGGCCAATGTCGCCGTGTCGCTGGCCCGCTTCGGCGCGCCGACCGGCATGGCGACGGTCCTGGCCGACAATGCGCTGGGCCGCGGCGTGCGTGACGAGGTGCGCAAGCACGGAGTCGACACCTCTCAGGTCGTCTTCAAACCCGGCCGTATGGGCCTGTATTTCCTGACACCCGGCGCTGTACGTCGTCCGTCGGAAGTCCTCTATGACCGCGCCGGATCGGCCTTCGTCGAACATGTCGATACGGCCTTCGACTGGGACCAGATGTTGAACGGCGTCGAATGGCTGCACGCTTCGGGCGTGACGCCGGCGACGGGCCCGAATGGCTCGGCCGCCGCCGTCGCAATCATCGAGGCCGCCGTCAAGAACGGCGTGAAGGTCAGCTACGACGGCAACTTCCGCGGCAAGTTGTGGGAACAATGGGATGGCGATCCGCCGGCCACGCTCGGCAAGATGCTGGCCGGCGCCACGGTCGCCTTCGCCGACGACCGCGACTTCGCCCTGGCGCTGAAGGCGACATTCGACAGCCCCGACCCGGCTGTGCGTCGTCGTGAAGCCGCCAAGGCCGCCTTCGCCGCCTTCCCGCGCCTGCAACGCATCGCCTGCACCCTGCGGGTTCAGGACAGCGTCGCCGACCAGGCCCTGTCGGCCGCCATGCTGACGCGCAATGGCGACGACGTGATCGAGACCAGAGCCGAGGCCATTCACATGGCCGGCGTCGTTGACCGGGTCGGCGGCGGCGACGCCTTCGCCGCCGGCGTCTTGTTCGGCCTGTGGAGCAGCTGGTCGGACCAGGAGGCCCTCGACTTCGGCCTCGCCGCCGCCGGCTTGAAACATTCGATCCCCGGCGACTTCAACCTGTTCTCCGCCGACGATGTGCGCGCCGCTATGGGCGACGGCGGGTTCGATATCCGCCGCTGAGGCTGCTAACATTGAGATCGTGTGGAGGCCGCATGGGGAAGTCCATGCGGCCTTTTTCAATGGCGCCGTAGGACTAGGAAACCGGTGTCAATCATGCTTCAGTGACGATGCTAAACGGTCAGAAGAAACCGTGCGAGAGAGGTCACACAAGGAGTTCCCATGTCCGTCACGTCCATGAACCGCCGCGCCCTTCTGGCCGCCGGCGCCGCCGCCACCTTCGTCGCCGCGTCCGGCCCCGTCCTGGCCCAGGCTTCGCCAGGGCGCGCCGCCATTCTGGACACCATGAAGCGCGCCGCTCGGTTCATGAGCGAAGAGGCCGCCGTCGAAGGCGGCTATGTCTGGCAATATCTGCCCGACTTCTCGCGCCGTTGGGGTGAGCTCGAGGCCAACCCGACGATGATCTGGGTCCAGCCGCCGGGCACCGCGACCGTGGGCCATCTGTTCCTGGACGCCTATCACGCCACCGGCGACGAGTTTTACTATGAAGCGGCCAAGAAGGCTGCGGACGCCTTGGTCAAGGGCCAGCACCCGCTGGGCGGCTGGAACTATGTGATCGACACCGCCGGCGAGGAGTCGCTGAAGCAGTGGTACGGCACGGTCGCCGCCAACGCCTGGCGATTGGAGGAATTCCACCACTACTACGGCAACGCGACGTTCGACGACGCGGGGACAGCCGAGGCGTCGCAACTGTTGCTGCGCATCTACCTTGAGAAGAAGGATCGCAAATATCTGGCGCCGCTGAACAAGGCGATCAGCTTCGTGCTGGAGAGCCAGTATGAAAACGGCGGCTGGCCCCAGCGCTATCCGTTCGTCGAGAACGGCGGCCTGCACGGCCATGCGGACTATACGCCCTACATCACCTTCAACGACGACGTGGCCGGCGAGAACCTGGAGTTCCTGATCTACGCCTATCACGGCCTGGCACGGAACGGCCGGGGCGATGCGAGGATTCTGGACGCCATCAATCGCGGCATGGACATCTTCGTAAAGACCCAGCAGCCGCAGCCGCAACCCGCCTGGGGCCTGCAGCACTTCCCCGACACGCTGAAGCCGGCGGGCGCCCGCACCATTGAACCGCAAGCCTTCGTCACCCACACGACCGGCACCAATATCAAGTCGATGATGGGCTTCTATCGCCTGACGGGCGACCGCAAGTATCTGGCCCGCCTGCCCGAGGCCATGGACTGGCTGGATCAGGTCGCGGCCAAGCCGCCGCTGAACACGCCGGGCCGCACGCACCCAACCTTCATCCTGGAAGGCGCCAACACCCCGATCTACATCCACCGGCGCGGGTCCAACATCGCCAACGGCCAGTACTACGCCGACGACAACCCCACCAATCTGATCGTCCACTACGGTTCGTTCCGCAATGTGGACACCCCGGCCCTGCGCGCGGATTATGCGCGTCTGTCGGCCATGCCGGTCGATGAAGCCACGCGCGGTTCGCCGCTGAAGGCTCGCCCCGGCTCGCTGAACCTGCCCAAGTATTTCACGCTTCAGGACGTCGATGTCTGGGACATGTCCAGCGACGCTCGTCGCCCGACCGCGCCTCACGCCGGTCGCGCCGCCGAAGTCATGGCCGGGCTAAATGCGCGCGGCTATTGGCCCACGCCGCTGACCACGACGTCAAATCCGTACAAAGGGCCCTCCCCCACCGCCGTGACAGGCGGCGAATACCAGATGACCCGCGTCGGCGACCTGTGGGACACCTCGCCTTACAATACCGACTTCCCGGTCGAAGGCGTTTCCACCTCGGTCTTCATCCGCAACATGGGCGACCTGATCGAGGCGTTGGGGGCTTAGGACTTGCGAAGATGTGCGCTGTCCCCGCTTTTACGGCGGGGATGAGCACTGATCCTGCGTCAGATCGCCAGCATTTCGCGGGTCATGCCCGCGATCGACTTGGCGCCGGTAAGGGTCATGGCGACGCGCATTTCCTTTTCGAACAGGTCGAGCAGATTTTCGACGCCGGCCTGCCCGTTCGCCGCCAGGGCGTAGATGAAGGCCCGGCCCAGCAGGACAGCGTCGGCGCCCAACGCGATGGCGCGAACCACGTCCAGGCCGTTGCGAATGCCGGAATCCACCAGAATCTTCAGCTCGTCCTTCACCGCGTCGGCGATGGCGGGCAAGGCGCGGGCCGAGGACAGCACGCCGTCCAACTGACGCCCGCCGTGGTTCGACACCACGATGCCGTCTGCGCCGAAGCTAACGGCGTCGCGGGCGTCTTGCGGATCCAGGATGCCCTTGATGATCATCGGCCCGTCCCAGAAGTCGCGGATCCACTGGAGGTCCTTCCACGAGATCGACGGATCGAAGTTATTGGCCAGCCAACCAATGTAGTCGGCCAGCCCCGTCGGCTTGCCCAGATAGGCCGAGACATTACCCAGATCGTGCGGCGTGCCGCGCACTCCGACATCCCAGGCCCAGGCCGGATGGGTCATCGCCTGGACCATGCGGCGGATTTCGGCATTGGGGCCGCTCATGCCCGAATGGGCGTCACGATAGCGAGCGCCAGGCGTCGGCATATCGACGGTGAAGACCAGGGTCTTCACACCCGCCGCCCTAGCCCGCTCCAGCGCATTCCTCATGAAGCCACGATCGCGCAACACATAGAGCTGGAACCACATGGGTCGGTCGATGACCGGCGCGACCTCCTCGATCGGGCAGACAGACACGGTCGACATCGTGAACGGCACGCCGCGCGAGGCCGCCGCCTTGGCCGCCTGGACCTCGCCCCTGCGCGCATACATGCCGGTCAGGCCGACGGGCGCCAGAATGATCGGCAAGCGCAGCGTTTCGTCGAACAGACGGGTCTCCAGGCTGAGGCTGGTCATGTCCTGCAGCACGCGTTGGCGCAGGGCGATGGCCTGCCAGTCCTCGATGTTGCGGCGCAGGGTCTGCTCGGCATAGGTGCCGCCGTCGATGTATTGGAAGAGGAAGGGCGGCAGCTTGCGCCGCGCGGCTTCCCGATAATCGCTCGGCGACGAAATGATCACGCGCTCATCCTACTGGAAGTTGGCGAAGGCGCCGCCGTCCACCAGCAGCGCCGCGCCGGACATATAGCCCGCCATGTCCGAGGCCAGGAAGGCGACGACCGAAGCGATGTCCTCGGGCCGGCCCAGACGCCCCAGCGGAATGCGCCCTTCCATATATTCGCGCTTCTGCGGATCGGCGAGGTCGTCCTTGTTGATGTCGGTGGCGATGGTGCCCGGCAGGACGGAGTTGCAGCGGATGCCGTGGCGGCCCAGGGCGACAGCGCAGGACTGCATCAGGCTGTGCACCCCGGCCTTGGTTGGGGTGTAATGGGTCTGCATCTCGCCGCCGACCAGGGCCGAGATCGAGCTGATGGCGACGACGGCGCCGCCCTCCCCCTGCTTGACCATCTGATTGGCGGCGGCCTGCACCATGTAATAGGCGCCGTGCAGATTGACCTCCATCGTCCGGCGCAGGATCTCGACTGGCATGTCGAGGAAGGCGTGGAAGGGACAGATGCCGGCGTTCGAGACAAAGACGTCCACCCGGCCCAGCGCCTGAACGGCGGCGGCGACGAAGGCTGTAGCGCTCTCGGGCTGGGCCACGTCGCCGTCGACGGCGATGGCCCGGCGGCCCAGCGCCTCGATCTCGGCAACCACCTCGGTGGCGGCTGCCTCGTCTCGGAAGGTGTTCAGGGCGACATCCGCCCCTTGACGCGCGGCCTCGATCGCCGTCGCCCGCCCGATGCCCCGCGATGCGCCCGTGATCAGGACGACCTTGTTTTCAAGCAGCATGCGGGCTCCGGCGGTAGATCGGTTTCAGGATTTGGGCGACCAACCGAGGTCGGCGCTGATGGCGTTGGCGGCGTCGGTGACGGTCTTGGTCAGTTCGGCCATCCGCGCATCGGACATGTATTGCGCGGCCGAGGAAACGCTCAGGGCGGCGACGATCTGTCCGTTCACCGACCGGATCGGAGCGGCGACGCAGCGGATCTGATCCTCATTCTCTTCCAGATCGAAAGCGTAGCCCTTCCGGGCGTAGCCATGCATCCGCTCA
This sequence comes from Brevundimonas sp. SGAir0440, assembly GCF_005484585.1. NCBI lineage: Bacteria > Pseudomonadati > Pseudomonadota > Alphaproteobacteria > Caulobacterales > Caulobacteraceae > Brevundimonas > Brevundimonas sp. SGAir0440. Next base: position 1,708,931 of record NZ_CP039435.1, on the reverse strand, counting down.
AGCCAGACTGCGCGGGCCGACGAGTCGAAGGCGGCACCCGGCTCGGCGTAGAAGTCGATCCATTCCGGCTCGGTCTTGTCCAGAATCAGCGCCTTGCCCAGCCCTGTCGAGGCAATGGGGTGCCGCTCGCCCAGACGCGAGCCGATGTTGATGCGACGCCGGCCGGCGACCTTGTCCAGATAGAGCGCATGGCGGCCGTCCAGCACGCCGAGGTGCACCGTGTCGTCCGTCTGGGCCGACAGTTGCTCCAGCCAAGGCCGGGCCACGCGCGGCAGATGCATCTGCTGGCTGGCGGCGTGGCCCAGTTCCAGCAGTTTGGGGCCGAGGGAATAGCCCTCGCGCGGGCGGAACGACAGCAAGCGACGCTCGACCAGCGCCGAGGCCAGACGGTGGGTCGTGCTGCGCGTCAGCTCCAGCTTTTCCGACAGTTCAGCCAGCGGCAGGGCGCCGTCGATCAGGGCGTCGATGACGTCCAGACCGCGCAGCAGGGTCTGGCTGCCGGACGCCTTGGCCCCCGCCTCTTCTTCCCCATCAACCTGCACGGTCTTGATTGACGCCGATCGTCCCATTTCGTAATCCTCATTCTCAGAATGTAGCAAAACGCGCAAGTCGTTTGGGGCTACACGGGGGACATTGACGTGACGCACGGAGGAAAGCCAGTGAAATCCCGCATTATGGGAGCGGATCACCAGTCTTTGGTGATTATGCCATGAGCCGCCTGCCTCGCATCAAACACGTCCGCGCCTTCGTCGTGAAAAACGACGGAACCGGCGGCGGCGCCGACTATCACGATCAGGGCGACGGCCACTGGATCGACGACCACATCGCCACGCCGATGGCGAGATATCCCGAGTATCGCCAGAGCCGCCGCAGCTTTGGCATCAATGTCCTGGGCACCCTGGTGGTCGAGATCGAAGCCGAGAACGGCGTCGTCGGCTTTGCAGTCACGACAGGTGGCGAACCGGCGGCCTATATCGTCGAGAAACACCTGGCCCGCTTCCTCGAAGGGCGCGATCCGTCCGAGGTCGAGAAGATCTGGGACCAGATGTATTTCTCGACCCAGTATTATGGCCGCAAAGGCTTGGTGGTAAACGCCATCTCCGGCGTCGACTTGGCGCTGTGGGATCTGTTAGGTCGTCTGCGTCAGGAGCCGGTATTCGCCATGCTGGGCGGCGCGGTGCGCGACGAACTGACCTTCTACGCCACCGGCGCGCGACCCGACAAAGCCAAGGAACTGGGCTTCATCGGCGGCAAGATGCCTCTGCACCATGGCCCGGCCGAGGGCGAAGAAGGCCTGCACAAGAACATCGCTGAACTCGAAGCCATGCGGAACGCCTGCGGCGACGATTTCTGGCTGATGTTCGACTGCTGGATGGCGCTGGACCTCAACTACGCCACACGTCTGGCCCACGAAGCCCACAAGCTGGGTCTGAAGTGGATCGAGGAGGCGCTTAGCCCCGACGACTACTGGGGCTATCAGGCGCTGAAGAAGAACGCCCCCAAGGGAATGCTGGTCACGACCGGCGAGCATGAGGCCACCCGCTGGGGCTTCCGCATGCTGCTGGAAATGGAATGCTGCGACATCATCCAGCCGGACGTGGGCTGGTGCGGCGGCGTCACCGAACTGCAGAAGATTTCGGCCTTGGCGGACGCGAAGGGCGTGCTGATGATCCCTCACGGCTCGTCGGTCTATTCCTACCACTTCGTGGTGACGCGCCATAACAGCCCGTTCGCGGAGTTCCTTATGATGGCCCCCGGCGCCGACGAGGTCGTGCCGATGTTCCATCCGCAACTGATCGGCGAACCCGTCCCCGTAAACGGCCGCCTGAAGGTTCCAGAAACCCCCGGCTTCGGCGTCGAACTGAACCCCGACATCGATCTGCATCGCCCGTACGCGCGACCTTAACTTCGCCAAGACGAAAGCTTCTCCGCCACTATGAAATTGCTGCGTTACGGCCCCAAGGGCCAGGAAAAGCCGGGCACGCTGGACGCCGAGGGGCGCATCCGCGATCTGTCGGGCGCTATCTCCGACATCACGCCCGACCAACTGCATGGCCCGGCGCTTGAGGCACTGAAGGCCATCGACCCGACCACCCTGCCCCTGGTCGAGGGCCAGCCGCGCTATGGCGTGCCGATCGCCGGCGTGCGCAAGTTCCTGGCCATCGGCCTGAACTTCGCCGACCACGCGGCGGAATCGAACCTGCCGATCCCGGCCGAGCCGGTTCTGTTCACCAAGGCCATCACCTGTCTGAACGGACCGAACGACGACGTGGTCATCCCGCGCGGCTCGGAAAAGACCGACTGGGAGGTCGAGCTGGGCATCGTCATCGGCAAGCCCGCCTCTTACGTCTCCAAGGCCGAGGCCCTGGATCACGTCGCCGGCTACGTGCTGATCAACGACGTGTCCGAGCGCGCCTATCAGACCGAGCGGGGCGGCACTTGGGACAAGGGCAAGGGCTGCGACACCTTCGGCCCCGTCGGCCCCTGGATCGTCACCACCGACGAGGTCGGCGACGTGCAGAACCTGGACATGTGGCTGGATCTGAACGGCAAGCGGATGCAGACCGGGAACACCCGGACCATGATCTTCGGGGTCGCCGAAATCGTGTCGTATCTGTCGGAGTTCATGACGCTGGAGCCCGGCGATCTGATCACCACCGGCACCCCGCCCGGCGTGGGTCTGGGCCAGAAGCCGCCGCTCTATCTCAAGGCTGGCGACACGGTCCGTCTGGGCATCCAGAAGCTGGGTGAACAGGGTCAGACCTTCGTGGAGTGGACCCGATGAGCGCCTATCAGGGCCGTTTCGCGGGCCGCACCGCCGTCGTCACCGGCGGCGCCTCTGGCCTCGGCAAGGCCGCCGCCGCCCGCATCGTCGCCGAGGGCGGCAAGGTCGTGCTGTGGGACCTCAACGCCGAGGCGCTGACGGCCGCCGCCGCCGAGGTGGGGGCCGCCCATGTGATGGCCCTGGACGTCGCCGACCCCGACGCCGTCGCCGCCGCCGCGGAGACCTCGGCCCAGGTGCTGGAGGGCCGAATCGACATCCTGGTCGCCTCGGCCGGCATCACCGGCGCCACCGTCCCGGTGCAGGAGTTTCCGATCGACAGCTGGAAGCGGGTCGTCGACATCAATCTGAACGGCGTCTTCTACTGCTCGCGCGCCATCGTGCCCTTCATGCTGGCCAACGGTTACGGCCGGATCGTCAATGTGGCCTCGGTCGCGGGCAAGGAAGGCAACCCCAATGCCTCAGCCTATTCCGCTTCCAAGGCCGGTGTGATCGGCTTTACCAAGTCGCTGGGTAAGGAACTGGCCGGCAAGGGCGTCGTCGCCAACAGCCTGACCCCCGCCACCTTCGAAAGCCCGATCCTGGTGCAGCTGCCCCAGAGCCAGGTCGACTACATGCGCTCCAAGATCCCCATGGGACGCCTGGGCGAGGTCGAGGAGAGCGCCGCCATGGTCTGCTTCATGGCCTCCGAAGAGTGCAGCTTCACCACCGCTTCGACGTTCGACACGTCGGGCGGCAGAACGACCTATTAGGACGCACGCGTGGCTTCGGACCTTCGCATCGTCGACGGGCACGTCCACCTGTGGGACCTGTCGCGTGCGCGCTATGGCTGGCTTCAGGACGCCCCCCTGCCGAACAATCCGGCGGGAGACATGTCGCCCATCGCCAACGCAAACTATCTGCTGGACGACTACCTGGCGGACACGGCGGGCTGGCGCGTGGACAAGATCGTTCACGTCGAGGCCGGCCAGCCTGTGGGCAAGCAGCTGGCCGAGACCGACTGGCTGCAGTCGATCGCTGATGACACCGGCTACCCACACGCCATCGTCGCCGGCGCCGATATGCTGGATCCCGATCTGGACGCCCTGCTGGAGGCCCACGCCGCCCGGCCGAACGTCCGCGGCGTGCGCCAGATCGTCTGCTGGCACGAGGATCCGTTGAAGACCTACACCGACCGCGATCTGTTGCGTGATCCGAAATGGGTCGAGGGCTTCGCCAAGCTGGCGCCTTATGGGCTGTCGTTCGACCTCCAGCTCTATCCGGCACAGATGGCGACCGCCGCCATCATCGCCGCGAGCCACCCCGACATACCCATGATCGTCAACCACGCCGGCCTGCCGACCGACCGGAACGCGGCGGGGATGGAGCGGTGGCGCACAGGTCTGCGCCTGCTCGCCGCCCAGCCGCAGGTCTCGATCAAGATCTCGGGCCTGGGAATCACCGACCGTGCCTGGACGCCCGACAGCATCCGCCCGACCGTCCTCGAATGCATCGACGCCTTCGGCACCGAGCGCGCCATGTTCGCCTCGGACTTTCCCGTCGAAAGCGTCCACGGAACCTTCGACGCCTTCTATTCCACCTTCGACGCGATCACGGCCGACTTCTCGGCCGACGAACGCGACCGCCTGTTCGCCGCCAATGCCGAGGCGATCTACCGTATCTGACCCATCCGCCAAAGCCGCACCAAGACGGCGAGGCCCGAGGAACACCAGGAGAGTACCCCCATGGTCATCGAGACCGACGCCGCCCACCCACCCGGGGGCTTGGCCAAGCCCGCCGGGTCGCTGAAGGGCCCGCTGGCCTTCGCCATCGCTTGCTTCCTGATCTGGGGCCTGGCCTATGGTCTGCTGGACGTGCTGAACAAGCATTTCCAGGAGACGCTGAGCATCAGCCAGGCTGACAGCGCCTGGCTGCAGATCGCCTATTTCGGAGCCTATCTGCTGCTGTCGATTCCGGCAGGCATGCTGCTGCATGCGCGGGGCTACAAGTTCGGCATCGTGTCGGGCCTGGCGGTCACCGCCGTCGGCGCCCTTTTGTTCATCCCGGCCGCGGGCGCCGGCGCCTTCCTGCCCTTCGTCGGCTCGATGTTCGTTCTTGCCGCCGGTCTGTGCATCCTCGAGACCAGCGCGGACACCTACGTCAACGTCCTGGGTGATCCGGCCAAGGCCTCACAGCGGCTGAACCTGGCCCAGTCGTTCAATGCGCTTGGCGTCTTCTTCGGTCCCCTGATCGGCGGCGCGGTCTTTTTCAGCCCGACGACGACCGAAGCCCTGGGCGGCGCGACCCGGTCGATCCAGATTGTCTACGGGCTGATCGCCGTCGGCGTGGTCCTGTTCGCCCTTGCCGTCTGGCGCGCCCGTTTGCCGGAGACCGGCCTGTCCGACCACGGCGGCGCGATGCAAGGCGACGCCCCTGCCCTGCCCCTGTCCAAGCAGCCGCACTTCGTCGCCGGCGTGATTACCCAAGCCCTTTATATCGGCGCCCAGGTCGGCATCGGCGCCTACTTCATCAATCTGGTGACGCACAACTGGCAGGGTCTGACGTCGCAGCAGGGCGCCTTCATGCTGTCGCTGGCGGCGATCGGCTATCTGGTCGGGCGCTTCTTCGCCACCGCCCTGCTGTTGAAGATCAAGCCACGCGTGCTTCTGACGGCCTACGGCGTCATCAATGTCGTGCTGACGCTGATTGTCGCCGCCGGTATCGACAAGGTCTCGCCCATCGCCCTGCTGGCCGTCTTCTTCTTCATGTCCACCATGTTCGCGACCATCTTCGCCCTGGGTACCGCCGGCCTGGGCGCCGGCACCAAGAAGGCCTCGTCCCTCATGGTCATGGCGATCGGCGGCGGCGTTCTGCTGCCCTGGCCCATGGGCAGGATCGCCGACCTCTACGGCGCCAATGTCGCCTTCCTGCTGCCGGCCGCCTGCTTCGCCGTCGTCGCCTGGTACGGCTGGAAAGGTGCGGGACTGGGGCTGAAGGCGGAGGCGAAGTGATGCGTCTTCGCACAGCCCTCCTCGCCTTCACGCTGTTAGCCAGTTCCACGACCGCCTGCGCCGAAACGGTCGCACCCACCGCCGCCTTGGCGCCGGCGTCTCCCATCGACCGCCACGCCCTGGTCACGCGCCACAACGTGACTCTGACCGCCGTCGATCGCCATGCCCCGATCATGCTGGGCAACGGCGACTTGGGCTTCACCGCCGACATCACCGGGCTTCAAACCTTTCCCGAGCAGTATTCGGAACTCGCGCCTCTGCTGACCATGGCCCAATGGGCCTGGCACAGCTTTCCTAATCCGAACGGCTATACGGAACAGGACGGCCTGATCGATGTGCCCGTGCCGGGCCGGGGCGAACAGCCCTATGCCTGGATGAAGTCGTGGTCCGTGGCCGAGACGCAACCCGCCTACACCTGGCTGCGGGCCAATCCGCATCGGTTCTCGCTTAGTCGCATCGGCCTGACCTTCGCCGACGGCACAGCGCTGGACTTTGCAAAGATTGCAGGCACGCACCAGACGCTAGACTTGTGGTCCGGCGCCCTGACCAGCCGCTTCACCTACGATGGCCAGTCGGTCGAGATCGTGACCCGCGTCCACCCGACCTTGGACATGGTCATGGTCGAGATCGCCTCGCCTCTCGTTTCCTCTCAGGGCCTGGGCGTCCAGGTCCGCTATCCGGGCGTGAACCCCGCCATCAATCCAGACCCGACGACGTTCGACCGCGATGGCGACCAGAGCCTGAACATCGTCGCCTCCGACACAGGCGACGTCCATATTCGCCGCACCCTGGACGACACCACCTATTATTCCGGCATCACCGCATCCGGTAAGATCGAACAAAGCGGCCCCGACGCCTTTCGCGTGGGCGCTGCTGGTCGCGACAGGCTGACCGTCATGGTCCGCTTCGGTGAGCAAGAGCCCGTTGAGAAGACGCCTGCTTACTCCGCCAGCGTCCAGGCGACGACTGCACACTGGAACAGTTTCTGGACCCAGGGCGGCGCCGTTGATTTCACGGGCTCTACCGATCCGCGAGCGGCAGAACTCGAACGTCGCGTCGTCCTGTCGCAGTACCTGTCAGCGGTGAACGGCGCCGGCGAACTGCCGCCGCAAGAAGAAGGCCTGTTCTCCAACAGCTGGTACGGCAAGTTCCACCTCGAAATGCACCCCTGGCACGCTGGCTGGCAGGCCATGTGGGGCCACCCCGACATGCTTGAACGCAGCCTGCCTTGGTACGTCGGCAATCTGGACAACGCGCGCGCCGAGGCCGCCCGTCACCAGGTCAAGGGCGCTTGGTGGCCCAAGATGGGGGGGCCAGAGGGTCGCAATAGTCCCAGCCTGGTCTCGCCCTTCATCATGTGGCAGCAGCCGCATCCAATCCTTTTGGCCGAACTGGTCTGGCGGGCCGACAAGGATCCTGCCGTGCTGGATCGATACGGCGAGGTGGTCGAAGCCACGGCCGATCTTTTGGCCACCTGGCCTATCGAACGCGACGGCCGGCTGAACCTGGGCACGCCGATGATCCCGGCGCAGGAGAACTATGATCCCCTGACCACTGTGAACCCGACGTTCGAAGTCGAGTATTTCCGCTGGGCTCTCGAAACCGCGCAGCAATGGCGCGAACGCAGGGGTCAGGCCCGCCGCGCCGACTGGGATCAGGCCCTAGCCAAGATCGCGCCGCCGCCGATGAAGGACGGCCTGTATCTGCCCGTCGAGAGCGTGCCGGACTTCTGGGAGACGGCCATGTCCGACGCCTGTCGCCGACACGCAGCGGCGGCTCAGTGCAAGAACCGCGACCATCCCTCCTTCCTGATGGCCTATGGCTTCATTCCGGGCGCGCGGATCGATCCAGCCGCCATGCGCCGCACGTTTGAAGCGGTGGAGCAGAACTGGGACGTCCGTCAGACCTGGGGCTGGGACTTCCCGATGATGGCGATGACGGCGGCTCGCCTTGGCGAACCGGACAAGGCGGTGAACTGGCTGTTCGCCGACCTGAAGAACAATCAATGGGGCGTGACCGGCATGACGCCTCGCGTTCACCTGGATGAACACGCCGACGAACTGGTCCCCGTCTCGGCCGGCGCCGGCGGCGTGACGATGGCGGTCAATCCGGATGGTCCGGGCTATCGCCGCGCAGCCGAGACCTATTTCCCGTCCAACGGGTCGCTGCTGATGGCCGTCGGTCTGATGGCGTCGGGTTGGGACGGGTCCAGCGGCCACGCGCCCGGTTTCCCAAAGGAAGGCTGGACCGTCCGCGTCGAAGGCCTGACCCCCGCGCCGTAATCCATAAAAAACCCGAGAGGACCGCCCCGATGACGACCTCGAGACGCACCGCCCTGAAGGCCCTGCTCAGCGCCCCAGCCGTCGGCGCCTTCGCCACGACGACCGTTCACGGGCAGGCCACACCGGCCGTCCTACCGGCGCCGGGACAGACCCCCGCCTGGCCCGCGCCCAACACCGCCCCGCCCTCGACTCAAGAGACGCCGGTCGAGCGGCCGCGCTGGGACGGCCCGGTGCCTACCGAGTGGGTCGATCCGAAGACCGGCCATCGCATCCGCCGCGTCTCGCCCGATGGCGGGGGCGGAAAGCCCTATTTCTACAAGAACATGTTCTTGCCCAAGGAGGTCGGGGCGCCCGACCTGATGGTCATCTCGACGCCTCAGGGCATCTCGACCGTCAATCTGGCGACCTGGGCCGTCGAGGTTCTGGTGCCCGGCCATGACGCCGACCTGATGTTCACGGGCCGCAAGGGGCGAAACGTCTATTATTCGGTGACCGCGCCTGGCGAAGGCCAGTTGATGGACCGCGCCAAGACCCTGTTCGTCATCGACGTCGACACCAAGCACCGTCGCGAGATCGGCCGGATACCGAACGGTCAGATCAATTCGGTCAATGCCGATGAGAGCCTGCTCCTGGGCTTCGTGGCCTATGACAGCCAACCGCTACAGCCGACGGTGCCCGACCCGCGCAACCGCCGCTTCGATCAGGCCGAATACGAAGCTGATGGGCCGGACGGAAAGCCGCTGAACTTCGCCCGCGCCAAGGGCGTCCGGATGCTTCAACGCTGGGCCGCGCGCTATCCGATGGAAATCTTCGTCATCGACCTGACCACGGGCGAGCGAAGCGTGATCCACAAGACCAACGAATGGATCGGCCACACGCAGTTCTCCCCCACCGACCCCCAGCAGATCATCTTTTGCCATGAAGGGCCTTGGCACCGCGTGGATCGAATGTGGGCTATCCGCGCCGATGGCACGGGCCTCAGAAAGACCCATCAGCGGACGATGAACTTCGAGATCTTCGGCCACGAATGGTTTAGCCCGGACGGCAAACAGGTGCTCTATGACCTGCAAACCCCGCGCGGCCAGGTCTTCTGGGTCGCCTCGGTCGATCTGGAGACGGGCCGCCGGGTCTATCGCAAGGTCGAGCAGAATGACTGGTCGGTCCATTACAACGTCTCGCCGGACGGCAGCCTGTTCGCTGGCGACGGCGGCGACGGCGACATGGTCGCTCATGCGCCCGACGGTAAATGGCTCGTCCTGTTGCGCCCCGAACCGATCGTCGATGAAGATCCGTCCAGCGACAAGGACGACCAGATTTTCGTGGAGTATCTGCGCTCGGAACGTCTGGTGGACCTGTCCAACCACGACTACCGGCTGGAGCCGAATCTGACCTTCACGCCGGACGCAAAATGGATCGTCTTCGTGTCGAACATGCACGGCGCCAACCACGTCTATGCTGTCGAAATCGACCGTAGCGCTTAGAGACATCACCAATCGCTCGGCTCCTAAAGCCTGAGATGTCGAGGATTTATCGACGTACTCAGCGGAATCTCTCGTCCCCACATCATTTTGTTGCAAAATGCGGGAAGCTGTTGCAATAAACGACACGTCGCCAATCCGAATATACGCGACGGCATGCCACAAAATGACACCGGTGCCAGACGGACGCCGGGATGGGGAGAGAACGAATGCGACGGATCAACACCCGGACCCTGTGCGCGGTTGGCGTATCCCTGGCGGCCCTGATGGGTGCGTCGGCGGCTGCGGCTCAGGCGGTTCCTGCCTCAGAACCCATCACGCAAGACGCCGCCCAAGATGCAACCGTGGTCGATGAAATCGTCGTCACCGGCTTCCGGTCCAGCCTGCAACAGGCGCTGAACATCAAGCGCCGCGAAGCCGGAGCGGTGGACGCCATCCTGGCTGAAGACATGGCCGACTTCCCCGATCAGAACCTGGCCGAAGCGATCCAGCGCCTGCCCGGCGTGACCATCGACCGCGTCAACGGCCAGGGCACCACCATCTCGGTGCGTGGTTTGGGTTCCGATTTCACCCGCACCCGCATCAACGGCCTGGAAGCCCAGGCTGCGTCTGGCGGCAACCGCAACCGCAGCTTCGACTTCTCGATGTTCGCGTCCGAACTGTTCAACAGCATCAAGGTTCGCAAGACGCAATCGGCCGAAATCGAGGAGGGCTCGCTGGGCGCCACGGTCGATCTGCAGACGGGTCGCCCCCTGGACTTCGGCGGCAGCGGCCTGAACTCCGCCCTGTCTGTACAGGGCTCCTATAACGATCTGTCTGAGAAGACGGTGCCGCGGCTCGCGGGTCTGCTGAGCTGGTCGAACGAGGACCGGACTTTCGGCGCTTTGGTTTCGGTTGCCTACTCCGAGCGGTCGCCAATCCTTGGCAGCTTCAACACGACGCGTTGGCAAAAGGGCGACCCGTCAAACGTCAACGCCGCTGGCAACCCCTATGGGCGCGGCCAGAACTTTGGCGGCTGCATTCCCTGCACCACGACGGCGCAACGTGACGCCGTGCTGAACGCCTTCTATCCCCGCATCCCGCGCTACACCTTGGGCAATACTCAGGAAGACCGCCTGGGCATGACGGGCGCACTACAATGGCGGCCAAGCGACCGCACCGAGGCGGTGCTGGACGTCCTGTGGTCGCGGTTCAACTCGGAACTGGAAAGCCCGAACATCGAAGCCTGGTCGTTCAGTCGCGCCAACGTCAACAGCGTCGTCGTGCGCGATTATGCGATCGACGCCGACAAGAACATCCTGTCCTACGGCGTCTTCGACAACATGCTGGTGCGCGCCGAAAACGGCTTCACCCGCAACGAAAGCAACTTCTACCAAGCCTCTCTGAACGTCCGCCACGATTTCAGCGACCGGCTGCATGGCAATCTGAAGGTCGGCGCCAACCGATCCGAAGCCCGTACGCCGCTCAATGTCGCCTATGCGTTCGAGGCCGCGGGCGTGAACGGCTACACCTTTGACTTCCGCGAGGACGATCGCCGGCCCCGCATCAACTACGGCTTTGACGTCACTTCGGGTCAACGCTTCACCTTGGTCAATGCGACGCGCAGCAACGCCGGCGGCAACTTTGACAATAAGGTCGGCGCCGGCTCATTGGCCTACGACTGGTCCGACTCCCTGACCTTCAAGATCGGCGGCGAGTATCGCACCTATGGGTTCGAGACCTTTGGCCTGACGCGGACCAAAACGTCTCCGACCGGCGCCGATCGACTGACCGGGGTCGACAGCATCGGACGCGTCGTCAGCATCGGGGATGGAGTAAGCGCCGGCTTACGCTCTGATCTCAGCTTCATCGTTCCGGACATTTCCAAGATTGCTGATTTCCTCAGCTTCTATGACGATCCCTTGGTCGCTAATCGCAGCGAGCGTGAGGTGGACGAAACGGATAAGGGCGTCTTCTTCCAAGCCGACTTCAATACGACTGTCGGAGGCATGGTCCTGCGCGGCAATGCCGGCATCCGCTACGCCCAGACCGAGGTCACGGCCAAAGGCTGGCAAACCATCGCAGTGGGGACGCCGCCGGTCACGACCTATGACTATGTGACAACCGACAACGACTATGACGACGTCTTGCCGTCCTTCAACCTGGCGCTGGAGCCGCGCGACGACGTGGTGATTCGCCTGGGCGCTGCCAAGGTGATGTCCCGTCCGACCCTCGGCGATCTGACCCCGGGCGGCAGCGTCTCACCGACCACCCGCACCGTGTCCTACGGAAATCCGCTTCTGGACCCGTTCCGCGCCACCAACTACGATTTCTCGGTCGAGTGGTATTTCCAGACTGAGGGCCTTTTGGCCGCCGCCGTCTTCTACAAAGACATCGACAGCTTCATCACATCCGAAACAGTCGGCATCCCCTACAACCAGCTGGGCCTGCCCAACGAATTGCTTCAGGGCGCTGCAAGCCCGACCGATATCTTCCAGGTCACACGCCGCCTGAACGGCGAAGGCGGCGCGCTGAAGGGGATCGAAATCCAGTATCAGCAACCCTTCACCTTCCTGCCCGGTCTTTGGTCCAACTTCGGCTTCACCGGAAACGTCACATGGGTTGATTCCGAAGTCAGCTACGGCTCGGCCGGCAAAAACCGTTTGACGGGCCAGTCGAAGAACACCGCCAACGCGACCCTGTATTATGAGGATGGCCCGTTCCAGGCCCGCGTCTCGATCGCACACCGCAGCCAGTATCTGCTGTCCTTCCCCGGCGCGAACGGCAACTCCGAAGAAGGCGTCAACGACACCACCAATGTCGATGCCTCCATGTCCTACGAGTTCACGCCGAACCTGACCTTCTCGCTTGAAGGCATCAATCTGACGGACGCCTATACCGACCGTTATGTCGACGTGACCAACCGCGTGTCCGACTACCGTCACACCGGCCGAGAGATCGCCGTGGGATTGCGCTGGAAGTATTGAGCTTCCCTCCCTGACGCCTCCAGCGTGACAAACTAAAAGCTCGGAGCGAACGGCTCCGGGCCTTCTTTTTACTCAGGCAAAAAGCGACGATTGAGGTTTTCGGATCCCTCGCCGCCTCTACAAATACGCTCCCACCTGCCAGGGCACGAACTCGTTGTCGCCGATGCCGAGGGCCTCGGATTTGGACGGCTCGCCTGACGCGACATCGAGCATTTTGCGGAAGATGACTTCGCCGGCCTCGGCCAGGCTAGTCCCGGTCAGGACGGGCGAGGCGTCGATGTCCATGTCCTCGTCCATCCAGTTCGCCAATTTGGCATTGGAGGCGACCTTGATCGACGGGGCGGGCTTGGCGCCGAAGACCGAGCCCCGGCCGGTGGTGAAGACGATCAGATTCGCGCCCGAGGCGATCTGGCCCGTCGCCGAGCACGGATCGTAACCGGGGCTGTCCATGAAGCTGAGGCCCTTGGCCTGAAGCGGTTCGGCGTATCCGATCACGTCGTCCAGCGGGGTCGAACCGGACTTGGCCACCGCACCTAGCGATTTCTCAAGAATGGTCGTCAGGCCGCCCTTCAGATTGCCGGGCGACGGATTGTTGTTCAGCTCCATCTGATGGCGATCCGCATAATCGCGCCACCACGCCAGACGCGCGTTCAGCTTGTCCGCCACATCCTGAGACGCCGCACGCCTAAGCAGCAGATGTTCTGCCCCCCAGATCTCGGGCGTTTCCGACAGCATGGCCGAGCCGCCGTGCGCAACCAGCAGATCGACAGCTGCGCCCAAGGCCGGATTGGCGGTGACGCCGGACCAGCCGTCCGAACCCCCGCATTGCAGACCGACAGTCAGGTGAGATGCGGAAACAGGTTGGCGCTGGACTTGCGCCGCCTCGGCGACCAGGTCGCGAACGATGTCGATCCCGGCCTCGATCGCCCGGGCCGTGCCGCCCGCCTCCTGGATCGTCAGGGTGCGCAGCCGCGGGCCGGATTGAAGGCCTTCGTTAGCCAGCCAAGCGGGAATCTGATTGGCCTCACAGCCCAGACCCACGATCAGGATGGCATGAAAGTTCGGATGCTTCGCATAGCCCGCTAAAGTCCGCTGCAGCAGCGTCACGTCGCTGCTGAGTGACGAGCCGCCGCAACCTCCCTGATGGGTGAATGCGACCACGCCATCGACGCCCGCAGGCAGGCTGGAGTCCGGGAAGGCGTCGGCGATGCGGCGCGCCACGGTGGCCGAACAGTTCACGCTGGTCAGGACGCCGATGTAGTTGCGCGTGCCGACTCGACCGTCCGGGCGAACGATGCCGTTGAACGTCGCGCCAGACAACGGCGCCGGCGGACGCAAGTCGGCCCCGACCTCAGCTTCACGTCCTTCCTCGGCCATGGCCAGGTTGTGAATATGGACATGATCGCCGGCAGCGATGGCGACCTTCGCGCGCCCAATCACCTGACCGTAGCGGCGGACCAGACCACCCGGCTCCACCGCGTGACGGGCGATCTTATGGCCGGTCGCGATGTCAGCGCGCGCCGAGGCGTTCAGGCCATCGGGCGTATCGCCGCTGGCGATGTCGTCCAGGGCGATGGCGACGTCATCGGCGGGGTTCAGTATCAGGACGCGAGACATAGACTACTCCGCGACCAGACGCGCGGCCTCGGCGGCGCCGTTCTGGCTGAGCGACAGATAGGCGGACGTGACCGCTACGGCGAACCGGTCGCCACCCGCCAGCGCGGGCGGGAAGACGGCGGACAAGCTCAGTAAGGCCGAAACGCGCGCTTGATCAGTGTGAGCGTCGGCCAACAGTTCAGAGGTTTTGCCCGCCAGAGGATCGTCGACGACGAAGATTTCGTCGCTTTCGGTCACGCCCAATTGCCATTTCATCCAGGCGGCGACACCCAAGGCCATGGCGTCGATACCCTGCCCCGCCGCCAGACGTTCGGCGGCCCCGGCCAGCAGGCGCTGGGGCAGTTTCTGCGAGCCGTCCATGGCGATCTGGCGCGTGCGGTGCATCAGGGCCGCATTGGAGAACCGGGCCATCAGCGCCTCACGATAGGCGGGGATGTCCAGACCTGGCGGCGGGTTTAGCGTGGTTTCGGCCTCGTCCCACAGGGCCTCGACATAGGCGCGAAAAGCCGGCGCCGCGACAACCTCGTGGACATGTTCATAGCCCGACAAGGCGCCCAGATAGGCGATGGCTGAGTGTGCGCCGTTCAGAAGGCGCAGCTTGGCGTCCTCCCACGGCTCGACCGCGTCGGTCAGTTGCACGCCGAGAGACGCGAAGTCGGGCCGCTCGCCGGCGAACCAGTCCTCGATCACCCACTGGGTGAAGGGTTCGGCCTTGACCATGCCCCGGTCCTCGACTCCGAGACGCGCGGTCAGCCGGACGATGTCGTCGGAGGTGGTCGCCGGGACAATCCGATCGATCATCGTCTGGGGGAAGGCTCCCTCGGCCTCGATCCAGTCCGCCAGCGACGGGTCGATCCGGCGCGCCATGGCGATGACTCCGGCACGGATACGCTTGCCATTATGGGGAAGGTTGTCGCAACTGATGACGGTGAAGGGCTTCCGCCCCGCCGCCCTTCGCGCCTGCAACGCCGCGACGATGAATCCAGGCGCGGTACGGGGCGCGGCGATGTCAACCAGATCGGCCGAGACATCAGCGTCGCTCAAAAGCAGGTCGCCGGTCGCCGGATCGAGGCGATAGCCCTTCTCGGTCACGGTCAGGGTGACGATATGGACATCGGCGTCGGCCATGGCGGCGACCAAGGCGGCGGGGTTCTCCGGCCCGACCATCACGCCCGCACAGGCGCCGATCACCCGCAGATGCTCGTTCGATCCGTCACGCACGACCAGGGTGTACAGCCCGTCTTGCGGATTCAGCTGATCGCGTACGCCGGGCGACCGAAGCGAAGCGCCCAGCACGCCCCAGCGCAGATCGCCCGACCTGATCGCATCATCGAACACGACCGCCTGGTGGGCGCGGTGGAAGGCGCCGATGCCCAGATGGACGACACCCGTCTTCACCTGGGCGCGGTCGTAGCCGGGGACGGCGACGTCGGCGGGCAGACCCGTCAGAGTGGCCTGGTTCAGTCTGCTCACAGCTTGTAGGCCGCCTTGACCAGGCCATAGGTCAGAGCGTGAGCCAGTTCGTGGGCCTCGTCCTCCTCCATCCGGTGTTCGACCACCAGCTTGGCCAGGAAGCCGCAGTCCATGCGCCGCGCCACGTCGTGGCGGGCGGGTATGGACAGGAAGGCGCGAGTGTCGTCGTTGAAGCCGACCGTATTGTAGAAGCCTGCCGTTTCGGTGACCTGTTCGCGGAAGCGACGCATCCCCTCGGGACTGTCATGGAACCACCAGCTGGGCCCCAGCTTCAGCGCCGGATAGTGGCCGGCAAGCGGCGCAATTTCGCGGCTGTAAGTGGTCTCGTCCAAGGTAAACAGGATCAAAGACAGACGGTTGTCCGAGCCGAACCGATCCAGCAACGGCTTCAGCGCGCGGACGTAATCGGTCTGGGTCGGGATATCGCAGCCCTTGTCACGGCCGAAGCGGTTGAAGACGGTGGCCGAGTGGTTACGGAAGCTGCCGGGGTGAAGCTGCATCACCAGACCATCCTCGACCGACATGGCGGCCATTTCAGTCAGCATCTGGCCGCGGAATAGTTCAGCGTCGGCGGCGCTGGCAGGGGCGGTCGAGACACGCCGGAACAGGGCCTCGGCTTCGGCCTTGGGCAGATCGGCAGTGAAGGCTGTCGGGTGGCCGTGATCGGTCGAGGTGGCGCCCATTTCGATGAAGAAGGCGCGCCGGTCGCGCAGGGCCTGCAAGTATCCGTCCCAGCTCAGCGTATCGCGGCCGGTCTGTTCGGCCAGGATTTTCAGATTGTCGCGGAAACCTTCATAGTCTGGATCCAGAACCGGATCCGGGCGATAGGCGGTCAGCACCCTTCCCTTCCAGCCCGAGGCTGCGATGGTCCTGTGATGCTCCAGCGTGTCCAGCGGGCTCTCGGTCGTGGTCAGGACCTCGATATTGTAACGATCAAACAGGGCGCGCGGCCTGAAGGCGTCCGTCTTCAGGGTCGCATCGATCACGTCGTAGTAGTGATCCGCTGTCTCGGCCGACAGGCGAACGTCGATGCCGAAGGCCTCGGCATAGACCCAATCGTGCCACATCCGCGAAGGCGTCCCCCGGAACAGGTGATAGTTCTCGGCGAAGCGCCGCCAGATCTTGCGCGGATCGGTCTCGACCGGCCCGCCATCGGCGCGCGGCACGCCCAGATCCTCCATCGCCATGCCCTGCGAGTGCAGCATGCGGAAGACGTAGTGGTCGGGCGTGATGAGAAGTTCGGCCGGATTGGCGAAGGGTTCGTTCAACGCAAACCAGCTCGGGTCCGTATGGCCATGCGGGCTGATGATCGGCAGCCCCTTGATCTCACCATACAGACGACGCGCGATCGCCCGGGTGTCGGCTTCCGCCGGAAACAGGCGATCGGGGTTCAGTTTGAGCGGATGAACCATAGCGTTCCTCATGGCCTCGTGGCGGAGGCTTGGTTCGCCTCTCGATCTTGATCCAACAAACCTACAACATGGGCCTCAAAAAGACACCGGTTACCTTCATCGAGCCTCAGCTTGTTATTGAGCGTCGTACGTCGGATTTTTCGCAAGCCTGCGCTGGCGCCTTGCGTCCGGGCGCGAGGCTGGACATAAGGGCCGCTCACCGCCCGTGCGGGCCGGCTTAGCTCAGTTGGTAGAGCGCCAGTTTTGTAAACTGGATGTCGCGGGTTCGATTCCTGCAGCCGGCACCACGCCTTTCGACCATCGGGGACATGGCCGACACCACCAACAAGCTGGGCCACAAGATCGGTGCGCGAGGGGGCAGAACCCGCCAGGCGATCCTCGACGCGACCCAACGCCTGTTGAACGAGCGGCATTACGGTGAAATCCGCGTCGCCGATCTGGCCTCGGCCGCCGGTGTATCGCCTTCCAACTTCTACACCTATTTCAAGACGGTCGAAGAACCTGTTCTGGCGTTGTGCGAGATCGCCGCGACGGATTTTCAGGGGCTGGCGGCGCATTTCCAGGCCGACTGGCCGGGCGACAAGGCCTTCGTCATCGCGCGCGCCTTCATTCTGGACGTGATGGCCATCTGGCGCAGCCACGGTCAGGTGCTGCGTGTCGAACATATGCTGGCCGACAATGGCGACGCCGCCTTCGTCGAAAGCCGGGTGCGCCGTTTGCGCCGGCTGCACCTGTCCATCGAACGGCGCGTGGCCCAGGCCCACGCCAGCGGCCTCCATCCCAGGGATTACAATCCACGTCTGGCGTCCTACCAGATCGCCTCCATCGCCGAATCGACGGCGGCCAGTTTCGATCTGTTGCGGCGGGCCGATACGCCAGAGGCCATTCTGGATACGGCGGCCATCATTATCGTGAAGCTGACGACGGGACGCTAGAGGCCCAAGGGCCCATAAAGCCAGGTCAACCAGATTCCGACGGCCAGGAAGACGCCGAAGGGCAGCTTCTCCGATCCGCTGACGCTGCGCCGGACCACCAAAATACCGAAGACGAGACTGAGCCCGACCGCGCAGGCCCACAGCAGCACGCTGGGCAGGCCCATCCAGCCGACCCAGGCCCCTGCCCCCGCGAACAGGAAGGGGTCGCCTCCCCCCAGTCCCTGACGCTTGCGGACGAGTTGGTACAGCCAACCGACCAGCCAAAGTCCGCCAAAACCGACCGCCGCGCCAATCAGATGGAAAAAGCCGAGGCCCCAATCCAGAATCAGCGCGACCGTGACGCCGGTCGAGATCAAGGGCAGCGTCAGACTATCCGGCAGCCAGAAATGTTCGCCATCGACGATGGCGATCAGCAACAGCTGCCAACCCAGAACGGCCGTGGCGGCGATCATGAATGTCGAGGCGCCGCCTGTCGCGCCCCACACCCCGGCCCAGATGCCGACGCCGGCCGAAGCTAACTCGATCAGCGGATAACGCGGCGAAATCCGCGTGTGGCATCGCGCACACCGCCCGCGCAAACCAAGCCAGCTGAAGACCGGCACAAGCTCCCAGGAACGTAGCGTCTGATCGCAGCCCCGGCATCGCGAGCGGGCGACGACGATGTCCTCGTCGCGCGGCAGGCGAACGCTGACGGCGGCGATGAAACTGCCGACAATCAGGCCCAGCCCGCCCATGACGGCGGCGGCGAGTACAGGATTCATCAGGGCGTCCAGACGGCAACGAACCGCTCAGGCTTAACCGCCTCCGAGCGCCACCGCCACATGATAGGTCACCAGCGACGCCAGATAGGCCAGACCGAACATGTAGCCGATCATGATCCAGGTCCATTTCAGCGAGTTGGTCTCGCGCCGTACGACGCCGAGCGTCGCCACGCACTGGGGCGCGAAGATGTACCAGGCCAGGAACGACAAGGCTGTCGCCAGCGACCATTGCGACGCCAGTGTCGAAGCCAGAAGGCCCGTCGCATTCTCGGCGTCAGCGATGGCGTAGGTCGTGCCCAGCGCCGCCACCGCGACCTCGCGCGCCGCCATGCCGGGGATCAGGGCGATCACCATTTGCCAGTTGAAGCCGATGGGCGCGAAGATCGGCTCCAGAGCACGGCCGATCATGCCCGCGAACGAATAGTCGATGGCCGGCAGGGTCGCGTTCTCGGGCGGATAGGGGAAGGTCGCCAGCACCCACAAGATGATCACCAACGGCAGGATGATGCGGCCCGCGCGGTTCAGGAAGATCTTGGCCCGGAGCCACAGATTGAAGCCGACGCTGCGCAGGTCCGGCGTCTTATAGGCCGGAAGCTCCATCATGAAGGGCTCGACCGCCCCTCGCCAGAACACTTTGCGGATCAGCAGGGAGACGATCAGGGCGCTGACGATGCCGGCGGCGTAGAGGCCGAACATCACAACGCCCTGCAGATTGGCGAAGCCCCAGACCGTCTCATTCGGAATGAAGGCGGCGATGATCAGCGTATAGACCGGGATGCGCGCTGAGCAGGTCATCAGCGGGGCGACCAGGATGGTGGTCAGGCGGTCGCGCCGAGAATCGATCACCCGCGCCGCCATGACGCCGGGAATGGCGCAGGCGAAACTGGACAGCAGCGGGATGAAGGCCCGACCGTGCAACCCCGCGCCGCCCATGATCTTGTCCATCAGGAAGGCCGCGCGGGCCATATAGCCGAAGTCTTCCAGCGCGATGATGAACAGGAACAGGATCAGAATCTGCGGCAGGAACACCAGCACGCTGCCGACGCCGGAAATGATCCCGTCCACAATCAGGCTTTGCAGCAGACCGTCAGGCAGGACGTTGGCGACCAAGCCGCCCAACCCGGCGATGCCGGCCTCAATCCCGTCCATTACGGGCGCGGCCCAGCTGAACACGGCCTGGAACATCACGAACAGCAGGGCGAACAGGATCAGCAGCCCGCCGACCGGATGCAGCAGCACCGAGTCGATCTTGCCGGTCAGCGTATCCGGCCGTTCAGGCGGACGGACACAGGCCTTCATGATGCGCTCGGCTTCGCGGGCGGCGGCGCGCAGTTCGGCGGCGTCCGGACTGCGCCATTCGCTTTCGGTCACGGCCGCGACGGCGGCTTGGTCCTCTATCGCGGCGACCAGATCGTCGATGCCGCGCTTGCGCGTGGCCACGGTGGTGATGATCGGCACGCTCAGTTCGGCGCGCAGTCGATCCAGATCGATGCGCAGGCCCTGGCGCTGAGCGATGTCGTACATGTTCAACGCCAGAACCATCGGCCGACCGACGGCCTTCAGTTCTAGAATCAGGCGCAGGACCAGGCGCAGATTGGTGGCGTCGGCGACGCAGACCACCACGTCGGGCGGCGTCTCGCCGACCAATCGCCCCAGCACAGCGTCGCGCGTGACCTCCTCGTCCGGGCTGCGGGCGCGCAGGGAATAGGTGCCGGGCAGGTCCAGCACCGACATCGTGCGGCCCGAGGCGGCGCGGATCAGGCCTTCCTTGCGCTCCACCGTCACGCCCGCGTAGTTGGCGACCTTCTGGTGGGCGCCGGTCAGGGCGTTGAACAGAGCCGTCTTTCCGCTATTGGGATTGCCGACCAGCGCGACGCGAGCCGTCTTCAGCGCAACGTCCATCAGGCGGCGTCCAGCCGGATCGACAGACTTTCCGCCTCGTGGCGACGCAGGGCCACGCGCATGTCGTCCACCTTCATGGCGATGGGGTCGCGTCCGAACAGACCTTCGTGCAGCAGTTCGATTTGCGCGCCTTCGACAAAGCCCAGTTCCAGCAGACGGCGTTCCAGCTCGACCGCCTCGCCCTGATGGTGACAATGGGCGCCCACCTGAACGATGACGCCGCGATCGCCGCGTCGGGCCTGGCTCAACTTGATGGTGTCGGTCAATTCTACGCTCGCACGGGCGAGGCCGCTCCCCCACGGCTCCGCGTTTCTTTGACACTGATTATCAGGTGCGAGGGGGCTACGTCCAGCAGGACAGCTTGACCAATTGCCGCGCCGGTGCGTTGCGCTATCACAAGGCAAACAGGAAGCCGCCATGACCCGCCACGCCCTCGTCGCCCCCCTTCTTCTGGCCCCGCTTTTGACCCTTGCCGCCTGTGGCCAGGGCGAGCCGTCCGCGACCACGCCTGCCGCGCCAGTTCACGTGCTGACGGATGCGGAAAAGGCGACACTGCTGGCCTCCCTTCCCGCCCCCTACAATGCGGGCGATCTCGAGAACGGGCGTCGGGCGTTTGCGCGCTGTCGCGCCTGCCACACCATTGGCGAAGGCGGGCCGGACATGGCGGGTCCGAACTTGTACGGCGTGTTCGGCCGCAAGGCGGGCGATCGTCCGCGCTACAACTATTCCAACGCCATGCGCACGGCGACCTTCACCTGGGACGCTGAGAAGCTGGATCACTGGCTGGAAAACCCGCGCACCTTCCTGCCCGGCAACAAGATGACCTTCCCGGGCCTGCCCGACGCCACGGATCGCCGCGACGTGATCGCCTTCCTGAAGGTGGAGACGGGCTACAAGGCAGAGCCGGCGCCCGCCTCCTGATCCGTCAGGCCTCGGGCAGTTCCTTGGGGCCGCCTTCGCGCAGTTCCTGGGCTTCCCACTCCTCGATCTTGCGGGCGGTCCATTCCGGCGACTTGGTGAAGCGCGCCAGAACGCCATAGATCACCGGGACCACGAACAGGGTCAGGACGGTGGCGAAGATGGCGCCGGTGAAGATCACCACGCCGATTGTCTGACGGCTGCCTGCGCCCGCGCCTTGCCACAGCACCAGCGGCAGGGCGCCGAATGCGGTTGCGATCGAGGTCATGATGATCGGACGCAGACGCAAGGACGACGACTCGATGATCGCCTCACGGATCGAGCGGCCCTGGTCGCGCAGCTGATTGGCGAACTCGACGATCAGAATGCCGTTTTTGGCCGCCACCCCGATCAGAATGATCAGGCCGATCTGACTGTAGATGTTCAGGCTGGAGCCCGCCATCAGCAGGCCGAAAAGCCCGCCCGCCGCCGCCAGCGGCACCGTCAGCATGATGACCGCAGGCGTGATCCAGCTTTCGAACTGGGCCGCCAGAACCAGGAAGACCAGCAAAAGCGCCAGACCGAAGGCCGCGAGCACCGCCCCGCCCGCCTCCTGTTGGTCGCGCGCCGCGCCGCCCCACTGGGTGACGACGGCGCCTTGCGGCTGCTTGGCAGCCTCGGCGTTCAGGAACTGAATCGCGTCGTCGATCGTGGTGCCGGGATTGAGGTCGGCCTGCAGGGAGATCGCGCGCTGCCGATCCAGACGGCGACGGTCCGGGGTGTCGCCGCTGGTCTTGGTCGTGACGACGGCCGACAGGGGCACCAGTTGGCCACCCCCGGTCGCGACATACAGGGCTTCCAGATCGGCGACCTCGCGACGATTGTCGCGCTCGGTCTGCAGGATGACATCGTATTCCTGACCGCCCTTGATGTAGGTCGTGGCGCGGCGAGAGCCGAACATGGTCTCCAGCGTGCGGCCGATCGACTGGGACGAAACGCCCAGCGCGGCGGCTTTCTGCGGATCGACATCGACCAGCAGACGCGGCGAGTTCGGCTCATAGTTCAAGCGTGGACGCGAGAAGCCGGGGTTGGCCTGGGCGGCGGCCAGCATGGGCTGAAGCCAGGCGTAGATCTGCTGATAGTCGCTGCCGGTCGCGATCAGCTCGATGGAGTTGGAGTTGCCGCCGCCCCGCTGGAAGGCGCCGGGGGTCGAGGCGTTGACCTGGGCGCCCGTCTGGCCGCGCAGCTTGCCGTTCAGTTCCTGAGCGATCTCGGCCGCCGAGCGGTCGCGCTTGGACCAGTCGGCGAGCGTGAGGACCGCGTTGCCGGAGTTGAAGCTGCCGCCGCCGAAGCCGGGCGCGGACACCAGATAGCTGTCGGCCTCGCCGCTGGTCTTGTATTCGGCCAGCAGAGGCTCCAGCCCCAGCATGATCTTGCGGGTGTAGTCGAAGCCCGCGCCTTCGGGACCGGCGACGCGCACGGTGACCCGGCCGCGATCCTCGTCCGGCACCAGTTCGTTGGGCAGGGTCAGGAAGATGCCGCCCGCGCCCGCGGCCACCAGCAGGATCAGGGCGCCGACGCCGATCACGGCGATGCGACGGCCCAACAGCATGTCCAGCGACCGACCATAAGACGACTTCAGCCGATCCATGCCCCAATCGACCCTGCGCGCCACCCAGCCGCCGCCATGTGCAGGTCGCAGAATCTTGGAGGCCAGCATCGGCGACAGGCTGAGGGCCAGAAAAGCGGAGAAGGCCACAGCCGCCGCGATCGCTGCGGCCAGTTCGACGAACAGACGTCCGACATAGCCCGGCAGGAACAGCAGCGGAGCAAACACTGACAGCAGGACGATGGTGGTGGCCACGACCGCGAAGAAGACCTGGCGCGCGCCACGCTCGGCGGCGACCAGCGGCGGCTCGCCGTGGTCCAGACGACGCTGAATGTTCTCGACAACCACGATGGCGTCATCGACCACGAGACCAATGGCCAGAACCAGGGCCAGCAGCGTGAGCAGGTTCAGCGAGAAGCCAAGAGGCGCCAGGACGATGAAGGTCGCCAGCAGACAGATCGGCGCCACGATGGACGGGATCAGCGCGGCCCGCAGACTGCCCAGGAAGATGAAGTTCACCAGGGCCACCAGGGCCATGGAGATGCCGATGGTGATCCAGACCTCGTCGATCGCGTGCGAGGTGAAGACCGAGTTGTCGGATCCGACCTCGATGGTCACGCCCGGCGGCAAGGTCGGCCGGATTTCCTCGATCATCTTGTGGACCCCGTCCGAGATGGCGAGGTCGTTCGACTGCGCCTGACGAGTCACCGCCAAGCCGATCTGATCCATGCCGTTGCCGCGGAACAGACGCCGGTCTTCCTCTGGCGCTTCCTCGACGCGGGCGATATCGCCCAGCCGCGTCACATAGGTGGGCTGCCCCTGGATGATGGCCGACGATCCGCTGCCCGTTCCTGTGGCGACCGTCGCCGAGGTCGAGGCCGCGCCGCGCGTGCCGATGGGCAGTTGGCGGAAGTCCTCCGGCAGGGCGTAGGTGCGCGCCACGCGGACGGTGTAGTCCTTGTCTGTTGATTCCAGCGAGCCGGCGGGCAGTTCGACGTTCTGGTTCGTCAGGGCCGTCTCGACGTCGTTGACCGTCAGACCCCGCGCCGCCATGGCCGCGGAATCCAGCCAGATGCGCATCGAATAGCGCTGCTCGCCATAGATGTTGACCTGGGCCACGCCGGGCACCGTCGCCATCCGGTCGATCAGATAGCGGTCAGCGTAATCGGTCAGCTGAAGCCGGTTCATGCTGGTCGAGCGCAGGAAGACGATGATGATCGGCTGGCTGTCGGAATCGGCTTTGGCCACCTCCGGCGGGTCGGCCTGGTCCGGAAGGCGGCCGACCACGCGGCTGACGCGGTCGCGCACATCGTTGGCGGCGTCGTCGATATTGCGGTCCAGCGAGAACTCGATGTTCACATTGGAGCGTCCGTCGCGGCTGGTCGAGTTGATACGTTCGACGCCCTGGATGCCGGCGATCTGCTGCTCCACCGGCTCGGTGATGCGGCTCTCGATGACCTCGGCCGAGGCGCCGGCGTAGCTGGTGTTGACCGACACGATGGGCGGATCGACGTCCGGCAGTTCGCGCACGGGCAGGAAGAAGAAGGCCGCGGCGCCGATGACGCACAGCACGATGGCCGCGACGGCCGCGAAGACGGGCCGCCGGACCGAGACGTCGGACAGCATCATTTGCCGGCGCCCGACTTGCGACCCTGGCCGCCCACGCTGACTGGCGCGCCCGGCTGAATGCGGTTCAGGCCCGATCCGACGATGCGGTCGCCGGCCTCTATGCCGGACAGGATTTCAACAAAGCCGTTCTCGACGGCCCCGGTCTCGACCTCGACCCGCTGGGCGGTGGAGCCGTTCTGGCCGGGCGCGATGCGATAGACGAAGGCGCCGGCGCCTTCATATTGCACGGCCGACTCGGGCACGGCGGCGCTCTGACGCTGGCCCTGCTGGACCGCCACACGCATCAACATGCCGGGACGGATGCGACCGCCGGGGTTGGGGAACTCCGCGCGCGCGGTTGCGGCGCGGGTCGTTTCGTTGACGCGCGTGTCGATCAGGGCGATCCGACCCGTGAACGGCTCGTCGCCATACGCGTCTGCCGTCGCGGTCAACTGGGCGCCGGGACGCAGCAGGTTCAGATAACGCTCAGGCAGGGGGAAATCGACGCGGATCGTCGAGGTGTCATCCAGCGTCGTGATCACCGCGCCCGGGTTGATCAGCGTGCCGGGCGTCACCGTCGTCAGACCGACACGACCGGAGAAGGGCGCACGGATCACCCGGTCGCCGCGACGGGCCTGGGCCGCCTGCAACGACGCCTGGGCGGTTTCGAGCGCGGTCTCGGCCTGTTCCAGCATGACCTGGGGCGCGACGCCCCGGTCGGCTAAGGCCTTGTAACGATCGTATTCACGCTGGGCCTGATTGACGTTGGCGCGGGCCTCGATAATGGCCGCGTCTTCCTCGCGCGCCTGAAGCTCGACCAACGGTGCGCCGGCCGAGACGTACTGGCCGTCCGCAAACAGGACGCGGGTGATCAGTTCGGTGGTCGAGGAAGTGACGTTCACCGAGCGCTCGCCGCGCGCCACGCCCAAGACGCGAACCTGGTCCGAGAAGGGTCGCTGCGCCACGACGGCCTCGGACACCTGCTGCGCCCCGCGTCCGCGACCGCCGCCCGGCCCTGCCGCCTTCTTTTCATCTCCAGCGGAGACTTTGACGATGGCGGCGACGACCATCAGAGCAAGCAAGACAGCGGCGGCGACAAGGAAGAAGTGACGTTTGATCACGCGGGGGTCTCTCGATCAGGGGGACGCCGCATGCATTACCGGGTAATGAAGTGCGCGCAATGTTACGTATCAGTAACGTGCCGGATCACATTTTCCGTCGCAGAAATCTTCCCTAAAATCTTCGCCAGATCGCAAGAACGGGCCCGCGACTGATGGGGATCTCCTGGCCTGCGACGGTTTGTCTCCATCCGGCCTGCATGCTCCACGCACCGAAATCGCGCACGACCGAGGCTTCCAGCGACAGCCAACGCGCGCCGCCGTCGGCCGCGCCGCCGAACGCCTGACCCAGCACCATCCAATCTTCGCCGATCCGGGCGCCCGCCGTGGCGTCGATACGGGTTTCATCCGGCAGGCCGTCGCGAAGACGGCGTGCGGCCTGAAGCTCGACGAATGCGCCGTCCATTCCCCAGCGCTCGCCCATGTCGCCGAGGGACCGGCCAACCGAGACTCGCGCTTCCCAATCGTGATCGCCGACGCCCGGCGCGGCATAGCCGGCATTGCGCCCCTCTCCGGCCTGGGTATAGCCGCCGTAAAGGCTGACCGCGTTTCGATCGTCGCGCCAGACCTGCCAGGTCGCGCCGATCTCGATGGGGCCGCGCCCGCTGTAATCGACGAAGGCGTCCTCGCCGTCCTGCCAGTCAGCCTTCAGCTGAAGCGTCAGCCGATCCGACACGCCGTATTCGGCGAACACGCCCAATGTCGCGTCACGCCGCCGCCCAGGCAGATCACGTTCCTCGCCAGCAGCGTCGAAGCCGGTGTCGGCGCTCAGCCGCTCGTATTTGACGATTGCCTGGCCCCTGCCCTTCGGCTGGGTCCAGGCGCCGGCGAGCGCTTGGGTCGGCATCAACGCCGCAAGGGCCAGCGCCCCCGCGACGAAGGGATTTAGGCGTCGTAGCCCGGCGACTTGCGATCCAGCTGGCGCAGCGCGCCCGGCCAAGCCAGCGAAGAGATGAAGCCGATGCCGCGCCCCTGTTCCTTGGTCTCGGCCTGCGCCTCGTCCGGCGCCAACAAGATGTGCTCGCGCCCGCCGGATAGCGCTGCAACCTGCTGCGCGCAGGCCCTCTCCAGGAAGAAGATGCCGATCCATGCCTGAGCCGCCGTTTCCCCGACCGCCAGCGTGCCGTGGTTTCGCAGCAGCATCAGCGGTTTGTCCCCCAGGTCGGCGACCAGACGTTCGCGCTCGTCATGGTTCAGGGCCAACCCCTCGTACCCATGATACGCAACCTGATGCTGTAGTAAACACGCGTTCTGACTGACGGGAAGCAAACCATCAGCCTGAGCCGCAACGCCCACCCCGTTCACCGTATGCAGATGAATGACGAACTTGGCGTCCTCGCGCGCGGCGTGTACGGCCGAGTGGATCGTGAAGCCTGCCGGATTGATGAAATAGGGCGTGTCCTGGACGATATTCCCTTCCAGATCGACCTTCACCAGCGACGAGGCCGTGATCTCGTCGAAGTAGAAGCCGTAGGGATTGATCAGGAAATGATGCTCCGGCCCGGGCACGCGCGCCGAGATATGGGTGAAGATCATGTCGTCCCAACCGTTCAGGGCGACGAGCCGATAGAGGGCCGCCAGCTCGACGCGGACCTGCCATTCAGCTTCGGACACGCGCGACTTGATCGAGGGACTGGTGCCGTCCGCCATGATTTCCTCCTGCCTCTGGATGGGCTTTCACAAACCGTCACCCCGCGCGGTCGCGTCGTCAAGCCGACACGGCCGCCGTTGACGTCACGTCACCCGCTGCAGCCGCCTTGCTTAACCCGGTCTTCATCACGCAAGCATATGGTTAAGCATCGTCGTCGGTTCGGGGAGCCGCCTTGTCTGTCGTTCAACTGGAGCCGCCCCGCGACGCCTGGGACGACCGGACTGTGTCTGAGCTTCTGGCGCTGGCCAGCAGCCGTTCGGCCGACGACCGTCAGCGCTTGCTGCTGAAGGTCACCGCGCTGTGTGAATCCAATCCGCCGCCGCCCAAGGTCGCGCCGCTTCTCAGTGACATCTTCCTCGCTCTGACGGCCCAGGCCGAGCGGGATATTCGACTGGCCCTGTCCGAACGGATCGCGGGCGTCGACTGGGCACCGCCCGCCTTGGTCAATATGCTGGCCTTGGATGAAATCGAGATCGCCCGCCCGGTCATCACCTCCAGCCCGCTTCTTCAAAACGCCGACCTGATACGCCTGCTGATCGAGGCGACGCTGGAGCATCAGATCGCCGTCGCCCGGCGCCCGCAGTTGGCGCGGCCGGTCGTGGACACGATCGTCGATCGCGCCGAACCCGTCACCATGACGGCGCTGGCGTCCAACCGCACGGCCGACATTGGCGAGGAGGCCATGCGCAAGCTGGTCGATCACTCCCGCCGCATCGCGGGCCTGCGCGCGCCGCTGACGCGCCACCCCAGGCTGAACGAACAGTTGGCTCAGCAGCTTTATCAATGGGTCGGCCAGACTCTGCGCCAATCGATCGGCGAACGCTTCCGCATCGACGACGCCCAGTTGAACGCGGCGGTTCAGGACGCGGCGGCGAAGGCCGTCGGCAGCCCGGACTGGCGCGCCATGCCCGCCCGGATGACCGAGGATCGCACACGTATCGACGCGGAACGACGACTGGTGGAAAAGCTTCAATCCGCCGGCCAGCTGCGTCCCGGCCTGCTGGTCCGCGCGCTGCGAGAACAGCGTTTCGAACTGTTTGAACAAACCCTGGCGGTCCTGGGCGGCTTCAGCGAGGCCCAGGTGCATCACGCCATCCGCGCGCCGACCGCCGAGCCGCTTTACCTAGCCTGCATCGCCGTGGGCGTGGACAAGGCCGTCTTCGCCTCCCTCTTGGTCGAGGTGCGCAAGCTTTCGGGCGGAATGCCTGCCGACGGCGGCTGGAAGGCGACGCCGATGAGCGCGCACGCCGCCTCTCGCGCCTTCCATCAGATGATGCACAAGCCCGCGACCGTTTGACTCTGCGCCCAAGCTCGGGCCACGTCGCCAAGTGACTCAGTCAAGCTCCACTCCCCTGCCGTCATCGCCGCGATTGGCCTTCGTCGCCAGCGACCGGCCCGAAGCCCAGGCGGCGCGCAAGGCTTTGATCGCTCGCTATGGCGCCGTGCCCGAAGACGAGGCCGATGTGATCGTGGCCCTGGGCGGCGACGGGCAGATGCTGGAAACCCTTCACGGTAACCTGCGCATGCGCACGCCGGTGTACGGGATGAACCGGGGGTCCGTCGGCTTTCTTATGAACGACTATGACGAGAACGGTCTGCTGGAGCGGATCGCGACGGCCGAAAGAACGGTCATCCACCCGCTTCAGATGGACGCCTGGACCGAAAGCGGCGAGGTCCACACCGGCCTTGCCATCAACGAGGTTTCGCTGCTGCGCCAGACACGCCAGTCGGCCAAACTGCGGATCACCGTCGATGAGCGCGTGCGGCTTGAAGAACTGTCCTGCGACGGCTGCCTTGTGGCCACGCCGGCGGGATCCACCGCCTACAATCTGTCCGCACACGGCCCGATCATTCCTCTGGACGCCCGCATCCTGGCCCTGACGCCGATCAGCGCCTTCCGGCCCCGTCGCTGGCGCGGCGCCCTGTTGTCGCACGGCGCCAAGGTGCGGTTCGAGGTCTTGGAGGCCGACAAACGCCCGGTTTCGGCGACCGCCGACAACTTCGAGGTCCGCCGCGTCGCCCGCGTCGAGGTGCGCGAGCGTCGTGACGTCACCCTGACCATGCTCTTCGATGCGGGCCGGTCGTTCGACGAACGGGTGATGGCCGAACAGTTCGCCAACTGATTGGTCACGGCTTCTTAAGCCCGCTACCGTATCTTGGCCTGAACGTCCTATGGAGCCCGCCATGAGCAATCCGGCGCAGATCACCCCTCCGACCAACTCGCTGCGGCTCAAGGTCGGCGGCGGCTTCGGCATCAACGCCGACGCCATCGCCAAGGCTGAGGAGGCGCTGAAAGCCATGTCGGCCCAGTTCGGCCAATGGCTGAACGACGAGATCGTCAAGCTGGACAAGGCCCAGGCCGACATCCGTGAGCAGGGCTACACCCCCGCCACCGCCGAGGCCCTGTATTTCCGCGCTCATGATCTGAAGGGCCTGGGCACGACCTATGAGTATCCGCTGGTGACGCGCATCGCCGGTTCGCTGTGCAAGATGCTGGACGACGCCGATCGCCGCATGACTGCGCCCATCGCCATCCTGGACGCGCACATCGACGCCATCCGCGCCGTCGTCCGCGACCAGATCAAGACCGACGAACATCCGACCGGCCGCGCTCTGGCCGAGACTCTGGAAGCCCGCGTCGCAGATCACCTCGCAGGCTGATCGTCCCTCCAGCCGTTTGCGAAAGGCCCGTCGTCTCCGGCGGGCCTTTTTTCTTAGGCCGCGTTGGCGGCGGCCAGGCTGAGCGACGGCGACTGATCCAGCCGCTCCATCAGATAGGCCAGATCATCCCGCAGGACGGCCGGACGCTGGGTCAGGAACCGCTCCAGCATCTGATCACGGAAATAGGCGCTCGACGTATCGATCCCCTCCGCCGCCAGCGCACGCCAGGTGTCGACGCCCGCACGGAAGGCCTGAAACAGGCGCGGCGGCAAACCCGCGCGATCATAGATGGCCTTCAGCCCCAGCGGACCGGCGTCATGCACCATCAACCAGGCACGGTGGTGCGGCGTGTTGGCCAGTTCGGCCAGCCCATATTCGAACATCGCCATCTGACCCCGCGCCAGTCCGCGCAACAGCAGAGAAGCGTTCAGGACGCGACGGGCGTTCAGCTGGGCCATGAAGGCCGCCAGATCGGTGCTGACGCTGGCCTGATCGACCAGATCCACCGTCATCCGCTCACGAGAGTATTGGGCCAGACGGATCGCGGTTTCCGGCGCCACAGCGTGATGGCTGATCAGATGTTCGCGCACCGCCTCGCTGGCCAGTTGGATCAACCGTTCTGTCACATGCAGCGGCAGGACCTGGCGATAGGCCACGGCGGTCAGGACTTCGGGCGCTTCGGCGAAACGATCGACGACGGTGGCCAGCGCGCCTTCGGACAGGTCGGCGTTGTCGTTGGCCGCCAGGGTGCGAACCGATTGCTCACATCCTTCGGCCGCCAGCACGGTCGCGACATCGCGCGACACCCGCGCCCGCCCCGCCACGGCGACCTGACGCACGACCGATCCGGCGCGCACGATCTCGATCAGATCCTCGTCGCTGAACGCCGGCGAGGAAGCGATGATCGGCAGGGCGATGCTGTCCAGATCGCCGGCCAGCTTGCGGGCCACGTCATTGGGAATCAGATCGGACGCCTTCAGCGTGACGGCCATGGCGCGACGCACCAGTTCGGCCGCGTCATTGGCCAGCAGACGCAGGATTTTCTGCGCCGCCGCCCGGTCGTCCTCATTCAGTTCCGCGCGCTCCATGTTGCGGCACAGCTTGTGCGCCGCCTCGGCCCGCTCATCGTCGTCCGTCGCCTTAATCAGGCGTCGAATGTCCACTTCTGTCAGGCGGGCGCGGAAGGCGGTCATGGACGGCTCATGATGGAATCGGACGTTGATCCCAGAATGAGACTGCCATGCTTAACGGGCGGTTTACCATCGGTTGCAATGCAACGACTCAGGTTGTTCCCTTGCCATTTGGCGAGAAAGCGCCGCCGAAGCCGCTGCTCGACGATCCGTCCTGACCGAGCAGTAGCGCAAGCAGCCCTTGATCCTGCTTCAGCCGATCCAGACGCGCGGCCAGCATCTGGTCCTTGTCGCTCAGGTTCGGCACGGCGTATTTCGCCTCGCCCGCCCCCGCTGCGGGTGCGCCGTCGCCGGCTGTGCGCTGCAGATTGGCGTGGACCTCGGCGACCGTGGCGGCGCGTCCATTGCGATAGAAGATGCTGCGATTGGCCCGCGCGGCGTCCGGGAACAGGGCTGCGGCGCTGCCGCCCGGATTGCGATCCATCGCCTCCATCAACCCGGCGGCCCCAGCGGGTCCCAGGAAATGAGCCGCATACAGATCGCCCGCGCCCGGTTCCTTGCCCGTGCGGCCGCGCAGATAGGCGGCGTTGGACGCCGTCAACTCGGCAGCCATGGTCGAGGCGGCATGGGGATCGAACCGCAGGTCCAACACCACGTTGCGCGCCGAACCCTCGACGCGCCAACGTCCGTCCGACCCGCGATGGATCAGATCGGCGTACTGGCCATAGCCGTGCTGGGCCCCATGCTGCTTGACCGTGCCCAGCCAGGTCTGCTCGATGAATTGAAACAGGCCGGCGGCCGACGAGGTCGGGGCCTTGGCCGATGGGTTCATCGCGCTCTCGCGCCGCGCGGTCTTGACAAGGAAGTCATAGTCCACGCCGACGGTGTTCGACGCGCGCCGGATGGCCGCCTCTACCCCGCCTGTCGATGGAATCGCTCCGATACCCATGTGCGAAGAGTCGGCGAACGTAGTTAACCAACTCTTAATTCTTAACGGCCGCGTTAACGCCTCGACCTTCGTCGAACGCGAAAACTTCGCCGTAAAGCCGCCACAAGCTGCGCGCTCAACTTCCAGTTACGGGCGCTGCGGGGGCGGTGAACGAGGGAGTGACGTTATGATGATCCGTGCTGCCGGTGGTCCCGGCTTGATCAGCCCGATCGACTTCGGGGAACGCAAGAAACCTATCCCGCGATGGATGCTGGGCGCCATCGGCATCTCGGTGGTCCTGCACGTTGCGGCGGGGGTGGCGCTTTATAATCAACGGTTCGAGCTGAGCGGGCTGACGCCAACAGTGAAGCCCGATGATCCCATCGATATCGTCTTCCAAAGGCTGCCAGAGCCCAAGCCGCTCCCACCCACGGTTACGGCCGCCCCGCCGACGCCAATCCACAAGCCGGCGCTGACCGTTCCTGTCGATGTGCCGACAATCGCACTCACCCCGCCAGAGAACTCGTTCAACACGGCGCCGCCCGGACAAGTGATCGTCAGCACTGCCCCCACCGGCGTCGAGGGCGGCACGGCGACCGTCGAGACGCCGCCGCGTCCGCCGTCGGTGATCAACAATCCGTCTTGGGCCAGCCGGCCTTCGGCGGCGCAGATGGCGCGCGCCTATCCGACCCGCGCCGCAGAGAACGGCACGCCGGGTTCAGCCACGCTCAGTTGCGTGGTCAATGCAGACGGCGGCCTGAACGGCTGCCGGGTCGTGGGAGAGACACCGAGCGGCCAGGGCTTCGGCCGCGCCGCGCAGAGCCTGACGCGGTCGTTCCGCATGAACCCGCGCACCGTGGACGGTCGCCCCGTCGACGGCGCGACCGTCAACTTCACCGTCCGGTTCGCGATGGAGGGCTAGAACCGACCAGGGTCGAGGGCGCGGGCGTGCGGCGACGCCGTCCGCCCCTCGATCGCATCGGCGACCACGGCGCCGACCAAGGGCCCCAGCAGCCAGCCGTTTCGACGCGGAGCCAAGGCCATGAACAGACCCTCTGCACCAGGCGCCGCGCCCGCGAGCGGCAGACCATCCGCCGTCGCGCCCCGGATGCCGACGCGCCATTCGATAGACAGCGGCTCAGGCGACCGACCCAGCGCAGCCCAAGCCGCCTGGGTCAGGCGTTCGGACGTCTCGGCGTCCGGCGCCGTGTCCCGCCGCCCCGGCTCCATCGTCGCTCCGATGACCGCGCCAGACGCCATTGGCGCGACATAGGCGCCCGGCCCGCGCAAGACATGATCGACAAGATGTCCGGCTGCCACGCCGATCTGTCCCCGGATCGGCTGGATCTCCGCGATCAAACGGCGCGCGGTCTGGGGCAGACCGGCGATCGCGTCCCCGGCGCCGGTGGCCAGTACGACCGCCTCCGCATCCAGCCACTGATCGCCGACTTCGAGCCGCCAGCCGCCATGGGTGCGGGCGATTGCCGTCACCGTCCCAGCTACGACAGCCTCGCCCAGCGCCTGCCTTAGCGCCGCCAGAGCCTGTGTCGGCTCGACCTGATAATCGTCATCGGTCGTGACGCTGGCGCCATCGCGCCGCGCGTCGAAGCCCAGCGCGCGCAACCGCGTCTCCATCCCCTTCACATCGCCGCCTCGCCATTCGGCGGGTCGATGCGCCAGAGCGATGTCGGCCGCCGTCGCGAACGCGGGCCACAAATCACGGCCTGCCCTAAACAGCCGCGCGCGATCAACCGACGCGTCGTCGATGGCCGATTCCATCGCCGGGGCGATCATCCCCGCAGCCACGAGCGAGGCGTTCACCTCGCCGGGATCGACCACCAACACGGTCCGCCCGCGCCGATGCAGTTCGAACGCCGTGCAGAGGCCCAGCACGCCCGCGCCGATAATCACGATGGGAGAGGAAGACGTCACGGGCCGTCTGATCGACCCGCGACGCCCCTATTGCAAGATGGCTTTCGCCTATTCCGCCGCCATCGAGGCCGCGCCGGCGTCATCCAAACGCGCGACCAGGGCCGCGTGCTGGTTCCACAGGGTGGTCGGCAGTCGATCGCCGAACTGGCGATAGAAGTCGGGGATCAGCGCCGCCTCTTCGGCCCAGACGGCCGCATCCACGTCCAGCAGGGTCGACAACTGCGCCGGCGTCAGGTCCAGGCCTGACAGGTCCAAGGCCGTGACTGACGGCACGCGCCCGACCGCCGTATCGACCGCCTCGGCCTCGCCGTCGATCCGCTCGCTGATCCACTTCAACACGCGCGCATTGTCGCCGAAACCGGGCCAGACGAAGCGGCCGTCCTGATCCTTTCTGAACCAGTTGACGAAGAAGATGCGCGGCAGTTTCGAGGCGTCTCGCCCTTGCCCCATCTTCAGCCAGTGGGCGAAATAGTCGCCCATGTTGTAGCCGCAGAAGGGCAGCATGGCGAAAGGATCGCGGCGCAGTTCGCCCACCTTATTCTCGGCCGCTGCGGTGCCTTCAGACGCCACGGTCGAGCCCATGAAGACGCCGTGCTCCCAATCGAAGGCTTCGGTCACCAGCGGCACGGCGCTGGCGCGGCGGCCGCCGAACAGGATCGCGTCGATCGGCACGCCCTTGGGATCTTCCCACTCGGGCGCGATAGCCGGGCATTGGCTGGCGGGCGCAGCGAAACGGGCGTTGGGGTGGGCGGCGGGTTCGCCGGACGCGGGATCGTGCGGACGGCCCTTCCAGTCGGTCAGGCCTTCGGGCGTCTCCTTGGTCAGACCCTCCCACCATACATCGCCATCGCTGGTCAGGGCGGTGTTGGTGAAGATGGTGTTGGAGGCCAAGGTCTCCAGCGCATTATGGTTGGTGTTGCGGCTGGTGCCCGGCGCGACGCCGAAGAAGCCGGCCTCGGGATTGACCGCATACAGCCGCCCATCATCGCCGAACCGCATCCAGGCGATATCGTCGCCGATGGTCTCGGCGGTCCAGCCAGGCAGGCTGGGCTGCAGCATGGCCAAGTTGGTCTTGCCGCAGGCGCTGGGGAAGGCGGCGGCGACGTATTTCGCCCGGCCCTTCGGATCCGTCAGCTTGAGGATCAGCATGTGCTCGGCCAGCCACCCCTCGTCGCGGGCCATGATCGAGGCGATGCGCAGGGCGTAGCATTTCTTGCCCAACAAGGCGTTGCCGCCATAGCCGGAACCGTAGGACCAGATTTCCCGCGTCTCCGGGAAATGCACGATCCACTTGTCGTCGTTGCACGGCCAGGCGACGTCCGCCTGACCGTCGGCCAGCGGCGCGCCCAGCGTATGGACGGCCGGTACGAAGACGCCCGTGTCGCCCAACTGATCCAGCGCCGGTTTGCCCATCCGGGTCATCACCCCCATCGACAGGGCGACATAGCCGCTGTCGGTGATCTCGACGCCCAGGGCGCTGATCTCGGACCCCAGCGGGCCCATGCAGAACGGGACGACATACATCGTCCGCCCGGCCATGCAGCCGTCGAACAGACCGTCCAGACGCTCACGCATCTCGATCGGATCGGCCCAGTTGTTGGTCGGGCCGGCGTCAGCTTGGTCATCCGAGCAGATGAAGGTGCGGCTCTCGACGCGCGCGACGTCGCGGGGATCGGAGGCGGCGTAGTAGCAGCCCGGCCGTTTGGTCTGATCCAGCGCCTTCAGCGTGCCCTTGGCCAGCAGGTCGGCGGTGATGGCGTCTTTCTCGGCCTCGGAGCCATCGCACCAATGGACCTTGGCGGGCTTGGTCAGGGCGGCGATCTGCTCGACCCAGGCGATCAGCCCGGCATGAGCGGTGGGCGCCGGGCGCAAGCCGGGCGTGGAAGGATTGGACAAGGACGTCTCCTGAGCAAAAAGAGCCCGGCGATCTGACGCCGCCATGACTCGACACATAACGATCACGCACTGTTACAAGCGGAATGCGCCGTCGTTTCCGCCACGTCAAACCACGCACGAAAGCGCCGATGTCCACCGGTGTCTTCGGCAAAAGATCGCAGATGCGAGAGCGCCGTCGGAGCGATAGAAGGGCCTGTGCAAACACTGGATTCGCTCACTGTCCTGCCTGACGGCGCGCTTACCTCGCCGGCCGCGCGCCGAAACGCCGAGGCGATTCTTCGCGTGCTCCGCGCCCATCTGCCGGCGCGTGGATCGGTGCTCGAGATCGCGTCCGGATCGGGCGAACACGCCGCCGCCTTCGCCGCCGCCCTGCCGGATCTCCATTGGACGCCTAGCGACCCCAGCGACCAGGCCCGCGACAGCATCGCCGCCTGGAGCCGCCAACTCGCTGCGTCGAACCTGAACCCGCCGCTGGCCCTCGACGCCGGCGACCCGATGACTTGGTCGACCGAGACGTTCGACGCTCTCTATTGTGCGAACATGACGCACATCAGCCCCTGGTCGGCGACCGAGGGGCTGATGGATCTGGCCGGTCGGGTCTTGAGACGCCCCGGCGGCCTGCTGGCGCTTTATGGCCCCTACCGCGAGTTCGAGGTTCCGCTGGCGGAGTCGAACGCGGTCTTCGACGCCAGTCTGAAGGCGCGAAACGTAGACTGGGGTTTGCGTGATCGCGAAATGGTCGAGGCCCTCGCACGCTCGCATGGCCTTGCGGCCACGCTGCGGGTTCAGATGCCGGCGAACAACCTGATCCTGCTGTTTCGCGCCGTCTGATCA
Source organism: Brevundimonas sp. SGAir0440 (assembly GCF_005484585.1). Taxonomy (NCBI): domain Bacteria; kingdom Pseudomonadati; phylum Pseudomonadota; class Alphaproteobacteria; order Caulobacterales; family Caulobacteraceae; genus Brevundimonas; species Brevundimonas sp. SGAir0440. Next base: position 1,672,069 of record NZ_CP039435.1, on the reverse strand, counting down.
GACGATCGCGCCGACCAGCTTCGACAACTCGGCTCGCTCGTTCAGCAGGGTCACTCCCCCGTCCTTGAACACCGCGCCCTCGGCATTGACTGACACGCCGAAGCTATCGGCCGCCAGCGCGACGCCGTCCGCGAAGGCGATGACCGTCAGGCCGTTGGCGCGCGCCAGGTCGATCAGCGACCGCACGGCCGCCAGCGACGCCTCGTCCGTCGAACCGCCTGGCACGACCAGACCCTTCAGACGCCCCTCGGCGATGTCCTTGGCCGTTGCGGTGGCCAGCACGGTCACGCCGCCGGCGATCAGGCTGGCGTCGCCCGTCGAGATCGGGGCCAGGCCCACGCCCTCGGCCCGCAACGCGCCCTCCACGTCGCCTAACTCGCCAAACGCCATGTCACGCCGCATCACCAGCCCCATGCGCAGACGGGTAGGAACAGGACGGTTGTAGCCAGTGCGACGGGGGCCTGCGGAAGATTTGTTTTGAGCGAACAAGACGTCTCCTTGAGATGTTTAAATACTGATCTAGATCCGACAAGCGACGCTGTCGAACCACCCACGCCGATGACCAGAAAAACGAAAATCGACGGGCCCGACGCGTGTCGTCCCGCACTCTGGATCATTTGTGGAATGCCGCCAGATATAGTGATGATCTCGTCCGGATCAACCTGCCAGTTCGAACAGACTCGCCTTGCTGATCCTGAAAACGGCGACCCGCTTGCTCGCGATCCCGCCCGGCTCTAGACAGCCGCATCGACTGGACGACGGAATCGCATGGCCTTCACCCGCACCTATGACGGCGACGAACCCGTTCGCGTGAACAAGTGGCTGGGCCAGACCGGCGTCTGTTCGCGGCGCGAGGCTGATACCCTAATCGCCAATGGTCTGGTCTCCATCGATGGCGAGACGATCAGCGACGCCGGCCGAAAGATTCAACCCGGCGAAACCCTGACCCTGAACGACACCGCCCAGGCGGCCTTGGCGACGGGCATGACGCTGGTGCTGCACAAGCCGGTAGGTTACGTCTCGGGCCAGCCCGATCCCGGCAAGATCCCGGCCGTGCGATTGCTGAAGACGCCCAATCGTATCGGCGAGGGCGACACGCCTGCCCGCGACGCCTCTCTTCCCCCGATCGGTCGATTGGACGAAGATTCGCGCGGCCTGCTGCTGCTGTCATCGGACGGCGTCGTCGCCAAGGCGGTGATCGGCCCGGCGTCCGAACTGGACAAAGAATATCTGGTCGTCGTCGAAGGCCAGATCACCGAAGGCAATCTCAGCAAGCTGCGCCACGGCCTGTCGCTGAACGACAAGCCGCTAAAGCCCGCCCGCGTCACCCAGACGGGTCCGCAAAGCCTGCGTTTTATCCTGACGGAGGGCAAGTATCGCCAGATCCGCCGCATGTGCGAACTGGTCGGTCTGGAGGTCGTGGATCTGTATCGCATCCGCATCGGCCCGCTGGAGCTGGGCGACCTGCCTGAAGGCCGCTGGCGTCACCTGACCAATCAGGAACGTGCCATGCTGATCGCGGCCTCGACGACGCCGCCAGCGCCCTAAATCGAGCGCCCTGATCGAGCGCCCTAATCAAGCGCTCTGAACCACCGGTCCAGCAGTTGGGCCTCCGCACGGCGCGCCTCGGTGCGTTCGGCGGCCTCGGCGTCCACGCCCCACTGTTCTTCCTGAAACAGCTCGTCGATCCGCGACAGGTCGAACGCCGCCCCGCCATCCAACGCCCCCTGCTCCACCGCCAAGGCCAGTACAGCCGACCCCAACAGCGGCACGGCCGTCGCCAGACCGGTCAGGCGGAAATCGTCCAGCGACAGGGCATACGCTTTCACCTTTGCGATGGCGTCAGGGGACTGCTGCCGATGCACGATGCCTTCAACCGGCTCCAGCACCACACCCATCTCGCGCGCGGCCCAATCGCGCCACGGACCCCACTCCCGCGCCTGCCGTTCGACCAGCGGCGTCGGATGCTCAGCCAGATAGCAGACCACGTCCGATCCGGCATAGGCGGCGATCTCGTCCGCCACCGCATCGCGCGCCTGACCGATCCGGTCGATCGCGGTCGAGGCCAAGCGCGTCGCCGGCATGGTCGACGGATCCAGAAACTGCCCTTGCGCCGCCCATTCGTCCGCGACCAACTGCGCCGCAGCCTGGTTCGGCAGAACCAGCGGCGCTTTGGCCGGGGTCTTGGGCGCACGGCCATCTAACAGCACGGCCCAGCCCCCGTCTGCATGCGGCCCGACGCCCGCCTCGGTCCAGAAACGCGAGATGCGATCCGGCGACTGTTCGACGAAACGCGGGCGATGCGGGGCGGGTTGATCGGTCATCAGAGGGTCCGTTGGAATCAGGCCGGCACGACGTCGAACGCCAGCGTCAGACGCGACGCCTCGCCGCCGAACGGCTGGGTGCCATGCCACATATAGGAAGGAAACAGCACCAACGTGCCGGGTTGGGGCTGCACATAGTGTTCGGCCGCCAAGCTCGGCAGGCCGGGCGGCGCACCGAACCGCAACCAGCCCTCGCGCCCCTCACCCTGCACCGCCGGCGGCAGTTCGATATGGCAGGCCGAGGACAGCCAGCCGTTCGAATGAATATGGTCGGCGTGAAATCCGTTCGGCCTCAACCGCACCGACCAACTGCCCTGGATGCGATAGTGGCCCGTATTGCGTGCTCTCAGCGGGTCGTCGCCCCGGCCCAACGCCGCCATATAGTCGCGAATCGGCTTGTCGATGACCTGGAAGAAGGCGCGAATGGCCGGATCGTCGCTTTGGGTCAGAGACGCGCTGGTCTGCGATCCGCCGCGCAGCGACTGGCCTACCGGATGGGTCTTCAATGTGTGCAGATCGTGCAGCGCCTTCGCCAGATCGACCAGATAGGCCTCCAGCGACGCCCACCCTTCCGGCGCCTCCAGCCGATACGGCCGCACGAAGGCGTCGTAGTCATAAAGATCACGGTATCGAGGGTCGCCCAGCATCCGCCACGCCGTCGCCTGAAAGGCCAGCACATGCTGGTTCAGCGGCTCGCGCGCCCTAAGCGCTTCAATGGTAGCGAGCGCCGCCTTAGCCTGCCCCAGCGCCAGCAGGCATTCGGCCTGCGTCACCATGATCGCCGCGACCTCGCCGCCGGCCAGAGCCGCCGCCCGGTTCGCGTGGTCCAGCGCCCGGCTCGGGTCCCGCGTCAGGCACGCCTGCGCCGCCGCCAGTTCCCCCGGCCCATCCAGCGGCCCGGCGACCAGGGTGTGGTAGGCCCGCTCGCCCTGCCCTGCATATTCCAGCAGCTTCGCCTTGATCTGGCGCAGCAAAGGCGTCGTTGGCGAAACGGCGATGGCGGCGTCCAGCGGCGCGCAGGCGGTTTCCAGATCGGCATCCCGCATCCAGATCAACTGGCTGAGATCGCGCAGCGCGTCGCCATAGCCGGGCCGCCGCAGCAGCGCCTGACGATAGGCGTCCTCGGCCTCGTCGAACCGGCTTTGCGCTTGCAACGCCCGCGCCAGCACCAGCCAGGTTTCGGGCGCATCGCCGCCGATCGACATGGCGGCGCGACAGGCGACCTCGGCCCCGGCCGCCCGCCCAAGATCGCCGAGGGTGGACGCCAGATTATGCCACGCCGGCACGCTCTGCGGCCGAACGGCGACGAGGCGCTGCGATAGCGCCGCACTGTCGTCCAGACGCCCCGCCCGCTTCATCAGATCGGCCTGCACTGACAAGGCCTGCCACGGCGCATCGGCCTGCTGCGCTATCGGCGCCAGCATATCCAAGGCCGCGTTCAGCCGCCCGGCGGCGGCCAGAGCCTTGGCCCTTTCGACCGTAGCCTGCCAAACCTGCGCTTGGAGGCCCGACGTCACCGGATTCGCTTCACGCCCAGGAACGGATCGTCTTCGGCCTCGTCCTCGGAAAAGCCGAAGTGGGCGAAGCCGGCTTTCATCTCGGGGCTCAAAGGAGCGGTGACCTTGAGAACGCCGCCGCGCGGGTGGTCCAGTTCGATGCTGCGGGCGTGCAGTTGCAGCTTCAGCGGGCCCGACAGTTCGCGCGATTTCTCGTCGCCGTATTTCGGATCGCCCAAAATGGGGTGGCCGATGCCCGCCATATGGGCGCGCAGCTGGTGCGTCCGTCCGGTGAAGGGGCGCAGGGCCATCCATGACGCCCGGTGCGAGGCGCGGCTGATGGTCGAGAACGCCGTCTCGGCCGGTTCGGCGCGTGGGTCCTTGCGTTCGGCCGGGCGCATCATCTCGAAGTCGTTGATGCCGGTCTTCTTCAGCGGCATGTCGATCTGGCCCGAATAGGGTTTCGGATTGCCGATGACGATGGCCCAATAGGTCTTCCTGGCCTGCCGCCGCGCAAAGGCGCCCGCCAATCGCTTGGCCGCCTCCGGCCCCTTGCCCAGCAGCAGAACGCCCGAGGTGTCGCGGTCCAGCCGGTGGACCAGTCGCGGCCGCTCCAATCCCTCGCCCCAGGCCGACAGCAGACGGTCCACGTGACGGCTCGTCTTGGTCCCGCCCTGCACCGCCAGGCCATGCGGCTTGTTCAAGGCGATGACCATGTCGTCTTCGTACAGGACCAGCGACTTGGCGAAGGCGATGTCCTTTTCGGACAAGGTGTGGGCGTCGCCCGCCTGGCGAGAAGTGTCGTTGGGGATCGGCGGCACGCGCACGGCGGCGCCGGCGGTCAGCCGGCCTTCGGGTTTGATACGGGCGCCGTCCACGCGGATTTGACCGCTGCGGGCCATCTTCTGCACCTGGATGTTGGACAGGTGCGGCCAGCGCCGGCGGAACCAACGATCCAGCCGGATGCCGTCCTCGTCCTCGGCGACATAGATCGTCAGGACTTCGCGCTTGGGCGTATCTGCTGCGGGCGGCTGATCGGTCAAGCGGGAACTCCAAAGGCGCGGCGGGCGACCATCAGCCCGACGAACAGGGCCGCGATCGCCAGAACCACCGAGCCGATCACATAGGCGGCGGCCAGGCCGATCTGGCGGCGCTCGATCATCTGCGCCGCTTCCAGCGAATAGGACGAAAAGGTCGTGAACCCGCCCAACACGCCGACGGCGGCGAACAGGCGCACCATCTCTTGCTGCGCCCCACCCCGGAACGCCAGCCAGCCGACGAGCAGACCCATCAGCAGCCCTCCGGCGACGTTGGCGGCGAAGGTGCCCACGGGCCAACCGGCATTGGGCGCGAGCCGCCCGGCAGCGAGGCCAAGGCCATAGCGCGCCATGGAGCCGATGGCGCCACCTGCCGCAACGAGAAGAAAACGTGTCATCGTGCGGCGATATATACGCCGCCCGCGCCGAAAGCGATGGTCAGCGCGGGATGGAGCTCTGGACCGCGCGCGCGTCATAGGCGTTCGGACGATCCGGCTTCTGGCCGCGTCCCAAAACGACTTCCAGCGTCGTCGAGGTTGGCTGCGGTCCGCTGAAGTTCAGACCGACGCCCACGCCGACGCCCGAGGCCGAATAGCCGCCATATCGGCTGCTGCCGCCGCCGATGGAGACGCTCGGGCTGACGCCGCCTGCGCCACCCGGCCGACCATCGGTCCAGCTCTGCGTCACCTCGAACCAGTCGTAGCCCTGTTCCGTGGTCAGGTCGGCGGCGCGCACCAGCGCCCAATCAGCGACACGGCCCGCGGCGCCGACGCCGTTGTAGGTGACACGATAGCGGTTGGATTCGATCCGCTGCTCCGAATACCCCTGCCCGTTCGGCCCCATCTGAGCGCCATAGGGGGCGAGGCTGGCGCAGGCGGTCAGGGCCAGGGCGGAAAGACCGGTCAGGGCGAGGGCGAGACGCTTCATCAAAGGTATCCTTTCAACGACATAGCGCCAAAACGCGCACGGCGTTCCCTGAAGCGCCCGCGCCCTAAAGACCCAGCGCCGTTCTCAGCGTCGCGAAATCCTCGGGCGGCGGCGCTTCGACGGTCGTCGTCCCGCCCTCGGGATGCGGAAAGCTCAGTTTGGAAGCGTGGAGCATCAGGCGCGGCGCCGGCCCGACCGACGTGGTCAGCGCGCCGCCGTAGCGCACGTCCCCGATCAACGGTCGACCGATATGGGCCATGTGGACACGAAGCTGGTGCATCCGCCCGGTCAGCGGCTCCAGCTCGACCACGGCCCCTTCCGGTCCCGCGGCCAAGGTCCGATAGCGGCTCTGCGACCCTTGCGCGCCCGGCGCGTCAAAGGCGACGACCCGCATATAACTCTCGCGCCCGATCTCCTCGCGGCGCAACGGCGCGTCGATGGTCGCCGCCTTGGGCTCAGGCGCCGCCGACAGCAGGGCCAGATACTGTTTCCTGAACCGCCGCATCTGCAACGCCTTGCCCAGAAAACTCGCCGCCGGCTTGGTCTTGGCCGCCAGGATCACGCCCGAGGTGTCGCGGTCCAGCCGATGCACCAGCTCCGGCCGCTTGCCGTTCGACCGCGCGAACGCCCACAGCAGATCGTCCAGCGTATGCGCCTTGATCCGCCCACCTTGGCTGGACAGGCCCGGCGGCTTTGAGAAGGCGATGACGTGCGCATCCTCGTGGATCACCCACGACCGGACGGCGGCGATATCATCGGATGAAAGATCGGCAGGAACGCGGGTCACGGCGCGTCCATACGCGACGGCGCGCCCTGCGTCAGCCCATCAGCGCAGCACGCCGCGTTTGCGCATATTGAACGCATAACCAAACAGTAGAACCGCAATCAGCAGGATGACGATCGGCATCCAGCTCATGGCCGCCAGTTCGGGCGGCGCCGGCGGCGGAGGATCGATCAACTTGCCATAGATCAGGCTGATCAACGCGCCTAGCAGCGAAAGGCCGAAGGCCGGAACCGCCCAACGCCGGCGCAAAAGCAGCATCACAGAGCCGATCACCGCTCCCCAGACCCCCAGCGTCCACGGCACATACATCCAGCCGGGCATGGCCTCGTAATAGGCGACCATGGCGTCGTCGAAACCCGCCGCCCGCATATAGGCGTCGCCCCGCGTCGTAGTCTGGATGAAGTCGAACGCGCCGAACCCATTCCACAACAAAGACAACACGCCCACCAGCCACAGATGCCAGGGCGTTTTCACCGTCTCGATCATCGTCCCCTCCCAAGGATGTCAGGCCGGAACGCTAACCGCCTTATCAACTGGCGACAATGAACAGCGTTCAGTCAGTCGCCGGACGCGTCCGCCGCCAGCCGTGCTCGCATCTCGGCCCAGCGCTCCAAACGCGCCTTGACCTTCTCCTCGTGCCCCTCGCCTTTGGGCTTGTAGAAGGTGCGACGGTCGATCTCGTCGGGGAAGAAGTTCGCGCCGGAGAAGCCCTCGGGCGTGTCGGGGTCGTATTGATAGCCCTTGCCGTACCCCAGCGACTTCATCAGCTTGGTCGGGGCGTTGCGGATATGGGCGGGCGGCATCAGCGAACCCGTCTCATAGGCCGCCTTCTTGGCCGCCTTGAACGCCTCATAGACCCCGACCGACTTGGGCGCCGTGGCCAGATGCACCACGGCCTGGGCCAGGGCCAGTTCACCCTCGGGGCTGCCCAAGAAATCGTAGGTGTCCTTGGCCGCGTTGGCGACCAGGATCGACAGCGGATCGGCCTCGCCAATGTCCTCGACCGCCATCCGCACGATCCGCCGCGCCAGATACAGCGGATCCTCCCCCCCGTTCAGCATGCGCGCCAGCCAATAGAGCGCCGCGTCGGGATCGGAGCCCCGAACCGATTTATGCAGGGCGGATATGAGGTTGTAGTGTTCTTCTCGGCTCTTGTCGTAGGCGGGCGCCCGGCGTTGCAGCACGCCCGCCAGCCCCTGAACGTCCAGCTTTTCGCCGTCCGGCAGGTCGAACAGCACCTCCGACATGGTCAGCAGATACCGCCCGTCGCCGTCGGCCAGGGCTAGAATCGCCTGCCGCGCCTCCGGCGTCAGCGGCAGGGTCCGGTCCATATGCGTCTCGGCCCGGCTCAGCAGCTGATCCAGGGCATGATCGTCCAGCCGCTTCAGCACATAGACCTGACTGCGCGACAACAAGGCGCCGTTCAACTCGAAGCTGGGGTTCTCGGTCGTGGCCCCGACCAGGGTCACGACGCCCGCCTCGACGAACGGCAAAAAACCGTCCTGCTGGGCGCGGTTGAAACGGTGGATCTCATCCACGAACAGCAGCGTGCTCTGTCCCGCCGCACGCCGCATCCGCGCCGCCTCGAACGCTTTCTTCAGGTCGGCGACGCCCGAGAACACCGCGCTGATCGCCTGATATTCATAGCCCGCGGCCTGGGCCAGCAGCCGCGCAATCGTGGTCTTGCCCGTGCCCGGGGGGCCCCACAGGATCATCGATCCCAACCGCCCGGCCTCGATCATGCGCCTGATCGGCCCGCCTGGCCCCAGCAGATGATCCTGCCCCACCACCTCGTCCAGCGTGCGCGGACGCAGGCGGTCGGCCAGAGGGGCGTCGGGGGGCAGAATGCCGGAGGCTTCGAACAGGTCGCTCATGGGTGCGACCTATGTAGGCGTTCGCCAAAGGCTTTTCACGCGTTAGTATGGCGAACCGCCACGGAGACCGCCCCATGACCGACGCCAATCCGAACCAGGGTCCGACTTCTGGCGTGACGCCGCACCTGACCATCCCGTCGCGCGGCGCTTCTGCGGCGATCGATTTCTACATCATCGCCTTCGGCGCCGAGGTGCTGGACCGTCGACTGGCCGATGACGGCGAGCGACTGATGCACGCCCACCTGAAGATCAACGGCGCCAGTGTCATGTTGAATGACGAGTTTCCGGAATACGGCGGTTCCCAGAATGTCCGCCCTGCCGGCGTCACCCTGCACCTTCAAGTCGCCGATCCCGATGCCTGGTGGACGCGCGCCATGACCGTCGGCGGCGCGGAACCCGTCCTGGACCTGGCCGATCAGTTCTGGGGCGACCGCTACGGCGTCCTTCGCGATCCCTTCGGCCACACCTGGTCGATCGGCGGGCCGACGAAGGCCTGACGACCTATCTCAGAACGCCGCGAATCTGACGGCCGCCCCGGTTGACCACGACCTCCCACGGGCCGCGACCGGAACTGGCGGCCTCGACATCACGGGCCGAGCCGATGGCGCGGCCGTTGATGCTGACGATCAGGTCGTTCTGACGGAAGCCGGCGCGCGCCGCATAGCCGCGGCCGGACACGCCAGTCACGATGACGCCCGTCGCGAACGGATCGCCGCCCAGGCGGTCCGCCAGAGCGGGACTAAGCGCCACGACCTCGGCGCCGGCGAAGGGACCGGACTGGATCGTCACCCCCTGCTTCGGATCGGCGTCGCCCGGCAGGGTCTGCACTCGCGCCGTCAAGGTCTGAGCCCGACCGTCGCGCAGGATGGACACCTGCACCTGATCGTTCGGATTGCGCGAACCGACGCGGTAGTTCAGCCCGTTCTGGTCGTTGATCTCCTGACCATCGACGGCGGTGATGACGTCGCCCTGACGAATACCGGCGCGCGCGGCCGGGCCGTTGGCATAGACGTCGGTGACGACCAGTCCCTGCGGCCGGCTCAGGCCCAGGCTGCCGGCGATGTCGCCGGTGACCGTATCGCCCTTCACGCCCAGCCACGGCCGAACCACAGCCGTCGCGCCGCCCAGGGCGCTGTCGACGACCCGCTTGACCATGGCCGCCGGCACGGCGAAGCCAACCCCGGCCGAGGAGCCCGAGCGCGAGAAGATGGCGGTGTTGATGCCGATCAGGTCGCCGTCCATGTCCACCAGCGCCCCGCCCGAGTTGCCGGGATTGATGGCCGCATCGGTCTGGATGAAGGACCCGCTGTCGGAAATGCCGGTCTCGGTCCGGTTCAGGGCCGAGATGATGCCGTTGGTCACCGTCTGGCCCACGCCGAACGGATTGCCGATGGCCAGGACCAGATCGCCGACCTGCTGCTCTTCCTGATCGTCGATAGCCAAGACCGGCAGGCGGTCGCTGACGTTCTCCAGCCTCAGCACGGCGATGTCGCTGCGCTCGTCGGCCAGGATGACGGTGGCGGGAAACTCTCGCCGGTCGTTCAGGACGACCTTGATCTGCTGAGCGCCGTCGATGACGTGGTTGTTGGTCACCACGATCCCGTCCGAGCGGACGATGACGCCGGAGCCCACTGACTCGGCCACCCGCGCCTGGGGAATGCCGCCGCCGAAGAATTGGAAGAAGGGATCGGCCTGCACCCGCTGCACGCTACGTGCCGAGATATTGACCACGGCCGGCGCGGCGGATCGCACCACAGGTGCGAAACTGGACTTCATTCCCGCCGCATCCGCCGGGGCGGTGCGCGTCGGCTGGGCGAACTCGCCCTCCTGCGCCTTGGAGTTCGAGGGATTGCCGCATGCCGACAGGGCGAAGGCGGCGGCGAGCACGATCGATCGGGTCTTCATGGGCATCCGAAACTGGGGCATCCGAGACTGGCAGGCGTAAAGCGACGACATTCCGCACCCGGTTTCGGGCCGGATCAAGGCGTTGGACTGTCATCAACGGACAAGCTTTACAGCCGTTCCGTTCGGCCCCCTGCCCGCCATATTTGCCCTTCGCGCGCAGGATCGCTACATCCGGCCAAACCTCCCAATCCGACGAAACCCGAAGGGCGCACCGCACCTCATGGCGCAGCAATATATTTTCCAGATGCAGGGTCTGACCAAGACCTTCCCCGGCGGCCGCAAGATCTTCGAGAACATCTGGCTCAGCTTCTACAACGACGCCAAGATCGGCGTCGTCGGCGTCAACGGCTCGGGTAAGTCCACCCTGCTGAAGATCATGGCCGGCCTGGACAACGAGTTCAACGGCGAGGCCCGCGCCGCCGACGGCATTAAGCGCGGCTATCTGGAGCAGGAGCCCCAGCTCGATCCGGCCCTGAACGTGCGCCAGAACGTCGAGGCCTGGTGCGAAGAGAAGCAATGGGTCAACCGCTTCAACGAAGTCGCCGCCGAACTGGGTGAGAACTACACCGACGAACTGATGGAGGAGATGACCTCCCTTCAGGAAAAGATCGACGCCGGCGACGTCTGGGACATCGACGCCCGGATCGACCAGGCCATGGGCGCCCTGCGCTGCCCCCCCGACGACTGGGAAGTCACCAACCTGTCCGGCGGTGAGAAGCGCCGCGTGGCGCTCGCCCGTCTGCTGCTGTCCAAGCCCGACATGCTGCTGATGGACGAACCGACCAACCACCTGGACGCCGAATCCGTCGCCTGGCTGCAGCACCACCTGGAAAACTTCCCCGGCTGCGTCATCCTGGTCACCCACGACCGCTACTTCTTGGATCAGGTCACCAAGTGGACGCTGGAGCTGGACCGCGGCAAGGGCCACCCGCACGAGGGCAACTATTCCTCGTGGCTGGAAGCCAAGCAGAAGCGCGTCGTGCAGGAGCAGTCGGAATCCGAAGCGCGTCAGCGCGCCCTCACCCGCGAACTGGAATGGGTCCGTTCAGGCGCCAAGGCCCGTCAGGCCAAGTCCAAGGCCCGTCTGGCCGCCTACGAACGGATGGTCGAGGAACAGGAATCGATGCGCGGCGCCCAGACGCACGCTCACATCCAGATCCCGCCCGGACCGCGCCTCGGCAACGTCGTTCTGGAAGTCGAGGGTCTGCAGAAGTCGTTCGGCGACAAGACCCTGTTCGACAACCTGACCTTCAAACTGCCGCCCAACGGCATCGTCGGCGTCATAGGCCCGAACGGCGCCGGCAAGTCGACCATGTTCAAGCTGATCACCGGCCAGGAACAGCCAGACGGCGGTTCGATCCGCGTCGGCGAGACGGTCAAACTGGCCTATGTCGACCAGTCGCGCGACGACCTGAAGCCAGACGAAACCATCTGGCAGGCCATCTCGGGCGGCACCGACGTGATGATGGTCGGCAAGCGCGAGATCAACACCCGCGCCTATGTCGGCAGCTTTAACTTCAAGGGCGGCGATCAGCAGAAGAAGGTCGGCCAGCTGTCCGGCGGTGAGCGCAACCGTGTCCACCTGGCCAAGACCTTGGCCTCGGGCGGCAATCTGATCCTGCTCGACGAACCGACCAACGACCTGGACATCGAAACGCTGCAGAACCTCGAAGAGGCTCTGGAAGAGTTCGCGGGCTGCGCCGTGGTCATCTCCCACGACCGCTGGTTCCTCGACCGCCTGGCCACCCACATCCTCGCCTTCGAGGGCGACGGCCATGTGGAATGGTTCGAGGGCAACTTCGAAGCCTACGAACAGGACAAGATGCGTCGCCTGGGCGCCGACAGCATCATTCCCAAGCGCATCCAGCACCAGAAGTTCGGCCGCTGATCGCCTGACCTGACAAGAGGAGCCGCTGCATGACCCAACGCCCCGCCGTTCTCATCATGCAGCGGCATCTCGCCCCGCTCTCGGGATTTCTGGAGAGCGCCTACGATGTTTATCGCTTCTGGGAAGGTCCGCCGATCGAGGCCGCCCACGACATCCGCGTCATGGTCGTCGCCGGCGAGGCGCCGCTGGACAAGGCGCTGATCGAACGCCTGCCCAATCTCGACCTGATCGCCTGTTTCACCTCCGGCTATGACGGGATCGACATCGACTGGTGCCGCCGGCGCGGCCTGCCCGTCACCCACGCGCCTGGCGTCAATCACGAGGATGTCGCCGATCACGCCCTGGGCCTGATCCTGGCCGCGCGTCGCCAGATCGCCTCCGGCGACCGTCAGGTCCGCGCCGGCGGCTGGACCTTCGAGACGCGCACCATCACGACGTCGCTCGCCGGGCAGAAGCTGGGCATCGTCGGTCTGGGCCACATCGGCAAGGCCGTCGCCCATCGCGCCGAGGCCTTCCGAATGGCGGTCAGTTGGTGGGGGCCGCGGCCGCACGACGCCGAATGGCCACGCGCCGACAGCCTGCTAACGCTCGCCAAGGCCAGCGACATCCTCGTCGTCGCCTGCAAGGCGGACGAGACCAATCGCGGCCTGATCTCACGGGACATCCTCGAGGCGCTTGGCCCCGACGGCCTGCTGGTCAACGTCTCGCGCGGCCAGGTCGTGGACGAAGACGCCCTGATCGCCGCCCTGAAATCAGGGACACTGGGTCAGGCGGCCCTGGATGTCTTCATTGAGGAGCCGACAGATCCAGCCCGCTGGGCCGACGTTCCCAATGTCATTCTCACGCCCCACACCGCCGGGGCAACGACCGCCGGGGTGCAGGGCATGCTGATGCTGCTGATCGAAAATCTGCAGGCGCACTTCGCGGGCGAACCGCTGAAGACGCCCGTCGTCTGAGTTCAGCGGGGACGCTGAGGCCGCTCGTCCGCCGTCACCACGCCGTCGCCGTTCTTGTCCATCGCCTTGAAGGCCGCGGCGAGGCCCACATCGAATTCCTCGCGAGTGATGCGTCCATCCGCATCGGCGTCGAAGCGCGCCAGCACCCGACCGCCGCGCGCATTGGCCAGTTCACTGGCGTCGACCACGCCGTCTTCATTGGCGTCCAGGCGGTTGAACATCTGGGTCATGCGCGCCTGCATCTGGGCAAGATTTTCGCGCTCCGGCGGCCGCATCTGTCCGCCCATGGGCCGTCCTGACATTTCAGAGGCCGGCGTTTCCGGAAAGTCGCTCTGGGCCAACGCCGGACCGGCGGCGGCGACAGCAAGAGCGGCGATAAACAGGCTACGCATGAGATCACTCCAAGACGGGTCTGCTGGCTTTAACGCGCGCACGAACCATTCCCGTCGACGCGTTTCCAAGAAACCGATTTCACTTGCCAAATCATATAAGGATATCTTTATATGAGCATATGAGCTTGTCCGCCGATCAGACTGTCGAAGCCCTCCGCGCCGCCGGCGAACCCACCCGTTTACGCCTTCTGTCGCTGCTCGCGAGCGAAGAACTGTCGGTCATGGAAATGTCCCGCATTCTGGACCAGAGCCAACCTCGGGTGTCTCGCCATCTCAAGCTGATGACCGACGCCGGGCTGATAGAGCGCTTTCCCGACGGCGCCCGCGTCTATTACCGTCTGTCGCATGACGCCCAGGCGCGCCGGTTGATCGACACGGTGCTGGACATCCTGGCCGAGGATGCCGGCGAGGCCGATCATCGGCGACTGGACGAAGTCCGCAAGGACCGCGAGGAAGCCGCCGCCAGCTATTTCGAACAGGTCGCGCCCCAGTGGGACCGGCTGCGTTCGCTCTACGTAAGCGAAAGCGCTGTCGAGGCGGCGCTGGAAAAGGCTGTGGGGCCCGGCCCCTTCGAACGCGTCGTCGATCTGGGCACGGGCTCGGGTCGGATGCTGACCCTGTTCGGCAAGAAGGCCAAGATGTCGGTCGGGCTGGACCTCAGCCAGAACATGCTCAACATCGCCCGCACCAACGTCACCAAGGCGGGCGTGGAGCAGGTCGAACTGCGCCACGGCGACATCTTCGCCACCCGCCTGCCTGCCGCCAGCGCCGATCTGGTAATCGTGCATCAGGTGCTGCACTACCTGTCCGATCCGTCCGCCGCCGTCGCCGAGGCCGCGCGTCTGGTCAGCCCGGGCGGCCGCCTGGTCATCATCGACTTCGCCCCGCACGACTTCGAACATATGCGTGAGGCGCATCAGCATCGCCGCCTGGGCTTCTCCGACAGCGAGATCAACGGCTGGCTGGTCGACGGCGGCCTGACGCCATCGGCCCCCATCGCCCTGCCCCACGACGCCGAGGGCCTGACCGTGACCATCTGGACGGCGGAACGCCGCGTCCAGGACAGAAAGACCGCCTGATGGCCTCCTCCGCCTCCCTCAACCTGGCCGACGCCCGCGCCCTGTTGCTGTCGCCGCTTGGCCCCGTCGCCCGCGCCGGATCGAACCGCGACGCCGTGCGTGTCTCGTTCGAATTCTTTCCGCCCAAGACCGATGAGGCCGAGGCCAATCTGTGGAAGGCGATCCGCCGTCTGGAGCCTCTCATCCCCGCCTTCGTCTCGGTTACCTACGGCGCCGGCGGTTCGACACGCGAGCGGACCCACCGCACAGTTCAGCGCATCATCACGGAAACTTCGCTCCGCCCCGCCGCCCACCTGACGTGCGTCGAGGCCAGCCGGGAAGAAGTCGACGAGGTCATCGAAGGCTATAAGACTATCGGCGTCGACCACATCGTGGCCCTGCGCGGCGATCCGCCCGGCGGCGCCGGCATCGGCGGGGTCTATCAGCCGCGCGCCGACGGCTATGCCAACGCCACCGAACTGACCGCCGCCATCAACCGCATCGGCGGCTTCGACGTCACGGTCGGCGCCTATCCCGAACGCCACCCCGAAAGCCCATCCATCGACTACGACATCGAGGTGCTGAAGGCCAAGGTGGATGCCGGCGCCACGCGCGCGGTCAGCCAGTTCTTCTTCGATATCGACGCCTTCCTGCGGTTCCGCGACCGGGTGCGGGCGGCGGGCGTCACCATCCCCCTGATCCCCGGCGTCATGCCGGTGTCCAACTTCGCCGGTCTTCAGCGGATGTGCGGCGCGTGCGGCGCCAGCATTCCCGACTGGCTGAAAGCGCATTTCGACGGCCTGGACGACGATCCTGAGACCCGCAAACTGCTGGCCGCCTCGGTCGCCGCCGAGACCTGCGCGCGCCTGCAGGAAGAGGGTTTCTCGGACTTCCACTTCTACACCCTGAACCGCGCCGACCTGGTCTATGCGATCTGTCGCGTTCTGGGCGTGCGCGAGACGGCGGCAGCTCAATGACCGCTTCTCTAACTCGGGCAGAACGCATCGCCGCCCTGCATCAGGCGGCCAAGGAACGCATCCTGGTCCTCGATGGCAGTTGGGGTGTCATGATCCAGCGTCGCGGGCTGGACGAGGCGGACTTTCGTGCGGACCGCTTCGTCGCCGCCAACGGCTATGACGAGAAACACCAGATGAAGGGGAACAACGACATCCTCTGCATCACCCGGCCCGATGTCATCGCCGACCTGCACGACCAGTATTTCGCCGCCGGCGCCGACATCAGCGAAACCAACACCTTCTCCGGCACCACCATCGCCCAGGAGGACTACGCCCTAGACGCCCAGGCGGTATGGGACATCAATCTGGAGGGCGCGAAGCTCGCCCGCGCCTCGGCCGATCGCTGGACGGAAAGAGAGCCGCACAAGCCGCGCTTCGCCGCCGGCTCCATCGGCCCGCTAAACAAGATGCTGTCGATGTCGTCCGACGTGAACGACCCCGGCGCCCGCAGCGTGACCTTCGACCAGGTCTATGAGGCCTATCGCCATCAGGTGAAGGCGCTGAACGAAGGCGGGGTCGATCTCTATCTGATTGAAACCATCACCGACACGCTGAACTGCAAGGCCGCGATCAAGGCGATCAAGGATTTGGAAGACGAGGGGCTAGACGCCCTGCCCATCTGGATCAGCGGCACCATCACCGATCGCTCGGGCCGCACCTTGTCGGGCCAGACGGCTGAGGCCTTTTGGAACAGCGTGCGCCACGCCAAACCTTTCGCCGTCGGTTTCAACTGCGCCCTGGGCGCCGACCTGATGCGCCCCTTCATCGCCGAGCTGAGCCGCGTCGCCGACACCCTGGTCGCCGCCTATCCCAACGCCGGCCTGCCCAACGCCATGGGCCAGTACGACGAAGAACCGCACGAGACCGCCCACTTCATCGAGGAATGGGCCGCGTCGGGTTTGGTCAATATCGTCGGGGGCTGCTGCGGCACGACGCCGGACCACATTCGTCACGTCGCCGAAGAGGTCGCGCCGCTGAAGCCCCGCGCCATCCCGGAACGACCGGTGGCCCTGCGTTTGTCCGGCCTCGAACCTTTTGAATTGGTAGCGTAAGTGCGTCCTGTCTTCATCAACGTCGGCGAACGCACCAACGTCACCGGTTCGGCCAAATTCCGCAAGCTGGTGGTCGAGGGCGACTATTCGGCGGCGCTGGACGTCGCCCGCCAACAGGTCGAAGCCGGCGCCCAGATCATCGACGTCAACATGGATGAAGGGCTGCTGGACGGCGTCGTCGCCATGCGGACCTTCCTGAACCTGATCGCGGCCGAGCCCGACATCGCCCGCGTGCCGGTGATGATCGACAGCTCCAAGTGGGAGGTGATCGAGGCGGGCCTTAAGTGCGTCCAAGGCAAGCCCATCGTCAACTCGATCAGCATGAAGGAGGGCGAACAGGCCTTCCGCGACCATGCGATCAAATGCCTGCGCTACGGCGCCGCCGTCGTGGTCATGGCCTTCGACGAGGTGGGCCAGGCCGACACCGCCGCGCGCAAGATCGAAATCTGCACACGCGCTTATGACATTCTGGTCAACGAGGTCGGCTTCCCGCCCGAGGACATCATCTTCGACCCCAACATCTTTGCCGTGGCGACCGGGATTGAGGAGCATGATAACTACGCCGTCGACTTCATCGAGGCGACGCGGGAGATCAAACGCACTCTCCCCTATGCTCGCGTCTCGGGCGGGGTGTCGAACGTCTCGTTCAGCTTCCGCGGCAACGAGCCGGTGCGCCGCGCGATTCACAGCGTCTTCCTGTACCACGCCATCAACGCCGGCATGGACATGGGCATCGTCAACGCCGGCGACCTGCCGGTCTATGACGACATCGAGGCCGAGCTGCGCGAGGCGGTCGAGGATGTGATCCTGAATCGGCCGCAGCGGACCAATGTCTCGAACACCGAGCGGCTGGTCGACATGGCGCCCCGCTACAAGGGCGAGAAGGGCCAGGCCCGCGTCGTCGATCTGAAATGGCGCGAGCAGCCGGTCGGCAAGCGGATCGAACACGCCCTGGTCAACGGCATCACCGAGTTCATCGAGGCCGACACCGAAGAGGCGCGCCTGGCGTGCGAGCGCCCGCTGCACGTCATCGAAGGCCCGTTGATGGACGGGATGAACGTCGTCGGCGACCTGTTCGGCTCGGGCAAGATGTTCCTGCCGCAGGTGGTGAAGTCCGCCCGCGTAATGAAACAGGCCGTCGCCTGGCTGGAGCCCTTTATGGAGGCCGAAAAGGCCGGCAAGCCGCGAGAGCAGGCGGGTCGAATTCTGATGGCGACCGTCAAGGGCGACGTCCACGACATCGGCAAGAACATCGTCGGCGTCGTGCTGCAATGTAACAACTACGAGGTCATCGACCTGGGCGTCATGGTCCCGGCCGACCGCATCCTGGACGAGGCCAAGGCTCACAACGTCGACATCATCGGTCTGTCGGGCCTGATCACGCCGTCGCTGGACGAAATGGTCTTCGTCGGCGCCGAAATGGAGCGGCGCGGCTTCGACATACCCCTGCTGATCGGGGGCGCCACCACCAGCCGCACACATACGGCGGTCAAGATCGAGCCCGCCTACCGCCGGGGTTCGACCACCTATGTCGTCGACGCTTCGCGCGCCGTCAGCGTCGTTTCGGGCCTGCTGTCCAAGACCGAGCGCGCGAAGAACGAAGCCGCCACCCGCGACGAATACATTCGCATCCGCGAGCAATATGCCCGCGGCCAGGAGGTGAAGGCCCGCGCCACCCTGGCTCAGGCGCGCGAGAACCGCTTCCGCATCGACCCCGCCCAGCCCATGCCCGGCAAGCCAGCCTTCTTTGGTGTGAAGGCGTTTGACGCCTGGGACCTGCAGGATCTGGCCGACCACATCGACTGGACGCCCTTCTTCGCCAGCTGGGAGCTGATCGGCCGCTATCCGCTGATCCTGGACGACGAGATCGTCGGCGAGGCCGCGCGCGACCTGTTCGCCGACGCGCAGGTCATGCTGAAGCGGATCATCGACGAGAAGTGGTTCACGGCCAAAGGCGTCGTCGGCTTCTGGCCTGCGCGCGCCGACGGCGACGATGTCATCGTCTTCGCCGACGAAGGCCGCGACGCCGAGATCGCCCGCTTCCATACCCTGCGCCAACAGATCAAGAAGTCGAACGGCAAACCGAACCTGGCTCTGTCCGACTTCATCGCGGATGAGGGCGACGACTATATCGGCGCCTTCGCCGTCACCGCCGGTCACGGCGAGCTGGAAATCGCCAAACGGTTCAAGGACGCCGGTGACGACTATTCCGCCATCCTCGCCACCGCCCTGGCCGACCGTCTGGCCGAGGCCTTCGCCGAACGGCTGCACAAAGAGGTCCGCACCACCCTGTGGGGCTATGCCGCCGATGAGACGGCCGATATCGATGCTCTGATCGCCGAACAATATCAGGGCATCCGACCTGCCCCCGGCTACCCGGCCCAGCCCGATCACACGGAAAAAGCCACCCTCTTCCGCCTGCTCGACGCCGGAAACCACGCCGGCATGGCCCTGACCGAAAGCTTCGCCATGACGCCCCCGGCCTCCGTGTCGGGCCTCTATTTCGGCCATCCCGGCAGCCACTATTTCGGCGTCGGCAAGATCGATCTGGACCAGGTCGAGGACTACGCCCGCCGCAAGGGTTGGGACGTCCCCACGGCTGAGCGCTGGCTGGCGCCCATCCTCAACTACGATCCCTACGCCGCCAAACGCGAAACGGCGGCTTGAGCCGGGCTCAAGCCGCCGTCTGTCATCGGGTAACCGCCGAACCGGTCAGTTGATGCCGACGCTCTCCAGCGTGGCGGGCGGCGTAGTGATGTTGTCGCGCAGGCGGCGCGCGGCGTGCTCGCAGCGGCCCGGCAGACCGAAGAACAGGCCGAACGACTGGCTGCGCGCCTCGGCGTCGGGGTTCGCCATCAGCGGGGCCCACTGCGCCTTGACGGCGGCGACGGCCTGCTCGGCCTCGGCCTTCGAAGCCGCCGATTGGCGCGGCGCGGCCGCCGCCAGGGCGCTGCGGAAATCCTGGGCTTCGAGACGGCCCAGACGCACCAGCTCGACATCCTCAGGCGCGCGCGACGTCAGCGTCTCGCCCAGATCGGCATGGCCCGTCACCAGGGCATCGCACCACGCCACCAGCGGATAGTCGGCGCTCGGCGCGCCCCGCGGCAACGGCCGTGCATAGGCGATGGCTTCGCGCGTCTTCAACGCGTCGGCCGTCTCGCCCGAGCGATTACCCGTCACGATCGGTCCGTCCTGAGTTTGAGCGACCGCCGCGCCGGCAGCCAGCAGCGACAGGACCGACAGTCCGGGAACGACAAATTTCAGCATGATCTTCCTTGAAGGAGCGCGCCGCAAACAGGCGACGATCCATAACGCTCGCCTGCCCGAATGGTTTTTCTACGGCGCCGCTTAAACGAAAAAGGCGGCGGAGCGTTGCTCCGCCGCCTCAGTCTTGTGTCGTTGACCGGCCTTAGAACTTGGCGGTCAGACCGACGTAGTAACGGCGACCCAGCACGTCGTAGGTCGACGGGTCGGTGTTGGCCTGAACGCCCGGAACGAAGACGTTCGGCTGTTCGTCGGTCAGGTTGTTCACACCGCCACGCAGCGACACCGTGTCGTTGATGGACCACGAACCGTTCAGATCGAAGTAGTCGATGGAAGGCAGAACCTCGGTGGTGTTGATCACCGTGATTTCGCCAACCCGACGCCAGCGTGCGCCGACCGAGAACGGACCGCTCGCCCAGGTCACCGAGGTCAGGGCTTTCCATTCCGGGAAGGTGTTGCCGAAGGTGCTGTCGATGGTGCCCGTACGGTCAGTGAAGGCGCCGCCTTCGACGACGTTGTCTTCATAGTTCTCCAGCCAGCTGATGACCGTGTTGAACTTCAGACGACCCCAGTCACCACCACCGATGTCGGCGATGTTGACGGCCCAGTCGGCCTGGAAGTCGACGCCAGACGTCTTGATCATGCCAAGGTTGGCCTGATTTTCAATCGCGCCGACAATGTTGCCGGAAAGAGGATCGCGGCTGAACAGCTGGCAATAGCTGTTGGCGTTGCTGAAGGTGGGGTTTTCGCCGGTGACGTTGAAGCAGCCGGCCAGCGAGTCGTCGGCCGCAATCGATCCGATCGCGTCGGTGATTTCGATGTTGTAGTAGTCGATCGAAGCCGAGAAGCCCGACAGCCAGGGCGACGCGAACTGCGATTGATACACCAGACCGGCCGACCAGCTGTCCGACGTCTCTTCAAACAGGTTCGGGTTACCGCCGGTGCGGCTTTCGACCTGGTTGTTGGAGAAGGTGTAGCGATCGATCGCCTGAGCCGAAATGCCTTGCGCCAAGCACAGTGCACGGACGGCGGCGGCGTTCGACCCCTGGCGGAAGCTGCTGCGGATGTCGCAGGGATCACCGCCCGTGCCCGTCGCCGACGGCGCGCCGATGCTCGGGAAGTTCGTGCTTGCGGTGGCGAACAGTTCGCCGATCGAAGGTGCACGGACCGAGCGGCTATAACCGCCACGTGCGCGCAGGCCGCCAGCGACAGTCCAGTCTAGCTCCGCACGATAGGCCTGCGTACCGCCAGCGGTGCTGTAGTCGGCGTAACGATAGCCGAGGTTCAGATCCAGTTGCTCGACAAAAGGCAGATCCGAGAGCAGCGGGACCAGCGCTTCGATGAACAGTTCCTTGGAGTTCGTACCACCGCTCAGCGAAGGCGTCGGGTTGAAGCCGGCGATTTCCGAACCACCGACGTTGCCGCCGTCCGGCTGGCCATTTGCGCCCAAGTGAGGCGTGACGGCGTTCTGTTGAGCGAGCGAGGAGTCCGCGCCGAAGGCGAAGTCGTCTTGGCGATACTGAGCGCCGAGGGCGACACGAACTTCACCGGCCGGCAGATCGAACGCCTTGCCTTGCAGCGACGCTTCAATGACGCGTTGTTCGGTCACGGTCGAGTTACGCGCCGAACGACCGATGTAGTTGATGCACTCCGCCGACAGGTCCGTCACGCCAAACGGATCGAAGCCGCCCGCGCAAAGGCTGCGACCACCGTCCGCAGCGTCCAGCAGTCGCTGAACCGACGAGCGAGACACGTTGCCGGTTTGAGTGGTCGTATTGGAAACGCGGCCATACGAACCGTAAACGTCGTAAGTCCAGGTGCTTTGCGGAACCTGACCACGGACGCCCGTGGTGATCTGATAAATGTTGTACTCTTCCGTCGAGTGGCGACCGCCCAGCGAGGTGAAGCGCTTGTTCAGCAGGAAGGAGCCGTTCGGATTGGCACGGGAATTCAAAAACGTTCGGAGATCAGCCGTGATGAACGGATTAGTCGCCGGGACGCGGAAGCCGGTGCCGCTGGCCGCAGGGCTAGCCGCCAGTTCGGTGTCGGCGACATACTGGGTGAACAGCGCATTGGCATAGACCTCAGCGTTGTCATTGATCTTGTAACGGCCGCCACCGTAGACGTTGTAACGGTCAAGCGGCAGTTGCAGATAGTTCAGCGGACCTGTGTTGAACGTATAGTTGGCGCCGGGCGCCGTGTATTCCGCGCCGGCTCCAGCCGGATTCTTGACGTTCAGCTTGCCGGTATACGAGAACAGGGTGTTGTCATCGTTGAAACCGAACGCGCCCGTTTCGACCAGGGTCGGGCTGTTGAAGTAAGATCTGACCAAAGCCAGGCTTGGCAGGTTGTTGCTATCGAAGATCGTCGAACCCAGGGGCGAGGTGCCCGAAGGACCCGACACCGCCGAGAAGTCACGTGCTGCGTTGAAGATCACGTCGCGGGTCGAACGGCCGAGCGACAGCACCATGTTGCCGCGGTCATCGTCGAAGTTGCCGCCGACGGTGACGGAGTAGCTTTCGGTCTTGCCGTCGCTGCGATCGGTTTCACCGTATTGGGCGTCGACCTGAACGCCCGAGAAGTTCTCGTCTAGGATGAAGTTCGCGACGCCAGCCAGGGCGTCCGAACCATAGGCCGCCGAAGCGCCGCCCGAGATGACTTCGATGTTCTTGATCAGGGCAGTCGGGATCAGGTTGACGTCAACCGAACCGTCCGAGTTCGACGGCACGACGCGACGGCCGTTCATCAGAACCAGCGTGCGGTTCGAGCCGAGGTTACGCAGGTTGATGTTGGCCTGGCCGCCATTGGACGGGTTGTTCGAGGTCGACGAGATCGACGGTGTGAACTGCGGCAGATCGTTGATCAGGGTGTCGATCGTGACCGAACCCGTCGCCTGGAAGTCTTGGGCATCGACGGTGACGATCGGGCTGGTCGAACGATAGTCCTGACGCGCGATGCGCGAACCCGTAACGACGATCTCGCCGACGTCGGTCGCTTGGTCGTCAGCCGACTGTGCGAACGAGGGCGTAGCGGCCATCGCCAAGGCGGCGCCGCCGATGATCGTGGTTGCCAGCAGGCCGCGACGATATCTGTTGGTGTTCAAGGCTTGTTCTCCCAGAAGAGCCAAGATCGTAAGAAACGAACTGCTCAATACATTAGCCATTTGCCGACCATGCGATCGGTTGGGCGCGAGAGCATACCAACGCAGGCAGCAAGTCCAGCGAGAAGGTGGCGCTTGAACACATTGGAGACACGCCTGTCGCAAAGACGACACACCATAGTCGCCACAGCGACATCGGACACGACCCGAATTCTAGTGATATACTGGCCGCCAACTTAATCAGACGAAGAAGATTATGCCCCGTCCATACGAAAGACACGCCAAAAAAATCGCCGTTCTATCGGTTGCATCGGTTATTTTTGCGTCAAACCAAGCTCTAGCGCAGCAAGGTTTTTCTTCGTCAGGGAGCGACTTGGTCGGAGCCGTGACGCAATGCACGACGATCGCGGCCGATGCCGCCCGACTGGCGTGTTTCGACGCCGCCGCGGCTCGATTGTCGGCCGCCGGCGAGGTTGCGATCGTCAGCCGGCAGGATGTGGAACAGAATCAACGTCGACTGTTCGGCTTCAACGTTACGGGCTTGAACCCCTTCGGCGGCTCAGGAGAATCCGAAGAATTGCAGTCCATCTCGGCGACGATGACATCAGCCCGAAACCTCGGCCGGGGCGAATGGTCCATCACGCTGGATGATGGCTCGGTATGGCGAAAGACCGACGGCGTGGATGTGCTATTTTCGGCGAACCGGCAGTATCCGGTGACCGTGCGCAGGGCGGCGTTGGGAAGCTACATGATGAAGGTGGCGAACGATCCGCCTTTCCGGGTCCGCCGCGAATAGGTCGCTAGCGTTGGATCATCACTCGCGCCGCATAGGGTGCGGGCTCCGGCGTGCAGGAGGCGGCGATCAGTTGCACCGCGGCGAGACACAGGATCGCCGCCGCGACGAACGGAAGCCGATTTGATACAGCGTTGGCGATCGAACGGGCCATTGGGGCGCTCCAGGCATGATTACCGAGACGTTAACGCAAGCTCTGCGCCAAACGCGGCCGTGACGATGATCCCGTTCGTAAGGACGTTCGACTTCGCCTATGGGCGGCGCGATCAGGTGTCGCCTTTGATCCAGCGGGTGATCGCCGACAATCCGGGGCCTTTCACCTTCACCGGGACGGGGACCTATATCGTCGGCCGGCCGGAGGCAGGCGCCGAGGTCGCGGTGATCGATCCGGGGCCGCTGGATGAAGCGCATCTGGCGGCGCTGTTGGCGGCGGTCGAGGGGCG
Source organism: Brevundimonas sp. SGAir0440 (assembly GCF_005484585.1). Taxonomy (NCBI): domain Bacteria; kingdom Pseudomonadati; phylum Pseudomonadota; class Alphaproteobacteria; order Caulobacterales; family Caulobacteraceae; genus Brevundimonas; species Brevundimonas sp. SGAir0440. The sequence goes on along the minus strand of NZ_CP039435.1, from coordinate 1,647,760 downwards.
GCGCGTCAGCCATGTTCTGGTGACGCATACGCATCGGGATCATGCGCCGCTGGCCCGGCCGTTCGCCGAGGCGACCGGAGCACAGATTGGGGCGGCTCGGCCTCCGGTGCGGGAAACGCATGCGTCGGGTGCGCTCGATGAAGATGACGATGCCGACTTCGCGCCCGATGTGGTGCTGACGGGCGGCGAGATGATCGCGGGCGACGGCTGGACGATCGAGGCGATGTTCACGCCCGGCCATGCGTCAAATCACATGGCGTTCGCTCTGAGCGAGGAGAACGCGCTGTTTTGCGGCGACCATGTCATGGGCTGGTCGACGACGGTCGTGGCCCCGCCGGATGGGAGCATGCGCCAATATATGGCCAGCCTGGACGCGGTGATCGCACGCGACTTCGACGTGCTGTGGCCGACGCATGGAGCGCCGGTGAGGCAGGTGCGGCCGTTTCTGGAGGCCTATCGCGCGCATCGGCTGGAGCGGGAGGCGCAAGTGCTTCAGCGGCTGGCGGCGGGGGATCGCATGATCGCCGAGATGATCCCGGTCCTTTATGCGGCCGTGGATCAAAGGCTGTGGCCGGCGGCGTCGCTGTCGGTCCTGGCGCATCTGATCAAGCTGGTCGAGGACGGCGCGGCGATCAGCGACGGCGCGCCCGGCCTGTCGGCGCAGTTCCGGCTTGCCTAGCGTGCCGCTTCCAGGTTTCGGGTGATCTTCGCGGCGAGGCGGCAGGTGGCGCCGCCGTCGGGACGGCTGCCGCGTGCGGCGACGCGGATGTCGGTGCGGCCGGGGCGGATCCGAACGACCGCGTCGGTGGCGAAGCCGAACCAGGCGCCGGCGTGCACGGCTTCGACTTGGAAGGTTGTCGCGCGGGTGACGACGAAGCCGGCGTCGACCAGCGCCGAGGTCGCCTGCTGGGCCAGAACCTGGGTCGGGATGGCGTCCACGCCGTCACAGGTCTGCGGCGCGCCGCTGCGCACGCCGGCGGCGCGCGGCAGGGCGGGGGGCTCATTTAGATTGGTGCTGACGTCACGTGGATGAGGCGTCGCATCCTGGCCCTGACGCAGCACGAAGCCGGCGACGGTCCCGCCCGCCAGAACCAGCGCCGCCAACGCATAGATCCCCCTGCCCTTCAGATCGCGCAGCGCCAGCACCGCCGCCGTCAGAGCCGCCGCCAAGCCGACCCAGGCCAGGAGGCGCGCCACGGTCCAGGTCAGCAGGTCATAGCCGATCGCCAAATCGAGCCCGCCGAACCGCGTCGCCGTAACGGCCGCCACGACCAGCACGAAGGGCGCCGCCGCAAGCGCCGTCAGCCAGGGCAGAATGGCGGGAACGGGCTTTCTGGTCGGCATTCAGGCTCCGGTTCTCACTTAGGCAGCGGTCGGCAGACGATAGTCCTTCATCCGGTCGCGCAGAAGCTTCTTGTCGATCTTGCCGGTTGCGCCCAGCGGGATGTCGTCCACGGCGATCACGTCATCGGGCATCCACCATTTGGCGATCTTTCCGGTCAGGAAGTCCAGATGCTCCTGCTTGTCCAGCGTCTCGTCGGGCTTCAGCTTCAGGATCAGCACGGGCCGTTCGTCCCATTTGGGGTGAGGCGCGCCGATGACGGCGGCGATCTCGACCTTGGGGTGACCCACGGCGATGTTCTCGATCTCGATGGAGCTGATCCACTCGCCGCCCGACTTGATCACGTCCTTGGCGCGGTCGGTGATCTGCATGAAGCCCAGGTCGTCGACCGTGGCCACATCGCCGGTATCGAAGAAGCCTTCGTCGTCCAGGATCGAGCCGTCTTCCTTGAAGTAGGCGCGGCTGATCGTCGGCCCCTTGACCATCAGACGACCGAAGGTCGCGCCGTCGTGAGGCAGTTCGGCGCCCGCCTCGTCCTTCAGCTTCAACTCGACGCCCAGCGGCGGCACGCCCTGCTTCAGGCGGTATTTCATCTGCTCGTCGTACGAGAGCTTCAGGATTTCGGGCGGCAGGTTGGCGATGGTGCCGATGGGCGAGGTCTCGGTCATGCCCCAAGCATGAGTCACCTCGACGCCGAAATCGTCCTGGAAGCCGCGGATCAGGCTTTCGGGGCAGGCCGAGCCGCCGATCAGCACGCGTTTCAGGGTCGAGAAGCCCAGACCGTTCTGTTTCATGTGGGCGAACAGTCCCTGCCAGACGGTCGGCACGGCGGCCGAGAAGGTGACACCCTCCTGTTCGATCAGCTCATAGATCGACTGACCGTCCATCTTGGCGCCCGGCATCACCAGCTTGGTGCCGGCGGCGGGGCCTGCGAAGGCGATGCCCCAGGCGTTGGCGTGGAACATCGGCACGACCGGCAGGATCACCTCCTTAGGCGTGGCGCCCATCACCGTGGCCTGAAGGCCCATGAAGGTGTGCAGGAAGTTGGAGCGGTGCGAATACAGCACCCCCTTCGGATTGCCCGTCGTGCCGGAGGTGTAGCAGAGGCCGCAGGCCGTCTGTTCGTCGAAGTCGCCCCAGACCACGTCGGTCGATTGACCGGCGATCGCGTCCTCATAGGCGACGGCCTTGGGCAGCTTCGTCTGCGGCATATGGGCGGCGTCGGTCATGATGACGACGCGCTCGACCTTGGGGATATGCGGCAGGATCGCTTCCAGCAGCGGCACGAAGGTCAGGTCGACGAAAATGATCCGGTCTTCGGCGTGATTGATGATGTAAACCAGCTGTTCGGGGAACAGGCGCGGGTTCAGGGTATGGCACACCCCGCCGATGCCCATGATGCCGTACCAGGCCTCGATGTGGTTGGCGGTGTTCCAGGCCAGGGTGGCGACGCGGTCGCCCGGCTGGACGCCCCAATCCTTCAGCGCGCTGGACACGCGTTTGGCCCGGTCGTGAATCTGGGCGTAGGTCGTGCGGACGATGGGCCCCTCGACCGAGCGCGTCACCACCTCGCGCTCGCCATGCCAGTTTTTGGCGTGGTCGATGATCTTGTCGACCGTCAGCGGCCAGTCCTGCATCAAGCCCAGCATGTCGTATCCTTGTCCCTTGGATGCGTCTGCTTTGATGCGACGCTTGCACCGACGCTAACATCGGTGATCGGCGATAAGCAACGTGACCCAACGTCAACTGGGGCGTCAGCCGCGGCGCGGCGGATCGTCGCCGGTGGCGCTGGCGGCGCGACCGCTCTAGAAGGCCGCCCATGACCATATTGATCGCGATCACGGGGGGCTCCGGCTCCGGCAAGAGCACCCTGGCGGAGGCGCTGGTTTCGGCCCTGCCCGAAGGGTCGGCCGTGCTGGTGCGCGAGGACAGCTATTATAAGGACGCGGCCTCCCTGCCCGGCTTCGACGCCGCGACCTTCGACTTCGACGATGTGACGGCGCGCGATCACGACCTGATGATCGCGGACCTGAAGGCATTGAAGGCCGGGCGCGCGGTGACGGCGCCGGTCTATTCCTTCATCCACCACGGCCGCGAGCCGGGCGGCGAGCCGATCCCGGCGGCCGAGGTGGTGATCGTCGAGGGCACGCACGTTCTGTGCACCCCCGACCTGACCGCCCTGTTCGACATCCGGGTCTTCGTGGACACCCCCGCCGACATCCGCTTCATCCGCCGCCTGCTGCGCGACCAGGCCGAGCGGGGCCGGTCGGCGGATTCGGTCGTGGCGCAATATCTGGCCACGGTGCGTCCGGGCCACGAGCGCCTGACCGAACCGTCCCGCACACACGCCGACTTCATCGTCGCCGACGCGACAGCCGCCGTCCGCCTGGAAGACCCGCAGGCCGTGGTGCGTCTGGCTGCACCGGTCCTGGCCCATCCGCTGCTGCAGGCCCTGCTGGACGATTAGGATTACAGGTCTCAGATGCGGTCTGGCCTATCTGCACGCCGCGTGATCGTGACGATGAAACTGCGCCCTAGCAGCCCCCTCAACCGTCGTCACGCCAGCCCACTTCTCCTGTGTGGAGTGAGGACCGCTTAGATCAGTCCCGCCAGCGGCGACGACGGGTCGGCATACATCCGCTTGGCCATCCGGCCGGCCAGATAGGCGTCGCGGCCGGCGATGACGGCGTGCTTCATGGCGCGGGCCATGCGGATCGGGTCCTTGGCCCCGGCGATGGCGGTGTTCATCAGGACGGCGTCGCAGCCCAGTTCCATCGCGCGGGTCGCGTCGGAGGCCGTGCCGACGCCCGCGTCGACCAGAACCGGCACCTTGGCCTGTTCGACGATGAGGCGAACATTGACCTCGTTCTGGATGCCGAGCCCTGAGCCGATCGGGGCGGCGGCGGGCATGATGGCGGCGGCGCCGGCGTCTTCCAGCCGCTTGGCCATCACCACGTCGTCGGTGCAATAGACCATGACGTCGAAGCCGTCCTTGATCAGCAGATCCAACGCCCGCAGGGTCTCGATCATGTCGGGATAAAGGTGGGCGGTGTTGGACAGCACCTCCAGCTTGACCAGGCTCCACCCGCCGGCCTCGCGCGCAAGGCGCAGGGTTCGGACCGCATCCTCACCCGTGAAACAGCCGGCGGTGTTGGGCAGGAAGGTGAAGCGGTCCGGCTTCACATAATCGACCAGCATCGGCTGGGTCGGGTCCGACAGGTTCACACGCCGCACGGCGACGGTCACGATCTCGGCCCCGGCCGCCTCGGCGGCGGCGGCGTTCTGGGCGTAGTCGGCGTACTTGCCGGTGCCCACGATCAGGCGCGAGTTGAAAGTGCGGCCGGCGACGGACCAGGTTTCATTGGCTGTATCGGTCATAGGTGCTGACCTAGGCCTCTCAGGCGCGCGGGGGAACCCGTCGTAGCCGGATTTGATCTGATCACCCGCCGCCGACGAACTGGACCAGTTCAATACGGTCGCCTGCGGCCACCGGCGTGGCGGCGTACAGGGACTTGGGCACGATCTCGAGATTGCGTTCGACGGCGACCTTGCGCGGATCCAAAGACAGTTCCTCGACCAGGGCCAGGATGGTGGCGGCCTGGACCTGACACGGCTCGCCGTTGAGATGGATCTGGTGCACGCGCGTTCTCCCTGACCTTCGCCTCGCCGACCGTCGCGCGTCAGATAGACGGTGACAGGCCGCTTCGCCAGACTGTGCGCTCAGCCCGCCTCGAACAGGAAGGCGCCGACCGCAACGGCCAGGGCCGCGAAGGTCGCCACCACGGTTCTCAGGATCAGTTTGCCGTCCTGGCGCATCCTCGGCGCTTCCCTCAGGCTGTCCCGACCAGGGACGATGGCGGCCGGCGCTGCGAAATCCACGCCATCGCACATAACGTTGGGGAAGGTTCGACGCCGCGAGCGTTTGACCCACGCCCTGCGTCCGCTAAAAGGCCCCTCTTGCGCCGCGCTGCGCCGGATCGATTCTGGAACCATGGCCGAAACGCCCGTCATCCATGTGCTGAACGGCCCCAATCTGAACCTGCTCGGGGTTCGGGAGCCGGACATCTATGGCCGCGACACCCTGGCGGACATCGAGCAGCGCTGCGTCCGGGCGGCCGGCAAGGCGCAGATCGTGTTTCGCCAGACCAATCATGAAGGCGTGCTGGTGGACTGGATCCAGGAAGCGCGCGAAGGCGCGGACGCCCTGATCCTCAATCCGGCGGCCTATGGGCATACGTCGGTCGCGCTGCACGATGCGTTGAAGACGCTGTCGATCCCGGTGATCGAGCTGCATCTGTCCAATCCGGCGGCGCGCGAGGCGTTTCGCCATCACTCCTATGTGTCCTCCGCAGCGACCGGCGTCATCGCCGGCTTCGGCGCGGCGGGCTATGAACTGGCCGTTCAGGCGGCCCTCACCCAGGTTCGGGAACGCGGCTGAGCCCCGTCCCGTTTATCAAAGACCACGAAAGACAAGGCGCAACTGCAATGGCCGATGACAAGAAACACGCCGAAATCGACGCCGCCCTGGTTCGCCAGCTGGCCGAGATCCTGAACGAGACCGATCTGACGGAAGTCGAAGTCGAGCGCGGCGAACTGCGCATCCGCGTGGCGCGCGAAGTCACCGTCAACGCCGCCCCGGTTCAGTACGCCGCCGCCCCCGCTCCGGTCGCCGCTGCGCCCGCCGCCGCTGCTGCGCCGGCCGCCATGCCGTCGGATCCCGCCACGATCGTCGCCCGCGCCGGCGAAGAGGTGAAGTCGCCGATGGTCGGCACCGCCTATCTGCAGGCCTCGCCGGAGGCCCCGGCCTTCGTCCAGCCCGGCGACAAGGTCAAGAAGGGCCAGACCCTGCTGATCGTCGAAGCCATGAAGACGATGAACCCGATCCAGGCGCCGCGCGACGGCGTTGTGGCCGAAATCCTGGTCGGCGACGCCCAGCCGGTCGAGTTCGGCGAACCCCTCGTCCTGCTGGAAGCCTAAGCCGTGTTCACGAAGGTCCTGATCGCCAACCGCGGCGAGATCGCGCTGCGCATCCACCGGGCGTGCAAGGAGATGGGCATCTCCACCGTCGCCGTGCACTCCGAAGCCGACCGCGGCGCCATGTGGGTGCGGCTGGCCGACGAGAGCGTCTGCATCGGCCCCGCCTCGGCCGCCAAGTCATATCTGAACATCCCCTCGATCATCGCGGCAGCGGAAATCACCGGCGCCCAGGCGATCCACCCCGGCTACGGTTTCCTGTCCGAAAACGCCCGCTTCGCCGAGATCGTCGAGGCCCACGGCATGACCTTCATCGGTCCCAAGCCCGAGCATATCCGGGTCATGGGCGACAAGATCAGCGCCAAACAAACGGTCAAGGACGCCGGCATCCCCGTCGTCCCCGGCTCGGATGGCGAGGTCGAGACCGTCGAGGCGGCGATCGAGGCGTCCAAGTCCATCGGCTTCCCCCTGATCGTCAAGGCGGCGGCGGGCGGCGGCGGACGCGGCATGAAGGTCGCCCTGACGCCTGACGATCTGGTCGAGGCGGTCCAGACCGCCCAGTCGGAAGCTCTGGCCGCCTTCGGCAACGGCGCCGTCTATATGGAGCGCTACCTCCAGAAGCCACGCCACATCGAAATCCAGGTCATCGCCGACAGCCACGGCAATGTCGTGCACCTGGGCGAGCGCGACTGCTCGCTGCAACGCCGTCACCAGAAGGTGCTGGAAGAGGCCCCCTCGCCCGCCCTGTCGGCCGAGGGTCGCAAGAAGATCGGCGAGACGGTCAACAAGGCCATCGCCGCCATCGGCTATCTGGGCGTCGGCACCATCGAGTTCCTGTGGGAGGACGGCGAGTTCTTCTTCATCGAGATGAACACCCGCCTGCAAGTGGAGCATCCGGTCACGGAAATGATCACCGGCGTCGATCTGGTGCGTGAACAGGTGCGCATCGCCGCCGGTCTGCCGCTGTCCTTCACCCAGGAGGACATCCACTTCGAGGGCCACGCCATCGAGGTGCGGATCAACGCCGAGAACCCGGAGACCTTCACCCCGTCGCCGGGCAAGATCACCGACTTCCACGCACCGGGCGGCCTGGGTGTGCGCTTGGATAGCGCCATCTACGCCGGCTATTCGATCCCGCCCTATTACGACAGCCTGATCGGCAAGCTGATCGTCCACGGTCGCGACCGCGAAGAGGCCATCGCGCGCCTGAAGCGTTCGCTGAACGAGGTCGTCATCGGCGGCGTCGATACGACCATCCCCCTGTTCCAGAAGCTGCTGGCCGAGCCGGACATCCTGTCGGGCGACTACGACATCCACTGGCTGGAGAAATGGGCGGCCCGTCAGAAGGGCGACGCCTGATTTTCTTTTCGTCATTCTCGGCCTTGTGCCGAGAATCCATAAACTCCGTCTTCGACGCGGTGTGCCGCTCGCAGCACCGGGCGTATGGATCCTCGCCACAAGGGCGAGGATGACGGCCTTTAGGAATAGGCGATGACCGACCCCGATTTCAGCGCCAGCGGGCCTTTCGGCGGTTTCGGCCCCGAGGACCTGCTGGCCTGTTACGCCCGGGGCGTGTTTCCGATGGCCGAGGCGCGCGACGATCCGCGCGTCTTCATCATCGAGCCGGAACAGCGGGGCGTCATTCCGCTGGACGCCTTCCACATCCCCAGCCGCCTGCGTCGCACCGTGCGGGGCGAACCGTTCGAGGTGCGGGTCGACACCGCCTTCGAAGCGGTGCTGGACGGCTGTGCGGCGGCGCAAGGGCCGGATCGCGAAGACACCTGGATCAACGGCCCGATCCGGCGGCTGTACGCCGCCCTGTTCGCCATGGGCTTCGTCCATTCCATCGAGTGCTGGCGTGACGAGCGGCTGGTCGGCGGGCTTTATGGCGTGTCGCTGGGCGGGGCCTTCTTCGGCGAGAGCATGTTCAGCCGCGAGCGCGACGCCTCCAAGGTCGCTCTGGTGCATCTGGTCGCGCGCCTGCGAAAGGGCGGCTGGACCCTGTTGGACGCTCAGTTCCTGACCGACCATCTCAGCCAGTTCGGGGCGGTAGAGACCTCACAGGCGGCCTATCTGGAGCGGCTTCAACCGGCGCTTTCGGTCAGGCCGAACCAAAGAGCGTTGCGCGCGCCCCTGACCGGCGCAGAAGCCGTCGCCTCGGCCAGCGCCTAGTCTGTCCGGACACGATTTGAGGCCTGTCCCGACAGGTTCGGATTGGCGTCTTCTCACGGTCTGACGGTCAATGGCGGCATGACCCAGACCCCGCCCAAAGCCCCGCTTCGCCCGTCCTTTCTTCGCGAGGTGCGAGAGATCGCCCTGACGCTGGTCTTCGCCATCATCCTGGCGCTCGCGATCCGCATCGTCCTGTTCCAGCCCTTCACCATCCCCTCGTCGTCGATGGAGCCGGGGCTGGTGACCGGCGACTACATCGTCGTGTCGAAATATCCCTATGGCTGGAGCACGGCGTCTCTGCCGTTCAATCCGGCGATGTCGCCGGGACGGCTATTCGGACGCGAACCGAGGCGCGGCGACGTGGTAGTGTTCCGCCTGCCGCGCGACCCCAGCGAGGCCTGGATCAAGCGCGTCGTCGGCCTGCCGGGCGATACGGTTCAGGTGCGGGGCGGCGTCGTCTTCGTCAATGGCGATCCGGTGCGCCAGACCCGGCTGGATATCGTCGCCGATCACGATGCGCCGCAGCGACGGGTCCAGCAGGTGCGCGAGACCCTGGCCGATGGACGATCCTATGTCACCTACGACGGCGGGCCGGGTCTGCCGGGCGACGACACGCCTGTGCGCCGCGTGCCGGCGGGCCATTATCTGATGATGGGCGACAATCGCGACAACTCGCTGGACAGCCGCTGGCCGCCCGAGATCGGCGTCGGCCTGCTGCCGGCCGAAAACATCATCGGCCGGGCCGAGGTGGTGCTGGCCTCATGGAAGCCGGGCGCAGGCCTGTTCAAGCCCTGGACGTGGCTGAACCTTCAGTGGGACCGATTCCTGGTCCGCATCCGCTAGCGTGCGCGGTACTCATCGAAGCTGACGACGCCGTCGTGATTGCGGTCCAGCCGGTCGAAATCGGCGCGGGTGGGCGACGACTGGGCCAGGGAGGGCGCGGCGACGGCGCCCAGCGCCAAGCCCGCGACGGCGGCGGCCAGCAAAGGTCGCCAGCTCAGGCGGGGCTGAGGACGCGCGGATGACGTCGCGTTCAACTCGGCGTCTATGAAGCGGCGAATGGCGTCGCTGGCCGTCCGCCCCTCGTCACGGCACCGCGCCATGAAGGCGGTCTTGGTCGCGTGAGGCAGTCGGATTTCGACCGTTTCGGTCTTCTTGGGCGGCTTGTTGCGATCCATGGCGCGCCTCCTCGCGGCGTCAGAGCTTAGTTCTTACAGCCGACGACCCAGGCGTCGTAGTAGGGGTTCTGGATGCCGCTGACGGCGGGCGACGAGGCGAACATCCAGCCGCGGAAGATCTGGCGGCCTTCCTGCCGGCCGCGCGCCTGAAGCGAGACGTCCATATAGGCGATGGCGTCTTCGGTCAGTTCGTCGGGCGTCGTCACCTCGCACGCGCGGGCCGCGAAGATCAGATTCTGGTTGAAGCGCACGGGGCGACCGCCGACCTCGACCTCGAACTTCATCGTCTCGGCGGTGACCTTGTCGATGGCCTGGATGATCGCGAACTTGCGACGCTGGCGGCGCGCGGGCGTGGCGGGCTGGTCAATGGCCTTGGTCGCGACGGGCTTTTCGGCCGCGACCTCCGCCTCGGCTTTTTCCTCGACGGCGGCGTCCTCGGCGATGACGACGTTGGGCGGCGGGGCCACGGCGACCGGAGAGCGCGGAGCCGGCGCGCCCGCAGGCGGCGTCTCGGTCGGGACCGAGGGCTGGGCCGGGGTGGTGCGCAGAATGTCGCCGATCGGATCCTGGACCGGACGCGCATCGCGCGGCGCGTCCTGAAGCACGCTGGCGGTCACCGCGCCGGCGCTCAGCACGGCCGCGACGGACGCCGCGCCCAACAGGATGCGGCGCATTTTCACTCGGGCGTCCAGGCCTGATAGTCGCCGGTCGCGGCCGGGCGCTTGGCGTCGCCGGCCAGCGAGCCGGGCGGACGCCAAGCCAGGGGCGTGCCGGTCAGATTGGGCAGATGCTCCTTCTCCCAGGCGCGACGCGGCAGCGGCTGCTCGGTCGGCGGCTGGTCGAAGGTGTAGTGCAGCCAGCCGTGCCAGTCGGGCGTCACCTTGGACGCCTCGGCATAGCCGTCGTAGATGACCCAGCGACGCTTGCGGCCGTCGTAGCTGACGTTGTCGCGGCTCTCGTAATAGCGATTGCCGTTCTCGTCCTGGCCGACGAAGCGACCGCGCTTGGCGATGGTGAACCGGGTGCCGATCGTGGCGCCCTCCCACCAGCCGAAAATCTTGCTCAACACGTCGTGGAATCCAACCGTAAGGGGTCGCCGGAAAGGGAGCGGCGTCTGGTGCGGATCATAGAAACCCACGCCCTCTTCGTCCAGCGTTCAAGCGACTTGCGGTGAATCGATATCTTGTGGGCAAACCCGCCCTGCGACACCAGATGTATTGGCTAAGTCGCGTGTGCATCTTAGGCTTCTCCAAACCTTTCGGAGAGACGCCGCCATGCGCTTTCAATCCGGCTTCGCCGCTCGCGCCGAACGAGTCGCGATGGAGACCCGCGCCATCGAGCGCCCATCCGGCGTGCAACAGGTCCTGACCCCCGCCGGCTGGTCCGACGTCCGGATCGAGGCCTGGCTGGACTGGATCGAGGCGAAAGGGTTCGCAACGCCCCTTTCCGGCGACTGGCTGAACGGCGGCGTCGACGCCTGGGCGCAGCGACTGGCCGCGACAGGCGTGGCCGAGGGCGTGTTCGACCGGGCCGAGGCCGCCGCGTTCGTCGAAGAGCTGTCGGGTGTCTTCAGACTGGGCCTGGCGGCGCCGGCGGCGTCCGGACCTGCGGCCGTCGGCGTCGTCGACCTGAACGATCCCGGAGCGGCGGCGCGGCTCAAGGCGCACGCCGGGCGGCGCGCGGCCGCGCGTCTGGGGGCCCGGGCGGCCGACGCCCTGGCCGAGGCGCTGGCCGGCGTGGCCGATGCGGTCGATCGCTGCGAAGGCCCGCGCGGCGACTGCGGCGACCCTTCGCGCAATCCGGCCCTGGGCCGTGCCGCGGCCCTGGCGCGGCGGTGCGGCGCCAGCGACGCCGATATCCTGAGAGCCATCGACGGCGAACGGCCCGCGCTGGCCCTGGAGCCGATCGCCGAAGGCGCGCCTTTGGTCGCCCTGGCGGACCGGACCCAGATCGCGGCGGGCGCGCCCGAAGCCTTCTTGGCAGCCGCGGCGGCGCTGGACGGCGGTCTGATCGTCGCCTTCGATCCGCGCGATGCGGAGGCCGCGACGGCGCAGACTGCGCGGGCCTTGATCGACCTAGGCGCCGTCCTGGCGCTCGACGGAGACATGCCGACCAATCTGGCGGATCTGATCCGCCTGCTGACGGTGGCGCTGGACTTACAGTCCGCCCACCCCGGTCCCATCGCGCTGGGATTGGACGGCCTGCTGGAGGCCCTCGCGGCAGACGACGACCGCACGTCTCAGGCGCAGACGTTCGCGGAACTGGTTGCGGCGACGGCAGCCCAGACCTCCTCCGAACTGGCGAGCCTGCGCGGCCCCTACCCCGACTGGGAAGACCCGGAGACGCCGCGTCGCCATTCGGCCATCGGCCTGCTCGTCGACGATGCAGAGGCGCGGCTGCGATTGGGCCTGGGCCGCGTCGCGGCGGTCGACGTGTTCCAGACGGCGGACGGCGAGATCGGTCGCCGGCTGCACCCCGCGCTTGCTGCGGCCATCATGGCGGCGGGCGGCGATGTCCAGGCGGCGGAGCGGTGGACGTTCGGTCGCCGCACCCTGGTCGAGGCGCCAGGCATCGACCACACAGCCTTGCGCGCCCTGGGCTTCACCGACATCGAACTGGCCGCCATCGAGACCGCCCTGGGCTGGGCCGAGGATTTCGACACGGTCTTCGCCGCCCCCGTCTTGGACCCCGGCTTTATCCGCGACGTCCTGGGCGTGGAAGACGGCGATGGTCTGCTGCTGACCCTGTTGGGCGTGTCGGAAGAGGCGGAGACGGCGGCGACGCGCTGGGTCTTCGGTCATGGCGATCTGCGCGACTGGCCCGAGGCGCCGGGCAGCGTCGCCGCCCTGCTGGCCGATCCGGCGGCGGCGGCGGCCGAGCTGCGGCGCGCCGTCGAGCCGTTCAGCGACATGCCGGACCTCGCGATCGAATCGATGGACTGGCGCACGACCTCCACCCAGGCCGCGCGCCTGTTGAGCCAGGGGGCCCTGGACGGCCGTCGCGCCCTTCGCCTGTCGCGCGCCGCGCCGCCCGCCGGCCCGCTGCTCTCCCTGCCGCCGCTCGACGCCGTCCGCCCTGAACCTGCCCGCGAAGCGCCCCGCCCGGCTCCGACGGAACGGGTCGTCGAACGCGTGGTCGAGCGCGAACGCGCGCGCCGCAAACTGCCCGACCGGCGCAAGGGCTATATCCAGAAGGCCGCCGTCGGGGGCCACAAGGTCTATATCCACACCGGCGAGTATGAAGACGGCGAACTGGGCGAGATCTTCATCGACATGCATAAGGAAGGCGCCGCCTTCCGTAGCCTGATGAACAACTTCGCCATCGCCATCTCGATCGGCCTACAATACGGCGTGCCGCTGGACGAGTTCGTGGACGCCTTCGTCTTCACCCGGTTCGAGCCCGCCGGCCGGGTCACTGGCAACGATTCCATCAAGTCGGCGACCTCCATCCTGGACTACATCTTCCGCGAACTGGGCGTCTCCTACTTGGACCGCGTCGAGCTGGCCAACGCCGAAACGGAGTCGCAGAACCCCGACGATCTGGGCGACGGAAAGCCCGACGCCAACGCGGCCGTGCCCGCCGCCCGCTTCATCTCCAAAGGGTTCGCTCGCGGTTCCGCGCCCGACAATCTGGTCGTCCTGCCCTTCGGCAAGAAGGGCGAGCCGGAAGCCCGCGCCGCCGCCAACAGCGAGGCCGTCGCCTGCCCCGCCTGCGGCGATTTCAGCCTGCAGCAACGCGGCGCCGCCTGGGTCTGCGACACCTGCGGGGCGGCCCCGGCGCTTCAGGGCGGCGATCAGGGCTAGGTTAAGGGTTATGGCCTAGGGTTTGCTGACAGACGATCGAACGTCGGAGCCCGGTCCATGAAACGCACACTTTCTCTCGGCCTGATCGCCGCCCTGCTGGCCGTCGCCGCGCCTGCGCTGGCCCAGAACGCGGGCCAGATCGCCAGCGTGCGACGCGGCGCCTCCTGCGCCGGTTGCAATCTTTTTCAGGGTGACTTTTCGGGGCTGGAGGCGCGGGGCCTGAACCTAGCCGGAGCTCGCCTGCGTCAGGCGGACCTCAGCCTCAGCGTCATGAACCGCACGCGCTTCTCCAACGCCGACATGCGCGACGTCGAGGCCTACGGCGGCGTCTTCTCCGGCTCCAACTTCTCGCGCGCCAACCTGACCAACGCCAGTTTCGTCGGCGCCTATCTGGAGGGCGCCAGCTTCGCCGGCGCGACCCTTTCGGGGACCAATCTGTCGGGCGCCCAGCTGGCGCGGGCCACCGGCCTGACCCAGGCCCAACTGAACCGGGCCTGCGGCGACGGCTCCACCGTCCTGCCTCGGGGCTTGCGCATTCCGGCCTGCTGAGCGGCGCCGACGTTACCTCGATTTCATGAAGTTACCTCGATTTAAGTAGGTGCCGCCGGGCTTTCGAGGCATTCAGAGTGCGTGAAACAGATCGCTGAACATATCCGGGTCCGCCCCACCTTGGCCCTGCTGACGCTGGGACTGGCGCTCGCCGCCTCCCCCGCCTTCGCCGGGGTCGAGATGTCGATGCAGGACCGCGACGTGGCCCGTTCGGTGTCGCTGGGCGGCTCCTGCAACCGCTGCGAACTGTCCGGCCGCAATCTGTCGGGCGCCACCTTCACCGGCGCCAGCTTCATGAACGCCACCCTGGTCGGCGCCAATCTGCGTGGCGCCGAAATGATGGGCTCCAACTTCACCGGCAGTGATTTCAGCCGCGCCAACATGGGCGGCGTCGAGATGGTCGGCGCCAACTTCACCCTGGCCAACTTCACCGGCGCCAGTATCGTCGGCGCTGAAGCCCAGGGATCATCCTTCGTCCGCGCCAATCTGAGCCGAGCCGACCTGTCGGGCGGCGAGATGCACGGGGTCAACTTCACCGGCGCCACCTTGGCCAGCGCCAACTTCTCCAACTCTGAACTGTTCGGCGCCACCCTGGCGAATGTTCGGGCGTCCGGCGCCAACTTTTCCAACGCCGAGATCAACGCTTCCAATCTGTCGGGCGGCGACTTCACCGGCGCCCACTTCCCGAACGCCAGTCTGGATGGAGCTCGTCTGACCGGCGGAACCTTCGCTCGCGCCGACTTCTCCAACGCCTCGCTGCGTCGCACAGACATTCGCGGCGCCGACCTGTCGGGCGCGCGCGGCCTGACGCAGGAGCAGATCAGCGAGGCCTGCGGCGACGGCTCGACCCGCCTGCCCGGCCGCCTGACGCCCCAGGCCTGCCGCAGCAGCACGATCCGCGTAATCCGCGCTCCGCCCACGCCGCCGGTCCCGCCCCGCGTGCGCAACTTCGTCAACGCGCAGAACTAGCGCCCAGGCGCTCCTCGCCTCAGGGCGAAACCCGCTCACCAAGATTGTCAGCGATCCAGAAGCCGGCGCGGCCCCAAGCCTAGCCGGACTGCAGCAAGACGCGGCTCAATGCCGTCTTGGCGGCCGCCGTCGCTCATTCAGTCCGCCGATCGCCCAGACAGCAAAACGGCCCCCGGATGGCTCCGGGGGCCGCTCTGTTACGCTACTCTGTATCCAACCGGCCTCAAGCAGCGCGTGAGCGCGTTAGGCCGAAGGGATGCCGTCTTAGGCGATGATCTTGGCCACGACGCCGGCGCCGACGGTGCGGCCGCCTTCACGGATGGCGAAGCGCAGGCCCTGGTCCATCGCGATCGGGGTGATCAGCTCGACGTTCAGCTCGGCGTTGTCGCCCGGCATGATCATCTCGACGCCTTCCTTCAGCTGAACGATGCCGGTCACGTCCGTCGTGCGGAAGTAGAACTGCGGGCGATAGTTCGTGAAGAACGGGGTGTGACGACCGCCTTCTTCCTTGGTCAGGATGTAGGCTTCAGCCAGGAACTTGGTGTGCGGGGTGATGGAGCCCGGCTTGCACAGCACTTGGCCGCGCTCGACGTCTTCACGCTTGGTGCCGCGCAGCAGCACGCCGACGTTGTCGCCCGCTTGACCTTGGTCCAGCAGCTTGCGGAACATTTCCACGCCCGTGCAGGTCGTCTTCTGGACCGGACGGATGCCGACGATCTCGACTTCCTCACCGACCTTGATGATGCCCTTCTCGACGCGGCCCGTGACCACGGTGCCGCGGCCCGAGATCGAGAACACGTCTTCGACCGGCATCAGGAACGGCAGGTCGACCGGACGCTCCGGCTGCGGGATGTAGGCGTCGACGGTTTCCATCAGGGCCAGAACGCGCTGTTCGCCGATTTCCGGGTTCACGCCGTCGGTCGCGGCCTTGGCCGAACCCTTGGTGATCGGAATGTCGTCGCCGGGGAACTGGTACGACGAAAGCAGCTCGCGCACTTCCATCTCGACCAGCTCGAGCAGCTCTTCGTCGTCGACCAGGTCGACCTTGTTCATGAAGACCACCAGGGCCGGCACGCCGACCTGACGGGCCAGCAGGATGTGCTCGCGGGTCTGCGGCATCGGGCCGTCAGCGGCCGACACCACCAGGATCGCGCCGTCCATCTGCGCGGCGCCGGTGATCATGTTCTTCACATAGTCGGCGTGGCCGGGGCAGTCGACGTGGGCGTAGTGACGGTTGGCCGTCTCATATTCCACGTGCGCGGTGTTGATCGTGATGCCGCGGGCCTTCTCTTCCGGCGCAGCGTCGATGTCGGCGTAGTTCATCGCCTTCGCGCCGCCGGCCTTCGCCAGCGTCATCGTGATCGCAGCCGTCAACGTCGTCTTGCCGTGGTCAACGTGACCAATCGTGCCGATGTTGCAGTGCGGCTTCGTCCGTTCGAACTTTTCCTTGGCCATTTTCTAGCTCCTAAGGTCCCCGAACCGGGGTTCCTGCAGTTTGGGGGTTAAGGACGCCCGGTCCTTACGGTCCGGGCGCATATAGGCGGGCTTTCCGAAAAGGGAAAGCTTAGGCGTACTTCTTGATCACTTCGTCGGCGACGTGTTGCGGCACCGGTTCGTAGTGGTCGTATTGCATGGTGAACTGGGCGCGGCCCTGCGACATGCCGCGCAGCGTGTTCACATAGCCGAACATGTTGGCCAGCGGCACGAAGGCGTTCACGACGGTGGCGTTGCCGCGCATGTCCTGACCCTGGATCATGCCGCGACGGCCGTTCAGGTCGCCGATGACCGAGCCGAGGTATTCCTCGGGGGTCACGACTTCCACCGCCATGATCGGCTCGAGCAGCTTGGGCGAACCCTTTTCCTTCAGTTCGCGGAAGGCGGCGCGGGCCGCGATTTCGAACGCCAGCACGCTGGAGTCCACGTCGTGGAACTTGCCGTCCGTCAGGGTCGCCTTGAAGTCGATCAGCGGGAAGCCGGCCAGCAGGCCGTTGTCCTTGGCCGAGTTCAGGCCCTTTTCGACGCCGGGGATGTATTCCTTCGGCACCGCGCCGCCGACGATCGAGTTCTCGAACACGAAGCCCGAGCCCGGCTCGCCGGGTTCGAAGGTGATCATGACGCGGGCGAACTGGCCCGTACCGCCGGTCTGCTTCTTGTGCGTGTAGTCGATGTCGACCTTGCGGCCCAGCGATTCACGATAGGCGACCTGCGGCGCGCCGATGTTCGCCTCGACCTTATAGGTGCGCTTCAGGATGTCGATCTTGATGTCCAGGTGCAGCTCGCCCATGCCCTTCAGGATCGTCTGGCCCGACTCGTGGTCGGTCGAGACGGTGAAGGAGGGATCTTCCGAGGCCAGCTTGGCCAGGGCGACGCCGAGCTTCTCCTGGTCGCCCTTGGTCTTGGGCTCGACCGAGATCTCGATGACCGGCGCCGGGAATTCCATCTTCTCCAGGATGACGGGCGACTTGATCGGGTCGCACAGGGTGTCGCCCGTGCGGGTTTCCTTCAGGCCGGCCAGGGCGACGATGTCGCCGGCGTAGGCTTCCTTGACGTCTTCACGGTTGTTGGAGTGCATCTGCAGCATCCGGCCGACGCGCTCTTTCTTGTCGCGGCTGGAGTTCAGCAGGCTCATGCCCGTTTCCATCTTGCCCGAATACAGGCGGCAGAAGGTCAGCGAGCCGACGAAGGGGTCGTCCATGATCTTGAAGGCCAGGACCGACAGGGGCTCTTCGTCCGAGGCCTTACGCACGACGGGCTCTTCGGTCTTGAAGTCGATGCCCGGGGTCGGCGGGATGTCCAGCGGCGACGGCAGATAGTCGACGACGGCGTCCAGCAGCGTCTGCACGCCCTTGTTCTTGAAGGCCGAGCCGCACAGGATCGGATAGAAGGCGCCGGTAAGAACGGCCTTACGGATGCACTTCTTGATGGTGGCTTCGTCGGGCTCGTTGCCTTCGAGGTAGGCTTCCATCGCCTCGTCGTCCAGCTCGACGGCGTTGTCGATCAGGTACTGACGCGCGGCGACCGCCTTTTCCATCAGGTCGTCGGGGATCGGCACGTCCTTGTAGGAAGCGCCCAGGCCGTCGTTGTCCCAGACCACGCCGGTCATGCGGACCAGGTCGACCAGACCCGACAGCGACGATTCGGCGCCGATCGGGAACTGGATCGGCACGGCCTTGGCGCCCAGGCGGTCGCGGATCGACTCGACCGAGGCGTCGAAGTCGGCGCCGATCTTGTCCATCTTGTTGACGAAGACGATGCGCGGAACCTTGTACTTGTCAGCCTGGCGCCAGACGGTTTCGGTCTGCGGCTCGACGCCGGCGTTGCCGTCCAGCACCGTCACGGCGCCGTCGAGGACGCGCAAGGAACGCTCGACTTCGATGGTGAAGTCCACGTGGCCTGGGGTGTCGATGATGTTCAGACGCTTGTTCTGCCAGAAGGCGGTCGTCGCGGCGGACGTGATGGTGATGCCGCGCTCCTGCTCCTGGTCCATCCAGTCCATGGTGGCGGCGCCGTCGTGGACTTCGCCGATCTTGTGGGATTTGCCGGTGTAATACAGGATCCGCTCGGTCGTCGTCGTCTTACCCGCGTCGATGTGGGCCATGATGCCGAAGTTGCGGTAGTCCTGGAGCGCGTGCGTACGTGCCATGGAAACGTGCCTTGAAAGTTTTCAGGACGCTTAAGGGCGCCCACGGAAGGATGTCGGTGTTCGGATAAGCGAGTGCGGGCGATTTAGCTCAAACCGCCCGCACCGGAAACCCTTAGATAGTCAGCGCAGATGACGCTTTGAAGGCATTACCAGCGATAGTGGCTGAAGGCGCGGTTGGCTTCGGCCATCTTGTGGGTGTCTTCGCGCTTCTTGACCGCGGTGCCGCGGTTGTTCGAAGCGTCCAGCAGTTCGGCGGCCAGCTTTTCAGTCATGGTGTTCTCGCCACGCTTGCGCGCAGCGTTCACCAGCCAGCGGATAGCCAGGGCGCGGCGGCGGTCCGGACGGACTTCGACGGGCACCTGATAGGTGGCGCCGCCGACGCGACGCGAGCGCACTTCGACCGACGGAGAGACATTTTCCAGAGCGGCGTGGAAGGTCGCGACCGGCTCCTGGTCCTTCTTCTTCTCGGCCAGGATATCGAAGGCGCCGTACACGATGTTCTCGGCGACGGCCTTCTTACCTTCGTACATGACGTAGTTCATGAACTTGGTGACGACCAGGTCCCCGAACTTGGGATCCGGCAGAACTTCACGTTTCTGGGCGCGGTGACGACGCGACATGGGGTATTCCTTGCAGTGCCCGACCAGCGCCGGGATGATCTCGAAAAGGCCTCCGGGCGCGACGGCCCGGAGAAGAATGGCTTACTTCGGACGCTTGGCGCCGTAGTGCGAACGACGCTGCTTGCGGTCCTTGACGCCTTGGGTATCCAGAACGCCGCGCAGGATGTGGTAGCGAACGCCGGGCAAGTCCTTCACGCGGCCGCCGCGGATCAGAACAACCGAGTGTTCTTGCAGGTTGTGGCCTTCGCCGGGGATGTAGCACACGGCTTCGTAGCCGTTCTTGGCCAGACGGACCTTGGCGACCTTACGCAGAGCCGAGTTCGGCTTCTTCGGGGTCGTGGTGTAAACGCGGGTGCAGACGCCGCGACGCTGGGGCGAACCCTCCAGAGCCGGCACCTTGTTGCGGGTGGGCTTGGGCTTGCGCGGCTTGCGGATCAGCTGGTTGATCGTAGGCATTCGAAACTCGTCTCGACTTCTGATGGAGGCGTGTGTCTTTCGACCGAAGCGCCTCTCGCCTTCTTGTGAACGGGGGACCATCCCCTCGCCCGGGTGTCATCGAGACTGATCGCGCGACCACCCAAACAGAAAAACCGGAACGCGCGCTTTGGGCGTTCCGGCGGGCACAGCCCGTCCGTTAGATTGTCACGATCTCAGTGACCGGCGAACCGGTCACGCCTCGAAAGTGGGCGGCTTCTACGCGCGATGGGCGCGAAGGTCAAGGCGACGCTCATCTTCAGAGCAGAAACCAGGCGTTGCTTCCCTTGTCGTCGGTTCGCCTTCTGCCCGAAAGCGGCCATGCTTCTAGCACAGCTTGCATTGGAGCAAGGGGGACGACGCATTGGCGTTTGCACAGGTGACGCGACCCGACCGACGCCTCGACTGGCGAAAAGCGGGTTTGGCGACGGCGTCGGTGGCGATCAACACCGCGCTGATCGCCATCCTGTCGTTCACGGCCCTAGGCATAGAGGGAGACCTCGTCGCGCCCGAACAGCCGCCGATCTACGTCGACATCACGCCCCGCCCCCTGCTGCCCGACGAGCGGCCTAGAACGCCGGTCCAGGCGCGCGCAATCAACGACGTGGCGGCCGCAGCGCGGAACGCGCGCCCGACGGTTCAAACGCCCCCTTCCCTTCAACAGACGCCGCAGGATGTCCGCCCGTCTCCGATCCGTCCGCGGATCGCCGCGCCCACCCCTCAGGGCGCGCCCGCGCCGCCGGATGCCTGGACGGTCAATCCGAACGACCGCGCCGGGGCCATGTCCCGCGTCCTGCGTCAGGGCCTGATCGGCTGCACCACGCCGCAACAGCTCAACGCCGCCGAGCGCGCCCATTGCCGCGAGGACGCCATGCGACGCGGCATGAACGCCGCCCCGATCACCGGCACGGGCAACCCCGAGCGCGACGCCGCCTTTGCGCGCGAGGGCGCACGGCGTCTGGCCGAATGGGAGGCGCGACGTCGTCCTCTGTCCGGCGGTGTCGGCGTGGTGGGTCCGGCGGACTGCGTCGGCTCTAACTTCGGCACGGGCTGCGCCGGCGCCCTATTGCCTGACGTCCCCGGCGTTGACATGCGTCAAGGCGCGGAGACGACGATCAATCGAGGCGAACGCCGCCGCCAGGGTTTTTCTGCAAGCGTCGGAGGACTTCAAATCGGAGGTAGGGAAGACTGACCCTTAGTGATCCTGGCAATAGGCGTCGTGCATGGCCGCGCCGAGGTTGATCATCATCGTCTTGGCTTCCACGACGACTAGGAGCGACAGCATCACAGCCGTTAGGCCCCACAGCACCTTGTCGGCTTTCGTCATGGCGACCCTCCACACAACCCTGACTTAGCACACCGCAATCCGGGCACGCGTCAAGTCACAGGAAAAGGGCGGCGCCGTCGCCGGCGCCGCCCTCTTCAGGTCTTCGCTAGGGAAGCGGAAGATCAGCTCTCGCTGCTCTCCAGCTCCAGTTGCAGATCGGCCGGCAGCGGCTCGATCGCCTCTTCCAGGGCCGAGGTCAGTTCCGCATCACGCGCGTTGGCGATCTTCTGCAGGCTGCGCAGGTAGGCGCCGGTGCCGGCCGGGATCAGGCGGCCGACGATGACGTTTTCCTTCAGGCCTTCCAGCATGTCCTTCTTGCCATGGACCGAGGCGTCGGTGAGGACGCGGGTGGTCTCCTGGAAGGACGCCGCCGAGATGAAGCTGCGGGTTTGCAGCGACGCCTTGGTGATGCCCAGCAGGACGGGCTGGGTGGTGGCCAGACGGCCGCCGCGCTTCTCGACCTTGGCGTTTTCTAGAACGGCTTCGGCGACTTCGACGGTGTCGCCGCGGATCAGGGTGGTTTCACCCGAATCCAGCACTTCCACCTTCTGCAGCATCTGACGCACGATGACTTCGATGTGCTTGTCGTTGATCGGCACGCCCTGCAGTCGATAGACCTCCTGCACTTCGTTCACCAGATACTCGGCCAGCGCCTCGACGCCCTGGATGCGCAGCAGATCGTGCGGATCCGGGTTGCCGTCGATGATGTAGTCGCCCTTCTGGATCAGATCGCCGTCGTGGACGGAGATGTGCTTGCCCTTCGGGATCAGGAACTCGACCGGTTCGCCCTGCACGCCGTCGGCGTTGGGCTCGGGCGTGATCTTGATGCGACGCTTGTTCTTGTAGTCGCGACCGAATTCGACGCGACCATCCATCTCGGCGATGACCGCGCAGTCCTTCGGACGGCGCGCTTCGAACAGTTCGGCGACGCGCGGCAGACCGCCGGTGATGTCGCGGGTCTTGGCGCCTTCGGTCGGAACGCGGGCGATGATCTCGCCCGGCTTGACCTCATCGCCGTTCGACACGGACAGAACCGCGCCCACGGGCAGCAGATAGCGGGCGTCCGAACCGGACGACAGCTTGGCGTAGGCGTCGCCCAGGGTGACGCCCATGGCCGGACGCAGGTCCGAACCACGCGGGCTGGCGCGCCAGTCGCTGACGACGCGCTGGGCGATGCCCGTCGCTTCGTCGGTTTCTTCCATGACCGACAGGCCTTCGACCAGGTCCTCGAAGCGCACGACGCCGCCGACTTCCGTCAGGATCGGGGTGGTGTAGGGGTCCCACTCCGCCAGGCGTTGGTTCTTCTTGACCTCGTCGCCGTCCTTGACGCGGATGCGGGCGCCGTAAGGAGCCTTGTGCGTCTCGCGGTCCTTGCCGTCCACGACCACGGTCACGATGACGTTACGGCTCATGGCCACCAGGTCGCCGTGGGCCGCGACGACGGTCGGGCCGGTGACCTTGGCCGTACCGGCGTTGGTCGCCTCCATGAAGGAGGTTTCCGCCACCTGGGCCGTACCGCCGATGTGGAAGGTCCGCATCGTCAGCTGAGTGCCCGGCTCGCCGATCGACTGGGCGGCGATGACGCCGACCGCTTCGCCGATGTTGACGTTGGTGCCGCGCGCCAGGTCACGGCCGTAGCAGTGGGCGCAGATGCCGGCGTCCGCCTCGCAGGTCAGGGCCGAACGGACCTTGACCGACTGGACGCCCGCAGCCTCGACGGCCTCGGCGATTTCTTCCACCAGATAGGTGTCGGCGGGGAACAGGACGGTGTCTGTGCCTGGCTCCTTGATGTCCTCGGCCGCATAGCGACCCAGGATGCGCTGACCCAGCGAGACCAGCACGTCGCCGCCTTCCATCACCGCACGCAGGGTGATGCCGCGCGTCGAGCCGCAATCCTGCTCGGTGACGATGGAATCCTGCGCCACGTCCACCAGACGACGGGTCAGATAACCCGAGTTGGCGGTCTTCAGCGCGGTGTCGGCCAGACCCTTACGGGCGCCGTGGGTGGAGTTGAAGTATTCAAGGACGGTCAGGCCTTCCTTGAAGTTCGAGGTGATCGGCGTCTCGATGATCTCGCCGGACGGCTTGGCCATCAGGCCGCGCATGCCGCCCAGTTGCTTCATCTGCGCCTGCGAACCCCGAGCGCCGGAGTTGGCCATCATGAAGACCGAGTTGATGTCGGGGTTTTCACCCTCGATCAGCACGCGCGGTTGCGCGATCTCGCCCATCATGGCGTCGGCGATCCGGTCCGTCGCCTTGGACCAGGCGTCGACCACCTTGTTGTACTTCTCGCCGCGCGTGATCAGGCCGTCGGCGTACTGTTGCTCGTACTCCTCGACCTGGGTGCGGGTCTCGGCGACCAGCTCGACCTTCTTGGCCGGGATCACGATGTCGTCCTTGCCGAACGAAATGCCGGCCTTGGCGGCTTCGCGGAAGCCCAGGCCCATCATCTGGTCGGCGAAGATGACCGTCGCCTTCTGACCGCAGTGGCGATAGACCACGTCGATCAGATTGCCGATTTCCTTCTTGGTCAGGTTCTTCTCGAGCAGGCGATAGCCGACGTTCGGGTTACGCGGCAGCAGGGCGGCCAGCTTCATGCGACCCGGCGTGGTGTCGATGACCTTGGTCACCTCCTTGCCTTCGGCGTCCTGTTCCGTCCAGCGCGCCTTAATGCGCGTGTGCAAGGTGACGACCTTGGCGTCCAGCGCCGCATCGATCTCGCCGATGTTGGCGAACAGCTTGCCTTCGCCCGGCTCGCCGTCCTTGACCAGCGACAGATAGTACAGGCCCAAGACGATGTCCTGCGACGGCACGATGATCGGCTTGCCGTTGGCGGGCGACAGGATGTTGTTGGTCGACATCATCAGGACGCGCGCTTCCAGCTGGGCCTCGAGGCTCAGCGGGACGTGAACGGCCATCTGGTCGCCGTCGAAGTCGGCGTTGAAGGCGGTGCAGACCAGCGGGTGCAGGCGGATGGCCTTGCCCTCGATCAGCTTGGGCTCGAACGCCTGGATGCCCAGACGGTGAAGCGTCGGCGCGCGGTTCAGCAGAACCGGGTGCTCGCGGATGACCTCGTCCAGGATGTCCCAAACGGCGGGCTGCTCGCGCTCGACCATGCGCTTGGATTGCTTGACAGTGCCCGACAGGCCCTTGGCGTCCAGACGCGCATAGATGAACGGCTTGAACAGCTCCAGCGCCATCTTCTTGGGCAGGCCGCACTCGTGCAGCTTCAGTTCCGGACCCACGGTGATGACCGAACGGCCCGAATAGTCGACGCGCTTGCCCAGCAGGTTCTGACGGAAGCGACCCTGCTTGCCCTTCAGCATGTCGGCCAGCGACTTCAGCGGACGCTTGTTGGCGCCGGTGATCACGCGACCGCGACGGCCGTTGTCGAACAGGGCGTCGACCGACTCCTGCAGCATCCGCTTTTCGTTACGGATGATGATATCCGGCGCGCGCAGCTCCATAAGGCGCTTCAGGCGGTTGTTGCGGTTGATGACGCGGCGATACAGGTCGTTCAGGTCGGAGGTCGCAAAACGACCGCCGTCCAGCGGCACCAGCGGACGCAGTTCCGGCGGAATGACCGGCACGATCGTCAGGATCATCCACTCGGGCTTGTTGCCCGATTCCAGGAAGGCCTCGATCAGCTTCAGGCGCTTGGACGCCTTCTTGGCCTTCATTTCCGAGGGATTGTCGGCCAGCTCGGCGCGGTGCTTTTCGGCTTCCGCGTTCAGGTCGATGCCCATCAGCAGGTTGCGGACGGCCTCGGCGCCGATTTCGGCGGTGAAGCCGTCATCGCCGAACTCTTCCTGGTAGCGATAGAACTCGTCTTCCGTCAGCAGCTGGTTCTGCTTCAGCGGGGTCAGCCCCGGCTCGGTGACGATGTAGTTCTCGAAGTACAGGACGCGCTCGACGTCCTTCAGCGCCATGTCCAGCATCAGCGAGATGCGGCTGGGCAGCGACTTCAGGAACCAGATGTGAGCGACCGGCGCGGCCAGGTCGATGTGACCCATGCGCTCGCGGCGAACGCGGGCCAGGGTGACTTCGACGCCGCACTTCTCGCAGATGATGCCCTTGTACTTCATGCGCTTGTACTTGCCGCACAGGCATTCGTAGTCCTTGGTCGGGCCAAAGATACGCGCGCAGAACAGGCCGTCACGCTCGGGCTTGAACGTGCGGTAGTTGATGGTTTCCGGCTTCTTGATCTCGCCGAACGACCACGAACGGATCTTCTCGGGCGAGGCCAGGGCGATCTTGATCTGGTCGAAGGTCGGGGTGACCGGGACCGGGTTGAAGATGTTCAGGACTTCCTGGTTCATCTTGGTTTCCTTCTGCAGCCCAAGGCTGCGTCAAATCTTTTCAGAGGGGGAACGGCGCCGTGATGAGTGAATCGTGAGTCGTGACGAGCATCGGCCCGGTCCCGACTCACGCGTCACGCCTCACGAATTCCCCAGCTCCACGTTCAGACCCAGCGAACGCATTTCCTTGATGAGCACGTTGAAGCTCTCGGGAATGCCGGCCTCGAAGCTGTCGTCGCCACGGACGATGGCCTCGTAGACCTTGGTCCGGCCGGCCACGTCGTCGGACTTCACCGTCAGCATCTCCTGCAGGGTGTAGGCGGCGCCGTAAGCTTCCAGAGCCCAGACCTCCATTTCCCCGAAGCGCTGACCGCCGAACTGCGCCTTGCCGCCCAGCGGCTGCTGGGTGACCAGCGAGTACGGGCCGATGGAGCGGGCGTGGATCTTGTCGTCGACCAGGTGGTGCAGCTTCAGCATGTAGATGTAGCCGACCGTGACCGGACGCTTGAACTGCTCGCCGGTCTGGCCGTCGTACAGGATCGACTGGGCCGACTTGTTCAGCCCCGCCTCTTCCAGCAGACGCTCGATGTCGCTGATGTGGGCGCCGTCGAAGACCGGGGTCGCGAAGGGCACGCCCTTGGACAGGTTCTTCGCCAGTTCGACCAGTTCTTCCTCATCTTCCGGCAACGGGGTTTCCGGGCCGTAGATTTCGGTCAAACGCTCGACCAGAGCCTGCTTCTGACCACCCCCTTGCCAGGCTTCCAGCAGACCGGAGATCTGCTTGCCCAGACCGGCGGCGGCCCAACCCAGGTGGGTTTCGAAGATCTGGCCGATGTTCATGCGCGACGGCACGCCCAGCGGGTTCAGAACGACGTCGACGTGCGTGCCGTCTTCCAGGTGCGGCATGTCCTCGATCGGCAGGATCTTGGAGATGACGCCCTTGTTGCCGTGACGGCCAGCCATCTTGTCGCCGGGCTGAAGCTTGCGCTTCACGGCCACGAAGACCTTGACCATCTTCATCACGCCGGGGGGCAGTTCGTCGCCGCGCTGCAGCTTCTCGACCTTGTCTTCGAAACGACGGTCCAGTTGCTTGCGAGCGTCCTCGAACTGGCGCTTCATCGCTTCCAGCTCGCCCATGGCCTTTTCGTCGTCCAGGGCGATCTGCCACCACAGACCACGGCTGACCTCAGCCAGCTTCTCTTCGGTCAGTTCGCCGCGGCCGATGCCCTTGGGCCCCGACACGGCGTTCTTGCCGACGATCAGCGGCTTCAGGCGGCCATAGACGTTGCGCTCCAGGATCTTGAGCTCGTCGTCGCGGTCCTTGCCCAGACGTTCGATCTCGGCGCGTTCGATCGCCATGGCGCGCTCGTCCTTGTCGACGCCGTGACGGTTGAAGACGCGCACGTCGACGATCGTGCCGGCGACGCCGGGCGGCAGGCGCAGGGAGGTGTCGCGCACGTCCGAAGCCTTCTCGCCGAAGATGGCGCGCAGCAGCTTCTCTTCCGGCGTCATGGGCGACTCACCCTTCGGCGTGACCTTGCCGACCAGGATATCGCCCGGCTGGACCTCGGCGCCGATGGCCACGATGCCCGCTTCGTCGAGGTTGCGCAGGGCTTCCTCGCCGACGTTGGGGATGTCGCGCGTGATTTCCTCAGGGCCAAGCTTCGTATCGCGGGCGGCGACTTCGAACTCTTCCAGGTGGATCGAGGTGAAGACGTCGTCGCGCACGATGCGCTCGGAGATCAGGATGGAGTCTTCGAAGTTGTAGCCGTTCCAGGGCATGAAGGCGACCAGGGCGTTGCGGCCCAGAGCCAGTTCGCCCAGGTCCGTCGACGGGCCGTCGGCGATGACGTCGCCGCCCTTCACCCGATCGCCCACGCGCACGATCGGGCGCTGGTTGATGCAGGTCGACTGGTTCGAACGCTGGAACTTCGACAGGCGGTAGATGTCGACGCCCGAGCGGGCGGCGTCCACGTCGCCGGTGGCGCGCACGACGATCCGGGTGCCGTCGATCTGTTCGACGACGCCGTCACGACGGGCGACCACGACGGCGCCGGAGTCCACGGCCACGACCGCTTCCATGCCGGTGCCGACCAGCGGCGCGTCCGACTGCACCAGAGGCACGGCCTGACGTTGCATGTTGGCGCCCATCAGCGCGCGGTTGGCGTCGTCGTTTTCCAGGAACGGGATCAGGGCGGCGGCGACCGAAACGACCTGTTTCGGCGACACGTCCATCATGTCCACGGCATCCTTGTTCAGGAGCTGGGATTCACCGTTGATCCGGCCGGGGACCAGGTCCTCGACGATCTGGCCGTTCTTCAGTTCGATGTTGGCCTGGGCGATCGTGTACTTCGACTCTTCCATGGCCGAGATGTAGACCACCTCGCCCTGGGCCTGGCCGTCCTTCACGCGACGGTACGGGCTCTCGATGAAGCCGTACTTGTTGACGCGCGCGTGGGTGGCCAGCGAGTTGATGAGGCCGATGTTCGGGCCTTCCGGCGTTTCGATCGGGCAGATGCGGCCGTAGTGGGTCGGGTGCACGTCGCGGACTTCGAAGCCCGCGCGTTCACGCGTCAGACCGCCCGGGCCAAGCGCCGACAGACGACGCTTGTGGGTGATTTCCGACAGCGGGTTCGTCTGGTCCATGAACTGCGACAGCTGCGACGAACCGAAGAACTCGCGCACCGCGGCGGCGGCCGGCTTGGCGTTGATCAGGTCGTGCGGCATGACCGTGTCGATATCGACTGAGGACATGCGCTCCTTGATGGCGCGCTCCATGCGCAGCAGACCGACGCGGTACTGGTTTTCCAGCAGCTCGCCGACCGAACGGACCCGGCGGTTGCCCAGGTTGTCGATGTCGTCGATCTCGCCGCGGCCGTCCTTCAGGCCGACCAGGATCTGCAGCACCTTCAGCACGTCTTCCTTGCGCAGGACGCGGATCTCGTCGGAGACCTCGGGGCTTTCCAGACGCATGTTCATCTTGACCCGGCCGACGGCCGACAGGTCGTAGCGTTCGCTGTCGAAGAACAGCGAGTTGAACATGGCCTCGGCGGCTTCCGGGGTGGGCGGCTCGCCCGGACGCATCACGCGATAGACGTCGAACAGGGCGTCCTCGCGGTTGTCGTTCTTGTCCACGCGCAGGGTGTTGCGCATGTAGGCGCCGACCGTGACGTGGTCGATGTCCAGCACTTCGATGGTGGTGAAGCCGTTTTGCTCCAGCACTTCGATGGTCGGGGCGTCCAGTTCGTCGCCAGCCTCGGCGAAGATTTCGCCGGTCTCGAAGTTGACGGCGTCATTGGCCAGATACTTGGTGACCAGGGCGTCGGCGGCCAGCGACAGCGAGGTCGTCGTCTCGCCCAGCTTCTTGGCGGCGCGGGCGCTGATCTTCTGACCTGCCTGGGCGACCACTTCGCCGGTGTCGGCGTCGATCAGGTCGAACTCCGGCTTAACCCCGCGCCAGCGCTCGGCCTTGTAGGGCGTGACCCAGCCTTCGCCGCGCTTCTCGTAAGGCACGGTCTCGTAGAAGGTCTTCAGGATTTCCTCGCCGTCCATGCCCAGACCCATCAGGAAGGTCGTGGCGGGCAGCTTGCGGCGGCGGTCGATGCGCACATAGACCACGTCCTTGGCGTCGAACTCGAAGTCGAGCCACGAGCCGCGGTACGGGATCACGCGGGCGGCGAACAGCAGCTTGCCCGAGGAGTGCGTCTTGCCCTTGTCGTGGTCGAAGAAGACGCCCGGCGAACGGTGCATCTGCGAGACGATCACGCGCTCGGTGCCGTTGACGATGAAGGTGCCCTTGTCCGTCATGAGCGGGATGTCGCCCATGTAGACGTCCTGCTCCTTGATGTCCTTGACCGAACGGGCTCCCGTTTCCTCGTCGGTCTCGAACACGATCAGGCGCAGCTTGACCTTCAGCGGCGCGGCATAGGTCATGTCGCGCTGAATGCACTCCTCGACGTCGTACTTCGGCTCTTCGAACTCGTACGAGACGTATTCCAGGATGGCGCGTTCGTTGAAGTCCTTGATCGGGAACACCGACTTGAAGACCGCCTCGATGCCTTGCTCCTTGCGGACGCCAGGACGGACCTCGCGCTGCAGGAACTGTTCGTAGGAAGCGCGCTGAACCTCGATCAGGTTCGGCATCGCGATCGCTTCGGGGATACGCCCGAAGGATTTGCGGATGCGCTTCTTGCCGGTGAACGAGGTGGCGGAAGCGATCTGACCGTTGATGGCGAGATCGTGGGCGACGTCAGTCATTCAGTGTTTCCCATGGCGCACGCCCCGGGGAAGACGTGCGTGAAATGCAGCAGCCACGGCGCGCGTTTCCGCGTCCGCAGCCAGGGTTTCGGCATCCACCCTCGGCCCGCTGCCGGGCCAGGACGCCTGAAATGGACCGGCTCCCTGGGAAGGAGCCGCGCCTTCGCTCGGTCGGAGGGCGACGGACCGGGCCTCGGCGCTTGCGCGCAGACTCATGTGGAGTGTTGCGGAGCGCGCACATATACGCGCATTCGCGACGAAATAAAGGCCCCAGGGAACCTTTTCGACAGAGGCGACCAATCTCGTTGCGAGCGACGATGGGCTGATCTAGCGTCGCCTTATGACACGGATCGCCCTGCCCCTTCTCGCCGCTCTCGCCCTTTCCGCCTGCGCCACCCATCGCGAGCCGGTGACCTATGCCGAGACGGCTTCGGCCGCCGCGCGCGCCGCCGATCAGGTCAATGGCCAGGGCACCCTGACGCCGCAGCAGGCCTGGGACGCCGGCAATACCGCCTACCTCGCCTGGAACGGCGCCCGGCGCGGCTGGACGACCACCGAGAGCGGTCTGCAGTACCGCCGCGTCGGCAAGGCCCACCCCGAGGGCGCGCAGCCCAAGGCGACCGACACGGTCAAGGTCCACTATCGCGGCACCTTCATTGACGGGCGCGAGTTCGACAGTTCCTACGCCCGCAACGAACCGGCCGAGTTTCCGCTGAATCGCGTCATCAAGGGCTGGACCGAGGGCGTGGCCCTGATGCGCGTCGGGGAAATCTACGAATTCGTCATCCCCGCCTCGCTGGGCTACGGCTCGCGCTGGGTCGGCGGCGACGAACTGCCCCCCAACTCGACCCTGCGCTTCTCGGTCGAACTGCTGGACGTCAAGCCGGGCTGAAGACCGAAACAGGATGGCTGGCGACCGCGCCCCATCCTATTTCGACACCCTGACCGCTGCCTATTCAACGGCTTGGGCGCGCCAAGCGTCATTGTTCCGGCCATAGCCGACGCCGCCCGCATCATGGGCGGCATGACCGATGACATCTCCGATCCCAATCCGAACTCGCCCGACTGGACCCGACGGTCCGCCGCGACCTGGGCCGCCGCGCGCAAAGACTATCTCGCCGGGGGGTTCGCCCAGGAGGTCTGCGCGCGCCACGGCCTCAGCCTGTCGACCTTCCGTTGGCGCGCCCGTACGGAAGGATGGCGCCGATCGGACCAACCCCACGGCGCGGTTTTCGAACCGCTGGACGCCTATGAGTTGGACGCCATCGACCAGCGCCTGCCCTGCAACGCCGCCGACATGGCGCGTCTGGCCTGGGCCAATGCTTCACGGGCGATGATCGACGGCAAGCTGATCGAGGCTCGGGGCTGGTCCCGGCTGCACAAGGATCTGGAGGCCATCGCCAAGATCGACGACCATGCCGTGCGCTACTACCGGGGCATGGCCAACGACCCGAAACGGCAGCACAATCTGCCCACCACGCCGCCCCTGCGTCCGATGGAGGAGGACTGATCCCAATTGCACGTCCTTGCATTTTGCACGCGTTTTCGGGGTGCAGTGCAATTTCGGATCAGCGCTGACGCTTGACGCCCCGCCCCCTGCGTCGGACTGTCGCGGCTCCCCCAGTCGCCTGAAGAGTCCTCGATGATCCGTTCTTGCCTGCGCGCCGCCCCTCTCGGCCTCGCTCTTCTGCTCGTCTCGACCGCCCCGGCCGCCCTGGCGCAGCAGGCCTCGACCGCGCCGCCCGCCCTGCCCGCGCCCCTGCCTGCGATTCCGGACGCGCGGGACGTCGCCTATCCCGGCGTCATCACCCTGGACGTCGACGCCACCAATCTGGCCCAGCACATCTTTGCGGTGAAGGAAACGATCCCGGTCGCCCAGGCGGGACCGATGACGCTGTTCTTCCCCGAGTGGCTGCCGGGCAACCACGGCCCCGTCGGCCCCATCGCGCAGCTGGCCGGCATCGAGATCATGGCGAACGGCCAGCGGGTGCAGTGGGTGCGCGACACCCTGCATCCCTTCGCCTATCACGTGGTCGTCCCGGCCGGTGCAACCGCGCTGGACATCACCCTGCAGCATCTGTCGCCGACGACCGGCAATCAGGGCCGCATCACGATGACGCCCGAGATGCTGAACATCCAGTGGGAGAAGATGCTGCTCTATCCCGCCGGCCACTGGTCGCGGAACATCACGGTCCAGCCCACGGTCAAATTCCCCGCCGGATGGCAGTTCGGCACGGCGCTCGAGCCCGAAAGCAAGGCCGGCGACGTCCAGACGTTCAAGCCCGTCAATCTGGAAGTGCTGATCGACAGCCCGGTCTTCGCCGGCGTCCACTATCGCCAGATCGACCTCGATCCCGGCGGCCGCTCGCCCGTTCGCGCCAACATCGTCGCGGACAAGGCCGACAGCCTGAACGCGACGGACGAGCAGATCCAGATCCTGCGCAATCTCGTGACGCAGATGGACCGACTGTATGGCGCGCGCCATTTCGACCACTACGACTTCCTGATCGCCATGACCGACAAGCTGGGCGGCATCGGGCTTGAGCATCACCGCAGTTCGGAAAACTCGGTCGATCCCGCCTTCTTCACCGGCTGGGACACCCATCTGTCCGACCGCGACCTGCTCAGCCACGAAATGAACCACTCCTGGGACGGCAAATGGCGCCGCCCCGCCGACCAGTATGTGCCCAACTTCAACAGCCCGCTGCAGAACAGCCTGCTGTGGGTCTATGAGGGCCAGACCCAGTATTATGGCCAAGTCATCGCCGCCCGCTCGGGTCTGCTGACCAAGCAACAGGCGATGGACGCCCTGGCCATGACCGCCGCGACGTTCGACACGCGCGTCGGCCGCGAATGGCGCGCGATGCAGGACACGACCAACGATCCGATCATCAGCCAGCGCCAGCCCAAGGGCTGGCTGTCGTGGCAACGCGACGAGGACTACTATTCCGAGGGCCAGTTGATCTGGCTCGACGTCGACACGACGATCCGCGAGAAGACCGGCGGCCGGAAGTCGCTCGACGACTTCGCCCGCGCCTTCTACGGCGTCCAGGACGGCAGCTACACGCCCGCCCCCTATACGTTCGAGGATGTGGTCGCGGCCCTGAACGGCGTCGTCGCCAACGATTGGGCGACCTTCCTGCGCACCCGCCTGGACGCCGACGGCCCCGAGGCCCACGCCCCGCTGGACGGTCTGGCGCGCGGCGGCTGGCGGCTGGCCTATTCGGACAAGCCCACCGATTATATGAAGACCCTGTATGCCGAGCTGAAACGCAACGACTTCACCTATTCGCTGGGCTTCCAGACCGGCGAGGGCAACAAGATCCGCAGCGTCCAGTGGAACGGCCTGGCCTTCAAGTCGGGCCTCGCCGCCGGGATGGAGATCGTCGCCGTCAACGGGCAGGCCGCCAGCGCCGAACGCCTGGCCGAGGCCGTCACTGCGGCCAAGGATCCGTCGACGCCCATCACCCTGATCGTCAAGGATGACGAGCAATACCGCACCGTCGTCTTCGACTACCACGACGGCCTGCGCTACCCCCGCCTGGAACGCATCCCCGGCACGCCCGATCGCCTGGGGGACATCCTGACGCCGCGTCGGCGCTAAAGGCGACCCGTCTCCTCCCCACTTGGTGGGGAGGTGGCGCGGCGCTTCTTCAGCGCCGTGACGGGAGGGGCTCTTCACCGCCTCACAGGTGCCTGTGGGACTTCAAGAGCCCCTCCACCGCTTCGCGGTCCCCCTCCCCATTTCATGGGGAGGAGACACAACGCCACGCTTGACGCATCGCCCCTCGCCCCCGACGGTGCGGCTCCCTCGTCGAACCGGATGACCGAATGCCGCGTACCCGTCTGACCGCCGCCTGCCTCGCCGTTCTGATGACGGCCGCCGCTTCGCCAGTTCTGGCCCAGAATTTCCAGTCCACGCCGGTCGTCACCGATGCGACCCAGGCGCCGCTGGCCCTGCCCCGCGCCCAGCCGGTCATTCCCGCCCCCCAGGACAAGCCCTATCCGGGCGTGATCCAGTACCGCGCCGACATCACCGACCTGGACCGCCGCATCATCCGCGTCAGCCAGACTATCCCGGTCGCCGGCCCTGGCCCGCTGACCCTGCTCTATCCCAAATTCCTGCCCGGCAACCACGCCGCCACCGGCCCGATCCAGCTGTTGGCTGGCCTGACCGTCACCGCCGACGGCCGGCGCATCGAGTGGCTGCGCGACACACTGGACCCTTACGCCTTCCACCTCGACATTCCGGCGGGCGTGACCAGCATTGACGTGCAGTTCCAGCAACTGACCCAACCCGACGCCTCCAACTGGCGCGTGCTGATGACCCCGGCCATGGTCAATCTGCAGTGGGAGAAGGCCATCCTCTATCCGGCCGGCTATTTCAGCCGCCAGATCCAGGTCGCCCCGTCGGTGGTCCTCCCCGCCGGCTGGAAATACGGCACCGCCCTGACCACGGCGTCTCAGGACGGCGACGTGGCGACCTTCGCCCCGACCGACCTCTACACCCTGATCGACAGCCCCATCTTCGCCGGCGCCCATTATCGCCGCGTGGATATCGACCCCAGCGGCGCCCCGTCTGAATCAAGGGTCCACCTGAACATCCTGGCCGACGAGGCGAAGGGGCTGGCCGCCACCGACGACCAGCTGAAACTGTTCGAGAACATGGTCCAGCAGGCCGACCGCCTGTTCGGCGCCCGCCACTTCGACAACTACGAATTCCTGTTCGCCCTGACCGATCAGATGGGCGGCATCGGGCTGGAGCATCATCGCTCGTCCGAGAACACCGGCGCGCCCGACTTCTTCACCAACTGGACCAAGAGCGCCGGCGACCGGGGCCTGCTGCCGCACGAATACACCCACTCCTGGAACGGCAAGTTCATGCGTCCGGCGGACGAGCTGACCGCCAACCACAACGTCCCGACCCAGAACACCCTGCTGTGGGTTTATGAGGGTCAGACCGAATATTGGGGCGATGTGCTGGCCGCCCGTTCGGGCCTGCATTCCAAGGACGTGGCTCTGGCCACCCTGGCCAGCGTCGCCGCCTTCTATGACAACCAGCCGGGCCGCCAATGGCGCGCCTTGCAGGACACCAACAACCATAATCTGCTGGGCTATCGCGTGCCGGGCCAGTTCACCTCATGGATGCGCGGCACCGGCGACTACTACCGCGAAAGCCTGCTGGTTTGGCTGGACGCCGACACCCTGATCCGCGAGGGCACCAACGGCCGCAAGTCGCTGGACGATTTCGCCAGAGGCTTCTTCGGTCACGACGACGGCGAATGGGCGCCGCAGGGCTACACCTTCGAAGATGTCGTCGCGGCCCTGAATGCGGTCTATCCCCACGACTGGGCCGCCTTCCTGCGCACCCGCCTCGACGCCGTCGGCCCCGACGCCCGCGCGCCGCTGGCCGGGATCGAGCGTGGCGGCTGGCGACTGACCTACACCGACACGCCGTCGGCGGCGGAGAAGTCGGTCCAGAGCGGCTGGGCCAACGACTTCCAGTATTCGCTGGGCTTCACCCTGTCGGGCGACAAGCTGACCAACATCCGCTGGGGCGGCCCTGCCTTTGAGCAAGGCCTCGGCGCCGGCTGGAGCCTGGTCGCCGTCAACGGCAAGGCCGGCTCGGCCGAGGTGTTGCGCGACGCCGTCACGGCGGCGAAAGGGACCGACGCTCCGATCGAACTGTTGCTGAAATCCGGCGATCGCTTCCGCACGGTGGCCTTCGCCTATCACGACGGCCTGCGCTACCCGCGGCTGGAACGGATCGAGGGCGCGCCGGATCGCCTGTCCGACATCCTCGCACCCCGCCGGCGCTAACTCTGGGCCGGCGCTAACTCTGGGCGACTGTCTCCTCCCCACTCGGTGGGGAGGTGGCGCGACGCGCCTTCGCTTCGCGACGGAGGGGCTCTTTAGGTCTGTGGGACTTCAAAAACCCCTCCACCGCTTCGCGGTCCCCCTCCCCGCATCGCGGGGAGGAGACAGATTTTCCTTATGCCCTCAACAGCTTCAGCAGCGCCTCGGCCGCCGCGTGCGATGAGCCGGGGTTCTGCCCGGTCACCAGCTTGCCGTCGGTCAACACATAGGAACCCCAGTCCGGCCCCTTGGAGTAGTCGCCGCCGTTGGCGGTCAGCACGTTCTCGACCAGGAACGGCACCACATCGGTCAGGCCCACGGCTTCCTCTTCAGAGTTGGTGAAGCCGGTCACCTTGCGGCCGTTGACAAGCGGCTTGCCGTCCGGCCCTTTCACCGACTTCAGCACGCCGGGGGCATGGCAGACGAAGCCGGTCGGCTTGTCGGCCTTGGCGAAGGCCTCGATCAGGGCGATGGAGTCGGCGTCATTCGCCAGGTCCCACAGCGGTCCGTGACCGCCGGGATAGAAGACGGCGTCGAAATCCTCGGCCTTCACCGAAGACAGGACGACGGTCGAGGCCAGGGCGGCCTGGGCTTCGGGGTCGGCCTTGAACCGGCGCGTGTCGTCGGTCTGGGCGTCGGGGTCGTCGCTCTTAGGGTCCAGCGGCGGCTGACCGCCCTTGGGCGAGGCCAGCACGATCTCCGCGCCCGCATCCTTCAGCGCGTAATAGGGCGCCGCCAGTTCTTCCAGCCAGAAGCCGGTCTTCTTGCCCGTGTCGCCGAGTTGATCGTGCGACGTCAGCACCAACAGAATTTTCATAGGGGATGGCTCCGTCTTGGGGTGTCCACAGATGGGAAGCCGCACGGCGCCGCTCAAGACTGGCCTCGATGCCGAAAACACCCCACCCTGCCGGCCTCGATCAGCGGAGACGACGTCGCATGAAGCCTTGGTTCGGTCTGTTCGCCGCCCTGATGGGCCTGATGATCTTCAGCCCGTCGGCGCACGCGGCCGGCCCCTGCAACATCGGACAGGCGGGTGCGACCCAGGCCGTCGCCATCGGCAGCAGCGGACGCACGATGCAAATCCACCTGCCCATCGGTTTCAACCCTGCACAACCGGCGCCTCTGGTCTTCCTGCTGCACGGCAGCGGCGGCACGGGAGAGAAGATGCTGGCGTCTTCGGGCCTGGCTGAGGCTGCGGATCGGCACGGCTTCATCGTCGCCGCGCCCGACGCCGGCATTCCGATCGATCAAGGTTTCGTCTGGAACATCCCCGGCGTGCCGACCGTCACCGGCGCAGTCCCCGGTCTCGGCGATGCCGACGACGTCGCCTATCTGACGAGAGCCATCGATTATCTGGCCGACCAGGGCTGCGTCGATGACAGCCGCGTCTATGCGACGGGCCTGTCGGGCGGCGGGCGGATGGCGTCCTGGCTGGGTTGCGTCGCCGCCGACCGTTTCGCCGCCATCGCCCCGGTCGTCGGCTTGCGCGCAGGCAATCCCAGAAAGGACCGTCCGCAGGAGCCGGATCCCGCCACCTGCCGCCCTTCGCGCCCCATGCCGGTCATCGCCTTCGCCGGCGACGCCGACACCACCAATCCGATCCAGGGCGGCGGTGCAGGCTACTGGAGCTACACCATGCATGCCGCCGAACAGCGCTGGGCCCAGCTAAACGGCTGCACCCTGCTGCGCGACACCCGCTGGATCGCCGACAAGGTCTATGAAGAGGGCTACGCCGCCTGCCGCGACGGCGCCGACGTGGTGGGCCGCATCATGGCCGGCGGCGGCCACAGCTGGGTCGCCGACAACGACGCCCTGTGGGCCTTCTTCGCCGCCCGCACCCGCCCGCAGCGCTGAGCGCTCCACGCCCCACAGCAGCGCCCGGCCTCAAGCAGCGCTCCGCGCGATAGGCCAACAAAAAAGACCCGGCGGTTTCCCGCCGGGCCTTTCCGATCTTCAGCAAATGCCGAAAGTCAGATCTTACTTGATCTGGACCTTGGCGCCGGCTTCCGTCAGCTTCTTGGCGATTTCGTCGGCTTGTTGCTTGGAGACGTTCTCGACGACGTTCTGCGGAGCGCCTTCGACCAGGTCCTTGGCTTCCTTCAGACCCAGGTCCGAACGGACGCCGCGGACTTCCTTGATCACGTTGATCTTCTTGTCGCCGCCGTCGACCAGGACGACGGTGAATTCGGTTTGCTCTTCGGCAGCTTCAGCCGGAGCGCCGCCGCCGGCGGCCGGAGCAGCCATGGCGACCGGAGCAGCGGCGCTGACGCCCCACTTTTCTTCCAGCAGCTTGGAAAGTTCAGCAGCTTCGAGGACGGTCAGAGCGGACAGGTCTTCGACGATCTTGGCGAGATCAGCCATTGTCAGTTTTCCTTCGGAGGATTGGTTTTAGAGAGTGATGCAGAGATGAAAGGCTGGGCCGCTTACGCGGCTTCCTTGGTGGCGTAGGCGTTGAACACGCGAGCCAGCTGACCGGCGGGTGCTTGCAGCACGCCGGCGATACGGGTCGCAGGCGCGTTGAGCAGGCCGATGAGTTGACCGCGAACCTCGTCGAGCGTCGGGAGCTTGGACAGTGCGTCCACGCCCTTCTGGTCGACGATGGTCGAGCCCATGAAGCCACCGACGATCTTGAAGCGATCGTTGCCCTTGGCGAACTCGGTGGCGACCTTGGCGGCCGTACCGGGGTTCTCGGAATAGGCGATGCCCACGGGACCCTTGAACAGGTTGTGGTAGTCGCTGCCTTCCTCGGCTTCGAGCGCCTTCAGCGCCAGGCGGTTCTTGACCACCTTGAACGCGCCGCCTTCTTTACGAAGACGGCCACGCAGATCTTCCATTTCCGCAACGGTCAGACCCAGGTTGTGGGTCACGACCACGCTGCCGGCGTCGGCGAAAACGCCCTTGAGCGATTCGATAGACTCGGCTTTTTGAGCGCGATCCATTGCGGTCTCCAGTCTTGGTATTCGCCGCCGGGCTTATTCCCGACGACGGATTGGCCAAAGCGCGTCGCATCGCTGCGAAACGTCGGGCCGGTCTTATTGTCCGAAGGATGCGTCTGACGGCGTCCATCCCGGAATGCGGGCTGACAGCGCAAGGTCGCGTCCCCATCTCCCCACGGCGTCAGAGGGCTCTCTGACAGTTATGGCCTGGGTGACCCCCACGCCCCGAAGTTCTCGGACAGGACCGTCAGAAGATGAACCTCCGACGGGAAGCGGCGCTCTTACAGGCGCCGCCGCTGGAAATCAACCCGGCTTAACGCCGGCTGGGCTTGGCGCCGGTCTGCTCAGACTCGCCGCAGTCGAACCGGGCGCAATATTTGCTCTCGAACTCCTCCAGAAGGTTCGTCATCGCTGCGGTCTCGACCTCCTGTGAGGCCATGCTCAAGGATATCGTCTTGGCTGCGACAGAGCGCCCGACAGCCGTGCGATAAAATGCGATTTGAGCGACGAGTTCTTCTTCAGTGAAGACGGAGCCGTAGACCGGGGCCAAGTCATCCATGAACCGCTCGATCATTCTGCTCGCCATGGACGGCATGTTGGTGCGCACCCAAATCGCTTCTTCGCCGCCCTTCTTATCCAGTTCGCCCATCTGCGTGACCATGAAGCGCTCGAACTCCTTCATGAAGTTCGGGCCGACGGACAGGTCGATC
Organism: Brevundimonas sp. SGAir0440; assembly: GCF_005484585.1. Taxonomy (NCBI): domain Bacteria; kingdom Pseudomonadati; phylum Pseudomonadota; class Alphaproteobacteria; order Caulobacterales; family Caulobacteraceae; genus Brevundimonas; species Brevundimonas sp. SGAir0440. The sequence goes on along the minus strand of NZ_CP039435.1, from coordinate 1,608,652 downwards.
AGTTCGCGCGCCAGGGCGCTGCGGCGCGCCAGGCCGGCATCCTGCGGCGCCGGCTCGACGCGCGTGACGACGATCGTATCGGACTGAGCCTCCGCCTGCGCGTGCGCGCCTGTCGCGCTCAGACCCAGCGCCAGACCCAGCGACGCGGCCAGCGCCAGTTTGCGTGTGATGATCATGATGGCCTCCCCCGCTCTCTTATCGGAAGGCTCAGGCCCGCAGGCCAGTCGAATTCGACCGACGGTTGCTCAATCTTCCAGCGGCGTGGCGTCGAAGTCGCGGATCAGCGCGGCCAGGTCGGACTCATGAACCAGGTCCGCCGCCTCGCTCAGGCTCATCCAGCGGCGCTCGCGCTGATGCGCTTCGGGCCAGGCGCCCATCTGGATCAACACTTCCAGCGGATAGACCGACACCACGCACTGGCGCACGCCCCCGTCCTTCAACCCCTTGGCGTAGCGGAAGACGCCGATGGACTGGGTGTCGATGTCGCCCTTGACCCCCGCCTCCTCCATCGCCTCTTGGGCGGCGGCCTCGGGGTCGCTCTTGCCGACCATCCGCCCGCCCTTGGGGATCACCCAGCGCCGCGTTTCGCGCGAGGTGATCATCAGGATGCGACGCTCGCCGTCCTCCAGCCGCCAAGGCAGGGCCGCGACCTGCCGGGTTTCGGAGCGGGTGGTGCGTTTCGACCGGGCTTGGGCCACGCCTCAGCCCTCGCCCATCGCGTGAGCGGTCCTGACGATTCGTGCTGGCGCTCGCCCAATCTTCACGTCTGGTTCCAGGTCTGCCGGTCGCGGCCGCCCTCGAAACGGGATCGCGACGGCTGCGTCAAGTTGTCAGACTACGGACGGTCCCATTTATTTCTCGCCGGGCGCCTTGGCCTTGGGATCGCCCAGCACGTCCTGACGATAAAGCATGGTGATAAGGGTGTGCAGCACCAGCGCCAGCGGCGTGGCGAACAGCACGCCCAGCGGCCCGAACAGGGCGCCGATGCCTACGACGGCGAAGATACCCAGAACAACGGGCAGATTGGCCACGTTCTTCTGCACCATCGGCGTGATGAAGTTGCTCTCCAGCTGGGACACAACGACATACAGCGCCAGCGTCATCAGGGCCGTCTGCCACCCCTGCGTGGCGCCGACCAGCACGGCCGGCACGGTGGAGACGATGGGTCCCACGATCGGCACGAACTGCGCCAGTCCCGTCAGCAGACCCAGTCCCAGCGCCGACGGCACGCCGATGATGGCCAAACCGACCCCGGTCAGCGTCCCGACAAGAACCATCGAGAACAGCTGAGCCTTCAGCCAGCCCTTCAGCGCCTTGCCGCAGCTGTTCAGCACTTCGCGCATTCGCGGCCGCCGATCCATGGGCAACATGGACAACAGCCCCTCGCGCGACTTGGCGGGTTCGATCGCCAGAAAGACCCCCGCAACCACGACCAGAACCAGGGTGGTGACGCCCGATGCGAGACCCAGGGCGAACTTCTGTGCGACCTGCAACGCTTGACCGGCGCGGCCGCCCAGCCCCTGCAACTGTTCCAGCAGCTGCGCGGCATAGGGTTGGGCTTGGATCCAGGACTGAACCTGCTCCCACCCTTGCGGCACCACGGCCGACAGGGCCACGACCTGTTCGGCGATCTGGGTTCCGAACAGGGTCAGCACGCCTGCCAGCACCGCAATCACGATCAGCAGCGACAGGAAGACGGCCAGCGGATCCGGCGCCTTCAGCCAGCGCACGATGGGATCGGCCAGGGCGCGCAGGATCACCGACACCACGATGGCCCCGAAGATCAGCAGCCACAGCGTCTGCAAGGTCACGATCAGCTGGACCGCGAAATAGGCCGCCACCAGCACGATGGCGCCAAACGCCAGCCGCCCCTTCCACGGGTCGTGGCCGCCCACACCAGGCTTGTCGCCCATCAGTTTTCCCAGTCCGAACATATCGCCCCCTTCAAGGTCGCGACAGGAACGCGGGTCGAGCGTGGCCGTTCGCCGCAGGCGATAAAAAAGTCAGTGGGCGTCGCAGGATCGCTGATCATAGGCCATTTGCGCGGCCGCGACTTCCGGCATCCGGGTCTCGGCCCAGTCGATGATCGATTGCATCGCCGCCATCAGTGTTCGGCCCAGCGGCGTGACCGCATAGGTCACCGACACCGGCACGGTGGCTACGACGGAGCGTGACACCAGCCCGTCGCGCTCCAGCGATTTCAGCGTCTGGCTCAGCATCTTCTGCGACACCCCGTCGACCCGCTGCTTCAGGGCGTTGAACCGGATCGGCCCCTCTCCCAGCACGATCAGGATCAGGGTGCTCCATTTGTCGGCGATGCGATCCAACAGCTGGCGCGTCGGACAGTTCGCCGCGAACACATCGCCGCGCAGCCAGGTTTCTTGAAGGTGACCAGGTGTCTGAGAGGTGCCGTCTTGCATGGTCGCATCCCATATCGCACCTGGTATCCATTGGATACCCAAGGGAGCCCTCCATGAAAGTCGCAGTCCTCGGCGCCAGCGGTCGCGCCGGCTCGGAAATCACCAAGGAACTGGCCGCGCGCGGTCACACGGTCACCGCCATCGCCCGCAAGCCTGAAGCGATCCCGAGCGCCAACGGCGTCACGCCTGTCGCCGGCGACGCCTCGGACGCCGCCGCGCTCGCCGACCTGATCAAGGGTTCGGACGCGGTCATCAGCGCCCTGCACTTCGATGTTCCCGCCGCGACGATCCTGGGCGCGTTGAAGACCGCCGGCGTCCCGCGTCTGCTCGTCACCGGCGGCGCCGCCAGTCTGGAGGTCGCGCCCGGCGTCCTCTTGTTCGACACGCCGCAGTTCCCGGCCGAATGGAAGCCGATCGCCAAGGGCGGCCTGACCTTCCTGGACGACCTGCGTCAGGAGACCGACATCAACTGGACCTTCTTCTCCCCCGCCGCCCTGATCGAGGAAACGCCGCGCCTGGGCCGCTACCGGACCGGGACCGACCAGCTGGTCGTGGACTCCAACGGCGACAGCAAGATCGGCTTCTCCGACTACGCCATCGCCATGGTCGACGAGCTGGAGAACCCCAAGCACAGCCGCGCCCGCTTCACCGCCGCCTACTGAGGGCTGATGGCCGCCTGGCCCTGCGTCGCATTGGCCATGGCGGCCTTCACCTCGCGCTTCTCTTCAGGCGTGCATTGCAGACGATTGCAGAGCTGATCGCCCATGTCCGCCATAAGCTCCGGCATGATGGCCTGGATCGCCGCACCGATCCGAGGCGCCGCCGCATAGCTCTTGCTCATCATCGATCGGCCGACATCGCTCTGATAGAAATCGACCAGAGCCCGAAGCTCCTCCAGCGTGAAGATGTCGGCATAGATTGGCGCAATGGCCTCGAACATGCGGGGCAGCATGCTGGCGGTCGCCTCAGCCATGATCTCGCGAGCCTCGGCCGCCTGCTCAGCCGACATCGTCTCGGATCGCGGCATCATCATCGCCGTCATCTGACCCAGCGAAGCGCCCATCTGCTCGCCCTGGATTAGGGCGATGAACTTGTTGGCCAAGGCCAGCTTCTCAGCCGACACATCGTTTGTCCCGGCCGTGGCCGCAGGCGCAGTCAGCAACGCAAGGGCCAGCACCAGCCCGCCGAACAGTTGTTTCATGTGATCCCCCAGAGAGATGCCCATCCTGACGGCAGGGCTGACTTCCGGGCAAGAAAAAACGGCGGGGATCGCTCCCCGCCGTTCTTCAGTGTGGCTTGTCTTTCGACTTAGGCGCCCAGCGAGGCCGGGTCGACCTTGAAGCCCGGGCCCATCGTCGAGGACAGGCTGATGCGCTTCACATAGGTGCCCTTGGCGCCCGACGGCTTGGAACGCACTAGGGCGTCCACGATGGCCTTCACGTTGGCTTCCAGGGCGTCCTGGGTGAACGAGACCTTGCCGATGCCGGCGTGGACGATGCCCGCCTTCTCGACGCGGAACTCCACGGCGCCGCCCTTGGCGTCCTTGACGGCCTGGGCCACGTTCGGGGTCACGGTGCCGACCTTGGGGTTCGGCATCAGGCCGCGCGGGCCCAGCACCTTACCCAGACGGCCGACCAGGGCCATCATGTCCGGCGACGCGATCACGCGGTCGAACTCCATGAAACCGCCGGCGATCTTCTCGTACAGATCTTCGGCGCCGACGTGTTCGGCGCCGGCTGCGGTGGCTTCGGCGGCCTTGGCGTCCTTGGCGAAGACGGCGACGCGAACGTCACGGCCGGTGCCCGACGGCAGGTTGACGACGCCACGGACCTGTTGGTCGGCGTGACGCGGGTCGACGCCCAGGTTGACCGAGATTTCCAGCGACTCGTCGAACTTGGCCTTGGCGTTTTCCTTGGCCAGCTTGATGGCGTCGGAGAACGGCAGCAAGTCCTGGGTCACGCCGGTGCGGGCCTTGAAGGCCTTGGTTTGCTTGGCCATGGTTTAGCCCTCCACCACTTCGAGGCCCATCGCGCGGGCGGAGCCTTCGATGATCTTGGCCGCCGCGTCGAGGTCGTTGGCGTTCAGATCCTTCATCTTCTTTTCGGCGATCTCGCGCAGTTGCGCCTGCGTGATCTTGCCGGCGACTTCACGGCCGACCAGCTTCGAACCCGACTTCAGGCCCGTGGCCTGCTTCAGGTACCAGGTCGCCGGCGGCGTCTTGGTGATGAAGGTGAACGACTTGTCCTGATAGACGGTGATGACGGTGGGAAGCGGGGTGCCCTTGGCTTCCTTCTCGGTGCGCGCGTTGAACTCCTTGCAGAAGCCCATGATGTTCACGCCGCGCTGACCCAGAGCCGGGCCGATCGGGGGCGAAGGCGTAGCCGAACCGGCCGGCACTTGCAGCTTGATATAGCCGAGAATCTTCTTGGCCATTGGTCTCTCCTATGAATGATCCCGGACGTGATCCCGGACCGGTGAGCCGTGGTGCGGCATGGCTGCCTCCCACGGATTTGACGCCCCACGAACCGAAGGCCCGCCGAGCGAAGGCGCGCGTGTAACAGAGGGGGGATGGAAAGGCAACGCACCGCCCCGCCGTCGCCGCAGAAACGAAAAAGCCGCGCCCTTTCGGACGCGGCATAAATCTCGACAGGTGTGTGAGCCTCAGCCCGCGACCTTCTCCACCTGGGCGTATTCCAGTTCGACCGGCGTGGCGCGGCCGAAGATGGACACGGCGACGCGCAGGCGGGCGTGTTCTTCGTCCACGCTCTCGACCGAACCGTCGAAGCTGGCGAACGGGCCATCGATGACCTTGACCTTCTCGCCGATGTCGAAGCGGATGGTGGGCTTCGGACGTTCGACGCCCTCTTCCACGGCGCCGATGATGTTCTGAACTTCACGCTCGGAAACCGGCAGGGGCTTGGTGCCGCCCGCGGCGCCCAGGAAGCCCGTGACCTTCGGCGTGTTCTTGACCAGGTGATAGGCCTGGTCGGTCATTTCCATCTTCACCAGCACATAGCCGGGGAAGAACTTGCGTTCTGAGTTCACCTTGCGGCCGCGACGGATCTCGACGACGTCCTCGGTCGGCACCAGAATTTCGGAGAAGGCGTCTTCCAGGCCCTGTTGCTTGGCCTGATCGCGCAGCTGCTCTGCGACCTTCTTCTCGAAGTTCGAGTAGGCGTTGACGATGTACCACTTGTGGCGCGGATTGGCGGGCTTTGCGGGCGCTGCATCGGTCATGGGCGCGTCTTTCTCAGGATCCGAGAGCGATGATGTAGCGGAAGGCGTAGCCCAGGCCGGTGTCCACGATCCAGAAGAAGATCGAGGCGATGATGACCATGATGAAGACCATCACCGAGGTGATCCAGGTCTCCTTGCGGCTGGGCCAGACGATCTTGCGGCCTTCGGCGCGCACCTGGCTCAGGAACTGGCCGGGGCTGGTGCGGGGCTTCTTGGGCTCGGGCGAATCGACCGTGATGGCGGCGGCGCCGGCCGCCTGAGGCTTGGCGCCCATCTGGGGCTTCGCGCTGCCTTGAGGCCGCTTGCCGGGAGTTTTGGCCTTGGCCATCAGTTGCTCTTCACACAATTGTTCCTGTCGCCCCAGATGGGAAGTCCCATCCGGAAGCGACAGGGGGGATTGGCAGGAGTTGGGGGACTCGAACCCACGACCCCCGGTTTTGGAGACCGGTGCTCTACCAGCTGAGCTAAACTCCTAGACTACCGCGCAAACCCGAAAGGTCCGTGCGTTCGCCAGAGGGGGGCGTATGCCCGACACCGCCCGCCATTTCAAGGGCGATGTGACACATGCGATCAGTCTTCCAGATGCGCGGCGATGGCGTCGCGCTCGTCCTCGGCCTTCACCAGTTCCTTGAAGATCAGCTTGTCGATGCGGCGGTCGTCCATATCCACGACCTCGACCTCGAATCGGCCGACCTGCAGCACCTCGCCCTCGTCCGGGACGCGCGAGATCTGGTGCAGAATCAGGCCGGCCACGGTGTGGAAGCCTTCATGCTCGCCGAAGTCTTCGCCCAGGGTGTCGGCAAGGTCATCGAGGTCGGTCTGGCCGTCCACCAGCCAGGTGCCGTCCGCGCGTTGATGGATCCAGGCCTGCTCCTCGTCATGGCCCTCGTCGAAGTCGCCGGCGATCATCTCCAGGATGTCGGTCGCCGTCACCACGCCTTCGAAGGCGCCGTATTCGTCGACGATGAAGGCCATGTGGACCCGCGAACCCTTCAGGATCTCCAGCGCTTTCAGCACCGATGTCGACTGGGGAATGAAGGCCGGCTCGGCGACCAGCGGCTCCACATCGATCTTGCCGGTCGTCAGCAGAGCGTCCAGCAGGTCCTTCTTGTGCACCAGGCCCAGCGGATTATCGACGTCGTTCTCGCGCGCCACGACGATGCGCGAATAGGGGCAGGTGCGGATTTCCTCGCGCACCACCTCCTCGGGGTCGTCCAGGGCGATCCAGAACACCTCGTGGCGCGGCGTCATGGCCACCCGCACCGGACGGTCGCCCAGGCGCATGATCTCCTCGATCATCTCCTGCTCTTCCGGTTCGATCAGGCCGGCCGAGGTGCCCTCGGCCAGAATGGTGGCCACCTCTTCCTGGGTCACGTCCGATCCGTCGCGATCCTTGACGCCCAGCAGCTTCAGAATGCCCGAGGTCGAGGCGGTCAGCAGCAGGACGAAGGGCTTCAGCACGATCGCCAGCGTCGAGATCGGCTTGGCCATCTTGGACGCCACCGTCTCGGGGAAGATCAGCGCTAGGCGCTTGGGCACCAGTTCGCCGATGATCAGCGACACATAGGTGATGCACACGACCACCACGGCGGTCGCGAAGAATTCGGTGTATTGCGCCAACGCCGGGAAGGCGACTTCCAGAATGCGATCCAGCTCGCCAGCGATGGTCGCCTGACCATAGGCGCCCGCCAGAATGCCGATCAGGGTGATGCCCACCTGCACCGCGGACAGGAACTGAGTCGGTTCTTCCGACAGTTTCAGCGCCGCCCTGGCCCCCCGGTCGCCCCGTTCCGCCCTCGCCTGCAGCTTGGATTTCCGCGAGGAGACGACCGCCAATTCAGTCATGGCGAACAAGCCGTTGAGCACCACCAGGAGCAGAACGACAGCAATAGCGATGAGTAACATCTAGGGGGTTTTGGGGACCGACGCGGCGCGACAGACGGCGTCCGCAACGCTACATTAGGGCAGGATCGCGACCAGCGCCACGTTTTCCTTTGCGTTCAGCCCGTCCGCCCGGCTTCGACCGAGCCGTAAGCGCCCGAAACCGGCCGACCATTGGCGTCATACTGGGTTGCACAGGCGCTCATGCCCAACACGGTGCCGATGAAGATACCCAGTCGAATGGCGCGTCGCATTTGGTTACCGAAAGATTAACGTCCGATCCGAACGTAAATCCCGGTCAGCGGTTGCAGGCAATCGTGCTCGCCCTGGGCGCGAGCGCAAAAAATGGGGACGCCGCGAAGCATCCCCCTCTGTCGTTCTTGATCAGACCTCGCCGATCACACCTTGATCGGCAGGGCCGTGCGGATGTGGACATCCTTCAGCTGGCGCTCCTCGGCCTCGGTCGGAGCGTTCATCAGCAGATCCTCGCCCTGCTGGTTCAGCGGGAAGGCGATGACCTCGCGGATGGCCGTCTCGCCCGCCAGCAGCATGACGATGCGGTCGATGCCGGGGGCCAGGCCGCCGTGCGGCGGGGCGCCGAAGCGGAAGGCGTTCAGCATGCCGCCGAACTGCTCCTCGACCACCGAGGCGTCATAGCCGGCGATTTCGAACGCCTTCAGCATGATCTCGGCCTTATGGTTCCGGATCGCGCCCGAGCACAGCTCATAGCCGTTGCAGACGATGTCGTACTGATAGGCGCGGATGGTCAGCGGGTCCTGATTCTCCAGGGCCTCCAGCCCGCCCTGCGGCATGGAGAAGGGGTTGTGCGAGAAGTCGACCTTCTTCTCTTCCTCGGACCATTCGAACATCGGGAAGTCGACGATCCAGCAGAATTTGAACTGGTTTTCGTCGACCAGCTTCAGCTCCGTACCGACGCGGGTGCGGGCCAGGCCGGCGAACTTGGCGAAGGTCGCGGGCAGGCCGGCGACGAAGAAGGCGGCGTCACCCTGGCCCAGGCCCAGCGACGACATCAGGGCCTCGGTCGGTTCCTGACCCAGGTTCTTGGCGATCGGCCCCCCCCAGGCGCCCTGATCCTCGGACCAGAAGATATAACCCAGGCCCGGCTGGCCCTCGCCCTGCGCCCAGGAGTTCATGCGGTCGCAGAAGGCGCGCGAACCGCCGGTCGGCGCCGGGATGGCCCAGACGGCGTTCTTGTCGTCCGCGCCCAGGATCTTGGCGAACAGGCCGAAGCCGCCGTCGCGGAAATGATCCGACACCACCTGCATCTTGATCGGGTTGCGCAGGTCCGGCTTGTCCGAACCGTACCAGGCCATCGACTGGGCGTAGGTCAGGCGCTCGAAACCCTTGTGTTCGAACGTCTCGCCGAAGTCGTTGGTGAAGGTATGTACGCCGTCGATGGCCGAGACCGGCTTGCCTTCGCCGAACTCCTCGAACACGCCGTGCATCAGCGGCTCGATGGCGGCGAAGACGTCTTCCTGCGTCACGAAGCTCATCTCGACGTCGAGCTGGTAGAATTCCAGCGAACGGTCGGCGCGCAGGTCTTCGTCACGGAAGCACGGCGCGATCTGGAAGTAGCGGTCGAAGCCCGACACCATCAGCAGCTGCTTGAACTGCTGCGGCGCCTGGGGCAGCGCATAGAACTTGCCCGGATGAAGTCGCGACGGCACCAGGAAGTCGCGCGCGCCTTCCGGCGACGAAGCCGTCAGGATCGGCGTCTGATATTCCAGGAAGCCCTGATCGACCATGCGACGGCGGATCGAGGAAATCACCTTGGAGCGCAGCACGATGTTCTTGTGCAGTCGCTCGCGGCGCAGATCCAGGAAGCGGTTGGCCAGGCGGATATCCTCGGGATATTCCTGATCCCCAAAGACCGGCATCGGCAGTTCGGCGGCTTCGGACAGCACCTCGACGCCCTGGACGCGCACCTCGACCTCGCCGGTCGGCAGGTTGGGGTTCACGACCGAGGCGTCGCGGGCGACCACCTCGCCATCGACCTTGATCACGCTCTCGGCGCGCAGACGCTCCACGGCGGCGAAGCCCGGCGTCTCGGGGTGCAGAACCAGCTGCGTCAGGCCGTAGTGGTCGCGCAGGTCGATGAACAGCAGACCGCCGTGGTCGCGCTTGCGGTGAACCCAGCCCGACAGGCGAACAGCGGAACCGGCGTCGGAGGCGCGCAGGGCGCCGCAGGTGTGAGAGCGATAGGCGTGCATGAAACGAACCGTCTGGAGTCTCTGGGCGGTGGAATCCGACGCCGTCGGCGCCCGAAATCGAAGCGGCGTAGGGCGCATCATCGCCCCGGAAAGTCAAGGTTTCAGCCGTTGCAAAGCCTGCCGCCGCGCATGATATCTGGCGCTTCCATCCCGCCTGAGGCCGCCATGTTCATCGTCACCATCACCTACACCCAGCCCATCGAAGCCATCGAGGCGCGGACGGTCGAGCATCGCGCATGGCTGGATCAGCATGTCGCCAGCGGCCTGATCATCGCCGCCGGGCCGATGGTTCCGCGCACCGGCGGCATTCTGGTGGTGCGCAGCGGCGGGACCAAGCAAGAGCTGGAGACCCTGCTGAAGGACGATCCATTCCAGGTTCACGGCCTGGCCGATTACACGGTGACCGAGTTCAAGGCCGGCAAGCTGAACCCCGCCCTGGCCGAATTCGCCTGATTTCATCCACAGGGGCGCGGTTCGCTCCCCGCAACCAACAGAGCGGGGCTGACGCGGTTAACGCCGGGCTCTGCTATGACAGGCGCATGTCCGCGCTGAGCGCCCTGCCCCCGACGACGACCGACCAGCTGCGTCTGCCGCTGGAGCGGGCGGTTGCGGGCGAGGCCTTCGTGACCTCCGACAGCAACGCCGAGGCCGTGCGCGTTCTGGCCCGCTGGCCCGACGGCGTGGGCGCGGTGCTGGCGCTGCACGGCCCGCCGGGATCGGGCAAGAGCCGCCTCGCCGCCGACTGGGCCGAGCGGGTCGGCGCCGTGCCGCTGAACGGCGCCGAGGCCGCCCTGATGGATCCGCTGGAACTGGAGGGCCGGCCGGTCCTGCTGGACCGCGCGGCCGACGCCGACGACGAAAGCCTGTTTCATCTGATCAACCTGGCCAACTCCGGCGGCGGCGCCCTGCTGCTGGTGTCGCGTTCGGCCCCGCGTCAGTGGTCGGTCGATCTGCCCGACCTGCGTTCGCGGCTGGACGCCGTGCGCGCCGTCGCCATCGCCGCGCCCGACGACGCGGTCCTGTCGGCCATCCTTCGCGCCCGCTTCGCCGAACGCAGCATCACCCCGTCCAATGACGTGATCGACTATCTGGTTCGCCGCCTGGACCGCTCGGCCGAGACCGCCGCTTCGGTGGTCGAACGTCTGGACGCCCTTCACCGCCCGGTCACCCGCGTTCTGGCGCGTCAGGTGCTGGACGCCATGGACGCCGCCGCCGACTGACCCGCGACATTTTCTCGGCGCCCGCTTGCGGCCGTCACACACGCGCGCGAGAACCGGTTCATGACCGACGCCGCGATCCATGACGACACCCGAGGCGAAGAGGTTCCCGCCTCTCGCGCCCCTCAACTGGCGCTGAGCGAAGAGCTGATGGCCTCGCCCAGCCGGTTCTTCAATCGCGAAACCTCATGGCTGGCGTTCAACGAACGCGTGCTGGAAGAAGCGGCCAACCCCAATCACCCGCTGCTGGAGCGGCTGCGGTTCCTGTCCATCTCGGCCAATAATCTGGACGAGTTCTTCATGACCCGCGTCGCCGGCCTGAAGGGTCAGTTGCGCGAACGTCTGCGCGTCCTGTCCGCCGACGGCCTGACGCCCGCCGAACAGCTGGAGCGGATCAACATCGCCGCTGGCGAGCTGATGGCCGAGCAGCAGCTGCGCTGGCGTCAGCTGAAGAAGGAGCTGACGGTCGCCGGCATCGAGATCGTCGATCGTCAGAAGATCACCAAGACCGAGCGCGAGCGTCTTGAACCCGAGTTCCTGAACCAGCTCTTCGCCGTCCTGACGCCGCTCGCCATCGACCCGGCCCACCCCTTCCCCTTCCTGCCCAACCTCGGCTTCTCCCTGGCGCTGAAGCTGAAGCGCAAGGGCGAGACCAAAACCTTCTACGCCCTGGTGCCGGTGCCGACCCAGGTGCGTCGGTTCTGGGAACTGCCGACCGACGGCCGCTCCACGCCGGGGCACAAGCGGTTCATCACACTGGAAAACGTGCTGCTGCTGTTCATCGATCACCTGTTCCCCGGCTGCGAGGTGCAGGAAAAAGGCGTCCTGCGCCTGATCCGCGACTCGGACATCGAGATCGAGGAAGAGGCCGAGGACCTGGTGCTGGAGTTCGAGGAGGCGCTGAAGCAGCGTCGCCTGGGCTCGGTGGTGCGGGTCAAGATCGAGGCGTCCATGCCTGTCGATCTGCGCGACTTCATTGTCAGCGAGCTCGAGGCCGCGCCCCAGGACGTGGTTCTGGTCGACGGCATGCTGGGTCTGGCCCAGCTGTCGGACCTGATCCCCGGCGGCCATCCGGACCTGAAGTTCAAGGGGTATGAGCCGCGCTATCCCGAACGCGTACGCGACAATGGCGGCGACGTCTTCGCGGCCATTCGCGAAAAGGATCTGCTGATCCACCACCCGTTCGAGAGCTTTGACGTGGTGGTTCAGTTTCTGCGTCAGGCGGCGCGCGACCCCAACGTCATCGCAATCAAACAGACGCTGTATCGCACCTCGAAAGACAGCCCCATCGTCGCCGCCCTGATCGAGGCGGCCGAGAACGGCAAGAACGTCACCGCCCTGGTCGAACTGAAGGCCCGCTTCGACGAAGAGGCCAATCTGCGCTGGGCGCGAGCGATGGAGCGGGCCGGCGTCCACGTCGTCTTCGGCTTCGTCGAATATAAGACCCACGCCAAGGTCAGTGTCGTGGTCCGGCGCGAGGGAGAGGGCTTGCGCACCTACTGCCACTTCGGCACCGGCAACTATCACCCCGTAACGGCCAAGGTTTACACCGACTTGTCGCTGTTCTCCTGCGACCCCGACCTGGGGCGCGATGCGACGCGGGTGTTCAACTACATCACCGGCTATGCGACGCCGGACCACCTCGAAGCCTTGGTCGTCTCGCCGCTGAACATGAAGGCTACGCTGATCGAACTGATCGGTAAGGAGATGTCGGCCGCCGCCATGGGCAAACCCGCCGCCATCTGGGTCAAGCTGAACGCCCTGGTTGATGTCGAAATCATCGACGCCCTTTACCGGGCCAGCCAGTGGGGCGTGCGGATCGATCTGGTGGTGCGCGGCATCTGCTGCCTGCGTCCCGGCGTGCCGGGTCTGTCGGAGAATATCCGGGTCAAGTCGATCGTCGGCCGCTTCCTGGAACACAGCCGCATCGTCTGCTTCGCCAACGGCAAGGACCTGCCGCACGACAAGGCCAAGGTCTTCATCTCTTCGGCCGACTGGATGACGCGCAACCTGGATCGCCGGGTCGAGCTGATGACGCCGATCCGAAACGCCACCGTCCACGATCAGGTGCTGGACCAGATCATGGTCGCCAATCTGAAGGACGATGCACAAAGCTGGGTGCTGGACGCCGAAGGGCGCTATACACGCGTCACCCCCGCCGATCCTGAGCGGCCCTTCTCGGCCCACAAATACTTCATGACCAATCCCAGCCTGTCCGGGCGCGGCCGCAAGGCCAAGAGCCTGCCCGCCGTCCTGCGCTACGAGCGTCCAGGCCGCTGATGCCCGACATCGCGCTTACCGACCGCGACATCGCCGCGATCGACATCGGTTCGAACTCGGTTCGCCTGGTCCTGTACCGGCTGGAAGGCCGCGCAATCTGGACCGTCTATAATGAGAAGGTTCTGGCCGGCCTGGGCCGCGACCTGCCGACGACCCGCAAACTGTCGCCCGAGGGCGTGGTCATGGCGATGACGGCGCTGCGCCGTTTCGCCGCCGTTCTGGAAGGCGTGCGGCCTGACGCGACCCTGATCGCCGCCACCGCCGCCGTGCGCGAAGCCCTAGACGGGCCGGAGTTCTGTGAACGGGTCGCCGCCGAGACCGGCCTCCAGATCCGCGTCCTGTCGGGTGAGGAAGAGGCCAAATATGCGGCCATGGGCGTCTTGGCCGGCGCGCCCCTGGCTCACGGCGTCTCGGCCGACATGGGCGGCGCCAGTCTTGAGCTGACCCGGCTGAACGGAGACGGCGTCGAGAACGGTCTGACCCTGCCGCTGGGTCCGTTCGCTCTGGCTGACGGCAAGGCCTTCGACGCCGAGCGCATCAAGGCCCGTATCGATCAGGCCCTGAAACCGATCGCAGGCCAGTTCAAGAGCGAGCGTCTCTACGCCGTGGGCGGCGCCTGGCGCACCCTGGCCCAGGTGCAAATGGGCCTGAAATCCTATCCGCTGAAGGTTGTGCATCAGTATCAGATGTCGGCCGATGAGGCGTTGGAGACCGCGCGTCTGGTGGCGCAACAGTCGGCAGCCAGCCTGGCCAAACTGCCCGGCGTGTCGAAGAAGCGCGCCGAGACCCTGCCCTACGCCGGCCTGGTGCTCGAGGCGTTGATCAAACATCTGGGTCTCAAACAGATCGAGATGTCGGCCTGGGGCGTGCGCGAGGGCCTGCTGTTCGAGACGCTGGACGAGGCGACGCGCACAGCCGATCCGCTTCTGGCCGGCTGCACCGCCCTGGGCGGTCGTCAGGGCGTGGCACCCGCCCTGCCCGGCGCGCTCAACGGCTGGATTTCCGAAATCGTCGCCGCCCTGCCCGAGGTGTTCGGCGAGAAGCGCGACGCCGTGCTGGTCAGCGCCGCCTGCCGTCTGGCGGACCTGGGCGCGCGGCTGCACCCGGATCACAGGCTGGAGCTTGTTTTCGACCAGGTGCTGCGCGCGCCCGTCGCCGGCATCAGCCACACGGAACGCGCCTTTTTGGCCAGCGCCATGAACGCCCGATACGGCGGCGCGCCCGCCACGCCTCAGCCCGAGGTCATCGACCGCCTGCTCGACGCCGCCGCCGCCAAGCGCGCCCGCGCCATCGGTCTGGCGATCCGTCTGGCCTGCGATCTGTCCGGGCGCTCGCCCCAGCTGATGGCCAACGCCGCCGCCAAGGTCAAAGGCGGCGACCTGCGCCTGACCGCGACCGAAGGCTACGCCGACGTCCTCCTGGGCGAACAGACAAAGAAGCGCGCCAAGGCCCTCGCCGAGGCGATGGACCTGGGGCTGAAGATTTGAGCTCGAAGTCTCCTCCCCTCTTGGTGGGGAGGTGGCGCGGCGCTTCTTCAGCGCCGTGACGGAGGGGTTCTAAGCCGCATCGCAGGCGGCTGTGGGACTTCAAGAGCCCCTTACCGCTCAGCCTGTTCTCGGGCTCGCCTTTGGCGAGACCCCGGGGGCGGTCCCCCTCCCATTGCATGGGGAGGAGACATTCTCCCTACTCGATCTCGACGACTTCCACCCGCGCGCCGTTCAGCACAAGGGCGATCTCGCCGCGCTTCAGCTTCAGCGCGTCCTCGCCGAAGATCTGGCGGCGCCAGCCCTTCATCGCGTCGATGTCGGCATCGTCGCTGATGGCGATCTTTTCCAGGTCCGACACGGTGGCGATCAGCTTGGAGGCCACGCCGGCGTTGTCGCTCTTGGCCTTCAGCAGCACCTTCAACAGCTTCACGACCGACGGCGGGGCCGGCTGGCGGTGGGCGGGGCGCTCCATCTCGGGCGCAAAGGCTTCAGGATCGGCCAGAACCCGTTTCAGCTCCTCGGCCAGTTCCAGACCCAGCCGTGAACCGCCAAAACCCTTCGGCACCGAGCGCAGGCGATTGAAGGCCTCGACATCCGTCGGGGTCTGTTGGGCGATCTCGTCGATGCCCTCGTCCTTCAGAATGCGGCCGCGCGGCTGGTCGCGCTCCTGCGCCGCCCGCTCGCGCCAGACGGCGACGGCCTTGAACGCCGCCAGATATTTGGCCGAGAACTTCTTGGGCTTCAGCCGCTTCCAGGCGTTTTCGGGATTGGTGTCGTAGAGGGCCGGATCGGTCAGGCTCTCCATCTCCGACATCACCCACTCCAGCCGGCCTTCCTTCTGCAGCCGGTCGCGCAGCTTGGGATAAAGCGCCGCAAGGTGGGTCACGTCGCCCAGCGCATAGACCAGCTGGTTCTCCGACAACGGCCGGCGCGCCCAGTCGGTGAAGCGGCTGCCCTTGTCCACCTCGATACGCAGCATCTGCCGCACCAGCGAATCATAGGCGACCTGCTCGCCGAACCCGGCGGCCATGGCGGCGACCTGGGTGTCGAACATCGGCTTGGGCATGCCCCCCAGGCGCACGAAGATTTCCACGTCCTGTCGGCAGGCGTGGAAGACCTTCACGATCTTCTCGTCGCGCAGCAGGTCCAGGAACGGCTCCAGATCCAGCCCCTCCGCCATCGGGTCGATGATGGCGGCGTGATCGGCCGAGGCCGCCTGAATCAGGCAGAGCTTCGGCCAATAGGTCGTTTCCCGCATGAACTCGGTATCGACCGTGATGAAAGGAGCGTTGGCTACGCGGGCGCAGAAATCGGCCAGCGCCTCGGTGGTGGTGATCGGCGTCATTCCGATGCTATAGCCCCGCGCATCCTACCTGTGGCAAGAGCCGCGCTGCATTTCCGCCCCGATTCAGGCCCGAGATCCCATGAGCGACACCCAAAAGCCTCTCGAAAACGGTCTGACCTACGCCGATGCGGGCGTGGACATCGACGCGGGCGAAATGCTGGTCGAACATATCAAGCCGCTGGCCAAATCGACAGCGCGCCCCGGATCGGAGCCTTCGCTGGGCGGATTCGGCGCCTTGTTCGACCTCAAGGCCGCCGGCTTTGAAGATCCGCTGATCGTAACGACGACGGACGGCGTCGGCACCAAGCTGAAGATCGCCATCGAGACCGGCCGTCACGACGGCGTCGGCGTCGACCTGGTCGCCATGTGCGTCAACGACCTGTTGGCCCAGGGCGCCGAGCCCCTGCTGTTCCTCGACTATTACGCCACCGGCCGGCTTGAGATCGACGCCGCCCGCCGCGTCGTCGCCGGCATCGCCGAGGGCTGCCGCCAGGCCGGCTGCGCCCTCGTCGGCGGCGAGACCGCCGAAATG
This sequence comes from Brevundimonas sp. SGAir0440, assembly GCF_005484585.1. Taxonomy (NCBI): domain Bacteria; kingdom Pseudomonadati; phylum Pseudomonadota; class Alphaproteobacteria; order Caulobacterales; family Caulobacteraceae; genus Brevundimonas; species Brevundimonas sp. SGAir0440. Next base: position 1,592,022 of record NZ_CP039435.1, on the reverse strand, counting down.
CCGGGCATGTATACCGAAGGCGACTACGATCTGGCCGGCTTCAGCCTGGGCGCCGTCGAGCGCGGCCACGCCCTGCCCTATCTGGATCGCCAGGCGGCCGGCGACATCATCATCGGCCTGGCCTCCACGGGGCCGCACTCGAACGGCTATTCGCTGGTGCGCAAGGTGGTCGAGAAGTCGGGTCTGGCCTGGGGCGACGACGCCCCCTTCGCCAAAGACCGCTCGCTGGCCCAGGCGCTGATGGAGCCCACTCGCATCTATGTGAAGCCGGTCCTGCCGATCATGAAGGCGGGCCTGGTCAAGGGCGCGGCCCATATCACCGGCGGCGGGCTGATCGAAAACCCGCCCCGCTGCATCGCCGAGGGCCTGCAGGCCCGCTTCGACTGGAACGCCTGGCCCATGCCCGCCGTCTTCCAGTGGCTGGCCGAAACCGGCGGCATCAGCGACCACGAAATGCGCCGCACCTTCAACTGCGGCGTCGGCTTCATCCTGATCGTCTCGCCCGAGAACGCTGAGCCGGTGCTGGCGGCCCTGCTCAACGCTGGCGAAGTCGCCTTCGTCTGCGGACAACTGGAAGCGGCCTAGGCCGCCTCCAGCCCGGCTTGGGCTATCGCGCCCCGCCGTTCGCCGTCTCGCTGTAGAAGCGGGACAGATCGGCGTGCAGCTTCACCAGGGCGTCGTGGCTCAGGTACATCATGTGCCCGCCCTCATAGTAGGTGAACTCCAGGTTCGGCCGCAGGCTGGGCTCCAGCATCATCTGGGCCAGGTCGAACTCGGTCGAGAAGAAGGGCGTGGCGGCGTCGTAATAGCCGTTCAGCGACATGACCTTCAGATACGGATTGCGCCGCATCGCCGTGGCCAGATCGATGGCCGTATTCGGCGTGGTTTGCGGCCCTCCGACCGGCGGACGGTGGCTCCAGTTCCAGTTGAAGCCCGGCAGGCCCCGCGCCGACATCCGGTATTCGACGTCGGTCTTGTAGTTCAGTTCGTTTGCCACATAGTCGCGGAAGATGCCGAAATAGGCCCCCGTCACGGCCGAGCTGGACGGATCATCCTCCGGCTCGCCGCCCGCCGCATCCTCGTCCAGACCCATGTAGCGGGTGTCCAGCCGCCCGATCGTCTGGCGCCGGTCGCGCAGCAGTTCCTTGCGGAAGGCGCCGAGGTCCACGCGCATATTCGCGTTGTCGATGAAGGTGGTCGACAGGCCGGTCAGTTCGCTCATCTGACGCACGATGTCCGCGCGCTCGGCGTCAGAGATCATGTGCCCCTTGGCCAGAGCAGAGGCATACGGCCCCAATGCGAAGTCACGCGCGCGCTGAGCCTGTTCCTCGACCGTCGCGGCCGGGTTCGCCAGCTTGCGATGATACCAAGCCGTCGCCGCATAGGTCGGCAACAGGGTGACGAAGTTCTGCGGATAGCCTGGCTGACGCACGCCATAGTTCATGATCGACGACAGCAGCACCACGCCGTTCAGCGACATCCCGCGATCTTCAAGCTGGAACGCCACCGCACCGGTGCGCAGCGTGCCGTAGGATTCGCCAATGATGTATTTCGGGCTGGACCAGCGGCTGAACTTGGTCGTGTAGCGCATTATGGCGCGGGCGAAGGCGTCGGCGTCTCCGTCCACGCCCCAGAAGGTCGAACCCGGCGTTTCGCCCAACGGACGCGAGAAGCCCGCGCCTACCATGTCGATGAAAACCAGGTCCGTCTGATCCAGCAGAGTCTGGTCGTTCGGGCCGAAGGCGAAGGGCGCCGGCCGCACCACGGTCGGCTCATCGGTCTGGACCCGCATCGGCCCAAACGAGCCCATATGCAGCCACACGGTCGGCGAGCCTGGTCCGCCGTTGTAGAGATAGGTCACCGGCCGCGTTCCGACGGGCTGACCGTCCAGCGTATAGGCGGTGTAGAACAAGCTCGCGGTCGGCATACCCGCATCGTCGCGGATCGTCAGCGTGCCCGCCGTCGCCTTGTAGCGCAGAGTCTTGCCGTGGGCGTTGACCGAATGGGCCGTCGCGACCTCGGTCTCCTCGACCGGTGCGCGCGCCCAATCCTTTTCGATCGCCTCGGCGTTGGCGTTGCGGAACCGGTCGGTTGCGGATCGCATCGCGGCGCCCCCGCCATTGTTGCTGCTGCTGTTAGTCCCGCTTTCCTGGGCCAGCGCCGCCACGGGCGCGCCCAGCATCGCCGCGATGGCCGCGAAGCAGATCAGTCTGTTCATGCGATAGTCCCCTGTACGCGCCGACCCACGACCCCTCGCCATGCGGTCGGCGTTACACGCTAACGCCCGAATCCAGCCGACAACAAGGGCGGATCGCGTTTGAAACTTGCCAAGCGTCGCCCGCGCCGTCATGCGAAGCGCCATGTCGCCCCAAGCCGCCCCGCCCGTCCGCGTCGCCGTCCTGATCTCGGGGGCGGGCTCCAACATGGCGGCGCTGATCGACGCCGGTCAGGCGCCGGACAGCGGCTATGAGGTCGTGCTGGTGCTGTCGAACATCGAGGGCGCGGGCGGTCTGGCGATTGCGGCGGCCAAGGGCGTGGCGACGGCGACCGTGGCGCACAAACCGTTCGGCAAGGATCGCGAGGCGCATGAGCGGGCGGTCGACGCCGTCCTGCGCGACGCCGGCGTGGAGATCGTTGCGCTGGCCGGCTATATGCGTGTTCTGACCCCCTGGCTGGTCGGCGGCTGGCGTGAGCGCATGCTGAACATCCACCCCAGCCTGCTTCCCCTTTATCCCGGCTTGGACACCCACGCCCGTGCGATCGCCGCCGGCGACGCCGAGGCCGGCTGCACGGTCCATCTGGTGACCGAGGGCGTGGATGAAGGCCCGATCTTGGGCCAGGCGCGCGTGCCGATCGTCGAGGGCGACACGGCCGAGGCCCTAGCCGAACGGGTCAAGACGGCGGAGCATCAGCTTTACCCGCAGGTGCTGTCTGACTTCTGCCGAGACCTGCCCCGCCCTTAGCGGCGCGAAGATTACAAAAACGTCATGCGACAGACCGCCGCACCGGCGCAATGGTGCGCCCGACCTCAATCGGGACCTTCTCTATCCATGACTCGCATTCGTCTGATGGCCGCCTGTTCGGCCTGTATCGTCGTCGCTCTGACCGGCGGCGCGGCCTCGGCCCAGGACGCTTCGGCCCAGAACGCTTCGGACCAGCATTCGCACGGCATGGCCGGCGCGGCCCACAGCCCCTTCGGCGCCTGGGGCTTCGATCTGGCCGGTCGCAACACCTCGGTGAAGCCCGGCGACGACTTCAACGAATACGCCAACGGAACCTATCTGCGCACGACCGAGATTCCGGCCGACAAGTCGCGCTTCGGCCCGTTCGACGTCCTGTATGAGAACGCCCAGTCCCAGCTGAAGTCGATCATCGAGACCAGCGCCGCCAATCCCGCCAACGAGAACGCCCGCAAGGTCGGCGCCCTGTACGCCAGCTTCATGGACGAGGCGAAGATCGAGCAGCTGGGCGCAACGCCGCTGGCCGCCGACCTCGCCGCCGTCAAGGCGGTCACCGACCACGCCGGCATGGCGCGCCTGATGGGCGAGAGCCATTCGGGCTTCGGCGGCTCCCTGTTCGGCATCGACGTGTTCGAGGATCTGAAGAACCCCAATCTGAACTCGGCCTATCTGGGTCAGGGATCGCTGGGGCTGCCGGACCGCGACTACTATCTGAAGCCCGACTTCGCCGCCCAGCGCGAGGCCTATCTGGCCTATCTGACGACCACCCTGACCGCCATTGGCTGGGCCGATCCGGCCAAGACCGCCGCCGACATCCTGGCCTTCGAAACCAAGGTCGCCGACAAGCAGTGGACGACGGTCGAGCGTCGCCAGATCGACAAGCTGTACAACCCGGCCAAGGCATCGGACCTGGCGACCCTGGCTCCCGGCTTCGACTGGGCCGGCTTCCTGGCCGGCGCCCAGGTGTCGGACGTCGACACCCTGGTGCTGATGGAAAACACCGCCATCCCCGCCATCGCCCAGGTGTTCGCCGACACCCCGATCGAGACGCTGAAGGCCTGGCAGGCGTTCAATGTCGTCGACCAGGCCAGCCCCTATCTGTCCAAGGCCTTCGTCGACGCCCGTTTCGACTTCCGCGGCAAGACGCTGCGCGGCCAACCCGAGAACCGTCCCCGCTGGAACCGGGGCGTGGCCCTGGTCGACGGTCAGTTGGGCGAGGTCCTGGCTCAGGAATACGTCCGCCTGCACTTCCCCGCCTCGTCAAAGGCCCAGATGGAGGCCCTGGTCGGCAACATCCGCGACGCCATGACCGAGCGGCTGAAGACCCTGGACTGGATGAGCGAGCCGACGCGCGAACAGGCCCTGTACAAGATGTCCAAGTTCGGGGTGAAGATCGGCTATCCCGACAAGTGGCGCTCGTATGACGGGCTGGAGCTGAAGGCCGACGACCTGTACGGCAACGTCGAACGCTCCTCGGCCTTCGAATGGGCCTACAAGCGCGGCAAGATCGGCAAACCGGTCGATCCGCTGGAATGGGGCATGACACCCCAGACGGTGAACGCCTACTACAACCCGCCGCGCAACGAGATCGTCTTCCCGGCCGCCATCCTGCAGGCGCCCTTCTTCGATCCGAACGCGGACCCGGCCGTCAACTACGGCGGCATCGGCGCGGTCATCGGCCACGAGATCACCCACGGCTTCGACGATCAGGGCCGTAAGTCGGACGGCGACGGCGTGCTGCGCGACTGGTGGACGCCGGAAGACGCCGCCCGCTTCGAGGCGCGCGCCAAGGTGCTGGGCGACATCTACGACAAGCTGGAGCCGATCCCCGGCGTGCACGTCAACGGCGACCTGACGATGGGCGAGAACATCGCCGACCTGGGCGGCCTGCTGCTGGCGCTGGACGCCTATCACAAGTCTCTGAACGGCCAGCCGGCGCCGGTCATTGACGGGCTGACGGGCGATCAGCGCGTCTTCCTGGGCTGGGCGCAGGTCTGGCGCGAGAAGTCGCGCGAGGCGGCGCTGAAGGAGCAGCTGACTACCGACCCGCACTCGCCCGGTTCGGTGCGCGCCGCGACCTCGCCGCGCAACATCGACGCCTGGTACGCGGCCTTCGGCGTCTCCCCGGACCAGAAGGAATATATCGCGCCCGAGGCCCGCGCACGCATCTGGTAAGGGCGCCGGACGTCAGACGTAGAAAAGGCCCGGAGCGAATGCTCCGGGCCTTTTTGTCATCCGGGCTTTCGCCCGAAAGACCTAGACGGATTTAGCGGGGCTTGGTCGCCGCGCCGGCGACGGCGCCGATTGCGGCGCCGGCCACGGTCGAACCCGTGTTGCCGCCGATGACCTGGCCGGCGACGGCGCCGCCAAGGGCGCCGGTGGCGGCGCGTTGTTCCATCGTTTGGCCGCAGGCGGCCAGCAGGGCCACGACGCCGATGACGGGGGCCAGTTTGATCATGGTCTTCATGGGTCTTCTCCGGGAGACGAACGAGATAATGACCACCAAACGACAAGGCCCGCGTCCGGTTCCGGGCGCGGGCCTATATAGTCACGCTATGCGAGAGGGTTCGCTCTCGCATCGCTTTGTTTCGGCGCTACGCTCGGGACGCGGTCCCTCGCGACTTGAGCGCCTTGTTCTCGCGCACGCTCGGGACGCGGTCCCTCGCGACTTGAGCGCTTAGCCGACGATCTGGTCGTCGGTGAAGAACTGCGCGATCTCGATCTTGGCGTTGTCCTGGCTGTCCGAACCGTGGACCGAGTTTTCACCGATCGACAGGGCGAACTGCTTGCGGATGGTGCCTTCGGCGGCCTGTTCCGGGTTGGTGGCGCCCATGACTTCGCGATAGGCGGCGACGGCGTTGTCGCCTTCCAGCACCTGAACGACGACCGGCTCGGCCGTCATCTGCTCGACCAGCTCGCCGTAGAACGGACGTTCGGCGTGCACTTCGTAAAATTTCTTGGCTTGCTCGGTCGTCAGCTTGACGCGGCGCTGGGCCACGATGCGCAGGCCGGCGCCTTCGATCACGGCGTTGATCGCGCCGGTCAGGTTGCGGCGCGTGGCGTCGGGCTTGATGATCGAGAAGGTACGTTCGGTCATGGGAATTGACTTCTTGTTGGGAGATTGAGTGTCGCGGGCTTATAGCGACCACCTCCCGCGTTTCCAACCGTCCCTTTTTGCATCCCTGACGCCCGCCGCATGGCGACCTGCCGATTGAGGGACGCCGACCAACCGAAGAACCTTCGCCGCAATGCTTCAGATCACCGACCTGACCTTCAACGCCTGGGGCCGCAAGTTTCTCGTGGACGCCTCCGTCAGCCTGCCGCCCGGCTCCAAGGTCGGTCTGGTCGGCCGCAACGGGATCGGCAAGTCGACCCTGTTCAAGCTGATCCTGGGCGAGCTTCACGCCGCCGGCGACGAGATCAGCCTGCCCAAGACTGCCCGCATCGGATCGGTCGATCAGGAGCATCCGGCGACCCCCGTCAGCGTCATCGACACCATCCTTGAGGCCGACGTCGAACGCCACACCCTGCTGGGCCGGCTCGAAACCGCGGAACCGGAAGAGATGGGCGAGATCTGGTCGCGCCTGATCGAGATCGACGCCGACGCCGCGCCTGCGCGCGCCGCCGAAATCCTGGTCGGCCTGGGCTTCGACCAGGAGAACCAAACCCGGCCGATGTCGGAGTTCTCGGGCGGCTGGCGGATGCGCGTCGCCCTGGCCGCCGCCCTGTTCGCCGAGCCGGACATGCTGCTGCTGGACGAACCGACCAACTACCTCGACCTGGAAGGCGCCCTGTGGCTGGAGGCGCGGCTGAAGAAATACCCGCACACCGCCCTGATCATCTCCCACGACCGCGAGATGCTGAACGAGGTCTGCACCCACATCCTGCACCTCGCGAACCACACCCTGACCCTCTACACCGGCAACTACGACGCCTTCGAAAAGGCGCGCGCCGAAAAGGCCCGGCTGCAGCTGTCGGCCAAGGCCAAGCAGGACGCCGAACGCGCCCACCTTCAGGCCTTCGTCGATCGCTTCAAGGCCAAGGCGTCCAAGGCCGCCCAGGCCCAGTCGCGCATGAAGCGGCTGGAGAAGATGCAGCCCGTCGCCACCACGATCGAGGAGCGCGTCGCCCCCTTCACCCTGCCCTCGCCGCCGCGCCCGCTGGCCCCGCCGTTGATCCGGCTGGAGCGTGCCAATGTCGGCTATGAGCCGGGCAAGCCGATCCTGCGCAATCTGAACCTGCGCATGGACCTGGACGACCGCATCGGCCTGCTGGGCGTCAACGGCGCGGGCAAGTCCACCTTCGCCAAGATGATCGCCGGCGCTCTGGACGTGTCCGAGGGCGAGCTTCACCGCGACAGGAAGATGCGCGTCGGCTGGTTCCACCAGCATCAGATCGAGGCCATGGACCCGACGGACACGCCGCTGGAAATCATCCGCCGCGCCATGCCGGACGCGCCCGAAAGCGCCCGCCGCTCCAAACTGGCCCAGTTCGGCCTGGGTTATGAGAAGCAGGAGACCACCGTCGACAGCCTGTCGGGCGGCGAACGCGCCCGCCTGCTGCTGAACATGGTGGCGATGGATGCGCCCCACGTCCTGATCCTGGACGAACCGACCAACCACCTGGACATCGACAGCCGTCGCGCCCTGCTGGACGCGCTGAACGACTACAACGGCGCCGTCATCCTGATCACCCACGACCGCTCGCTGATGGAGATGGTGGCGGATCGCCTGTGGCTGGCCGCCGACGGCACGGTCAAGCCGTTCGACGGCGATATGGACGACTACGCTAAGTTCGTCCTGGACCGCGCCAAACAGGCCATCGCCAAGCCCAGCCAGATCAAGAAGGAAGAGGCCAAGGCGAACTCAGGCGCCCCTCAAGCAGAGAGCGCCAATTCTTCAAAAGGCGGGGGCGCGAACGATAGGGGCAACAAGAAGCGATCCGGCCCTTCGCCCTCGACCCTGCGCCACGCGGTCAAGAAGGCCGAGGAGACCATGACCCGCCTGACGGCCGAGATCGCCCGCATCGACGACGACATGGCCACCGCCTCGGTCAGCAATCCCAAGGCCCTGGAAGGCCTGACCCGCGCCCGCGCCAAGACCGAGGCCGATCTGGCCGCCGCCGAAGCCGCCTGGGTCGCCGCCGAAGAAGCACTCGCCGAAGTCGCATGAAGCCGATCGAATTCTCCAAGGAAGAACGCGCGGCGATCACCGCCAAACTGCGCGACTACTTCGCCCGAGAACTGGATCAGGAACTCGGCCAGCTTCCGGCCGAGATGCTGCTGGACTTCATCGGCACGGAGATCGGCGGCGCCTTCTACAATCGCGGCGTCCACGACGCCCAGCAACTGGTCCAGCAGAAGGCCGAGGACATCGTCGAGGCGCTGTACGGCCTCGAACGCGCGGACCCCACGCGCTGACCGGCCCGCATCGCTGAACGGGTCGGCCCAAACGAAAACCGCCCGGCGCATTCACGCCGGGCGGTTGGATCGGTCGGCGTTTCAGGCCGGAAGGTCTTCGGCCAGGATCGCCATTTCGAACATGAACGAGCCTTCCTCGTCCTCATCCTCGAAGACGATGCCGATGAACTCGTCGCCGACATAGACCTCGGCCGAGTCATTCTGCTTGGGGCGGGCCTTCACGATGATGCCGCCGGTGTTGAAGGTGCGCTTGAGGTGCGCCTCGATGCGCTTCAGGTCGGTGTCTTTCACGGGGGGCCTCATGGTCTGGACGTTGGCGGCGGACCCTAGAGACATCGGCCGTTCAGGGAAACCGGCGCCGCGCATTTTCCCGCCTCAGAGGTACTTCATCCACCATTGCGAACTGCGCCGCTTGACCCCGCCGAACCACCGGCAGGCGAACCAGCAAGGCACGGCGATCAGGGCCGCCAGCAGCCACACCCAGCCGACGCCGGGCACGCCGAAGCCCTCCCCCTGATTGGCGCCGAACAGCATCAGGGCCGCCAGGTTCAGCAGATGCAGCCCATAGAGGTGGATCAGATAGAAGAACAGCGGCGCTCCGCCAAAGACCGCCAGCACGCCGACCAACCGCTCCGGCGCTCTTTCCAGCCCCGCCAGGATCAACGCGCCTATCCCCAGCGTCAGCAGCAGAAAGTCGGCCGACGGCGGATATTTCGTCAGGTTCAGCACGCTCATCACCGTCTGGATCGGCGTCGCCTGCACGCCCCACGGCGCATCCCCATAGACATTGATTGCCCGCAGCACGACGAACAGGGCGAGCGCGCCCAGCCCCGTCAGCACCAGACGCTTCAGCCGCGTCTTCTGCCCGCCTGCGAACCACGGCCCAATGGCGTAGCCCAGCGCCGCCACCCCGATCCACGGCAGAAGCGGATAGGAGGTTCTCGCCTGACCGCCCCAAGCTAAGTCTATAAATCCGCGATCATGCAGCACGGCCCAGATCGCATGTCCCGGCTGCCCTGCCGCGACGGTGATCGGGTCCAGCAGATTGTGCCCCAGCACGATGACCAGCCCCACGGCGATCAGCACCGGGCGTGGCAGATGCACCAGGGCCGCCAGCGCGATCATCGACAGGCCGATGGCCCAGATCACCTGCAGATAGATCAACTCGGGCGTGATCGCGAAGGTCCAGGCGAAGTTGACCACCGTCAGCTCCAGCACGACCAGAAACAGACCGCGTTTCAGCAGGAAGGCCGATGCCGCGCCGGCTCCGTTCCCGCCGCCCGCCTGCTTGTTTCCATAAAGCCAAGCCCCCAATCCCGTCAGGGCCACGAACACCGGCGCGCACAGATGGGCCGACAGCCGGGTGAAGAACAGTGCCGGCGAGGTCGTCTCCACATTCATCGGGTCCGAGACCTGGGCGTGGATGAAGAAGAACTCCCGCGCGTGATCGACCAGCATCAGCAGGATGACCAGCCCGCGCAGGGCGTCGATGGATCGGATCCGACCGACCGCACGGCTTGGCGCGGAAGTCGAAGAAGCGAAAGCGGGAACAAGCGTTGCAGCGGTTGACATCATCAGGCGGAAGCGGATAGCCGATACAGTATAACATTTCAAACGGAGCCTGCCTTGTCCCTCCTTCTGAGCTGCGCCGGCGCGTGCCTGCTGGTCGCCGCCAACGCCCCCGCCCCCGTCGCTGTCGCGGCGGTCGAGCCTGAAACGGTGGGGGAGATCGTCGTTCTGGGCCGCCGCTCGGCGCCGCGTGACTTGACCCTGGGCGCAGGAGCGATCACCGAGGCCATGTCGCCGTCCAGCCGCTCCATCGAGAATGATCTGATCAAGGCCGTGGGCGCGACGCGTCTCGCCGATGCGCTGGAACTGGTCAGCGGCGTCAGCCAGCAGAACAATCGCGGCGGCGTCATGGACAATTTCGCCATTCGCGGCTTCCTGGGCACGCCCGACGGCGGGGCGGAATATTATGTCGACGGCTTTCTGGCCAATCGCGGCATGGCCCCGCCTCGTGACCCGGCCACATCCGAGCGGATCGAAGTGCTGAAGGGGCCGTCCGGCGCCCTGTTCGGCGACATCGACCCGGCCGGACGCATCAATATCGTCTCCAAGACCCCGCGCTTTGCGCCCGCCGCCGCTTTCACCGCCACTGTGGGATCATTCGGCCTGCGTCGCGGCGAACTGGACCTGACCGGCCCGATCAATGACGCCCTGGCCGGGCGGCTTGTGGTGGCGGGCGAGACGTCTGACGGCTGGCGCGACTATGTCGGCCTGGACCGCACCGTCGTGGCGCCGTCCCTGACCTGGCGCCCCACCGATGATCTGCGCCTGACCTATGTGGGCGAGTTCACCACCTTCACGACCCTGTTCGATCGGGGGATGCCGGCGATCAAAGGCGACGCCCTGTTCCTGCCGCCCTCGAACTACTACGGCGAGCCCGGGGACGGCGTGACCCGCTTCCGCAACGAACGGCACCAGATCACCGGCGAATACCGGATCAATGACGACTGGAGCCTGAACGGCGGCGTCGCCTGGCGCGGCGGCTCGCTAAAGGGTCTTTCGAGCGACCATTCGCGCCTGGTCGGCGACCAGCTGTGGCGTCAGCGTCGCGGACGCGACTTCTCGGTCGAGGACCTGTCGGCCCGGCTGGAGCTGAACGGTTTGCTCCAGACGGGATTGGGCGTTCACAATCTCGGTTTCGGGGTGAAGGCCTATCAGCTGACCTATGGCGAGAAGTGGCTGCGCATCAATCCGACTGCGGCCAATCCCTATCCGATCAACGTCTTCAACCCCGTCTATGGCGCGGTCACGCCGCCGACACCCCTGCCCTTCACCGACAATCTGGAGACGCGCGATGTCGTCACCCTCTACGCCCAGGATCTGTGGGAGGTGAACGACCGCCTCAGCCTGCTGGCCGGGCTGCGGTTCGACGACTACGACCAGACCATCCGAAACAACCGCACCGGCGCCGTCGGTGAGGCCAGCGACACGCCCCTGAAGTACCGCCTCGCCGCCCGCTATCGCCTGACCGACAACCTGACCGCCCACGCCAGCTATGGTCAGTCGTTCGTGCTGAACTCGGGCACGGGGCGCGACGGCTCCGGTTTCGCACCCGAGGATGGCAAGGGCTATGAGATCGGCCTGGCCGGCACCTGGGACGGACTGGATCTCGCCGCCACCGTCTTCGACATCGAGAAGTCGAACATTCTGACGACCGACCCCGTCGATCCCAACTTCCTGGCCCCGGTCGGCAAGCTGACGACGCGCGGGATCGAGCTGGACGGCGCCTTGAAGATCGACGACGCCTGGCAGGTGGTCGCCAACTACGGCTGGACCGACGCCAAGGCGGACGACCGCGCCTTTGCAACCGACGCCGTGCTGAACGTGCCCGAACATTCCGGCTCGCTGTTCGTCATCGGTCGCTTCCCCACGACCCACGGCACGACCTGGTCGTTCATGACCGGCGCGGCCTATGTCGGCGACCGGGCCGGCGGCCTGGCGCTGGGCGCGCCCGAACTGCCCGCCTACTGGAAGGCCAAGGCGGCGCTGGACTATGGCCTGACGCCCCGGGTCACGGCCCGCATCGAGGTCGACAACCTGTTTGACGAGCGATACGCCGCCAGCTCCTACAGCGCCCTGTGGATCTACCCCGGCGCCCCGCGCAGCGTGCGCGCCTCTCTCAGGATCGCCCTGTGAGGCAGGCCCTCAGATGACGAAGTCGTACACCACATCGGCCAGGGTGTGATCCATGGTGCGGGCCGGTTCGGCGTTGGTCGGGCAGTTGACCAGCCGGGCCGGCACCCCCGCCACGGTGCAGCCGGACGGCACGGCCTTCAGCACCACCGAACCGGACGCCACCTTGGCGTAGTCGCCGACGTGGATATTGCCCAGCACCTTGGCCCCGGCGCCCAGCAGGACGCCTTTGCCGATCTTGGGATGGCGATCGCCGCGTTCGGCGCCCGTCCCGCCCAGGGTCACCCCGTGCAGCATCGACACGTCGTCGCCGACCACCGCCGTCTCGCCGATGACGATGCCCGTGCCGTGATCCAGAAACAGCCCCTTGCCCAGTTGCGCGGCCGGATGGATGTCCAGCTGGAACAGCTCCGAAATCCGGCTCTGGAAGTGGAAGGCCAGCGTCTCGCGCCCCTGTCCCCACAGCCAATGCGCCACGCGCCAGCCCTGCAAGGCCTGGAAGCCTTTGAAATACAGGAAGGGTTGCAACAGGTTGCGGATCGCCGGGTCGCGTTCGGCCACGGCTTGAAGGTCCGCCTCCGCCGCCTCAACCATCGACGGATCGGCCTTGAACGCCGACAGGCAGACCTCGCGCACCGACATGGCGCTCATCTCGCCGTCCGCCAGCTTGCGCGCGATCTGGAAGCTCAGCGCGCCAGCCAGGTCGTCGTGCGACAGGATCACCGCATTCATCTGCGAGCCCAGCTGCGGCTCCTCGCGCGACGCCGCCTCGGCCGAGGCGCGCAGCTGACGCCACACGCTGTCGATTTCGGTTTCTGCGACGACTTCCAGCTTGGCCATGATCGGCTCCTTCGGCGACATCATACGCGCCCCAGCAAGGCGCGCGCCAGCGCCTCGGGCAGTTCGCCGTTCATCGCCATATGATAGGCCTTGTAGGCCGTCGCCACCGTCAGGCTGTCGCGCACCGTTCCCCGCCCGACCTCGTCCAGCAGATCGACGAACGGCACGCGCACCACGGCGATGATCTCGGTGGGATCGGGATCGGTCGGCGCCGGCGACAGGCCCCAGGCGATCCAGGTCATGCCGATCTCGTCGGTGATGGAGTTCGACATCTCGACCTTCAGCGCCGGCAGCCAGTGTTCGGCCTGCAATCCGGCCTCTTCGGCCAGTTCGCGCCGGATGCCGTCGAAGGGATCCTCGTCCAGCGGCGCGCCGCCTTCGGGCATTTCCCAGCTGTAGTTGGCGTGGGCGAACCGCTGCTGGCCCACCAGGGTCACCGTCCCGTCCTCGTGCACGGGCAGGACGCCGGTCCCGACGTTCTTGAACCGCACGACGGCATAGTCGGCCTTCATCCCCGTCGGCGCCGTCGCCGGATGCCGGGTCAGCGCCATCCAGGGGCTGTCGAACACCGTCTCGTTTCCGTCGCTGCGCCAAGCCGGCGGCTTGGCCAGCCCCTCGGCCCATTTCGGTTCGTCGGATTTGCGCATGGGCCACCTATGGCGAAGACGCGGATGAAAGCCTAGCTAGACGGCATGGTCGCGCTCAACAAACCCCTGCCCCCGCCCGTTCCGTCCAAAGATTTCCGGGACCGCCTGGCCCAGCGGCGCTCCGCCCCGGCCCAGGCCCTGGTCGCGCCCGGCCCTTCCGAAGCCGAGCTGGACGAGATCCTGACGCTGGGCGCCCGCACGCCCGACCACGGCAAGCTGTTCCCGTGGCGCTTCGTCGTCCTGGGTCCGCAATCGCGCGCCGACATCGCCGCCCGCCTCGCCGTGCTGGTCGAGCTGCGCAACGGCCCGGCCAAGGATCAGGCGGTTCTGGCCAAGCTGACCGCCGCGCCCGTCACCATCCTGGTCGTCTCGACGCCGGTCGAAGGATCCAAGCCGATCTGGGAGCAACAGCTGTCGGCCGGCGCCGTCTGCATGAACCTGGAACACGCGGCTTCCGGCTTCGGCTATTCGTCCAGCTGGATCACCGACTGGTACAGCTACGACCCGCAAGGCGTCGCCCTGTTCGGCCTGACCGAGGGCGAGAGCGTCGCCGGCTTCATCCACATCGGCACGCTGAACGAACCCGCGCTGGAACGCCCGCGTCCCGACATGGCCGCCAAGGTCACACGCCTGCCGTAAGCGGGTGACATAAGGTCGCCCTACGTCGGTTTGACCTCGACCGACCCCGCCTTCCTCCCCCAAGGCCTTCGTATGGATTCCCTGTTGCAAGCCGTGGGCGATTTCATCGCCCGCAACCATATGTGGGCCGGCGTCATGTTGGGCCTGGTCGTGTTCGTCGAGTCGCTGGCGGTCGTCGGCGCCTTCGTGCCCGCCACCGGCCTGCTGGTCGCGGCGGGCGGCCTGATCGCGGCCGGCGTGCTGGACCCCGTCAATGTCATCGTCGGTTGCGTCATCGGCGCGGTGATCGGCGACGCCATCTCCTACTGGGCCGGACGTCGGCTGGGCGTACGCTTCCTCCAGCGCCCGATGTTCAAGGCGCACCGCCGCCGCATCGCCTGGACGCGCCTGTACTGCCGTCGCTACGGCGTCATGTCGATTTTCGTCGGCCGCTTCTTCGGGCCCTTGCGCGCCTTCGTGCCGCTGACCCTGGGCATGCTCCGGATGCGTCAGCGGGCTTTCCAGTTCGGCAATGTCACATCCGGGATCGTCTGGGTGCTGGCCATGCTGGCGCCGGGCTATCTCGCCGCCCAAGGCCTGGCGAAGATGGAAGTCCTCAGCGAGGCCCACGGCCCTACCCTGCTGATCGGCGGCCTCGCCGTCACCATCCTGGTCGTCGCCGTCGTCTATCGACTGGTGAAGGCTCGCATGAGCCGCAAGTCGGCCGTCATGCGCGGAGCGCTGCAGGGCCGCTGAGTTCTTCCTCCGGTCGGTGCACCAACGAGACCAGCACGACCGAGATGATCATCAGCAAAAACCAGCTGCCCAGCTTGGCCAGGGACACCATCTCCCATCCGTCCGCCTGCCCCGGATACACCCAGGCCCGCCCCAGCGTGCCCAGGTTCTCGGCGAACCAGATGAACAGCGCAACCAGGAAATACCCCAACAGCAGCGGCATCGACCGCCGCTTCCGGTCCGCCGTGAAATAGAACCATCCCCGCCCGAACAACACGGCGGTCGCGATGAACAGCGCGATGCGCACGTCCGGCAGCCAGTGATGGGCGAAGAAGTTGACGTAGATCGCCGCCGCCAGCACCCAGGTCGTCCACAGCGGCGGATACCTCCGCACCCGAATATGGAAGATGCGCTGCACCCGCGCGATGTAGCTGCCGACCGCCGCATACATGAAGCCCGAGAACAGCGGCACCGCCCCGATCCGCAGCAGACTGTCCTCGGGATAGACCCATGACCCGTGCGCGGTCTTGAACAGCTCCATGATCGTCCCCGCCACATGGAACAGGAAGATCACCCGCGCCTCTTCCCAGCTCTCCAGCCGGAAAATCAGCATCGCCGCCTGGATCACCACCGCCCCGACTGCCAGAAAGTCATAGCGCGACACCGGCGCCCCCTCCGGCCAAAGCAGAAACGTTCCCAGGATCAGGGCCAGCATCAGCCCCCCGAACAGACACGCCCACCCCTGCTTCAGCCCGAACCACAAGAACTCATAGCCGTATCGACGCGGTCGGGACCCAACCGCCCACGCCTCCGCCCGCGTCATCAGACGGCGCCCCCAGGCTTCGAGCGGAAGTGCGTGGTTCATCGCATTACCCGTGACGGCGCAGCGAAAAACTTCAAGAGCGGACCGTTCCCGCGCTGCGGAGTTTCAACCGCACTAAAGGAACCCGAGAGCGAATTTCCTGTTCGACATCAGTCTTTAACGCCTGCCGCCTTAGACTTGCCGGCCAGTAGGAGAAGCTTATGTCTTGCGCAGGCTGTAAGGATGGGGCGGGTTTCGATCTGCCGATCACCATGGCGTTCCAGCCGATCGTCGATGTGACGACCCAGACGGTCTTCGCCTACGAGGCCCTGGTGCGGGGCAAGGACGGCCGGGGCGCGGGTCAGGTTCTGTCGCATATTTCCCACGACAACCGCTACGCCTTCGATCAGCTGTGCCGCACGACCGCCATCGATCTCGCCGCCGGTCTGGATATGACGGCGGGCGGCGCCAGCCTGTCGATCAACTTCCTGCCCAACGCCGTCTATGAGCCGCGCGCCTGCATCCGCGCCACCCTGGCGGCGGCGATGCGCACCAACTTCCCGGTGGATCGGATCATCTTCGAGTTCACCGAGAGCGAGGTGATGGACACCGACCACATCCTCAACATCCTGCGATCCTATCGCGCCATGGGTTTCAAGACCGCCATCGACGACTTCGGCGCTGGCTATGCAGGTCTGGGCCTGCTCAGCCTGTTCCAGCCCGACATCGTCAAACTGGACATGGCCCTGGTGCGCGACATCGACACCAACCCGGTCAAGCGCACCATCGTGCGCAACACGCTGAACATGCTTCGGGACCTGGGCATCCAGCCCGTCTGCGAAGGCATCGAAACCCTGGCCGAACATGATTTCCTGCGCGATCTCGGCGTCGATCTGATGCAGGGCTATCTGCTGGCGAAGCCAGCGCTGGAAGCCTTGTCGCCTGTCGCCTGGCCTGACCAGGCTGCGCCTGTGGCCCTAAGCGCCTGATCGCGACAAGCCCGCCGCTGAACGGCGGCCGCGCGACCTCTGACTATCCCCGCCCGCGATAGGTGGGCACGCCCTGGTCCGGCAGCCACAGCCCCTCGGGCGGCGCGCCGGTCTGCCAGAAGACGTCGATCGGGATGCCGCCGCGCGGATACCAGTACCCGCCGATCCTCAGCCATTTGGGTTCAAGCAGGTCGGCCAGCTTGCGGCCGATGGCGACGGTGCAGTCCTCGTGGAAGGCGCCGTGATTGCGGAAACTGGTCAGATACAGCTTCAGGCTCTTGGACTCGACCAGCCAGTCGCCCGGCGCATAGTCGATGACGATGTGGGCGAAGTCCGGCTGGCCCGTCACCGGGCACAGGCTGGTGAACTCCGGCGCCGTGAACCGGGCCAGATACAGGGTGTCCGCATGCGGGTTCGGCACCCGCTCCAGCACCGCCGTCTCGGGACTGGTCGGAGCAGCGGTCTGGGCGCCGAGCTGGCTGAGGTTGTCGGTATAGTGGGTCATGCCGGGCATTTAGGCGCTTGCCGCTCAGATGAAAATCCTCCCCCCGCTGCACTTCCCTCTCCCATTGGGAGAGGGCTTGAGCGCACGGCGGCGTCAGCCGGCGTCATTGCGCGAAAGGATGAAGGTCGGATGGCGCGATCTGGCCAACCGACCGACCCTCATCCGGCCCTCCGGGCCACCTTCTCCCAACGGGAGAAGGAAGACGATCAGCCAGCCATCCTAATCCCGGACGGCTTCCCCCAAGCTTTCAACGCCTTCGCGTCGGGCAGCGTCAATCGACCGACCCTACGTCCGAACCGTCGTATGATGGCCGGTTTTTACCCGCCGTCGCCGCCTTCCCGCTTTCACTCCGCCTCCGACCCGAGATTAGACGAATTAGACTCATTTTTTCGCGCCACCGTCTGAAATCCCCGCGATTGCCTTCCCCGGCGACAGCCCGCTAAGCGTAGCGAAAGAAAACCAAAGGAGACGCCCGTGGCCATCCCCGCTTCGCTGCAAAAAGGTCTGATCCTGCCGATCATTTCGGCGCCGATGTTTCTGGTGTCCGGACCGGATCTGGTGGTCGAGGCCTGCAATGCGGGCGTGATCGGCACCTTCCCGTCGCTGAACCAGCGCACGACCGAGGGCTATCGCGACTGGATTCATGAGATCAAGGGCCGGCTGAAGCCCGAGGCCGCGGCTTTCGGCGTCAATCACATCGTCCACCCGACCAACCCCCGGCTGATGGCCGACATGATGGTGTCGGTCGAAGAGAAGGTGCCGCTGATCATCACCTCCCTGGGGGCCGTGCGCGACGTGGTCGACGCGGTCCACGGCTACGGCGGTCAGGTCTTCCACGACATCGCCAACATTCGTCATGCGCGAAAGGCGGCCGAGGCGGGCGTCGACGGTCTGATCCTGGTCGCCAACGGTGCGGGCGGCCATGCGGGCATCATCAACCCCTTCGCCCTGGTCAATGAGGTTCGCAGCTTCTTCAAGGGCACCATCATCCTGTCGGGCGCGCTCTCGACGGGTCAGGATGTGGCGGCGGCCATGATGCTGGGCGCCGACTTCGCATATATGGGCACCCGCTTCATCAACACGACCGAGGCCATGGCCGCCGACGCCTACAAGCAGATGGTCATCGACAGCGGCGCGACCGACATCGTCCATACGCCTGCCGTGTCCGGCATTCCGGCCAACTTCATGAGCAAGTCGCTGATCGAAAACGGCATCGATCCGAAGACCCTGCCCGAACACAAGCTAGACATGGGCGACGAGGCCAAGGCTTGGAAGACCGTCTGGTCCGCCGGCCAGGGCGCAGGCGCCATCCACGACGTCCTGCCTACCGCCGAACTGGTCGCGCGCCTGCGACAAGAGTTCGCTCAGGCCACGGAGGAATTCGCCATCAAGGCCGGAGCACGCTAAAGGCGGCGCCAATCCGCACCTCGCGCGTTGGAGCCCCCATGATCCGCACGACCATCCTCGCCGCCCTGTCCGTTTCCGCGCTCGCCGTCGCCCTGCCGGCCGCCGCCCAGTCGGCGCCGGCCGTGCGCGACGCCTGGTCCTTCGAACTGGGCGCGGGCACGGACAACCGCTCCAAGGATGCGTCGAAGTCCGGCAACGACGGCTACGCCTTCGGCTCGGCGACCTGGGAAAGCACTGACGGCCTGTTCTACGTCGGCCCCGGCTTCCAGACGATCCAGGCCGGCGGCTCCAACATCGAGGCCGAGTTCGTGGTCGGCTATCAACCCGAGGCCTTCGGCTATCGGTTCGACTTCAACGTCGCCTACAAGAACCGCCTCGACGCCGAGGCCGGCTATGATCAGGACGCCTGGGAGATCACCGGCAACGCCAGCCGCTCGATCGGCCCGGCCAGCGCGCGACTGCAGGTCCAGTATTCGCCCGACGCCGCCGGCTCGACCGACAGCTTCACCTGGATCGAGGGCCGCCTGGGCTGGGACTTCACGCCCCAGCTGAACGGCACGGTCGCCGTCGGTCGTCGCGAACAGAACGGCGCGCCCGATTACACCGGCTGGAACGCCGGCGTGACCTACGCCCTCACCGACGCCCTGGACCTGGACCTGCGCTACTACGACACCGACGCCCACACCTTCGGCGAGCAGTATGAGGACGCCCTGGTCGCCAAGGTCGCCTACGCCTTCTGATCGGGGGTCAGCCCAAGGCCTGATCCAGATCCGCGATCAGGTCCTCGACGTTCTCGACCCCGACCGACAGCCGGATCAGGTTGTCGGTCACGCCGCCCGCCTCGCGCACTTCCTTGGGCACGCTGGCGTGGGTCATGATCGCCGGGTGGTTCACCAGGCTTTCCACCCCGCCCAGCGACTCGGCCAGGGTGAAGACCTGAACCCGCTCAAGGACGCGCTTGGTGCGCTCCAGATCGCCCTCCAGGATCACCGTCACCATCCCGCCGAAGCCGCCGTGCATCTGGCGCGCCGCCAACTCATGCTGCGGGTGGGCGATCAGGCCGGGATAGATCACCTTGGCGATCCCCGCGCGCGTCTCGAGCCAGCGCGCGATGGTCAGCGCATTCTCGCAGTGCGCCTTCATCCGCAGCGCCAGGGTCTTCAAGCCCCGGTTGGCCAGGAAGGCGTCGAACGGCCCCATGATCCCGCCGACCGAGTTCTGCAGGAACTTGATCCGAGGGGCCAGTTCGGCGTCGCCCGTCACCAGCACCCCGCCGATGATGTCCGAATGGCCGTTCAGGTATTTCGTCGCCGAGTGCATCACCACGTCCGCCCCCAGGCTCAGCGGCTGCTGGCAGAACGGGGTGGCGAAGGTGTTGTCCACGACCAGCAGCAACCCATGCGCCCTGGCCACCTTCGACAGGGCGGCGATATCGGCCAGCTTCATCAGGGGATTGGTGGGCGTCTCGACCCACAGCATCTTGGTCATCGGGGTGATCGCCGCCTCGACCGCCGCGATGTCGCTCAGGTCCACATAGGCGAAGTCCAGCCCCATGGTCCGCCTGCGCACCCGCTCGAACAGCCGCCACGAGCCGCCGTACAGGTCGTCGCCGGTGACGATGTGATCGCCCGCATCCAGCAACTCCAGCGCCGTCGAAGTCGCCGCCATGCCCGAGCCGAAGCCGAACCCGTGCGTGCCGCCCTCCAGGTCCGCGATACAGGCCTCAAACGCCTCGCGCGTCGGGTTCTTGCCCCGCGCATACTCATAACCCTTGTTCACGCCCGGGCTTTCCTGGGCGTAGGTCGAGGTGGCGTAGATCGGAGTCATCACTGCACCCGTCGTCGGGTCGGGATGTTGGCCGGCATGGATGGCGCGGGTCGAAAAGCCTTGGCTGTTCTTCTTGTCGCTCATGGACTTACCGGTTCAGGCTGAGGTGGTTGATCAGATCGGTGCGGGTGATCAGGCCTACGAACTGCTCGCCGTCCAGCACGATGGCCACGCGGTCGCGATCGAAGACGGGGATCAGCGCGTCCAGAGGCTCATTGACCTGAAGCGTGTCCAGATCGCGCGTCATGGCCGAGGCCACCGGCTTGGCGAACCGTTCCTTCCGCGTGATCTCGTCGGTGTTCATGATGCGGATCAGGTCGCTTTCGTCCAGGATCCCGACCAGCCGGCCGTCTTCGATGACCGGCAGTTGCGATACGTCGGCGCCCTTCATCCGCTTGAAGGCGGTGTCCAGGGTGTCGCCCGGCCCGGCGACCACGACGTCGCCCTTCTCGTATTTGCGGTTGATCAGGTCCGACAGGTCGCCGTGGATTTCCCGCTCGCCCAGGCCCTGATCGGCCAGCCAGGCGTCGTTATAGACCTTGGACAGATATTTGGCCCCGGTGTCGCAGACGAAGGTGACGCAGGTCTTCGCTTCCGTCTGCTCGCGGCACCAGCGCAGCGCCGAGGCGATCAGGGTGCCGGACGACGAGCCGGCCAGGATGCCTTCCTTCAGCAGCAGTTCGCGCGCCGTGGCGATCGCCTCGGCGTCGGGGATCGAATAGGCCTTGTCGATCAGGCTCATGTCCGCTGTGTCGGGCACGAAGTTCTGACCGATTCCCTCCACGGTGTAGCTGCCTTCCGGTCCCGGCACGCCGTCGTTGACGATGCCGGCCAGGGTCGATCCGACCGGATCGGCCAGGATGATCTGGGCCTTCGAGCCCACGCTCTTCAGAAACTGCGCCGTGCCGGTGATTGTGCCGCCCGAGCCGATACCGGCGACGAAGGCGTCGATGTCGCCGCCCGTCTGCTCCCAGATTTCCGGACCCGTCGTCTTCACATGGGCCTCGGCGTTGGCGGCGTTGGCGAATTGGTTGACGTAGAAGCCGCCGGGAATGCCCTGGGCCAGACGCTCGGCCATGTCGGTGTAGTATTCCGGGTGACCATGGGGCACGTCCGAACGCGTCAGACGAACATCGGCGCCCATCGCCCTGAGATGCTGGATCTTTTCCTTGGACATCTTGTCCGGGATGACCAGAAGCACCTTATATCCTCGGGCCCGACCGACCAGCGTCAACGCAAGGCCCGTATTGCCCGCCGTCGCCTCCACGATGGTGCCGCCCTCCTTCAGGAAGCCTTCGCGCTCGGCGGCGTCCAGCATCGAGATGGCGATCCGGTCCTTGATCGAACCGCCGGGGTTCTGGGACTCCAGCTTCAGCAGCAGGCGGCACGGGCCGGTGTCGATCTTCGTCACCTCCACCATCGGCGTCTTGCCGATCAGATCCAGCGGCGACGAGACAGTCGCGCTCAGGGCGGGGGCGGTCAGGGACATCGAAAACTCCATTCGGGGCGGGCGGAAGCTGAAGCCCCGCCTTCACATGGTCAACTCACGCAAGATTTGACCCCTCAAGATTTACTCAAGGGCGCGGTTCCGCGCTACGAAAGACATAATGACCAAATCATCCAAGAGGCCGCCCGCCGGTCTCCCCGACAAAGACACCCTCGTCGCCTTCCTGCGCGAGGCCGGATCGGCCGAGAAGACCGACATCGCGCGCCATTTCGGTCTGAAGGGCGGCGACCGCCGGGCCCTGCGCGAAATGATCCGCGAACTGGAAGCCGAAGGGCGACTGGGCAAACGCGGTCGCAAGGGCTTTTCCGAAGCCGGCGCCCTGCCCCCCGTCGGCGTCGCCGATGTGATCGAGCGCGACGGCGACGGCGAACTGTATGTGCGCCTGGTCGAGGCCAGTCCCGACGCGCCGCGCGCCATTCTGATGCCCGACAAGTCCAAGGCCGCCCCTGGCCTGAGCGATCGCGTGCTGGTGAAGTTCCAGCGCGGCGCGGAGGGTTGGGAAGCCCGGCTGATCAAGAAGCTGGACGTGGGGACCAACCGCGTCCTGGGCGTCATCCGCAAGTCGGCGCGTGAGACCCGCGTCGAGCCGGTCGACCGCCGGTCCAAGGACGTGCTGCTGGTGCCCCAGGCCCAGTCCGGCGACCTGCGTGACGGCGACCTGGTTCTGGCCGCCATTGAGAAAGGCGACCACCGCTATGGTCCCAAGCGCGGCAAGATCCTGGAGCACATCGGCAAGGAGGATGATCCCCGCGCCGCCTCCCTGATCGCCATCCATGCCCACGGCGTACCAACCGGCTTTTCCGAAGCGGTCGAACGCGAGGCCGAAGATCAGGCCCTGCCGACGCTGAAGGGCCGCGAGGACCTGCGCGAGGTTCCCTTCATCACCATCGACCCCGCCGATGCGCGCGACCACGACGACGCCGTCTATGCGGCGCGCGACGAGGATCCGAAGAATGAAGGCGGCTGGATCGTCTGGGTCGCCATCGCCGATGTCGCCGCCTACGTCCGCCCCGGAAGCCCGCTGGACCGCGAGGCGCGCGACAAGGGCAACTCGACCTATTTCCCCGATCGCGTCGAACCGATGCTGCCGGAGGTGCTGTCGAACGGTCTCTGCAGCCTGAAGGAGGGCGAGAACCGCGCCTGTCTCGCCGTGCGGATGGTCTTCGACAAGGACGGCCGAAAGACCGGACATCGGTTCGTGCGCGGTTTGATGCGGTCGCACGCCAAGCTCAGCTACGAACAGGCGCAGGCCGCCATTGATGGACAACCGGACGACACGACCGGCCCGATCATGGACGCGATCCTCTATCCGCTGTGGAACGCCTATCACGCCATGCTGAAAGGCCGGCTGAAGCGCAGTCCGCTGCAGATCGAATCGGCCGAACGCCGCATCCGCATGGCCCCGGATGGCGGCATCGCGTCTATCGAAAAGCGCGCCTCGCTGGAGGCGCACCGGCTGATCGAAGAGATGATGATCCAGGCCAACGTCTGCGCCGCCGAAACGCTGGAGCAGAAGAAGACGCCGCTGATCTATCGCATGCACGACGCGCCCAGTCAGGAGAAGATCTTCAACCTCGCTGAC
Organism: Brevundimonas sp. SGAir0440; assembly: GCF_005484585.1. Classification (NCBI taxonomy): domain Bacteria; kingdom Pseudomonadati; phylum Pseudomonadota; class Alphaproteobacteria; order Caulobacterales; family Caulobacteraceae; genus Brevundimonas; species Brevundimonas sp. SGAir0440. The sequence continues at coordinate 1,568,485 of NZ_CP039435.1, read as the reverse complement.
TTCCTATCGACCATCGGCAAGCCTTGGAACAAGGGCGAGCCCGGCACGACCAAGCGGTTCAACAAGCTGCTGGACGAAACGCGCGACACTGAACACGCCGATGTGGTCAACGAGGTGGTCCTGCGCAGCCAGATGCAGGCGATCTACTCTCCGGAGAACATCGGCCACTTCGGCCTGAACCTAGACCGCTACGCCCACTTCACCTCGCCGATCCGGCGCTACTCCGACCTGATCGTCCACCGCGGACTGATCCGGGCGCTGAACCTGGGCAAGGATGGGCTGACCGATCGCGAAATCGCCGAACTGCCGGCCATCGCCGAGGGCGTGACCATGACCGAGCGCCGGTCGATGGCCGCAGAGCGTGACGCAATGGACCGCTATATCGCCGCCTATCTGGAAGAGCACGTCGGTGCGACCTTCGCCGGACGGATCACCGGCGTGACGCGGTTCGGCCTGTTCATTCGTCTGGAGGACACGGGCGCGGACGGCCTAGTGCCCGTCTCCACGCTCGGCAGCGAATACTTCACCCACGACGACCGCGCCCACGCCCTGGTCGGCGAACGCACCGGCAAACGGTTCACCTTGGGCCGCATGGTCGAGGTCAAGCTGCGCGAAGCCACGCCCGTTACCGGCGGCCTGGTGTTCGAAATGCTCAGCGAGCCCGAACCCCGCGATCCCAACGCCCCGGCTCCACGCTACGGAATGCGCGGACGCGGCGGCGACGGTCCGCCGATGCGCGGCAAGAACCGGCCAGGCGGCCCCAAGCCCCGCAACGGCTCCAAACCCTCCGGCGGCCTGAAGGGCGTCAGGAAGGGCAAGCGGAAGTGACCCCATTCGACGCTGCTCAGGATCTGGCCGACGCACCGCGTGTCGGCGGGGCGCAGCGGCCGAAGGATGCGGCGACGCTGATCCTGACGCGCGGCGGCGATCGGCCCGAGGTGCTGATGGGGCGGCGCGCGCCGGGCCATGTGTTCATGGCGTCGAAATGGGTGTTTCCAGGCGGGCGGATCGACCGCAGCGACTTCACCGCCGCCGCGACGGGTGAGTTGTCGGGCGAGGTTGCGCGGCGGCTGGAGGGCGAACTGCCCGCTCGCCGTGCGCGGGCCCTGGCCCTGACGGCGGTGCGCGAGACGTTCGAGGAGACGGGGCTGATTCTGGGGCGGCCGGCGCCCCGCGCCTCCGTCGCCGGCCCGTGGCGTGAATATCGCCAGGCGGGCGTCCTGCCCGATCTGTCGGTCCTGTCCTATATCGCGCGCGCTATTACGCCGCCCGGCCGGACCCGGCGGTTCGACGCCCGGTTCTTCATGGCCCCGGCCGAGGCCCTGCTGAGCCCGGAGCCGACCGCAGGGTCGGGCGAACTGGACGAAATCGCCTGGCTGCCGTTGGACGAGGCGCGCGCCCTGGACCTGCCCGCCATCACCCGGTTCGTGCTGGGTGAACTGGCCGAACGGTTGGAAAACCCGAACCGTCCCCTGCCCTTCGTGCGGATGGTGCGGGGTCGGCATACGGTGGAACACAGGGACTGACATGGCCGGAACAACGATCACCCTGCGCCTGACGATCGCCAATCCGGTCGCGGGCGTCGCCTACAGCCTGCAGGACAAGGCGAACAGGCCGGTCGAACCGCGCATCGCCGCCGACGGTCCGATCAGCTTCGACGCGCCCGTCACTTTGTCCGAGGATGGCCGCCTGACCGGCCCCTTCGTGCGGCGCGAGGGCGCGACGCGGCGGTTCGTCTATGTCGCGATCGGCACGTCGGCAGGCCAGCACGCCAGCGAATGGAGCCGACGCGCCAAGATCGACGTCCACGACATTCCCGCCGATCTGCTGGCCCAGGCGCGCGAAGGCGCGGTTCTGGAAGTCGTCCTGCCCGGCCGCGCCAAGGACGGCGGCCCCGCCTGCGCCACCGTGCGGCCGATCCAGGCCTGGCGCGTCGTTTGATCCTTAGTCGGCGATCGGCTTGGTCAGGTCGAATTCGACGCGGAAATGCCGGTTGGGACGACGCAGCTCGTAGGCGAACATCCCTTCGGGATGGACCTCCATCGCCCAGACATTGGTGGTCGAGACGGCCGCGTCGTTCCCGTTGAACAGGGCGATCGATTCGGCGTCGACCGGGAATTCCTGCCGCTCGGCCGTGCCGGCGTTGACCGTATCGCCGCCGTACCAGTGCAGCACGTCGGTCGTGCCGTCCGCGTGTCGGTGGTCGTGCTTCAGCCGAAGGCCCGCGTCGGTCTTCGTCACCACCCAGGTCCGCGAACGATCCGACCCCACGGCGAAGGGAATGCGCACCTCGTCCGGCGAACAGTCGCGGACATGCATGACCAGCCGCTCGCCGGCAAACCTGGCGTCGGCGGCGTCGGTGGTGACGACCCGACCTTCAAATCGTTGCCCGCACAGGGCGTTTAAGCGCGCCAGGAAATCGTCCTGAGACTGAGCCGGATCGGCCGTTGCGACGCCGCCGAACGACAAGGACATCAGGGCCGCGGCGGCCAGCAGGGATGCGATTTTCATGCGGTCAGACTATATGTGCGTTGGGCCTCATCAACGTGGCATCGCGCCCGTTGACTTTGGGGCGATCCTGAGTATGTTCCGCGCCTCTTATTTTAAGCGGCTTTCGCCGTCGCAGAGGTAATTCCGATGGCCAAACCGGCTTCCATCAAGATCCGCCTGAACTCCACGGCCGACACCGGCTTCTTCTATGTCACCAAGAAGAACGCCCGCACCATGACCGAGAAAATGGTCGTCAAGAAGTACGACCCCGTCGTGCGCAAGCACGTCGAGTTCAAGGAAGGCAAGATCAAGTAAGTCCTTGATCCGCTGAGAATTGAAAACGCCCGGCTGGTCTCCAGCCGGGCGTTTTTCGTTGTCTGGACGCCCTCGTTACGCCGCCTTGGCGATGACCCGGTTGCGGCCGGCGGCCTTGGCCTCATAGACTCCTTCGTCAGCGCGCTTCAGCAGGCCTTCGGGCGTATCGCCGTCGCCGGTCGTGGCGGCCACGCCGATCGAGATGGTGATGGTGATCTGCTCCTTGCCGCCCATCACGCGGAACGGCGCGGAGGCGACGTCTCGGCGAATCCGTTCGGCGACGCGGCCAGCGTCTTCCAGGCTGGCGCCCGGCATGACCACCACGAACTCCTCGCCGCCCATGCGGCACGGCAGGTCCACGGCCCGGACATTGGTGGCCAGGCGCACGGCGAACTCTACCAGCACCTCGTCGCCGGCGTCGTGGCCGAAGCTGTCATTGACCGATTTGAAGTGGTCGATGTCCAGAACCAGCACGGCCACCTGGGCCCCGCCCTGGGCCGCGCGCCCCACCAGCGCCTGCAACTGGCCGGTCATGTAGCGCCGATTGTGCAGGCCGGTCAGGGCGTCGGTGACGGCCATCTCCATGCTGCTGTCCAGCTTCTGGCGCAGGAAGTCGGTGTAGCGTTTACGCCGGATCTGGGTGCGAACCCGCGCCGACAGTTCTTCGGTATCGACGGGGCGCGGCAGGATGTCGGCGGCGCCCAGTTCCAGCGCCTTGATCATGCGCGGCCGTTCGGTCGGCTCCACGATCGCCAGGATCGGCGCGCGGCGCGCATCGCCCGACTTGGCCTGGGCGACGATCCGAAGGCCGTCGAAGCTGGCGGCGGCGACGTTGACGATGATCAGGTCCAGCGCCCCCTTGGCCGCGACCAGCGCCGCCTCGGGATCGGTTTCGATGGTGACGCGATGTTCGCCGACCAGTTCCTGGGCGATCTTCTCGGCCTGACGCTGGTCGTCGTCGACGATCAGAACCCGCCCGCCCTCGCTGCGCAGTCGCGCGGCATTGTCCGAATCGACGCCCAGGCGACGACCGCTTTCCTCGCGCTCGCGCAGCTCGTCCATGACGTGCTTCAGCCGCGTCAGCGACTTGACTCGCGCGAACAGGATGACGTCGTCGATGGGCTTGGTCAGGAAGTCGTCGGCGCCGGCCTCAAGCCCCTTGATCCGATCCTCGCGCCCGTCCAGCGCCGTGACCAGCACGACGGGGATGTGGCGCGTCTCGGCCTGGGCCTTCAGCCGTCGGCACGTCTCGAACCCGTCCATGCCGGGCATCATGACGTCCAGCAGGATCAGGTCCGGCTGGTGCTCGGCGGCGATGGCCAGGGCCGACAGGCCGTCGTTGCAGGTCAGCACATCGTAATATTCGATGGTCAGCTTGGCTTCGAGCAGGCGGACGTTCACGTCCACATCGTCGACGACGAGGATACGGGCGCTCATCCGAGGTGCTGCCGGATGGTTTCGAGGAAATGCATGACCGAGATCGGCTTGGAGATATAGGCCTCGCAGCCGCCCTGACGGATCCGCTCCTCATCGCCCTTCATGGCGAATGCGGTCACGGCGATGACGGGGATGTGGTTCAGTTCCTCGTCGTCCTTCAACCATTTGGTGACTTCCAGACCCGAAATTTCCGGCAGCTGGATATCCATCAGGATCAGGTCGGGATGATGGGCGCGCGCCAAGGCGAGCGCCTGCAAGCCCTCGCGGGTCTGCAGGGTCTCATAGCCCTGGGAATCGAGCAGATCATGAAAAAGCTTCATGTTCAGCTCGTTATCCTCGACGATGAGGACTTTCTTGGACATCATCACCTGACCTGCGCGCCCCTCGAACGCGGGACGCCTCGTTGTTCGCATTCGTAGGCGCCCAGTCTTAAGTTGGGGTGAAGCCAACCTTACGGAGACCTTAAGCGTGGCCATCAAGGCCATCTGTCGCGACTGCCTGTGGACCGGCGAAGATCCCGCCGGGCCGCGCGAGAACCGCTGTCCGGCGTGCGGATCGCGGCGCGTGGTCGCAGACGCCGAACTGGACCAGTTGTCGATCGCCCACATGGACTGCGACGCCTTCTACGCCTCGGTGGAAAAGCGCGACCGGCCCGAACTGCGCGACAAGCCGGTCATCGTCGGGGGCGGAAAGCGCGGCGTGGTCTCCACCGCCTGCTATATCGCGCGTCAATATGGCGTCGGCTCAGCCATGCCGATGTTCAAGGCGTTGAAGGCCTGTCCAGAGGCCGTGGTGATCCGGCCGGACTTCACCAAATACGTCTTCGAATCGCAGCGCATTCTGGGGGCGTTGGGACAGCTGACGCCCTTGATCCAGCCGTTGTCGCTGGATGAGGCCTGGGTCGATCTGTCGGGCACGGAACGGCTGAACGGCGGCCCGCCGGCGCTGCAGCTGATCCGCTTCCAGAAACAGATCGAGGAGGAGACCGGCCTGACCGTCTCCATCGGCCTGGCGCCCAACCGCTTTCTGGCGAAGATGGCGTCGGAGATGGACAAGCCGCGCGGCTTCTCCGTCGTCGGCGCCGCCAACGCCCAGGCGTTGCTCGCGCCGCGCCCCGTCACCACTCTGCCCGGCGTCGGGCCGGTGTTTGGCAAGGCGTTGCGCAGCGACGGCTACTCGACCATTGGCGATCTGGCGCGGGCGGACGTGCGCGACCTGGTCAAACGTTACGGCGAATCCGGTCTGCGCCTGCACGATCTGGCCCACGCCCGCGACGCGCGCGCCGTGAATCCCGAACGCGATCGCAAGGGAATGAGCGCCGAAACCACCTTCAACGAAGACCTGACGTCGGCCGAGGCGCTGGAGGCCGAGCTGTGGCCCCTGTGCGAGAAGCTGGCGTCCAAGGCCCGGCGCGACGGCGTCGCCAGCCGGGTGCTGGTGCTGAAGCTGCGGCGCACCGACTTCAAGATCGTGACCCGCCGCGTCACCCTGCCCGATCCGGTGCAGACCGCGCGCGCCCTGTTCGCCGCGGGGCGCGATCTGCTGAAACCCGAGCTGGGCCGCCCCTATCGCCTGATCGGCATCGGCATGGCGGACGTGCAGGACGCCGAGGACGCGCCCGCCGGCCTTTTCCAGACCACCGAGACGCGCGCCTTGAAGACAGAGCGCGCCATCGACGTGCTGCGTGAAAAGTTCGGCAAGGATGCGGTGGTGGCGGGCCGCGCGCTGAAGCCGTAGGACAGGGCATGGATCTCGCCAAACGCGCCTATGACCATGGCTTTCGCCTGGACCCGATCGTCCGCAGCCTGCTGGATACGGACTTCTACAAGCTGCTGATGCTGCAGATGATCTGGCGCGAGCATCGCGACGTGCCGGTCGTCTTCCAGGTGATCAACCGCACCAAGACCGTGCGTCTGGCCGAAGAGATCGATATCGACGCCCTGCGTGAGCAGCTGGATCACGCCCGCACCACGCGTTTCACCAACAAGGAACTGGTCTGGCTGGCGGGCAACAGCTTCTATGGCGTGAAACAGATTTTCTCGCCCGACTTCATCGCCTGGCTGACCGACTATCGCCTGCCCGACTACGACCTGTCGGTTCAGGACGGGCAGTATGTGCTGACCTTTTCGGGCGCCTGGGCCGAGGTGACGCTGTGGGAAATCCCCGCGCTGGCGATCCTGAACGAGCTGCGCTGCCGGGTCGGGATGCGGCGGCTGGGCCGGTTCGATCTGGACATCCTGTATTCGCGCGCCAAGACGCGGCTTTGGTCCAAGGTCGAGCGACTTCGCGCTCTGCCCGACCTCGCCCTGTCCGACTTCGGCACCCGGCGGCGGCACGGCTTCCTGTGGCAGCGCTGGTGCATTCAGGCGTTGAAGGAAGGGCTGGGCAAATCCTTCATCGGCACGTCCAACGTCCTGCACGCCATGGAGAACGACCTGGAAGCCATCGGCACCAACGGCCACGAACTGCCGATGGTTCTGGCGGCCCTGGCGCCGGACGACGCGGCACTGGCCCAGGTTCCCTATGCGGTGCTGGACGAATGGCGTCGGCATTATGCGGGCAATCTGCTGATCGTCCTGCCCGACGCCTTCGGCACCGAGGCGTTCTTGGAGCAGGCGCCCGACTGGGTGGCGGATTGGACCGGTTTCCGACCCGACTCGGCCCCGCCCATCCCGGCCGGCGACCGCCTGATCGACTGGTGGCGCGCGCATGGGCGAGACCCAAAGGAGAAGCTGCTGATCTTCTCGGACGGGATGGACATCGACGGGATCGAGGCGACGCATGCCCATTTCCACGGTCGCGCCCGTCTCAGCTTCGGCTGGGGCACCAATCTGACCAACGATTTCCGCGACTGTTCGCCCGCCTTCGCGCCCGAGCTGGAGCCCATCTCTCTGGTCTGCAAGGTGGTCGAGGCGGGCGGACGCCCCGCCGTCAAACTGTCGGACAATCCGGCGAAAGCGGTCGGCGATCCCGCCGAGATCGAACGGTATCGCCGTGTCTTCGGCGTGCGCGGCCTGACCGCCCAACCCGTCACGGTCTGAAACCCGGCCTTAAGCCCATCGTGCGACAAGGCGGGCATGAGCGCCTTTCTCGACAAGATGCGTCGCCGCGCCGGCCGCTATCTCGATGTCCGTCCCGCCACGGTCCAACCCGCGCGCGGCGTCCTCAGCCTGTCGTTCGACGACATCCCGGCATCGGCTTGGACCGAGGCCGGACCGATCCTGGCTCAGCACGGGGTCAAGGCGACCTACTATGTCTGCGGCGGCCTGTCGGGCGGTCGCAATCTGGACCTGCCCCAGTTTGAGGTGGAGCACCTTCAAGCCCTCCATGAGGCCGGGCACGAAGTCGGATGCCACACCTATGAGCATGTCTCGACCCTGACCCTGTCACCGGCCGAACTGGACGCCAGCCTTGCTCGCAACGCCGCCTGGGTGGCCGACCGGCTGGACGGGTACGAAATGCAGACCTTCGCCTATCCCTTCGGCGATTGCGCCTTGGGATCGAAAGCCGTGATCGACAGACGCTTCCTGTGCGGGCGCGGCGTCCGCGACGGGATCAACGCCGGACGTTCGGATCGCAACCTGCTGCAGGCCATCGGCCTGGAGAGCCGTCGCCTGCCCGGCTACGACCTGGAGGCGCTGGTTTCGGAGACGGCTTCGTCCAAAGGCTGGCTGATCGGCTACGGCCACGACGTCAGCGACGCGCCGACGCCGTATGGTTGCCGCCCGGAGGACATCGATCGGTTGATCAGACTGGCCAAGGCGGCCGACCTGGACATTCAGCCGGTCGCGGCGGCGTGGCGGATGGCGACAGCCTGAGGGATCAGGCACCCTTGCGCCGGTCCGCCCAGGCGATCAGCTCCTTGCGGGGCCAGATCATCAGCCATGATCGGGCGGTGTATTCGCCGCTGTCGATCAGCGCCTTCCTCGACGCCGAGGCCGTCCCGGCCCGCTCGGTGTGGATCTCGCCCGGCCCTTGATGGACCATGAAGGCGCCACCCTTCAGCGGGTTGAGCCGCAGGTGCGCAAGTCGCGGGCTGATCTCGGTCAGGGGCGGGTCGTAGAACCAGCTGGAGCCGATCATGCCGGCCAGTTCAGGCCGTGCGCGGCACAGTTCGGCCGCCGTGGCCCAGGCCTCGTTCCAGCCGTCTTCGTTGAAGCCGTGCAGCCAGCGGCTCTCGGTATGAACCTCCAGCCAGGGCTCGCGCTTGGCGCCCGCCGCCAGATAGCGGACCAGCGGCTTGAGGCCCCAGCCGTCGCGAACGTGTTTGACGATCTGGCCCGGCCCGACCGGCGACGACAGGTCTATGACCTGGCTCTTGGCCCCCGGCACGCTGAGCGCTAGGGTGAAGCGCACGTCCTTGGACCAGTGGTCGAAAACGTATCCTCCCTCGGCCTTCTCCAGAAACCCCGCCAACTGTTCGATCCAGTAGGGATAGAGGGCCATGACCTCGGCCGGCAGATTCATCGCCGCTGCTCGGTCGGGCAGTTGCAGCGCCCAGGCGGCGACCAGGCCGCGACGCACATCGTCGGAGGCATCAGCGCCCAACAGCGCATCCACCGCCTTCGCCGGCATTTCGAAATCCCAATGCGGCGCGGCCTCGGCGGCCTTTTGCGCGGCCGGGACTACGGCGGCGTCCACGCGCGCGCGGTCGCCGGCAGACAACCGCGCCAGCACGGCATGGAAGGCGGCGACGTCGGGGGTCAGGTGCATATCCATGATCGCACCATGACACGGCGCGGTTGGCAAACCTTTAAAGCGCGCCGAACGGGTGACGCCGCCCTTGCCCCGCGCTAAACCGCGCCCAGATAAACAGGAGCCCCCATGAGCATCGAAGCCCGCATCGCCGAACTCGGCCTCACCCTGCCGGAACCCGCCAAGCCGGTGGCCAGCTATGTCTCCTATGTCCGCTCGGGCGATCAGGTCACCATCTCGGGCCAGCTGTCGAACGACGCGAACGGCGGGATCAAGGGCACGGTCGGCGTGGACGTAACGCCGGAGCAGGCCTTGGAAGCCGCGCGTCTGTGCGGTCTGAACCTGATCGCCCAGATCAAGGCGGCCTGCGATGGCGATCTGGACCGGGTGGTCCGCATCGTCAAACTGGGCGGTTTCGTTCAGGCCGGCCCCGACTTCACCGCCATTCCCGCCGTCATCAACGGCTGCTCGGACATGATGGTCGAGGTCTTCGGCGACGCCGGCAAGCACGCCCGCTCGGCCGTCGGCGTGTACAAGCTGCCGCTCGGCTTCGCCGTCGAGATCGATGCGATCGTGGAGATCCGCTGATCTTTCAGATCTCGGTTCACGAAGGGATCGCCGACATCGGCCGCGAGGCGTGGGACGCGTGCGCGCTGCCCACCGGCGATCCCTTTGTCTCCTACGATTTTTTGCACGCGTGCGAGGCCTCGGGCAGCGCCGCGCCGCGCCAGGGCTGGGCGCCGCGCCACCTGGCCCTGAGGGGTGAAGGCAACGCGGTGCTGGGCGTCATGCCCCTGTATTTGAAGGGCAACAGCCAGGGCGAGTATGTCTTCGACCATAGCTGGGCCGACGCCTATGAACGGGCCGGCGGCCGGTATTATCCCAAGCTGCTGGGCGCCGTGCCCTTTACGCCCGCGACCGGCCCGCGCTTCCTGCACCATCCCGAGACCGACGCCACCACCGTGCGTCAGGCCCTGATCCAGGGGGCGGTGACCCTGGTCGAACGGCTGGGCGTCTCCTCCCTGCACGTCAACTTCCCGACCGAAGCGGACTGGTCAGCCATGACCGAGGCGGACCTGCTGCCACGCCAGGACATCCAGTTCATCTGGCGCAATAACGACTATCGGACCTTCGACGATTTCCTGGCCGCCCTGTCGGCCAACCGCCGCAAGACCATCAAGCGCGAGCGCCGCGACGCCCAGGCCGATCTGGATATCCGCGTCCTGACCGGCGCCGACATCACCGAGGCCCACTGGGACGCCTTCTTCGCCTTCTACATGGACACCGGCTCGCGTAAATGGGGCCGGCCCTATCTGACGCGCGACTTCTTCAGTCGCATCGGCGCGACCATGGCCGACCGGATCGCCTTGATTATGGCGTTTCGGGATGAGACGCCCATCGCCGGCGCTCTGAACTTCATCGGCCGCGACGCCCTTTACGGCCGGCAATGGGGCACACTGGAAGACGTGCCCTTCCTGCATTTCGAGCTTTGCTATTATCAGGCTATCGAATTCGCCATTTCGCGCGGCCTGTCCCGCGTCGAAGCCGGGGCCCAAGGCGACCACAAGATCGCGCGCGGCTACCTGCCCTCCCCCGTCTATTCCGCCCATTTCATCGCCGACCCCGCCCTGCGCGATCCCGTCGCCCGCTATCTGGACGGCGAACGGCCGGCCGTCGCGGCGGAGATGCGGGCGATGACCGAAGAACTGTCGCCCTACAAGCAGGCATAGAAAAAGGCCCGGCTGCTGCCAGCCGGGCCTTTCGCCATCACCTTTTCGAGGATCAGGCCGTCTCTTCTTCCTCGGCTTTCGCGGGCGCGCTGGCGCTCGTGATGTCGAAGTCGATCTTGCCGTCCTTCAGCTGGACCCTGACGTGTCCGCCGCGCGTCAGACGCCCGAACAGGATGTCGTCGGCCAACGGCTTCTTGATCGAGTCCTGGATGACCCGCGCCAGCGGACGCGCGCCATACAGTTCGTCGAAGCCGTTCTTGGCCAGCCAGTCGGCGGCTTCGTCGGTCAGTTCGATGGTGATGTTGCGATCCGCCAGCTGGGCTTCCAGCTGAAGGATGAACTTCGTCACCACCGAGCGGATCGTGTCGGCCTGCAACGGCTTGAAGGCCACGATGGCGTCCAGGCGATTGCGGAACTCCGGCGCGAACAGGCGCTGGATGGCCTTGTCATCCTCGCCCTCGACCTTGCCCCGGCCGAAGCCGATGGAGGCGCGGGCGTTGTCGGCGGCCCCGGCGTTGGTCGTCATGATCAGGATGACGTTCCTGAAATCGACCTTCTTGCCGACCGCATCGGTCAGCATGCCGTTGTCCATCACCTGCAGCAGGATGTTGTAGACATCCGGGTGCGCCTTCTCGATCTCGTCCAGCAGCACGACGGCGTGCGGATGCTGATCGACGGCGTCGGTCAGCAGGCCGCCCTGGTCATGGCCGACATAGCCGGGAGGCGCGCCGATCAGACGGCTGACCGTGTGGCGCTCCATATATTCCGACATGTCGAAGCGTTGCATTTCGATGCCCAGGGTCGCGGCGAGTTGCTTGGCGACCTCGGTCTTGCCGACGCCGGTCGGGCCACTGAACAGGAAGCTGCCGATCGGCTTGTTCGGATCGCGAAGACCCGCGCGCGCCAGCTTCATGGCCGCCGACACCTGTTCGATGGCCTGTTCCTGACCAAAGACCGCGCGCTTCAGGTCGGTTTCCAGTTCGCGCAGGCTTTCGGTGTCGGACTTGGACACCGACTTGGCCGGGATACGGGCCATCTTGGCGATGACGGCTTCGACCTCCTTCTGACCGATGACCTTCTTCCTCTTGGATTCGGTCAGCAGCATCTGTGACGCCCCGGCCTCGTCGATCACGTCGATCGCCTTGTCCGGCAGTTTGCGGTCGGTCATGTAGCGCGCAGACAGCTCCACCGCCGTGCGCACGGCGCTGTCAGTGTAGCGGACCTTGTGGTGCTGCTCGTAGTAGGTCTTCAGACCCTTCAGGATCTTCACCGTATCCTCGACCGTCGGCTCGTTGACGTCGATCTTCTGGAAGCGACGCACCAGGGCGCGGTCCTTCTCGAAGTGCTGGCGATATTCCTTGTAGGTTGTCGACCCCATGCAGCGCAGGGTGCCGGACGCCAGGGCCGGTTTCAGCAGGTTCGACGCATCCATCGCCCCGCCCGAGGTCGCGCCCGCGCCGATCACCGTGTGGATCTCGTCGATGAAGAGCACGGCGTTGTCGTGGTTCTCCAGCTCCTTGACCACCTGTTTCAGGCGTTCCTCGAAGTCGCCGCGATAGCGGGTGCCGGCCAGCAACGCGCCCATATCGAGCGAATAGATGGTGGCGTCCTTCAGGACGTCGGGCACCTCGCCGTTGACGATCTTGCGGGCCAGACCTTCGGCGATAGCGGTCTTGCCGACGCCGGGATCGCCCACCAGAAGCGGGTTGTTCTTGGTCCGACGGCACAGGATCTGGATCGAGCGATCGACCTCGGCCTGACGACCGATAAGGGGATCGACCTTGCCCTGGCGCGACTTCTCGTTGAGGTCGACGCAATAGGCTTCCAGCGCCTCGCCGCCCTGTTTGACGGCGGATGCATCCTCGGCCTCTTCGGGCGAAGCGCCCTTGGCCGGACGGGCCTCGTTGGCGCCCGCCTTCTTGGCGATGCCGTGGGCGATGAAGTTGACCGCGTCATAGCGCGTCATGTCCTGCTCTTGCAGGAAGTAGGCGGCATGGCTCTCGCGCTCGGAGAAGATGGCGACCAGCACATTGGCGCCGGACACTTCCTCACGGCCTGACGACTGGACGTGGATCACCGCGCGCTGGATCACGCGCTGGAAGCCGGCGGTCGGCTTGGCGTCCTCGCCGTCGCTGGTGGCCAGGGCGGCCAAGTCGTTGTCGACATAGAGGGTCAGCGCCGCTTTCAACGCCGACAGATCGACGTTGCAGGCCTGCATGACGCCGGTCGCGTCGGGATCGTCGATCAGCGCGAGCAGCAGGTGCTCAAGCGTCGCATACTCGTGCCTGCGCGCATTGGCGTATCCCACCGCGCGGTGCAGGGTTTCTTCGAGAGGACGGGAAAATGAAGGCATAGGGAGGCTCCTCTCAGTCCTTTTCCATCGTGCATTGCAAAGGGTGCTGGTGGCGGCGCGCCGTCTCGATGACCTGCGCGACCTTGGTCTCGGCGACCTCGTAGGTGAAGACGCCGCAGACGCCGACGCCATGCTGATGCACATGCAGCATGATGCGGGTGGCCTCTTCCCGGCTCTTCTGGAAGAACCGCTCCAGCACATAGACGACGAATTCCATCGGCGAATAATCGTCGTTCAGAATCAGCACTCGATAGAGCGAGGGCTTTTGCAGCTTCGGCTTTGTTTCGGTGACAACGGCGGTTCCTTGACCGCCGCCGGTCTCACCGGGCCTTTGTATGGGCATTCGTGTTCCGTAATCGGGGAGTCGTCTTGGCTCTCAGATAGGGAATGATGGCCTGAATTGAAGCGGCGTCCAGTCACGGCTTTCGTGAAGGGCGTCTGACAAAGATTTCACGTGATCCAAGGCAGTCAACGGCTCAGGTTGAGAGCCTCAGTTGAACAGCTCCTGATCGCCATGCCCGCCGCCCTCGTCGTCGCCCTTTCGCTTGCCGCCTTCGCCCAGCTTACGCCGCTGGAAACCGCCGTCATGGCGGCCGACGCCAAACTGTTCGCTGTCTTCTTCGAAGGCTGCGATCCGACCGGACTTCGGGCCATGCTGACCGACGATTTCGAGTTCTTCGACGACCGCGGCGGACGGGTGGCTACTGACGCCGACAGCTTCGTGTCGCAATACGCCGAGCGTTGTCAGGGCCGCAGCGCGCCCGACGCCTGGCGGACCCGGCGCGAGGCCCTGCCGGACGGCTTGGCTGTCTATCCCATCAACAACTACGGCGCGGTCGAAACAGGCGAGCACGTCTTCTACGAGCGACAGGGCGACGGTCCGGAACGGCGCGTCGGACGCGCCCGCTTCACGCAGATGTGGAGACAGGAGGGGACCGAGTGGAAGCTGGCGCGTGTCTTCAGCTACGACCATTCCGCCCTGCCCTGACAGCAAAAAGGCCCCGGAGCGAACTCCGGGGCCTTCTCGATTCTTCAGTCCGTTCGCGGGATTAGCGAGCGGCCTGGAAGGTTTCGACCGAGGCGGTGACGCGCTCGTTGATCGGCTTGATGCTGTCCTTGACCGTGGCGGTGACGATCTCGTGCGTCTTGGTCAACTCGGCGACATAGCGCTCCATCGACTTCTTGGCCCAGGCGGTCTGAAGCTCGAAGAACTCCTGCACCGAACGAGCGGTCGACAGTTCTTTGGACGCGGCGACGCCGTCTTCCCACGAGGACTTGGCGAAGCCCAGCGCCTGTTGCGACAGGGCCTCGGCGCCCTTCTGAGCGACGGTGACCGACTCGACCATGGCTTCCAGGGTCTTCTTGCTGTGCGCGTTCAGCTCGGCCATCGAGGCCGTCGACTTGTCGATGCCTTCACGGAAGGCCTGCGTACCGGCGGCCTGCATGGTTTCGGCTTGCGCCTTGACCTTGGCGGCGGCCGAAGTTGCGGCGGCGGTGGCTTGGTCGGCGGTTTTCTTCACGGTTTCAGCAGCGTCGGCCATGATCGTCTCTCCGGTAGAAGGCCCTTGGGGACGGACCTGAGGGCGGAAATAATGACGCGAGAGGATCTCGCAGACCCACAATATGCTGCGAGTGCGAAGGTTTTTCAAGCGTTTTGTGCAATGCACAATATGATCGACGATAACTTTGATAGGCCGGTCAAATTTGCGTTGACGCGCGGTTAACCACCACGAAACCCGCGCTTCCTATGCTAGCTGTTTGTTCGTGACGGCCGGGGGGCCTGTCGCACCCTGCTCACCGAGGGGTTGTCCCGCCCATGATCGCTTTTCTCCGCCGTGGCCTGTTCGCCGTCCTCGCGCTTTCGCTGGTTCTGGGCGCGAACGTCAGGCCGATCGAGGCCCAGACCGCCTACTCGGCCCAGGAGAACAGCCGCTACGCCGCCATCGTGATCGACGCCGCCACGGGCGAGGTCCTGTTCGCGCGAAACGCCGACAGCCGCCGCTATCCGGCTTCCCTGACCAAGATGATGACGCTGTATCTGACGTTCGAGGCTCTGTCTCAAGGCAAGGCTAATGTGAACGACGTGCTGACGATCTCGCCGCGCGCCGCGTCCCAGCCGCCGTCAAAACTGGGCCTCGCCGCGGGCCAGACCATCACCCTGGACAACGCCATGCGCGCCACCGCCGTGCGGTCCGCCAACGACATGGCCCTGGCCATCGGCGAGCACATCGGCGGATCGGAAGCCCGCTTCACCAATATGATGACGCAGAAGGCCGCCCAGCTGGGCATGACCCAGACCCGCTACTACACCGCAAACGGCCTGCCGGACGCACGTCAGGTGACCTCCGCACGCGACCAAGCCATCCTGGCACGCGCCATCATGCGCGATTTCCCGCAGTACTACAGCTACTTCGGCCTTCACGACTGGGCATACAACGGTCGCAACTATCGCAACACCAACGGCCTTCTGCCGACCGGGCGCGGCTATGACGGGATGAAGACCGGCTATACCAACGCCTCGGGCTACAACCTCGCCGCCTCGGCCGTGCGCGACGGGCGACGCCTGATCACCGTGGTCCTGGGCGGCCGTTCGACCGCCAGCCGCAACGCTCACGTCGCCGAGCTGATGGACACCGGCTTCGAGGTCGAGCGCCGCCGCGCCCAGGGCGAGCGAATCCAGGTGGCCCAGACCTTCTTCGAGCAACGTGGTTTCGGCGTGGGCTCGGCGATCGCCGACGCCCCGATCGCCTATGCGTCGCTCAATGACGACGAGGACAGCGTCGGCGCGGAATCCACCGCTGTCGCCTATACGGCCGCACCAGCGCCCGCCGCCCTGCCGACGCGTATCGCCCCTGTCCCGTCGGAGCGCGCAGCCAGCCAGCGGGCCGCCGCAACCCTGCCGCCCATTGGTTCGGCGCCGGCCGCCTCCGCCGCGCCCCGTGCGCCACGCAATGTCACCGCTTCGTTGAACGGCGCGCCGGCCAATGCCGTCGTCGCGCCGTCCACCACGCCCCGTCGCTCGGCGTCGTCCGCAACGCGCGAACCCGCCCGCGCCGCGCCCAGAACGCCGGCCGGTCGCTGGGCGGTGCAGGTCGGCGCCTTCCGCGAAGAGAAGGTGGCGACCGACTGGCTGACCGAGGTCAACCGTCGTTTCCGCGATCAGTTCGCCAACGCCGAACGCAATGTCCAAACCGCCGGCGACTGGTATCGCTCGCGCTTCGTGGGCCTGACCGAAACCGGCGCAAAGTCCGCCTGCGAGGCGCTGGCTGCACGTCGCGTGACCTGCATGGTCATCGGCCCCGACTGAGGCCAAATCGGCGAGAACAAATGTTCTTGCTTTGTTCCTATTGATGTCGCATCGTCCTTCCCATGGAAACCGCCAAGGGAAGAGGCGCGCGTTCGAATGCCAGCGGCCGTTACGAGCCTGAGCAGCACCAGTCGTTCGATGACGGCTGGACGCACGACGACGCCGAGGCTGCGCCGCTGCGCACCACCCTCACCCCTGAACACGCCCGCACCATAATCGCCCGGAACGATAGTCCGGACATCGGCTTCGACCGCTCCATCAACCCGTACAAAGGTTGCGAACATGGCTGGACTTGCTAACCGGTTCTCATTCAGGCATGGCGGTGGGTATGGACAGCCCGGCCAACTGCATTTTGTATATTCGTTTCAGCACGAAGCGGCAGGAATCCGGGGCGTCCCGCGAACGCCAGCTTGAAGACTGCTACGCCTATGCGGGTCGGCAAGGCTGGACGGTCACCCGCGTCGTTGAAGACCTCGGGCGATCTGCTTGGTCAGGTCACCATCTGAACGGCGGCAACCTCGGGAAGCTGGCCGACGAAATCCGCGCCGGGGAAATCCCCCAAGGCACAATCATCCTGACCGAAAAGCTGGACCGGTTGAGCCGGATGGAAAGCCGCGTCACGCGCCGGTGGATGGAAGACATGACGGATGCGGGCGTGATGTTCGCCACCGTCACGCCCGGCAAGCTGCATGACCGCGACACCTTCGGCGGGTCCAGACTGACCGATTTCCTTGAAATCCTTTTGGGGGCGAAAGCCGCCAACGACTATTCCGAGAACCTGTCCGAGAAGGTGACGGACGGGTGGGAAAAGAAACTGAAGCGGCAAAAGACCGATCTGATCACCCGCAAGGTGCCCGGCTGGATCACCGTCACAAAGGATGGTGACCGGGTGTGTAATGAACACGCGGCGACGGTCGTGAAGATTTACCAGTTGGCCGCTGACGGTCGCGGCGTCCGCATGATCGCCAAGCGGCTGAATGACGACAAGGTGCCGACGTGGGGTCGGACGGCGACGTGGGATCAGTCGAACGTCCGCTTTGTCCTGACCTCCCCTGCTGCTGAAGGCGACTACCTTTCAGGCGGGGCCAATCCCGGTCGGGTGAAGAACGCCGGGGTCTTCCATCCCGGCTACTATGAGCGGGCTGTCCCCGCCGATCTGGTCGCCAAGGCGCGGGCACAGTTGGCCGGGCGCAAGCTGACCGGCGGGCGCGAAACAGGCAAGGCCGTCAACCTCTTCAGCGGCCTGATCGTCTGCGATCACTGCGGCGCCCGCATGTATCTGCGGACCCTTCCGAACAAGACCCGCGTCTACCAGTGTTCAGCGGCCAACCAGCGGCGCGGATGCCCCTATAACGAGACGTTCCGGTATGAGCCTTTCGAAGAGGCCGCGCTTGATGTTGTGCTGACCCGCGCTCTCGATGACCGGCATTTCCGGCGCCCCGACGACAGCCTGTCGCTGGTCCATCAGGTCGCGGCACAGCAGAAGGCCATCGCGGATGCCGATCTGCTGGCAAAGAACGCCTATGCGATCTACCTGAAGCACCCCGACAACCAGATGGCCGAAGACCAGTTCAACGAGTTGAGCGCGGCCTTGAAGACAGCCAAGGCGGCTCTCGGGCCTCTTGAGGATGCTTTGGCCAAGGCCCGTGGGTGGGTCAGCCCGGCGGAACATGCGCGGCGAGTGATGGAAATCCGCGACGCCATCGCCAGCCCTGACAAGGTGATCAGAGAGGCGGCGCGGCTGAAGGTCATGGACGCCTTAAAGGGGGTTGTCGCCGAAGTCCGGTGCAACGCCGTAGACACGCAACGCGGGGAGCCAGAGCGGACATTCGCCCTGACGCTGGTCGGCGGCATGATCGGGGTGAAGTTCGACAACAATGGCATGGTGATCGCGGATTACGACCTGACCAAAAATCTTGAGGTCGTCACCCTGCCCGATGGCACGGCGGTCGATATGGCGCCGGGACTACGGGCTGGAATGCTCGGGGGCGAACAAAGACTTGAGAACGCCTTGGATGCTGTCCTTCGCCGTCAGGAAGCCGCCGCGTCGTCCTCTTCCTTGACCGGCGCCAGAGCGTAGCCGCCGGTTTTGGTCTTCACCTGCATGAAGCGGCGAAAGGCGTAATTGCCGATCCCGAGGGACAGGCCCGAGAGGGCCACCACCATGTCCGCGTTGCCGGGGGTCGTGACGGCGATGACGGTCAGGGGGACCATCAGCCACATGTAGACCTTGGACAGGGACAGCATGGGCGCGCAGCCCTTCACCGGCGGTTCCAGCACGTTCAGGAACCACAGGACGGCGAGGATCGCGGACCAAACGACCCCAAGGACACGCCGGATCACGCCGCCACCTTCGAGGGTCGGAAGCGATTCATGATGTGGCCGTTGTAAAATGCGCGCGAGCCGTCAGGGAGGCGGGCGTAAAGGACGTTTCGGGCGAACATTTCCCGCGTCTCTTCGTAGTTCATCAGGGGCCGGGTTTTGCAGAGCGTCAGGATTTCCCGGCGGAAGTTGTCCGGGCCGAGCGCGGCAACATCGTCCTTCAACTCGGTGCATGATCCGAAGTAGCGGCGCCACAGATCGTGACGGACCTTGCCGTGCTTCTTTTCCTTAAGAACCTTTTGGCCGACGTAGGCGCGGCCCGTGATCAGGTTCGTGATCAGGTAGGTGAAGCCAGCGAATTTGGTGAGGTCGGCTTCGCTTACGCCGGGCGGGATGATCCAGTCTGTCATCCGATATTTAGCGGAACGACCAAAGGGAGGCCGGATGCCCCCGGCCTCCCCCACAATATCGGAGAATATCGGGAGCCAATGACCTCTCCCGACAAAACTATTTATGCGGCCGGGGCCTTCCGTGCGCGCCGTTATCGTGAGCGACGGATAGGCGCCAGATCAGCCTTGGGCATTCATCATCCCACTCGTTTGGCCGACCCCACGGAATTTCGAGCCTTTGCCGTAGGGATAGTCTCCCCCGGTGTCGTCCATCAGTTCGTTAAGCTCGCACAACAGGTCCAGTGACGGGCCGTGACCACGGACCTCTGCCACGCGATATTCAGCCGGGTTTGCCCATGTCGTGCGCCGCTCGACCACGCCAGCTTCGACCATCTTGTTGATCTGAAGCCGCACATTCTTGATCGAAATCGACACGCGCGGTGCTTCCTCGGTCATCAGAATATGTAGCTCGCGCGCGGTCTGCCAACTGTCGTCAATGTGACGCCAGACCTCGACCGTGTTGTCAGTGATGTTGATCAGATCGGTCATGCCGCTGCTGGCTCAATCAGATGACAGCCGGGGAACCAGCGCATTTGGAAGAAGAAGCTGTCCGCGAAGTCCATCGAGACGACGCCTTCGCCATGGCGCGCAGACGGGGCGTTTACGATGCACCACTCGCGCACTTCATCGGTCTGGTCCGAAGGGACCAAAAAGGTATCCATTAGAGTTCCTATGAGTGATGGCGGCCCCGTTCCAAGGTGGAAGACAAAGAACAGGGCCGCCGAGGTAGCCGATTTACGCTTACACTGGGGTAATGCGCCCCCAGATCAGTGACGTTGCCGCCGCCGATGACCCCAACATACGCTCAACTTCGCGTCGGTCAAGCATCGCGGCGCACTTTTATTGCGCGATACTGTGTCTCTGCGGACATTGCGTGCACGATGTCTCAAATATCAAAGTCAATTAAATGCAAAATATTCTACCGCGCCTCACAAGAAGCCGTAGCCTTCGGAATATTGACTGACGGGGACGCACCGCTGGGGGTGGTTGTCACGGCCGCTGCCAAATAACGGCTGGTGTCGCGAATATTCAGGCTTTGACCTGACTATTTGGAACTGCGGGTTTTGTAGTTGGCCCCGCCCATCTGTCAGGGGCGCGCGGCGCCGTCGCGGGTGATCTGTAGTTCGATTTCGCGCTGTCGCTCGCCCGCAGAAATTCTTCCTTCGCGCTCGCATCGGTAGGCCAGATACCCGGCGGTTAGGTAGGACAGCCCCTCTTCGTCCGCTCCGGCGACGATGTAGTCAGCTTTGCGAGGCCACGACGGGCAGAGGTTCGGGCTGAACAGGTCATGGTCCACCGACACCGGGACCAGTTCGGTTTTGGTGACGACCGTAGGCGCGGGCGCGGTAGCACAGGCCCCAAGGACAAGGGCGGAAACGGCGAGACAGATCAGGGCTTTCATAGCCGTATTTATCGGCCCGCTCGGATGCGCTCCGCTTCCATAAGTTCGAACTGGTCGATGGCCGCCATCGTCACCGGCGAGAGTTTCCCCGCTACGATGTCGCCGTCTGCGATCTGTTGCCTGACGTTGGCCTCTGCCGCCCGCGTTTGGTCAACGATAGCGGTTTGACGGGCTGCGGCTTTCTCGTTGAACCGCGCTTCGCTCTCTGCGAGCCGCCGGGACAGGGTGGCGACCTTTTCGGCGTGGGCCAGCCCTTCCTTCAGTTGCTCTTCGCGGACTTCGGCGTGGGCGGCTTCGACCACCCCGGCCTTCCACGTCTCGACCCGATGGTTGATGTGCGCCGCGCCGATCCAAATGATGGCGATGCACGCGATGACGATAGCGGTCCAGCCAGCCAGCTTCGGAAAGAGGGGGCTTGCAGCGATGGCGGCGATCATAGCGGTCATTTCGGCACCATCGCGACGACAGGCGCCGGAACCTGCTGAACTTGTTGCGTCGGATGCTGGTCCTGCTGTCGATCAGCCTTCGCGTTGTTGCTGTTGGTGTTGAATACCAGCGCGGTGACGCCGCCGCCGAACGCGACCAGCACCAGCAGACAGGCGCCGATGATGAAGCTGCGAATCTCCCTGAAGGATTCGTTCGGGGCTTTGGTCGCCATGTCCCTTTCGAGATTGGTCAGGCGATGCTCCGTCATCTTGGCGTCGGCCTTGGTGTCCACGACGGTCATGATGTTGTTCTTGGCGTGGCTGACCTCAACAGCGATCTTGTCGGCCATCTTGTCACCAAGCTGGTCCACCTTGTCGGTCAGTTTCTCGATGGCCGTAGTCATGCCGTGCACCCCGGTTTCGAGTGCCGCGATACGCTCCCCGATTGGCTTTTCTTGTGCGGGAGTCACGACGCGCTCTGCATAGTGACCACGAAATTTTCGAGGCCGTTTCCACGTCCGCCGCCAGTGTAGCCACCGCCCGTCGAACCCCCCGCCGTCACCGGAGCAGTCGTGTTGTAGGTCGTATTGACCGCAGCAGGGGTTCCCCCAACCGCGCCTTGGCTCGGGAAGGTGATTTCAACGAAGCCGTTAGCCCCCTTGCCGCCGAACCAGTAGCCACCGCCGTCGTAGCGATCCTTGCAGCCGCCGCCGCCGCCACCGGCGCCATGACCAATCCCGGCCTTGCCAGCAGAGGCTCCCGTCATGCGGTCGCCGCCACCACCTGCGAGGCCACCGGCCCCGCCGAAGCTTCCTTGGGTCGGACCCGGTGCCCCCCCGCCACCGAAGGTCGATGCACGGTCGCTGCTTCCGCCGGGGCCAAGCTGACCCGTCAGACCGCTCGGAAGACCACCGGCCCCGCCCTGCGCGATCTGTGCGCCTTGGTTGGTATTGCGCGACGTGACGCCGCCTTCGCCGCCGGTCGCGGTGAAGATCACAGCACCGTTTTGGGTCACGGTCGTCTGACCTCCCGCCGATCCGTCGCGGACGGGCAGATTGTTGCTTGGCTTGCCGTTCACAGTCGGCGTCGCGGCTCCAATGCCGCCCTCCCCGATTGTGAAGACGAAGCGGTCGCCCGGTTTGCACGGCACTTCAATGTAGCGACCAAAGCCGCCCGAACCGCCGCCACCGCCGCCACCGCCATTGCCGTATTCGGTTCCGGCGCCGCCACCGCCGCCACCGGCGACGATCCAGTTGAACATCACGGAATTCACACCGCTCGGGGCGGTCCATGACGTTGTGCGGTCAAAGCCGAGCGTCTGTGCGTCGGGGATCGCATCACCCGGCATCGGCCAAGCCTGAAGCGTGATCGGAAGACCAAGGGTCAGGCTGGCACGGTTCGGGCCAGACCACGGGCGCCCTGAAGCGTCACAGGCGGCCTTCACCTTGTCATACATGCTGGTCCAGTCGGCGTCGTCGATCACGGCGCCGGGCGACACCATAGAAATGTTGGTGCCGAGAAGGGAGTTATATGCGGTCGCCAGCGCGTTCCGATCTGCTGCGGAAATGACGGCCATTAGATTCGAGCTTTCACCACGGCCATGACCAGCGACACACCTTCAGAAGCCTTGTCCTCAAGAGCGCGACCGAACACGTCGGTCGAGACAGCATCCTTGGCGGCATAGGCAACGCCGGGGATCGTAGACATGACCAGCAGGTCAAACTTCTCGACAGGACCGAGAACCTTGACCGGGACGCGGCCTTGCCATGCGACGGCGGGGTGGGATTTGTCGTCACCTGCTTCAGCGTTGGCGAGATAAGCCGGGGCGGTCGAAACGACGCCGAAGACCGAGCCAGACCAGCCAGCCTTGCAGATTTCCTTGTCGCCACCGAAGGACACCACGTCGCCGGATTCAAGGTCTTCAGATGCTTCGAAGCGTTCGGCGAAGTCGGCGTAAGCAGCCGAAGTCGCACGCCCGTTGAAGACGTTGGCATTCACATTGCCGCCCGCGTCGCGCACGACCACGGTGTCAGCCGCTGTAGCGACCGAAGCGTTCTTGTTGTCGAGCTTCGCAGCATTCGCCGCTTGGTTCGCCGATCCAGCCGTGGTGGCCGATGTTGCCGTGTTGGCGGTGTTGGCGGTCTGGGCAGACTGTGCGTTCACCGCGTTGGTCGCGTTGTCCGCGTTTTCGGCTCTCTGTGCATTGACCGCGTTCTGGGCGTTCGTCGCGTTAGTCGCAGTATCGGCCGCGCCAGCCGTAGTCGCCTTGCCGATGAACGACGTAGCGACGAGCGCGCCCGCGCCGTTTCGCTTGGCGATGGTGTTGGGATCAGCCGCAACCGAGACGCCAGCACCGGACAGGATCGCATCGACGTAAGCCTTGGTGGCGATGCCGTCCGCCGTGGTCGGCGTGGGCGCCTTTGGGGTGCCGATGAAAGTGGGGCTGTCGATCTTGGCGAACAGGTCCGTCAACTTTGAAGTCCATGGGGCTTCCGGGTGCGGCGCAATGTTAGCGGCGGTGACAGTCGTCTGACCGAAGGACACCGTGATCACCCACAGCGGCACATAGCCAGCAGAGACAGCGGGGACGGCTTCAGAGCCGGTCGTTGCTTCGGTGCCGCGCTTCGCCTGAAGGGCGACCGTCTCGCGACGAACAGTCGGCTGCGCGGTGCCAGAGTTGGCCGGGCCAGCGTAGGGTTGCGACGGGTTGGCCGCGTTGCGGTAGGGCAGAACCTTGTTGTCGGTGTCCTGCTGATCGAATGCAGCTTGGACCAGATACTTCACCGAGCGACCGGCGGTCGTGGGAGCAACGACAGGGAAGGTCGTGGTCGTGTCGATGGACCCGACCTTGACGGTCTGGTTGTTGTCGGCGGCGAGCGAGCCATAGGACGTGGCGTCGATGCTCTGAAGCACGGTGACCATACCGGGACCGATGCGGAAGTTCAGCGACAGGGGCGAAGCGGGCGTGGCGTCCAGACCGGCGGCGACGCTGTTCGTGCCCCAAATGCCCCGCGCCAGATGGCCGATAGCACGCACCATGTTGCGGTTCGTGTTTAGGATGTCGGCGTCTTGGGGGATCGCCCCCGTGTATACAATTGTGCGGTCCATTAGCTGTCCTGTCGTTTCTTATATTTATCGGGCGGTGCTTATGTGCCGCTCTTGATTTCAGTCCACGCGGTCACACCGGCGGGCACCGTGCGGGCGATGGACTGATAGATTTCGGTGTCGGTGACCTCGCCCTCGATGCTGTCGAGCGAGGCGTATTCGATGTTCCCCGAGCCGTAGGCGCCGTCATTGGAGCCATAGGCGGCCACGACCGGGATGCCCTGTCCCTGCGGTCGGGTGACCGACATGAAGAACTCATAGGGCTGGTTCAGAGAGCCGTAGGCGCCGTCTTGGCCATAGGCCATGTCGAAGCCGTAGCTCCCGGTGTCGCTGATGTTGCCCGGCTCGAAAATCTCGGGGGCGACGCCGGTCAGGTCGGTGATCATGTCGATCATCGCTTGGCGTGTCGCGCGGGGACGAAGCCGCTCTTTCGCGATGCGAAGGCGATAGCTTGCGTCACCCTCCCCTTTGCGTCGGCGGAACATGCCTACGCCGAAGAAATCTTCGGCGATCAGGTCCAAGTTCATCTCGGTGGCTGTGGCCAACCGGGTCTGCTGCGCGACGTATAGAAGTTGGTCGAAGTTGAACGCGGGCGCGCTCGCCAGTGCGTCCAGCACGGCGTTGATGACCTGCCCTTCTTCATCGAACCAGCCCGTTGGAAGCTGGTGGCGAAGCAGCAGGTCTTTGAAGAAGTCGCGATCCCCAACAGCCATCAGGACACCGCGATGCTACCGGCATGCACCGATTGATTCGGTTCGCCGCCGACGTTCTCTGCGTGCCCGTTCAGCAGCAGGGTATCGACGTTTTGGACGCCCTCAACGGTGTCCTGCGCGACGTGGGCCAGTCGATAGAACGACAGGGGTTCGCCGACACCAAGCGAGTTGATGTGATCTTGGATCGCAGCAGCGACAGCACCGATAAGCGAAGCCTTCGAATAGCCGGGCTTGGCTTTGATCGTCAGGCTGACGTTGGCTGTCACGACCTTCGCGGGAAGAAGGTAGAAAGGCATGCTGATCGGCGCCGCAGCCTGAACAGCGTCGTGGATCGCAGACATCAGGGCGTCAGGCGGCGAGCCAGTGCCGTCATCCACGAAGATCACAAAGCTACCCCGGCTCTCATTGCCAGCGGCATCCTTGTTCTGAACGATCTTGAAGGTCAGGCCCTGTTGAACCGAAGCCACGGCGAATTCGACCGCGCCGGTCGTCGCCTGTGATCGGGTGTTGATGTAGTTTGTGAAGCGCGCTCGAAAGGCTTCGTCACTCTCGCCGTCCGCGCCATTTTGGAATCCGGCCGCGTTCGCCACGGCGTCGATGCCGGGGATCGCCGAAGCGATCATGGTGATCGTGCCAGCACGGACATTGCCCGAGGCCCCCGGCGTGGATGCCGCGACAGGGACAGTGACAGAGCCGACGCCACCGGCGATGAGGTAGCCATTCAGGCCGATGTCCCAACGCGGGTTCGCTGTGTCCTTGACGACCGTGAATGATACCGTCCCGTCCACCGTCTTCACGATGGACCCAAGCGGAACCAGCGCAGTGCCGGTCGTGCTGAAGCGGCTGAAGGTGACCGTGCCAGAGGCCGAAACAGACCCGAGGCGGGTCAGACCAAAGTCGCCGAAATAGGAATCGAGGTCATCGCCCCGGCTGGTCGCGGCGCGCGTCTGACGCAGCACGGCGACCGTCAGGAATTGTTGCCACTCGCTGTTGAAAGCCGCCGCCTCAAGCAAGGCACGGAACGCAGAGCCGGGTGTCAGGTCGGTCAGATCAGGGCACGACTGTTGGGCAATGGCCGCAGCTTCATTGACGATCTGATCGTGGTTTCGGAGTTCAAGAGCCATCAGCGGTCCCCCATTGGAATTGTGGTGCGGGACGTGACGCCTTGGGCATCCCGATATTCAACGGTCGCCATGGTCGTGCCGTTCGGTAGAGCGGTGACGGTGACCCTCGGGGCAACGGACTGGTCCACGACAGCTTCCATCCGCATTTGCTTCAGGAAGGCCGCACGGATGCGATCAGCAGAGGCGGTCGAACCCACGAAGGCAGGTGCGCCGCCGCCATAATCGGGGGTCCACTGATCGTCGCCGGGATTGGTCATCAACCGGCGAATGACGCGCTGCTGACCGTTTTCGGTGCCGCTCGAAAGCAGCAGCCCGCCGGTAGCCGAAACGGTCAAATCTTGCCCGTGGATGTGAGAGAGGTCAGCCATGCCCTTATTTATCGGCAGGGCTGGTTAGGCCGTTCAGGACGGCGGCGTTGGCCAGATCACGTCATCGGGCGATACGAAATCGACCGTCAGGTCACGCAGAGCCTGACGATAGTCCCGCCATTCAGCCTTCGCTTCGTCAGACAGGGGCGCACTCGGTAGGTCCGTCCAATCGCAGACGTTCAGACGTTGCCAGCGTTCGGCGCGGATAGCGTTTCCGTGCTGACACGTCTTCGCCCACGACGGCGCCGGGGCTTCTGCCAGTTCCCGTGCAAGCGTCTCTTCGCGGTCGATTGCCGAGAAGCAGATGATGCAACGCCAGTCGCCTTCAAGATCGTCATAATCAGACGCATCGAACAGACCAGCAGCGGGCCATTTACGCCCGCACTCGCAGTCCAGAGGCCCTTCAGGGACTTCGGTTTGAGAAGCCAGACAGTCGGCTTCGAGCGAGTAGCGGGGATAGGTGACGATTGGGTCCATACGATATTTAGGTGCGCGGGCGAATTGTGACGGACGATACTTGGCCGTTGGGCGTTGCCGAGCGAAGGCCGCCGCCCGCCCCCTGCGTCTGCCAGTTAATCCCAAGGTTATCGACGCGGGATTCAGCAAAAGTCCGGTTCGTCACGGCGACGCCGATGTGGCTGATGTTCGACCCGGTTTGGACGCTCTCGGTCTGATCGAAATATTGGTCGGTGTAGCCATTGGCGCCGCTGAAGGTCGGGCCAATCCAGATCGTGGACAGTTCAACCCATGCGCCACCATTCCAGCCGTAAACGGTGATCCACGTTTCGCCTTGAACCTCGTTATAGGGATCGTCGGGCTGGTATTCGTAATAGCCGCCGGGGTTCTGGAAACGGTTGCGGTAGACGCGGTTGTAGCCGACGACGCGGACGTTATAGCTGCCCGAGTTCGTGCGCCCACCATACTGGTCAAGATAGGCGTGGTGAGTGGTCGGGCCGTTGGCGGACGCCCCCATAAGACCGGTGTTTAGGTTCGACGGCGTGGCGGGTGTCGAGATTTTCAGACGAGCGATGAAGCCGGTCGGGGACAGGTTTTCGGCATAGAGGTTATACGTTTCGCCCGCGTTCAGCGGCGCGAGGTTGTTGCCCGCGAACTGAAGCGTCGGGTTAGCCCCGAGGTCATAGCCGAAATTCACCGACTGGCCGTCCGTGACGGACACATCAATCGGCTGGACCGCAACGCGGAACTGGATACCCGAGCCGAGCGTGATCGACGTGCCCACGGACAGACGGTCCACGAAGGCCGACTTCATGCGAACGCCGCCATTACGGATTTCGAAGGGCGGGATGCCGGTGTTGGTATTGGTGTCCCAAACCCGGAAGGTGTCGGCGTTGAAGTCGATGCTCGAATAGCTCTGATCAGAGCCGTCCGTGGCGTGGAACTTCATACCGGCGACACGGCTACCAGCTTGAACAGTCAGGCCAGCGGTTGCCTGAACGCGGCCCCGCGTATCGACAGCGATGTTGCGCGCATCGGTGATCTGGCCAGCAAGTTGACGCGAGTTGCCGTGCGAGAACGGACGCACCGAAGTCGTGGACGCGCTGCATTCGCCGAACATCGGGCGACAGACCCACATCCACGAATCATTACTTTGGTTCGTCGCCATCTTGCGGAAGATGACGAAGGCGTAAGTGGCATTGGCCGGTGCCTGTGCCTTGAACCAGCGGCGAGTGAAGCCAGCCAAGTTTTGGCCGCCCGCTCCGGGGACGAACTCACCGGGACCATCATTGTATCCGAGGTTGGTGCCAGCGGCGTTGAACCAACCGATATACATGTTCGCGTTAGCGCGGTGGCACGCGATGTAGGCGGACAGATCATACCATTTGCCCGGTTCGACAGAGACGCGATCCGAGTTGATGTCGCTGTAGCCAGCATTGCCTTGGACGTTAAAGCCGATGACGTTTTCGCCCACCGGATGCCAAGGATCGCCCGCCCCGTTTACGATCAAGGGCGTCACGACCTGACCGCCGGGTGACCACCCACCGGTGCCGGATTGGAAATCCGTGTTGATCAGCAGGTTGCCGCCTTGGGCATCGACCCGTGCCGAAATCTGCGAAGTGGTTGAAGCGGTCGCGAAGGTGCCGTTGGTGGTCACATCTTCGACCACCTTGATGCGGGCGCCAGCCTGAACGCCAGAGGCTTCAGCCGTGTATTGGGTGGCCGGAAGCTGCCCCATCTCGACCTTGACCCGGCGGACGCCGATCACCGTGGCATTGGTCGCACTGAAAACAGCCCGAGCCTGTGCCGTCACAGCGTTGGCCGGTGCCAGTGTTTGGGCGGCGTGATCTTGCAGACGCGACGGGGCGTTGCTGAAATCGTGCTGTCCGTAGATCGCCTTTTCGGGACCGTCCTGAACCACATTCCCGGCGGCGTCGAAGAAGATCAGGTCGAGATATGCGGAGTGGTTCGACGCGGCGAAAAGCACGGTGTCGCCGCTGATCGTATACCAGTTCCCACCAAAGACGCTGAACTTCGGGAAATTGATGACCTGTGTGCTGGTCCCGGTGTCGTAGACAAGAACCTGCGGCCCCCAACCGTTGCTGACGAGCGTCATTCCTGATGGACCGGTAAGGCCCGTCAGCCCGTTTTCGAGGCCGCCATTGGGGCAAAGGTTATTGCGGGTCTGAAGCGTCGCCTGAAGATCGTTGACCCGGTTCGCGGTAGCGAATGTGCCGTTCGTGGTGACCGTCTCGACCACCCCGATCCGAGCGTTCGTGTCGTAGACGCTGGCTTCGTTCGACCAGTTCGTGGCGACCGCATCTGCGTTCACCTTGACGCGGGCAAAGTGGATTTGCGTGGCCGTGCCTTTGCCGATGACCACGCGGAAGTGCGTCGCTCCTGCGGGTGCGACGTTGTTTTCCGACTTGGCGCGAACGCCCCATTGCGTCGGGATCGCGACGTGTCCGGTTTGAGCATAGCCGGGAAGCCACTGGATGCACGCAGTGCCGTTGCCCCCTCCCCGCTCGCCTTCGAAGGACAGGCTGACCGCATTGCCGGGGTTGATCGGGTAAAAGTCCGACGCGATGTAGCTGACCGCGCCCTTGATCCAGCCGATAGTCCCAAGGGTGTTGTGATAGTAAGTCCCGATGTCGCTGGCTGGTCCCGCGCCATCACGCTCCCACCTCGTCAGACCGTTCGTAAAGTCGCCGTTCTTGATCAGATTGGGGAGCGAGCGCGTGGCCGCTTCCATGCTATTCAGACGCAGACCAGCAGCGTTGTCGCCATCGACAGTGGCCTGACGCATATCGGCCAGCAGCGCGGACACGGACGGCTTACCGTTCCGAGCGTTCGTGATTTCGGCCTTCAGCGTGTTGTATTCGGTGGCATCAACTTTCAGGTTCAGCCCGTCCGTGACGGTCTGGCGAACGCTGCTGATTTCAGCCCCGAGGTTCAGCTTGCCATTGCGGGCGCCTTCGACCTCGCTCTTGATCTGGTTGAAGGACGCAGCCGCAGCGTAGTTGTTTGGCAGGTCGAGGATCACATTTTCAGCGTTGGTGATCCGGGCATTAGTCGCGATGACTGTGCCTTCGTCGGACCAGTTGGTCGCGGCTGATCCGTAGTTGACCTTAAAACGAGTGAAGTGGATGTGACTGGCCGTGCCGCGACGGACTACCACCCGGAAACCGGTCGCGCCGGGCGGTGCGATGACGTTTTCAAGTTTGGCGCGGACACCCCAGACAGCCGGGATCGCCACGGCTGCG
The DNA here is from genome assembly GCF_005484585.1 of Brevundimonas sp. SGAir0440. Lineage (NCBI taxonomy): Bacteria > Pseudomonadati > Pseudomonadota > Alphaproteobacteria > Caulobacterales > Caulobacteraceae > Brevundimonas > Brevundimonas sp. SGAir0440. The sequence continues at coordinate 1,538,531 of NZ_CP039435.1, read as the reverse complement.
CTGCTGATATAATCAGGCAACCATTGGAGACACACAGAACCATCGCCGCCCCCGCGATCCCCTTCAAACGACACGCTCAAGGGATCGCCAGCAACTACCGGATATGTAGCGGTATATGCATAATCGGGACCGTTCATGTAGCCAATGGTTCCGAGAGCAGCGTGTTGGTAGCTCCCGAAAGTCCCGGCTTGGTCTTTGCCCCAATCTGAAATCCCACGGGCGAAATCGCCGTTGCGGATCAAGTTTGGAAGAGAGCGAGCAGCAACTTCGAGAGCATCGACGCGCGTGGCCGCAGCTTTGCCAGCCAGACCATCGGACGTGGCCGTCCGCATGCTGGTCAGTTCTGCGGATAGGTTGGCTTTGCCGTTTCGGGCATTCACCATCTCGGCGCGGATCGTGTTGACCTCGGTCGCCGTCGCCTTGAGCGCGAGGCCGTCCGACGTGGCAGTTCGCATGGTCTGAAGCTGTGCGTTTAGGTTCGCAGACCCGTTTCGGGCGCCTTCGACCTCGGCTTTGATCTGACCGAACTCCGACGCTGACGCCTTCAGCGCGAGGCCATCAGACGTGGCGGTTCGCATGCTTGTCAGTTGGGCGGTCAATGTGGGCGAGCCGTTTCGGGCGTCGCTGACCTCCGTGCGAATGTTGTTCACCTCGGTCGCAGTCGCCTTCAAAGCAAGGCCATCTGACGTTGCCGTTCGCATCGCCAGCAGTTGGGCCGACAGGTTGGCCGAGCCGTTACGCGCCCCTTCCACTTCGGCTTTCAGAAGGTTCAGATCAGCGGCCGAAGCCTTCAAGTTCAGGCCATCCGTGATGACCTGACGGACGTTTCCGATTTCGGCGGCGAGATTAGGCTTGCCGTTGCGGGCGCCCTCAACCTCGCTCTTGATCTGGTTGAAGACCGTGGCGCCAGCGTAGTTGTTCGGCAGGTCTGCGATAACATCGGTGTGGCTCTGGACGGTCGCGACCACCTGCCCCACGCGCGGGTCTTCGAACTTAATCCAGTTCGTCCCGTCGAAGCGGTAAAGCAGTTTTTCCGGGGTCTTCACCCACAGGTCGCCAAGGCGCGAGACACCGGCCGCCGGGGCAGTTGCGGCCACGAAGGTCGGTGACCGCGTGTCATCGACCGGCGCCCACGCGGTGCCAGACCAGCGGTAGACGCGGTTGTTCTCGTTGGTCTTGTAGAAGATGTCCCCCGCCGTGAGCGGGCCCGCCGGGACGTTGGTGGGCAGGGTCGTGCCGACGTAGGTCTTGGCCTTTGCGACAGCCTTCGCTTCGAGGATTTGGAAGTCGCCGATGCTGACCTTGTTGGTGTTCAGGTCGGCCAGCGTGGTGGTGTGCGACAGAACCTTGGCCTTCAGGCCAGTCGTCGGCGTGTTGATGTCGGATTCGATCAGGTCGAGACGATCCGCCGCCGCTTCGGTCGCGGTCGTGGTGGTCTGACGCAATTCGAAGATTTCGGACGTAAGGTCGGCGTCGGCCGCCTCGAAATCCGTGCGGACACCTTCGATCAGGGTTGAGATAGAGCCGTTGCCGCCGCTGACGGTGTTGGCGAGGAAAGACACCTGTGCGTTCGTTGCAGCCAAGTCGTCTTCGAGAGCCGAACGGACAACCGTCAGGTCTTCAGCGGTCGCATAATCCGCGTCCGTGATAGCTTGCGACAGAGACTGAACCGCCGCGTTGGCGTTGTCCGCCACGCTCTCGACAGCAGCGATCAGGATGGCTTGGCCATCAATCGCCTGTTGGTGCTGGATAACCCGTTCACCGATGGACCCGGAGAGAGGATCGACCAGCGCAAGTTGAGCGAAGGCGTCATCAACGCGGTCGTTCAGCAGGTCTTGGCCATCAAGCAGCAGAGATTCCGCCGCAGCGCGGGCGTCGGCGGCCAGACGTTCGCGCTCTTCGTAGAGGCGTTGGCCTTCAGCCAGCGCGGCTTCGATCTCAACCTTCGCCGCTTCGATTGCGTCGAGGATCGTTTGATCAATCCCGGCGCCGCCTTCCTCGGAAGGAACGCCGACATCCTCTGCGTCGTCTCCGGTGGATTCGGATCGGCCATTCAGGAACAGCCATTCGTCCCCGTCCCAAAACTTGACGGTGCGCGTCGCCGTATCGAACCAGAACTGACCCAAAAGCGGGGCTACCGGCGGGGTCGATCCTGCGAAGTTTTCGAGGCTCCGAACCCAATTCTGGTTCATGGCCACGATCCAGTCTTCGGCGCCCTCCCCGATCAGTTCAAGGGGAGTTGCCGAAGCGTCGATTTCGCCTTCGGGGATCGTGACAAGCACGTCACCGTTAGTTTTTTTGATCTTGGTAGCCATCCCAATATTTATCGGGACGGCTAAAGACCCTGCTGATTAGTCTGGTTTCGTAGTCTTCAGTGTGAACTTGGAACCAGCACCACCAGTCGGGTGAAGGTGGTTGTTATAGTTTTCACGCAGATCGGAAAGCTTGCCCTCAACGTCGATAATCTCGCTCTTGGATGTGACATCGCCATCGACGGTCGCCTTACCCTCAACGGTCACGTCGCCGGTGACGTGGAGGTCGCCTTCAAGGTTGATCTTGTCGGCCTTCATCAGGACCGAGCCGTCAGCGTTCATGCGGACGAACTGTCCGCGCGGACCCACCCACAAACCTTCGCCAGATTTCAGTTCGGCTTCGTTGCCTCTGATGCTGTCCGCTTTCTGCGGCGGACGGGCCGATTGGGAATGAATGAAGCCGGTGATGACCAGCGAGCCGCTGTCACCCTCTTGGGGAACGACAAGGCACTGATCGCCAACCGTTGGAGCGACGCGCATGGCGCCGGAACCTACGGCCACGGTGCTGATCGGAAGCCACCCCGTCAGAATGCCATCCGGTTCGATCATCACCTTCGCAAGGAAGGTTTTGGGGTCGTAGCTGGCGACGGTGCCAGCGCGAGGCTGTCCCTGTGTCTGCTGCTGCTGTGCGACGCGGCCAAGGACCGAGTTTGTAAGCTGGTTGCTCATTGCGGGGATGCCTCCCCATTGGGTTCAGGCGTGTTTTTGGCTCGGACCTGCATGGTCCATCCGCCGTTCGCGTCCATGCCAAGATCGACGCTATCGACGTAGTAGAGTTCGTCCTGTGCCCGCTCGATGCCTTGGATCGTCACCTTTTGGCGAGGGTCCAGACCGAGGGAGCCGGGAAGTTCGAACTCGATGGTCCACTGCTGACGGCTGATCTGTTCATGCAGCTTGTTGGCACGAACCTGCGCTTCGGCCTGTGTCAGGTTGGGGAAGGTGTAGTGGTATTCCGTGACATCATCGCCGGAACCGCCGCCCGAGGTGGCGTTGCGACCGCGTGCGGGCTTCTTGCTCTCGGTTTTGGCCTCATACCGCTTGCCGTGGTTGGAGTTCCACGACCGGACAATGACCTTGATGTCCTTGGCCAGCGCGAGGTTTCGGGTCAGGGAGAAATTCTTGACGTTCGCCTGTGCCGCGATGGTCATCTGTCCCGAGCGTTCAGGTTCGGCCAACGTGATGACGAACGCCTCTGACCGATCTTCAGACAGAGGTTTGAAGAAGAGCGTATCGCCTGACACCCAAGCGTCGAAGCCCTCTTGCCGGGCGAGGTAGGTGATCGTGTCCCATTCGGTCTGGGCACGGCTGAACTCGCCATTGTTCACCGACACATGATCGCGCTCATAGTAGGTGCCAGCGCGCGTCGTGGTCGCGGTCACGTCGGCGGTCAGGCCGTGGCGTTGAGCCAGCGTCGTCACGATTTCCGAAGCGGTCTTGTTGTGGAAGGCTTCGCGGGTCTTGGCGTCGATCATCAGGGCGGTCTTGTCCCGGCCCTTCAGCGACAGACTGCCATTGCCCCACGTCATGTCGATGTCATCGACCTTGCCCTTCAGGACAGTCCGCCAAGCAATCTCGCCCTCTTGCGGCTCCCTGCCCATTTGGACTTCGACATCGACCGAATCTTGAGCCAGCCACCACGACGGCCCTTTGGCGCCGACGAACCAAAGAGCAAAAGACACGTCGAAGGTATCGGCGTGGAAATAGTTGTTCTTGCGGACATTCGCGGCTTTCAAGCCGGGTAGTTCTTCGCCGTTGATAAGCACGCGAGCGCGCGGGCGACGGAGGACTGGCCCCCGTCCCTGCACGATGATTGAATCAAGCTGACTTGTGGTCCCATCCATCCAATATTTAGGTGGACGGGACCGTTGGGGCGTTCGCGTCACGCTCGGGGACTTTGACGTTGGTCGGCGCCCGGATCACGGCGTCAAAGAAGCCGTTGGCTTCCATGATGCGCGCCCATTGGCGAGCGTCCCCGAGTTCTTTGGCGGCGATGCGGGACACGCTGGTCCCCGAGACAGTGACGGTCTTCATATTAGGCTGCTTTCGTGAAACGGGCGAAAGGACCGAAGACGAGAGTTGCGGCGCCTTGATAGGCGGCGGCTGCTTCTTCCTTGGTCTTGAACGATCCCAAGCGGGTGTTTTTCTTGTTGTGCATTAGCCACGCGATCCACTTTTTGGTTCGCTTGCACTGGTGAACACCTTTGATGCCAGACTTGTTGTTGACCTGTGCTTCGGAGTTCCAAGCGTTTTGGGTGCGCGTTGCTTCGCGAAGGTTCTTGATCGCGTTGTTGGCTCTGTTGCGATCCTTGTGGTCGATTTCGTCCTTTGGCCACACACCGTGAACGTAAAACCATGCCAGCCGATGAGCCTGATAAGCTTGTCCGCACAGTCCGATGTGGATGTAGCCGTTATTGTTTATATTCCCTGCCGTCTTCCCTTTTCGGTTCGACTTCAACCAAGTGAATACACCAGTCTTTTCGTCGTATGAAAGGTATTCTTGCAGTAGGGATTGAGTGAGTTCTTTTGTCATTGTTATGCACTCCTTTTGTGTGGTGCACAACTATTTATTTGACAGGACCAGATTAGCGCGTATTAGGCCGGTTTTGCTCAAAAACCGGTTAGACCCCTTACGTTGACGATTGCACGACCGACATATCCGCCGGTCGCTCCAAGCTGCGCGAGGCGTTCGAAGGCGTTTGAGGCCCGCTCAAGATCGTTGATGGTGTTGCTGGTGTTCTCGGTGATCGAACCGATGGAGCCGATGGCGCCGATGACGCCGTTGGCGTCGGCCATGGCGTTGTCGATCTGGTGCTTGGCGGCGTTCAGACCATTCCACACACCGACGATCTGGGCCGTGCCGCTGCGGACCTGCTGCGCGGTTTTCAGGACACCCGAAAGGCTGTCCCTGATGCCTGTCAGGCCGGTTGGGGCCGATACGCCCACAGCGTTGCCCAAGTCGGTCGTGGCGGCCTGTAGGGCTGACCCTTGGGCCGCTTCCGTGACAGCCGTTTCGAGGACGCAGACGGTGATGGCGTAGGCGATTTGGAACGCCGACTTTTCATCGAACTGGACATCCTCAATCACCACGTCGAGCGCGGTGTTGCCCCACGTCAGGGTATAGTTGCGGCCTGACGCAGCCATGCGCTTGAGGGTGTCGCGGCGGTCTTCAGCATCGGCGGATAGCAGGATGCCATCCCATTTGATCGGGTCGTAGCTCGCCCCCATCGCATCCACGACGCGGCGTCCGCCGATCAGGGTGTGCGTCACCGTGATTTGCTTGATGCCGTGCTGAATGTTCTCGGGCACTTCGAAGGCCGTGAAATGGAAATCGCCGAGGCTCATAGGCGACGTAGCCGCTGGCGCCTGTTGGGCGACGCCGCCGGTGGACGCAGGGACGAAATCGGCAATTGCCGGAACAGTGATCTGCGTTCCGGCGAGGAAGGAAGAGATAGACATCAGGCGAAGCTTTCCGCCCCGGACCAAGACAGACCGGGGTCGCCACCGGTCGGGCCGGTGTTGTGTCGGTTGTTCGACGCAAGGTGGCGGTCCACCTGCGTTGCGATAGCGCGACCGTCCATGTTGACGGTCGTATGGATGACTTGTCCGCCGCCATTGCGCGGGGGCGGGCCGACGTAGCTGGACGGACGCAGCACGCCCGCCGCATCCGGCACGCCTCCCCTGCCCCGCATGGTGTTGCCGGGAATGCTCTGGTTGCGTTCCTGCTGTTCAGCCGTGGCCGCAGGGGTGCCAGCCATCTGGTTCTTGATCCAGTCGCCAAGGCCCGTGAACAGACGTTTGATGCCGTCCCAGAGGGCCGAGCGCACGCTGTCGATGATAGCCTTCAGCACTGCGATCCGTTCGGCCATCCACGTCACGAAACCGCCGATCCAACGACCAATGGTGTCGCGAATTTCAGTGAACTTACGGACCACGAAGAGGCCGATGGCTTTCCAGTCGAGCGTCATCAGCCATGCGACAGCAGCGACAATCGCAGCGACGCCAGCGGCAATGGCCAAGGCGGTGCCCACGATTGGGAAGGTCACGGCAAGGATCGCAACGCCGACGATAGCCAGCACCACCCCGAAGGCGGCCAACGCCACGCCGAAGATGAAGAGGCCCTTCACGATGTTGCCTACGGCTTCCGGGTTCGCCTCTGCCCATGTGGTGATCATGGTGATCGCCATGGTCAGGTTCTGGATCAGCGGGATCAGGGCTGGGCCAGCGGCTTCGCCCAATGCTGCTTTCAGGTCGCCCCATGCGGTTCCGAGGGCGGCTTGGTTCGCCGCCGGGCTGTTCTTCAGGTGGGTCGAATAGGGGTCCACGCCTTCAGCGTTGCGGATGTTCTTCACATCGCGCTCCCACGTCCCGTCGATCATCCCGAAGGCAGTTTCAGACAGGAAGCCCTTGGCGCGGCGGTCCAGCTTCAGCGGACTGATGAAGTTCATCATCGCATCCTTCTTCTGCTGTGCGCTGGCGTCGGCTCCGATCCCCTGCGACTTGAAGGCGGCTGGCATCAGCACGTCGCGGACCCATCCAGCCGGGTCCGACTGGAACTGGTCAGTGCCCTTCAGCGCGCCACGATCCAGCACGAACGATCCCGCGCCGACGTTGCGGACCATGTTCGGATCAACCAGACCCGCGCCGACAAGCTGGTTCACAGCCCCGCGCTTCATCGAGCCGCCAATCAGGTTTTGGAAGGTCGTCATCAAGGCGGTGCCGACCTTTTCGGCGCCCATGCCTTCCATCAGCGGAGCCAGATTGCGATAGCCGTCTTGGGTCAGGCCCTTGTTGGCGATGCCCGCCCCACGGGCGAACAGGTATTGGTCATTCAGGGTGACGCGACCGTTGGTGTAGGTCGAAATCGCGTTCATCAAGCGCAGTTCGCTTTGGAACTTCGCAACGTCGAGGCCACCGTTGGCCGCGATTGCGCGGCCACCGAGGTCAACGGCCTTGGCTGCATTGTTGAAGCCTTTGCCTTCCGGGTCCGCGTCGCGGTTTTGGAAGCGATAGGCCGCGAAAGCTTGCATGTATGGGCGTGACGCACGGATCGCTTCATTCGGATCACCGAAGACCGAGTGAAGGTCGTTCATCAGTCCAACCCGTTCGTGAGACGCGACCCCGAGAGCCGAGGTCCGCAGGATGCGGGCTTGCTTGACGTAGCGGGCTGCGATGTCCGGGGCGATACCGGCGGTCAGCAGTCGGGTCTTGGCGGCGTTCAGGTCATTGGCGGCGTTGCTGATCGCCAGCGCGCCCTTGGCCATGCCGATGCCAGCAGCAGCCGCGCCGACGCCGATGGCGGCCAGCCCGAGGCCAGCCGACTGCATTTTCGTCAAGCTCGACGTGACCGTGCCGATCTTGCTGTTCAGGTTGCCCATGCGGCCGATGATCGGGCCGAGGGCCGCGAACAATCCGCCGGTCAGGCCGATGTGGACGTTGATGCCGTAGACGTTCATCGGATCAGGCTCCCGATGATGTAGGCGGCGACCAGTTCCTGACCGATCTTATCTACGACCTCTTGTTCCTTGGTGTAGGCGGCGCCCCCGAGGAACGAACGCGCCGGTAGGTCTTCGCCGTCACCGAGTTCTTGAGCCTTGGCGACCGGGCTGTCCGACCCGATGTTGGCTTCGAAAGGCGAGGCGTTCCATTCGAGGCTCTCGCGCATTTCGCCAGTGCGAAGCAGCGGCTCGCTGGCCGAGTAGCCTTGGCGGACACGCTCTTCGATAGTGGACGGGGCCAGCGTGGGCCAAGCAGCGAAAGGACCAGCATCGGCCTGATAGGTTCCGATACGGTCCTGCGCTTCTTCGTGGACGATCTTGGCGCCTTCACTCAACGCATGCTGCTGCGCGATCAGGGCACCGCCCTGAATCGCTGCGAGTTTAGCGGCAAAGCCGAGTAGAGTTCCCATTTAGTCCTTTTGCTTCCAACGCTTGCTTGACCAATCGAACTCGCCGCCTTCCAGTTCTCCGAAGATCAGTTCGAAGGCGAGTAGTTCAACGGGGTCCAACTCCATTGCTTCTTGATAGGGAACGCCGTTCCTGACGCAGTTCAGGGCTGCGCGAAGCTCGGCGTTCCCGGTTAGTTTTTTGCCGCAGACCAGACATCATCTTGGTTTTGCGGCGCGAGGCTTTCAGCCCAACGGGCGACGGCTTCCATGCCCGCGTCGTCCAGACGGCCGATCAGGGATTCCACCTGATCGACGGACTTCGGGAACTGCATGGGGGTGTCGTCAATCTGGCGAACCGAGGCGGCCAGCGTGGCGTAGATCATATAAGGCTGGTTGGACGCGGCATCGCCACAGGCGCGGGTCAGCTTCGCGCCTTCGAGCGTGTTCAGCTTCTTGATATGAAGCTCGCGACCGTCAGAGTCTTTAACGACAGTGATATTGGAGGATGCGACGGCAACTGCGGTCGGAGTCTTGTCAGTCATTTGTGTATACCTTTTCCGGGGCTAATTATTAGTGCGACGCGACACAGCAAGCCGCACCAGTATTTAGCGAGGACATGCTGTGCCGCGTCTGTTGTCCCCGGAGAAGGACACTCGTATTTAGGGGTAGACACCTGTAAATCGGCGCCATATCTTAAATAACACTATGGTCAGGAAGCTGGTTTACATCGCAGGGGCTATCGGCGTTTTGGTCGGAGGGATCACCCTCGCCAGCATTTCGCAGCCTCACGAATTCACTTCGGTTCAAGACCCCAGAGGACCGATCACGGCTCCCCTTGCCCCGACCAATCCCCAACAACCCGAGGCGGGCAAGGATATGCCCGGCTGGTGGTATGATCCGGCTGGCATCCGCTGCGCCGGTCCCCAATGCGACTGAACGACTGTTAGGATTTCTTCGAAGGCTTCACGTCCAGCCTTGCGCCATTGTCGTTGGCGATGCGGACACGCGATTCAGCCGCATATTTCTCGCTCAACTCGATACCGACAAAGTTCCGACCTTCACGTTTAGCCGCGACGCCAGTTGACCCCGAGCCGCTGAACGGGTCGAGGATGTTAGTGTGTTCGGGCTTCAGAGCCGCGATCAACATTTGAGGGAGTTCGACAGGGAACGGCGCCGGGTGGGGGTTGCCGTGGTCTTTGCCCATGCGAAACACCGTTTTCAGGCCGTGGCTCTTTCTGAACGCGAATTTCGGCTTCGCAAAAATGTAGACCACTTCGTGAATCGGCGTCGCGAAAGTGTGGTTGAAGCAATGGCTGGAGCCACGGTCCCAATAGAGCGTCTGACGATGCGGAAGACCGGGGTTCAGATCGTGAGGCGTTTGCAGAACGCCAGCCTGAACGCGCTCATGGTGCTGGTAGAAAATCGCGCCATCATCAGCGAGCAATCGCCAGCACTCGCTCAAAACTTCCTTCTGCCAACGGACGTAATCGGCGCGAGGCATTGCGTCATCGAAGGTGTCGTAGCCGTCAGCCAGCTTGGCGCCGGTCCACTTCCCCGTCTTGCCCGAACCCTTGATCCCACCGCCCGTGGAAGTTCCAAGGTTGTAAGGAGGGCTGAACGCGATTGCGTGGAAAGAGCCATCAGCCATGTCACGCATAGCGTTCAAGCAGTCGTCGTTGATGACAAGCGAAGTCGGAGAGATATTATCGTTAGACACGGAGTATTTATTACCCGCGTCAGGATTGTTATCATTGTCGCTCAAATAGCTCTCCATGAATGCTTTCTATTGAAAGCCTCTCATGGATTCGGTCTCCGTCAACCGGATTTGCTGGCGTTTACTGAAAGTCTCAAGGTATTACTTTCAGCGCGCAAAGATGGTCTCACAGATCGGCTCGGCGTCAACCAAATTTCAGTCGCTGGTTTCGTTGCCCGACCCCGTGAACGCAAAGGGCGCCGGATCACTCCGACGCCCTTTTGATTTGGCAATCCCGGCTGGATTCGAACCAGCGTTGAGGTTTCCCCGACGCCCCGGATAACCGGGGCCGCTGTCAGCCATCTAAAGCTACGGGAGTCCGATCACTTCACTTCGCGGGTTTGCGCCTTGAAGCTGATCTTCTGTTTGACTTCCTTGTCGGCTGCGTAGGTGCCGCCGTCGTCCATCTTCAGCGAAACGCCGGTGAACTTGTAGATCGTTTGGCCACCACCGGCTTCGTCAATGTAGCCGAAGAGCGTGGCGTTCAGCAGCGTGCCCGAGTTGTTAAAGTTGGCTTCCATGGCCGCGAAGAGGCGGTCCAGTTCGGCGTTCTTGCGGTAGACCTCGAAGCTGCCCGACCAGCCCTTCGGGATTTCACCGAAGAGTTGGAGGCCGCGAACCGGATCGACGTTGACCGCAGCAGTTTCCTGCTTTTGGTCGAAGCCCGTGCAATTTTCGAGGTCGAAGGTTTGGTTGCCGACCTGAAGCTTGAACGCCCCATCGCGACCGATGCTGAAAGAGTTGGAACCGTTAGAGACTGGCATGATCCTGTCCTTTTCTTATTGTTGTTAGCGGACGAGGACGACGGTCTGACCGCCTTCGACGTTGATCGTGAGGTAGCGCGTGATCGACTGGAATCGGACCTGCACATCGACTTGCAGATAGCCAAGGCTGGTGCGCGATTGCGGGTTGTTCGACTTGTCGCAGAGGACGACGTAGGGCGGGTTGCCATCTTCGTCGTTCGACAGGATGCCAGCCGAGACGCAGTTGCCGAGGAAGGTATCGAGACGGGTCGTGACGTTGCGGAACGTGTCCGCGTTGATCACGCCACCGATTTCGCTGCCCATACCGGAATCAACCGTCGAGGCGAGGTAGTCCATGACGCGGGCGTAGTTGTCGCCGTTGGTGTCCGGGTTGCTGGACGTGTTCACGCCACCAGCGACCGACCAGTAGTTGCCGCCCGGCGAACGGAAGGCGATCACGTCGATGCCGTTGCGGAACATGTCCGCCTTTTCGGCGCGGCTATACTGCGAGGCCGAACCTTGGGCCAGACCCGACTTCTGCGAGCCGAGGATGCCAGCCAGCGGCTTGTTCAGGGCCGATTGCTCGGGCGACATGCCGACCAGCTTGCCAGCGTCGAACGCGGACGGGTTGACCAGACGGGTGACGCCGTTGGTCAGGTCGCGCCAGTAGATGTGGTCACCAAGCAGATAGTGGACCCATGCGCTGTCGATGGAAGCCTTGGCGGTCTTGGCTTGGGCGATGGTTTGACCAGCCGGGCCAGCGACGACCATGACGATCCCCTCTTCGCGGCCGAAAGCCTCGATGTTGGCCAGAGCCGAACCGTCGATGTCAGCGAGGACAGCGACAGCCGCAGCAGTATCGCGAAGCTGATACATGCCGGTGCGCGATGCGCCGTCCGTGCCGATCAGGTCAGCAGCAACAGTCGTGCCGTCAGCACCGCCAGTGAAGGCTTGAGCCGTCGCGGTCAGAGCCGGGATCGCGGTGGGAGTGCCACCGGCGGAAGCGATGACCAAATCCGAAGCGGCGCGGACACCGGCGCCCGTGTTGATCGCGGCGATCAGGGCGGGCCAGAACTCGGCCACGACGTTCGACAGGTTGTCATATTCTTCGACCTTGGACAGCTTGCCCGAGGACAGGACGGCGCGGACGGTGTTGGCCTTGGAACCAGCCGTGAAGCGGATGGTCAGGTCGTTGCCGAGTGAACCGACATACTTGCCGGTCAGGGTTGCGCCCGAGGGGCCAGCAGTCGCGGCAACAGCGCAGGTGGCTGCGGCGGCGCCGGTGCCAGCAGCACGAACGACGATGAAGCTTTCAGCAGCTTGAGCGGCGGCGACGGCGCAAACCGTGCCAGCGTCAAACTGACGGTTCATCACCGGGCCGAAGGTGGCCAGATAGCCAGCCAGATCGCAGGTGACGGGGACGTTGACCGGTCCCCAAGAAGCCGAACCGACGACACCGAGGACGTTGGTAGGAACGCCATTCAGAGAGCGGGCACGCGGCTTGCGGATCGTGGTGTAAACACCGGGAACGCCAAGAGCGTTCATGTTCAGAGTGCCTTCGAGGACAATCATTAGACAGTTTCCTTCTGTTCTTCTTGTTTTTGGGCGGCGGCTTTACGGGCCTTTGCCTTCTTGACCGCCACCACGAACATCGGGCGCGTTTCTTGGTATTCGGCGACAAGCTTCGGATCGGTGATGTGGTCACCGGCCTTGAAGTCATCGAAATCGGTTAGAACAACCAGTCCAAACATTGATGATCCTTTCAATCGTGATAGGTCCATCCGGGTGGAACTGGCCGACCAACTTTCCACTACTATTTAGACCAGCAAACAAAACGCCCGGCACTTGCTCGACGGCATTTGTGGGATATTCGACTCCCCATCGCTCAACGCGCTTGAAGACGCCAGCCTTGGCCGTCGCGTCGTCAGTCCAGACGTTCAGATATTTCGGTGCGTTGGTGACGCCGTATTCCAGTTCGAACCGGCGGACCTGCATCAGCGTCGGGCTGATCAGACGGCCGATAGCGTCGCGGATCGCGGGCGTGGGGGCATAGATCGCGATGCGGAAGGCTTGGACCTGACGCGCCACTTCGACGCTGGTGAAGCTGTCCGAGACGACACCGGCGATCAGCTTGTGGCCGCCGGGCACATAGATTTGGTTCATCGACACTTGGGCGCCGTTGATCTGGCTGGCGAGGCTCTGTGCAACGACGGAAGCCGTCTCGCCGCCAACGCAGCGGTAGGCATAGCCCGTGCTTCCGACGCCGATGCCGACAACCTGCCCGGCTGTGGCGATGCCGTTGATCATCACCGTGGGATCGGTGACTTGGACAGACATCGTGATCGGCACGGTGCGGGTGATGATAGGGGGAGAACGCAGCGGCTTCAGGATGCGGGTCATGCCTGATTCCGGGCCAACCACGATCAGGACGCGACCGGCGGTCATGTCGTCATTGATGGCGTCAGAGACAGGGAAGCCGCGTTTGATGCGGATTTCGACGGTCTGTCCCTTGGTGTTCGTGATCCCGCGCGTGTTCGGACGGGCGACCGGTGGATTAGCGATCATGCCCGAGCCGGTCAGAGCCTCCCCGAGGCTGGCGATAAATGCGTTCTCGATGTCGGAAAGGTCGATCATGGCGTCACCAGCCCGCAGGTCAGGCGCCAGCCGAGTTCAGTCAGTTCAGGGGACGAAATCACCCACTCGGTGCCGTCATCGAGACGCAGCCGATCATGGGTCCGCACGTCGCCGGTGTTGAAGACAGGCATCAGCACGTCGAACCATGGCACGCGGGTATCCAGTGGCCCGTTCAGCACCGACCGTTCGCCCTTCGTGCCTTCGAGGAACGACACCGGCCATCCCGTCAGGGTGTCCGTGTGCGTGCCCTCGGTGGCGGGATAATAGGGATCGTGCTGGCCAGAGCCGGGGCGATAGATCGAGGCGACGGCATTGCACTTCACGGCCATCGTTGGGGCGATGTCCTGCATCGACGCGATGAACCATGTCCCGTTGTCGCCAACGAAGTAGTCACCGACCTCGACGGTCGTGCGGTCCACCGCAGCAAACCAGATCGGCTTGCCATGAAGGGCAACGCGCTGAACGCTGAAGTCCGACTTGGGGTCGAACAAGCAGTCCAGATCACCGACCTTGTTCTGATCTGAAATGGGGTTGAACGCCGTGGACGCACGGTATTGGGCGTATGTTCGCCCGAGCTTGCGAGCGATCTTGCCGTATCCGCGATCAAGCTTCGGCTGTGCCGAGACGCGATCCATTCAGACCACCCAATGGACGCCGCCGGTGCGGAGGCCGGGGCCGGGCTTCAACTGAAGGAACTGGCACAGGCGCTTGCGCCATGCGTCATACAGGGCGGTGCGCTCTGCAATTTCGGTCTTGTTGCGCTTCAGCGGGCCAAGCACGTCGTCTTCAAGATTGTCAGCAGCAGTAAGGATCGCATCTTCAAGGCTCTTCAGAGCCTTCAGATACTTGCGGACCTGAACGCCCTCTTCCTCGGTCAGAAGGCCCATGCGGTATTCCAGCACGCCTTCGTCATTGACCAACACGCCGAACAGCATGCTGTTCATGTCGGTGCCACGGGGCGGATAGCCCATGAACCGGCGAATGTCGGTCTTTTCGGTGTCGGTGAATACTGCTGCGCTCATAGCAGTATTTATCCGGGCGACCCGTATTACGGCCCCGCGCTATAGGTTCATTCAGTCGGGAGGACTTCTTCGGGGTCTGGGCTTCCAAGCCGGTCCCAAGCTTCCTCATAGATTGAAAGGGCATATGACTTCGGTTGGAGCCAATAAGACACCTTACCGGCGTCGTTTACGCCCCGGTGGGCGGCGGCCTTCACTTCTTCCTTCGTCATAATGTAGCAAGTCGGCGACGCCGTGTTGGCGTTGATCGTGATGACCCACCAGTAGGATCGTAGCGTATCAAGCGACCCACCCAATGGGACCGGCGAGCGTTTCGCCAAAGCCTTGGACTGGATCGGAAGAACACGGATTTCATCGTCCGTAGCGGCGTAGAGGTCTGCGCCCCGCGCGTTGCGGACAGTGGGCATGACATGCCAGCCGCGTCGGGAGAGTTCGCGTGCGACGTGATAAAGCCCTGCGTTTCCGGTGAGTTGATGGCGCACGGATTTCCCTCGATTTTTCGAGACCACCCATATCAGAGAAAAGGCCGGTGAGGTTTCCCCCACCGGCCTTTCTGATCTTCCGTTTCCGGCGAAACTCTTACGAGTGTTCGAGGATGATCGCGCGCTTCAGCGCACGACCGTTCGCGGTCGGGATGTTGGCCGAGGTAGCCAGCGCGTCCACCGGGGCTGCGAAGCCGCCGATGTAGGTCCATGCTTGGCTGATCCAGCCACCCAGAACGTCCAGCGGAGCGCGGACGATTTGAGCCACGCCGTTTTCGAACGTGATGTAGTGGGCGCCACGATACTCGTCTTGGTTGGCGTAGGCGTTGTTGGTGTAGACGCCTTCAACCAGCGTGTCCTGACCGACGAGGATGGAGCGGTAGACCGACCCATTCTTGATCGCCATGTTGGTCTTGACGAAGCGGACGCCAAGAGCGCGCTCGATTTCGCCGTCCTTCCATTCGTCCGAACCGTTCGAACCGTTGTGGAACGCTTGGAAGAGCGGGTCAGCATACAGACCGGGCATGGCTTCCGGGTGGACGAACATCACATACGGGCCGGGGACCGCGTTGGCTTCCATCTTGGCCTTGGCTGCGAGGATCGCAGAAGCCGACAGGAAGTCGGTGGCGACCAGAGCCGATGCCGACGCCTTGTTGCCCGGACGGAGGATCAGGCCAGCGGTTTCGCCGACGACCGGACGACCGGCGGTGCCGTTGGCGACCGAGACGCTGGTGGCGAACTTGATCGTGCCTTCGGTGCCCGAGGTCGGGGTGACGGTCAGGACGGTGTAAACCGTGTCACCGACCTTGACCGCCTGACCAGCTTCGAAGCCAGCGACGTTCAGAACGGTGATGGTGTCGCCAGCGGCGCCGAGGGTCGTTTTGACTTCGGTGTTGGCCGCGCCGTATGCGCTGAAGAGGGCGTTGCGAGCCAGAGCGTCAACCGAGGCTTCCGACTGAAGGGCCATGTTGCGGGCGTTCTTCAGGAAGGTGGACGAAATGGCGACGGAATCCATCGTCAGTTCGGTCTTGGCCAGATCGCCGTAGCGATTGATGGTCAGACGGTATTGCTCGACGTTGCCGTTCGAAGCGGTCATGCCGCTGTTCAGGTCGTCGGGGCCAGCGTTGGCAATCGGGTCCGTCCTAATCGGGCGCAGACCGTCGCGGGTCTTGATGATCGTTTCGCCGATACCAGCCGAGAACGGGACACGTTCAGCGATGGAGCGGAAGCCGAGCTTCGGCTTGAGGGCTTCCTGAATAACGCGATCCAGAGTGCCGTTTTGCACCAGCACCTGAAGGCTGGCGGGCAGTTGATTGAGAGCCATTTGTAGTTTCTTTCCGCCCTCTCTTCGGAGGGCTTGGGTCGTCTTTTAGGTTGGCCCGAGGGCCGACCGTCACAGGCCGAGCTTGCGCTTTTCGGCTTCCCACTCGGCTGCGGACATGTCCTTGACCGAGGGGGCCGTGATGTCCGCCTTGGG
Source organism: Brevundimonas sp. SGAir0440 (assembly GCF_005484585.1). NCBI lineage: Bacteria > Pseudomonadati > Pseudomonadota > Alphaproteobacteria > Caulobacterales > Caulobacteraceae > Brevundimonas > Brevundimonas sp. SGAir0440. Next base: position 1,522,227 of record NZ_CP039435.1, on the reverse strand, counting down.
CATCTTCACGGTCGATGACGTGCTTGCGGATTTGGCTGCGGCTTCAGTGAAGAAGTGCGGCTTGGCTTCCTTGAAGCTGTCCAGAAGGGCCTTCAGGTTCTCGGGCTTGCCGTTGTCATCGAACTTCAGTTCGAACAGGTCGATCAGCTTGAGAGTGTCCGGGTCCACGATGCCTTCCTTGACAGCCAGAGCTTCAAGGCGGGCTTGTGCAACTTCGACGCGGGCCGAGGTCTTCAGGTTGGTGACTTCTTTTTCCAGTTCGTCCGCCTTGCGGGCTTGCTGTTCCAGATCACCAATCCGGGTCTTGTATTCCGCTTGCTTGGTGCGGAGCTTCACGTTGTCGGCGATTGCCTCTTCGCGAAATGCCTCAAGCTGTTCGTAGGTGTATTTCCCCGCCCCTGCGGTGTCTTTCACTTCGGTCTTTGCGGCTTCAGAGCCGGTATCTGCTTCAGTAGTCATTCGGGCCTTCCCATAATGTTGGCGACCCCTGTCGCCGTTTTATGGAAGTATTTAGCTTTCGAGGCCCGATGACTTGTTCGGCGCGATCTTCGCCGCATGTTCAGTTTGCGCTTGGGCGCGCAAATCAGCCGCAGCCTGTTCGGCTTCGACCTTGGCGCGCTCTTCGGCGACGTTTTCGATGTCGTAGTGGCCAGCGATGACCTTGGTGGCCGTCTCTTTCGACATGATGCCGGTGTCGATCAGCGACTTCAGAGCCGTGGCCGTCTGATCTTCATCCGAAGGCGTCAGCGGGTAGAAATCACCCCACCGAAGGGCCAGATCAGTCCAGCTACCGGACACCGACACGACCTCTTCGTTCATGGTCACCGTCACGCTGGTCATCACCTTCAGGGCCATACGCAGCAGACGCAGAAGGGCGCCCTCCCCGTAAGTCACGCGAAGCTTCTCGGTGTGCATCAGCAGCGAGGCGTTCAGCATTTCGAGCGACTTGGCGCCCTGATGCCCTTGCGTGACCTCTTCCGGGTTCACGCGGTCGCCATGCAGCGTTTCGATCAGGTTCGATTTCTGGCGTTTGATGTAGGCCGACGCCGCTTCGATGCCGCCACCAGCGATTTCGAGGTATTTGGCGTCACCCTCCGCATCCATGGTCAAAACGGTCGAAGGGGTCTTGGCCATGCCCTGCCCCGCCGGTGTCTGACCCTCGCTTTCAGACGTTTCGCCAGCAACAGGCGCCGCCATCATCGGCACCGCAGACGGGACCAACATCAGAAGGGTCGGGTCCATCGTATACTTCAGGGCACGGCCGATCTGGCTGTCCAGCATGTCCAACTGGATCGCCTCTTCAATGCCCGGCTCGAAGGTGCACGGACCATCAATCTCGGCATTCAGGCCGCCGACCCAAACCCATGGGCAGAAGCCGAGTTCGTGCGTGACGGACTTGTCGTGGTCGATCACAGGCACATGCGGACGGTCAGATCGGGACTGATCCTCGACCTTCCACGGCACGAACCACCATTCACCGAGGTCGTCCCAAACACGCTGGACAAACCAAAGGGACTGAAGGCTGTCGTCAGGGACAGAATAGCCCATTTCGCGCACGCGCTCGCCACGGACTTTGTAGAGTTCCGTGACCTTCAGAACGGTGTCAGGGGCGTAAGGATCGAACTCGGGCGTCAGGAACGCCGTGGTGTGCACGTCTACGAACATGCGGGCCGGTCCACCCGGACGCTGAAGAACCTTCAGGTGGATGCCAACAGAGCCGACCGAACCAATACGGGCCGCCTCGCGCATGCGCTCGACCAGACCCACATCCTTGATGAAGTCCTTGGCCGCCTTGCGGACCACAGCGTTGGCCGTATCAACTTCGGGGAAGTGACCATCGCCAAAGAGCATCGACACATGGTCATCAATGACCGTGCGAAGCTGATTGGTGCCCGTATGCGTGTTGGGCGAGCGGTCATGCAGCGGGATGTATTCGTTCCCGGCATATTCCTGATGGAACGGATAGGGCTGATATGAATAGAAAGTCCCGTTCAACAGGCTCAAACGGACGTTGATGCCGGTTGCGCGAGGGAAATCCTTATCGTGGGGGTGCCTTGCGGCAATAATCTGAAACGACATGCGTATCCTCTACAGAGCCTGTAGAAGTTCCCGCTCTGTAGACATGCCAACACTGGCCCGACTTGGCGTAAGAAACCTCATCGGATATTTATCGGGAGGCGTCAGATCATCCGCGCTTCACCCGAGCTATTGCGCCGATCTGCTTCGATAGCGTCTTCATCACCGACCAGAACCACGCTGTCGTAGAAAGTCCGAAACAGGGCCGCATCCTTCTGGCTCTCCAATTCCGCCACCAAGATCAGATCAGCCGCGTCGAAAGCTGGCCCCAAACGGCCCGTGGCGACCGTTTCGGCGGTCCATTGCCCATACGATCCAGCCCGAACGCTACGGAACCGAGCCTTGCCCGAGAGGAAATTGAAAAACTCGCAGAAATCCGGGTAATCGACGGCGCAGATGAAGGTGAACGGCATCCGATATTTAGACGGTCGCCGCTTTCACGGCTGGTTTAGCGTCGATTGATGCCCTACCACCTACGCAACCGCTGCTTGCGGAGGGGGAATCAATGGAAACGCTTGGCGGCCTTATCGGCCTCGCAGGTCTGATCGGCTTTGTTTTGGCCATCGTGTGCCTGATTAAACCGATCAAGGCCCTGAAAATGGGCACTCGCAAACGTGCGTTGGCCGGTTTGGGTATTTCGTTCGTTGTGATGATGATCGGCGGATCATTGATGCCAGACCCGACCCCCGAGGAACTTGCGGCACGCGAAGCCGAACGGGCCGCCGCAGAAGAAAAGGCCGCCGTCGAAAAAGCAGATCGGGAAAAATCGGATAGCGAACGCGCCGCCCAAGAACTGGCCGCGCAGAAACCCGCCATCGCAACAGCCGCTCAAAGCATGTGGACACAGGTTTCGACCCAAGTGTCCGCCTGTGACACGGCATCCAAATATGTCGCTGATGTCGCGGGACGCCGGAACGCCAGCGTCTATGACCTCTACCCCATGGTCCAACAGGCCCAATCGCGCTGTTCGGAGGCTGGCACCAATGTTCGCCGCATCGACGTGCCTGACGCGATCCCGCGCGACAAACGCGCCGCCTTCGCCGAAGCGGTGACGACCTGCGAGAACGCCTATTACGCCAAGGCTTCCGCCTTCAGCCAAATGGGTAAAGTTCTCGACGGTGATATGCGCCCGTCAGCCGTCTCGGAAGCTCGACAATCCGCAGATCGCGCGCAAGCTGGCACCATGCTGTGCGCCCTCGGCTTCATGAAGGCTGGCCAAGAGGCTGGCCTGACGATGGAAGAGACGATGGGCGCCGACTTCAAAGAGGAATGAACGAATGCATGTCCAGACACCCCTCATGACCGGTCGCCAAATGACCTGCCACAGAGCAGAGCATTACCGAAATCGCGGACACAGACGTCATATGGGTCTTGGCCATCTTTCGGGATGCCTCCGGGTCGTAGGGCTGCGCCGTCACATATTAGCGGGTTCGCTCGCTCTCATGGCCTTCCCGGCACTTGCCCAGACGCCACAGCAGTTTGACCTTCATTGCGAAGGGTTGAGACACTGGCGCGACGGCACGGATTCGGTCGATCCAATTAGCCTCCATCTTCGAGCCGACCTCGACGCCAACCAGTGGTGCGAAGACCAGTGCACCGTGACCTTCCAGATTAATGAAGTGTCAGCCACGTTCATCAAATTCAGAGGCACGGCTGATCTTGTTTTCAAAGACGACAACTCGGACGCTACTCCCACGAAAGAGGAAGTTTTTGTGTCACGGACAACGGGCACATATGCCGACTCGAAATGGCACCCTTTCGAGCGCAGCTACTGGACCGGTGGAAAATGCACGGTCGGACCCTTCAGCGGATTTCCTGAATCCCCTTCGCGACTATTTTGAAATAAACGGCCAATCATACGGATGTTGAACGACCGATACCCGTTCGCCAGCCCCGTCTTTGCGACCGGGGCTGCTGAAACGGGTTAGTTTAGACCGTCGAACGCTCCGGTCGTTCGGTTGCACCGTTCTGCGGCGACACCACGCGCGTCGCGACCGTCGCTCAACTTTGGCCATGACTCGATTTCGCGGAAGTAGGCGATGCCACGCGACACGCACTGTGCGTATGTCGTTGCACTGGATGGCCCCGTGGCGCCGCTTGCCGCACGATATTCGGCGTCAGCTTCATAGTAGTTGCGTTGGGCGACAGCTACAGCCTCGTTTGCGGCTTTCAAATCGGCTTTTACCTTGTCTGACGACCTGCTTCCGTAGGTAAGAAAGCTCCCGCCAAAAAATAACAGGCCCATCACTATTCCAGCTTGTATTGTCTTCCACCGATCTGCCTCGCGCTTACCGGCGGGCGAAATAAAATACACGGCCACCAGCCAGCAGAGGGCCGCCAGAACCCATAAGACCCATGTAAAAAACGTCGGGTATCTGTCTTCCATTTAATCCCCCAACAGACTGCAGAACAGTTCTGATCGATTCAACGAATTGTGTAGCTGTCCGAGGTGACTGGCTCGCCATTCATGTAGGTCTGAACGTCGATCTTTTCTCCGTCTACAGTGAAGTTTATCGTGTCTTCGCTTCGCCAGCGGCCGGGGACACCGTTTTCCACCATCCGCCATTGCGCCGTGCCGTTCCCAACGATGCAGTCATTCGTCCAGACAGTGCCGTCGTCGCGAGTGTATCGGACCCGATATTCGTCGCCTTGGTGTGAGATTACACGAATGATGTCGGGTTGGCGCCCGTTAAGGCTGGCGATTATTGCTCGACACACCCTGCCCTTGTCAGCATCGGCAATGACTACCGCTGGCGCACTGGCTGGCAGTGCTTGATCGGACGCGATGACGGCTTCATTTGTTGGGTCAGTATCAGAATTTGCAATCTCCACCTGATCACTTCGAACACCATCACCGCATGCTGCGATGACTGAAACAAATGATAGAGCGATGATTTTTTTCATGGTTCCTGATGCCCTTGCTGCGGTCGATACGCCGATGATGGCATTATTCCCGGTTGCATTTCCACTCGCATAATCGAGTTTGACGGCTTCAAATCACAGCGCGCAAAAAAGCCCCCGGATTGCTCCGAGGGCTTCGTTCGATCCGCTGAAGGCTGATTAGCTGTCGATGCCTTCAAGGAACTTGCGCTGGCGGTTCAGGCCGCCTTCCTTCTTCTCCCACAGACCCTTGCGGTTGCGGGCCGCAGTCTGCGTGATCCCCATGGCCTTTGAAGCGCGGTTATAACCGGCTCCGTCATCGAACAGCCGATACAGCAGTTCGACGCCTCGGGGCGTCAGGTTGGCGCCATCCTTGTTGGCGGGGTCTTGGCACTGCTCAAAGGTCGGAACCTTGTCGTTCTTGGGCAGAGCCGCCGCGTCATCGACCAGTTCAGCTTTGAGGGCGTCGATGGTGGCGTTGACGTGATCCAACAGCACCGTGCGGTGGCTTTCGAGGATCGCGGCGAGGGCGGTGTCGGTCTTGGGCATCGGAATTCTCCTATTCCGTTTGAAAAAACCCCCAACGGCGTTGGAGGCGGCCCCGCGCTGAAGTGCGTTGCCGACCGCCTTTAAGCATAGTGTAGCCCCGTGCGTCAATGCCCTATCGTGCACTAATGCGTGTAAGTGAGTCAGTTTCCAGTTTTGGTCTTGAGCCAAACCGTAAGGATGGCAGCGCGGCCGAGTGCGACACCGTGTTTACAGGACTCAACGCCCCACGATCCGGCCTCGCCATCGGCTTCGCATTCAGCCCTTTTCTCATCCCACTTCCGCTTCAATCGATTGGCCTTGTTCGCGGCTACTAAGCCCCACTGTTCGTATGCGGCCGCAGCACGACGGCTGCGGTCGTCCCAGAAAGCCGCCTTCAACCGAAGACACGCACTCGCACCAAACTTTAATGGCGAGTCGTCGCACACAGGTTCGTCGGACCGCTCAAGTTCATTCACCAAGCGTCGTTGCTTTGCGAGCGTCGGTGCATCCGGCATCTGACAACCAGCCACAGCCACCAGCAAGCCAAGTAGAAAGGCCCACTTATGCATGAGGAGGGTTGCCCCGGCTGCTTTCCCTCATCTTGGCCATGAACTCGGGCGTCGGCCTCACACGCAACCGGGCGGGCTGCTGCGGATCACGGTTCTCTACGGGAATTTCGTAGAGGCCGAACATGGGCCGTAGCCGAGGCTCAATGTTCACGGCCAAAATGTCCTCGCCCATGGCCAGCATATCTTCGACCAAGCTGGTCATGCAGCCGATCATCGCCGTCGGCTCTTCGTCGTTCCGGCACCATGTCGGAACATGGACCTCGTTGCCCTTCATAGTGATGTTCTCGAAATATACCTTTCCGCTGAAACCGCCGGGATGCTCCAAAGCGTTTCGCATGCGGATCACCGGCGCAGCCCATTTCTGTTTGGACTGGATCAGCATGGTGCGAGGGTCGTCAGCACCAAAAGCTTCAACCGCCCACTGTTCAAGCTTCGACTGCGTTTCCTTTTTGACCGGTATGTAGGCCGAGGCGTCGGCGAACTCTGTCCCATGGAACCAGTTCCAAACCCGCAGCGTGTTCCGCAGGTAGTTCTTCGCTTGGTAGAGGAAATTTTCAGCCCGCTGTTCAAGCTGGTTCACGGACTGCAAGCGGACGATCCGGCTGTCTCTCAGGTCAACCTCGCAGACCTCAAGACACTCGGCGACCTCCTTGGCCAGACTGTCGCGGATGTTCCAGCACTCAAGCAGAACAGGCTGTAGCTCTTTGTAGAAGATCGTATTGAGTTCGTCTTTCTGTTCCTGCCTCAGCCCCGCAGCGTCAAGAATGTCGCTGGTCTGCAACATCAGGCGGGCGACTGTCGGGTGGGATGTGCCGACGTTTGATGTTCTGGAAAGGACGAACGGCATCAGAAAACGTCCACCACAGTCGCCAGATAGTGCGGATCGAGCGTGGTGTAGAGCAGGACCGATCCCGGCCTTGTGTCACTCTCCACCCGTAGCAGGTCACGGTGGCCGACGACGTTGCCACGTTTCGCGCAGTCGATCAGTTCGCCCTCTGTCAGGTGCTTCGAAGCCAACCGCTTTAGCAGTTCGACCATCTGCTGTTCAGTGATCTGGCCGAAGGGGACCAACTGTTCGAAGAACGGTTTTAGACTGTCGATCCCGACGATCTTCCAATGCTTGGCCACGACGATTCCTCGAATGTTAGGGCGTGACTATAAATCAAAAATTTTGGAAAATTTGGTCTGACACCTTGCCGCCGGGCGCCGCGCGCTGGCCACAGACCTACCCCGCCCTTCCGGCCCTCTGATGCTTGCACTGACGCATGCGCGACCGTTCGGCCATCCTCGGGTGATCGTCCATCAGCGTTGAGCGACGATGTGCCAGCAGATTTGGATATTGACGAGCACGATATGTGCTGGCATATCTTTAACACCACACAGACGGGTGTTGGCGTGATGATAAATAGGTCATCACCCCCGAGGACCACGACCATGAACGGCAAGTTTGTCACCTACTATAGAGTATCCCGCGCATCCCAAGGCATCGAAGGTCTGGGCATGGAAGCGCAGAAGAGGGCTGTGGATGCCTATTTGAACGGCGGTCAGTGGGAGGTCGTGGCCAGCTTCGAAGAGGTCGAGAGCGGCGGCAAGGACGACCGTCCCGAGATGTTCAAGGCCATCGCCATGTGTAAGGCCACCGGCGCCAAGCTGCTGATCGCGAAACTCGACAGGTTGAGCCGTGATGTCCACTTCCTGTCAGGGTTGGAGAAGGCTGGCGTTGAGTTCGTCGCCTGTGACATGCCCACGGCCAACCGCTTCACCGTCCACATCATGGCCGCCGTGGCGCAGCAGGAACGCGAGGCCATCAGCGCACGCACGAAGGCCGCTCTTGGGTCGATCAAGGCAAGGATCGCCAGCGAGGGTCAGCACGTCAGCAAGAAAGGCAACGTCATCACCCGCCTCGGATCGTCCAGAGGCATCCCCGAGACGATGCGCGAGGCGTCGAAGATCGCCCGGAAGAAAGCTGCGGACGATTACGCCGCGAAGGTTATGCCCGCCATCGCCCTCGCACGGTCCAGCGGAATGACGCTGCAACAAACTGCGGACCATCTGAACAGTTTGGGCATTCCCACCCCCAAGGGCGCCCAGTGGTCGCCCATGACCGTCGCAAGAGCCGAGAAACGGGCGCCTTGAATCTCTGATTTATCTTTCAATGTCTTGGACGCGCGGGAGGGCCTGTGAATAAGCCCACCAAGTTGCAGAGACGCTCGCGAGCGATGTGACCCTGCGAAAAATCTGCCATATTATCTGGAGAGCGCGGCTTGGAGATTCGCGCCGGGGGAAACTATGAAAATCCGATATTTCGGTTTGCTTACGTCTGCATGCGTAGCGGTCGCGGCTTGCTCGCAAGCGGAGCAATCAGGCTCTCGATCTGCGGAAGCACCCGAAAGAGCGTCAGGCGACAAGCTCTGCACGACAGAAGCGACCGCGCTCGCCTTATGGGACTTGGGCTTTCATAGCTCAAATAACGATCACACAGATAAGATGACCGACCTCGTGTCGTTCGAAATCACTGACACGTCTTTTGTCGAACGACGACCTATATACATCAGGGGTTCAGAGCAAAAACGCGAAGCTGTTACCTGTGTTTCGACGTATACAATGCACTACGGCTCAGACGATGAGACAGGTTCGATTCAGTTCCGCATACTCGTTGGCTCGCAGCCCGAAATAATTCCTGACAAAAACGAAGGCACGCTCGCAAAAGCAGTTGATGCTTTTGCATACGGCGTTCTTGAGAAACACCACAAGACATTCGATGCCGAGTCGGCTTCAAGAATGGATGACATAAAATCTGAACTGACTGCTATGTCGAATGCAGCCGGTTTGGGTAGACCTTCAGAAGTCGGCAGTAGCGAAATATATTGGCTATCGCGCGATGTTGGCAGAGCGATTGAGGCGGACCCGACCAGAACCGTCGATATGCCTCGCCTTAATGATCTCGTTTCTCGTTATTATGCGCTTGAAGAAGAGCGCGAACAGCTTCAGTTCCATCACAGCAATGGGACATACAGTCACTCTCGCAGCTACGGCGCGGGTTCGTGGACACCACGTTCAGCGCAAGAGGTTGAAGACACTGCGCCACCATGGAAGCGTCCTGAAAACTGAACCCACGCTGTTGGAGCTTTGCCTTCGACCCTACAGGTCGAAATCGCCAAGCTTCGTCCGGGCGCCGCATTGGGCGTTGTAGAACTCTACAAACGCTTGGTGAGGACCAGACCCGAACTCGCGTCCTGACGGGCCGTTGTGTGCGTAGGACAGAACGAACCTTTGCGGTTGTCCTCTGAAGTTCATAGTCCCGCAAACGTAGTGCTTGCCATCGCGACGATGCAGCGAGGCGGACGTTATGTCGGTGTCGCTGATTGACCCCATGTTGATCTTCATCGCGACGGAGGTTCGCACGGCGTCAGGCGAACCAAGGATGTTTTGATCTTGGCGCGTGAGGGTCTGAGCGTTCGCGGCGGTAGCGATGCAGATAAGAGCGGCGGTGGCGGCGATGGTCTTCATGGGTTCATTCCTATCGGCTGAACTTCTGATTGCGCTGATGCCCTTCAACTTTCGCTTGCGGCTTTTGGTAAATGGAAGGGGCCGAAGTGCTGACGCCTATTCGCAGGGGAAGCCGGTCACCGCCAACTGTTCTGTGACTTCGACAGGACCGTTTGCAGTGACCATCGCCCCGAAGCTGTAGACGACGTTTTCGCCAATCTCCCACTGTGCCCCGAGGGTGCTGACTTCCCCGCTGGCTGTCCGATAGTGCCGCGCGGTCATAGTGGGTTCGCCGATTTCGTTGGTCTTGTCCTGAACGCTGTCCGTGTAGGCATGCAGGTCGCGGCCGATCTTCCTTTGTATGCTGACGGCCCGTCCGTTGCAGAACTGCACATGTCCGTCCTGTCCAAGGTATATCTGCGACCCCGGCTTGCCGCTGATGTCGGACAGGGTGCCAGACATGACGCGCGCCACTTCCTGCGAACTGTCGCCTATTTCGACGCCGGTGAAGATGGTCACGGGATCGTTGAGCGCGGCCAGCGCGAGCAAGGTCAAAAGCATCTTGGTTGTCCCCTTCCATCGCCCAACCGCAGCCGTATGGCCAGACGGCTCGCTCTACGGGGTCTCATTGTGGCATCGACTGCGATAGGGCGAACCAACGCTGTTCGATGTTGCTGATCGCTACTTCATAGGCTTCTGCGCCATTCCGGGCTGCTATCGAGAACTTTCGAAGGGCCACGATCTGTGCCCGGATAGCAAACCAGAGGGCGCGAGGCATCCCGTCAATGTCGGGACCGAAGGACAGGCCAAACGACCCGTCTTCATGCCCTGCCCCATAGTGACCGAGGGACGACACGGAGGCGTGCCCGGCGATACCGCATAGTGCTGAATAAAACTGATAATCGTCCCCCATTTCAGCGCGTTCTGACAGCGTTTGTGGTTGAGGCGCCCGCTTACCTTTTCCCTTTCTTTCGCCGAGCGGTTCCAAGCCGAGCTTGACCCGCGAGAACTGGTCATCTTCCAAGAGAGCTTCAGCCGCCGCCTCGCGATTCTTGATGAAGTAGCCGATCCAGAACGCGCATTCGTAAATTACCCGCGACAGGTTCTGGCTTTCGATGGTCAAGCCCCGTTCCGCGAGGATGATGGCACCGGCAAACGTGTCGTTTGATCTGGCGATGAGGCGAACCACCAGAGCGTCAGGGCCAAGCCAAATGCCTCGGCCTTCTGTGTCCTGCCAGAGCAACAGCGACAGCCGGTTAAGGTCTTGAGCCACCGCGAACCATTCTCGATGTGGTTCTGTCTGGTTTGCAGCATCCAAGGCCAGCATGGGCGACAAGAAGCCATCGACCCGCATGGACTGATCAAGAAGCCGATCCCGCACGCTTTCGATGATGTCAGGCGGGAGGTCTTCGAGGTCGAAAGGCTTCATGTCATTGTTATCCCACAGACGGCCCGAGAACCAAAAAGTATGTGCCAGCATATTTCCGCTTGACGCCTTTGATATGTGCCAGCATACATGTGCCAGCACATACGAAGGAACGAAGCGATGACCACCGCCACTGTTGAACAAGCCCGCGCCGTCCAAGCCCCTTCGGGCGCCATCAAGATCGCTGCGAAGAACTCTGACGCTGTGGTCTACGTCTACACGAATGCGGTCGGCGCCCTTTGCGCCATGGGTTTCGCCGGTCGTCGCATCAAGCCTGACTTCCGCATCCGCTACGGTTCGGCTCTGGCCCGTGAACGCGCTGTGACGACCTACTTCGCTTCGGCTGCTGGCATTGCCGCCCGTAAGGCCGAGAAAAAGGCCAAGCGTGCTGGTGGTCATTCCCTGACCGTGGGTCACATCCTCTGCGCTTCGTGGGGATATGAGCAAACGAACGTCGATTGGTATGAGGTCGCGCGCGTCACCACGTCGTCGGTCGAGGTCCGCAAGATCAAGGGCAATGTGACGACGGACGGCGGCGACCGTGGTCAGGTCGTGCCGATGGCTGGCGAGTTCGTTGGCGAACCCCTGCTGCGTCGTGTCGGCGAATATGGCGTTCGCATCGACAGCGTTCGCACCGCCACCCTGTGGAATGGCCGCCCTGTCTACTGGTCAGCTTACCACTGACCAGCCCTGTCCCCGTCTCACGGCAAATATGGATGACAGTCGGGGAAGCTGTGAGACAATCTATCATCTTGAACAGATCGGAGCCTTCATGCCCGCCGACCAAATCTCTTTCATCTTCAAATCGAATGGCCAGCCCTCTGGTGATCAAGCGCAAGCCATGCGCCAAACCCTGACGGCTGCGGGCCTGTCCGACTTCATTGTGAATGAGGGCGAACACGGCGGGATTTGGGTTGAGGTCCACAGCAAAACCGACGCGGTTGTTCTGGCGATGGCGACCAACAACACCGCGACTTCTGAACATTGGCGCGAGAATGGCCAGCAGCACCGCATCGGGGGACGCGCGCACGTCTATCGCCAAGCCTTCAAGGGCGGCGTGCGGTCGGACTCTGGTGGCTGGTATCTGTGGGGCCACCGCATGACCGAGGAAGTCTATAATGACGCCTTGGCCATGGGCATCGACAACGAAACGGACCTGATGTTCTGGCTTCAGGGCTACGAAGCTTCGGTCAATCCCGATGCGGCTTTTGACGGGCCGGTCTGGCACCGGTGGCCGACGATCCGATTCGATAACCCGGATTGGCTCAAGCTGTCGGCGTGGGCGATCAAAGAACAACGGCTTGAGGGCCGTGCCAAGATCGCGAAGGGTCCGAAACTGCGGGGTCAGTTTTGCATCGTGTTCGCAGACTATGACGCGGCCAACCAGTTCGCGCGCCATTTCAGGGGCTACGTCCACACGGCCCATATTGGTCTTGGCGCGGACCTGCATGACTACAAGGCGGGGTGGCGTCGAATGGCCAACGATGATGGCCGTTGGCCTTGGGAGTCTGCGGACACTGAAGCCAGCTAATTCGTATGTGCTGGCATTTTTCCACTTGACCTCTTTGCTATGTGCCAGCATACATGTGCCAGCACATACAGCGAGAACGACATGGCCGTCCCTTACACCATCACCCCGGCTCGCTACTCGAAGGGCAACTTCATCGTCCAGACCCACAGCGAGGGTCCGTGGAAGGGTCGGGCCGAACGTCTGATCCATGACGGTCTGAAGTGCCGCTACACCGGCCGCGAACGTGGCTTCGCCGCTTCGGCCGCGAAGGTTCGCAAGTTCGCAGCCGCCTACGCCGCCGGTTGGGATTTCGACTTCATCACGCGGTCGAATGGCCCGGTGGCTGCGTGACCTGCCAGCCCTTGGACCTTGTGGACCTGATGGCCCTGCGGCATGCAGAGGCTATGACCGACGAATCCAAACCCAAGGTTGGACCCACGGACGCCCGGCGCCGTGCGTCTGCGGCATATCACAAAAAGCGCACTGACGCCGGGATGAAGAAAGTGACTATATGGCTATCACCCGAGGCGCAGGTTGTTCTTGACATCTTAAAAGATGAATACGGCTCGAAGGATGCTGTTGTAGAAAGCCTGTTAAACGCTCATGCGAAGCAAGGCTGACCTATGCCGTTGATAAACCTTTTTTCCCGCCGGAAACGTCAGGCTCAAAAGACGGGTTCAGATGTCTACCAATACGACGACATCCCAATCACAGTTCGAGTGCAATTTGTCCAAATAGTCAGGGAATGTATCGGCGAGTTCTACGAACAGGGGTATGTCGCTTCACCCAGCGTTCCACTATATCGAGACATGGTAAGGATAGTTCGTAAAGAACTCGGAGTTTTTATACTCCCACCATCTCAGGAATATGATGGGCATAATGATGCACAAGAATTCTTCAATTGGTTTCTGAACGAAAAACGAATTGAATATGTCTTGGACGGACTTGAACTCGGTTTCCACGCCATGCAGTCCGTTAAAGACGACCCATATCGTTTTCGGAACATGGATAATCCCTTGACCCCGCCTGACGAGGCGATGGCAGAGATGAATGCTCGCCTTATAGAGGCCGGGATAGGCTATCAGTTCCATGGCGGACAAATAATTCGGATGGATTCACAGGCCGTTCATTCAACGGTCGTGGTTCCGGCCCTGACTTTGCTGGCCGAAAAACAATATGCATCCGCTGAAAAGGAGTTTCTTGCTGCACACTCTGCCTACCGATCTAAAGACTACGAGACTTGTCTTGTCGAGTGTAATAAAGCGTTTGAAAGCGTCCTAAAGATCATCGGCGGAAAACGTGGGTGGGCTATCGGCCCTACCGATACCGCAAAAAAGATGCTCGATGCGGCATATGCATCGGGCTTTATTGAGCCAGCGTTGCAGAACGAATTCACTGCCCTACGAAGTCTTCTGGAGACTGCCGTCCCCGTGATGCGTAATAAGATGGCAGGGCATGGCGCCGGGGCCGTCGCCCGAAATGTCCCTCGCCACTTCGCCAGCTTGCAGCTACACCAGACCGCAGCTTTGATTTTGTTTCTTGCAGAACATCACGCAGCAAATCCGTAGGACGCCATGATCGACACGAACGAACAAACTGTATTGCTGGAAATGACTGCGGACATCGTATCTGCTTTCGTCAGCAATAACAGTATTCCGGCAAGCGAACTGCCCGCCTTGATTTCAGCGATTCACGGGGCTTTGAACGGTGTAGGTTCGCCTGCTCCTACTGAACCCCAAGACACCATCATTCGGCCTAATGCTGCGGGCATCAGAAAGAGCATCACCGGCGACTTCCTGATCAGCTTCGAAGACGGCAAACGCTACAAGTCCATGAAGCGGTCACTTGCTCTGAAGGGCCTGACCCCTGCGGAATATCGCGAGAAGTGGGGCCTCCCGAAGGATTACCCAATGGTCGCTCCAAACTACGCTGCGGCGCGCTCTGCGCTGGCCAAGTCCATGGGGTTGGGCGCCGGTGGCCGCAAATCGGCACAATCAACAAAAACGAAAGCCTCGAAGACAAGCCCGAAATAACACTCGACAGCGACCATTCCCTTTGAAGGCTCTGCAAGGCATGATTGCAGCGGCTCACATCGGGGATGGCTATGGGTTGGACGATATTCTGGATTGTAGTGATTTTCGCGATTGGAGGGTTGGCTTATCTCTACAACGCGGGCAGCGATCAATTAGAGGCTCATCGGGCCGACATTGACGCTAAAGCACAAGCGAATCGCGAGGCGTTCGAAAGCGACAGGGCAAAATATATTGCCGACCACTTCGGCACCGAACCTTGGTTTTATTCTGACGATCAAACAGAGAAAGCCATCGGAGAAGTGCCCGGCGGCATTCGTATAGCTTCATGGAAAACGCCTCCTTCACATTTTATCGGGACTGGCGTTGATTTTTCAGAGGGTATGAAGTTTGCCCCGGAGAAAGACGTGATCGTCAATTTTCGAGACATCGTTGATGTCACGGTGACCCAAGACGATGTGATCGAAACCTATACACGGACAGTATCGACGCCTGTTTCCGTTGCGAAGAAAAAGTCGAGTATCGGGCGCGCTTTGGTCGGCGGCGTCCTACTCGGCCCGGCGGGTGCGGTCGTAGGGGCTGTCAGTGGCGCCGCCACAACATCGCAGATCAAGACGGTCGTGACCAAACAGCAGGACACACGGGTAGTGGCCGGTCCTCCCACGCTCACCATCACGCTTTCGGGCAAGCCATACACCTTTGAGCGAGTCACCTTCGCCACAATGGACGAAGCTCGCTCTTGGGGATTGTGGCTTGCCGACCAGCGCGTGGGATAAAATCCCTAATACTCGCGACACCCACTCTTACCGACCCATCCCTTTACTGTAGCTCCATGTTGGCTTTTGCACGAAAGCGGGCAAATCCAGCAAACAACCGAAGGCGCGGGAGGCCGCGTCCACTTGGTCGTCATGCTTCAGGTTCGGGAAGCCCGCGTGTTCGTCGGTGAAATCCTTGTTCCACGGCGCCACGATCATCGAGACGTTTTCGGCGTTCATCTGCGCTGCATAGGGCCGCGCGCGGTCAACCTTCGAACCTGTCTCGGGGGTCGCTTCCACGACGTAGCCAGCCAGCGCGTTGGTGAAATCGCGAACCTGTGCGACGCCCGCCTGTCCGGGGTCTTTTGGTAGGGAGATGTAGACGCCCCGGCCATCGGCTGCGGCGGTGTTCAGGATGGTGCTGCGGACCTCTTCCGGGCCGCCCTTGATCCTGACGACATCGAGGATGGTGTATTGGCCCCGGTTGTCCAACTGCATCTTGACCCCGACCGTCCAGTCAGAGCCGCGTTTGGTTGTCGCCGCCAAGTCCCAAGCCCGAACGACCTTGCGGACATGGGCAGACGCAGCATCGACCGGCTTCAGCAGGTTGGCGCGGAAGACAGCACCTCCCGGCGGAAGCGGGTTGCACTGATACATCGCTTGAAAGGTGAATTCGTCCCCTCGCCGCTTCTCTTTGTAGAAATCGGCGGTCTGGTAGCCCGGCCAGATCAGTTCGCCGTGGGTCCGACCGAGGCCCTTGGGCCATTCCGGTTCGTCCTCTTCCTCTTCCTCTTCCCAGATCGCGGGGAGCGAAAGCACGGTCCAGTCTTGATCGTCGCCGCTATCCTTCGCCAGCTTGATCAGGCGCCCGGCCAAGTCGTCGTCGTGCCAGCGCGTCATGATGATGACGATCCGCCCCGAGGGCGTGACACGACCAAGCAGGTTGGCGTTGAACCATTCCCAAAGGTTGTCGCGAAGCTGGTCGGACTTCACGTCCTCGATTCCGCCGACCGGGTCGTCAATGAACGCCAGATCGGCGCGGAAGCCCTGAAAGGCTTGGCCAGACGATACGGCCAGAAGTTCGCAGCCGTTGTCGGTATTCCAGAGTTCACGGCTATCGTTGACCGCCTTCGTCCCGAGGGCATCGGCGTTCATATTCAGCAGCGACTTGATCCAGTCGCTGTGTTGCCACGCCAGCTTTTGGCTGGACGATGTGACGATGGCCTTGGTCTTGGGGTTATTGGCCAGATAGAACGGCGTGAAAATCCGCACGCCGTAGGTCGATTTCGCCACGCCCGGCGGGCAGAAGATCATCAGGCGCCGACACTCGCCCGACGCCACGCGCTTCAGGTGATGAAGCATCAGGCGGTGATGTCGGGCCGGGGTCGCGTCCTCGTGGTCTTTGACGAAGGCCGGGGCGACGCTCTCTGCGAAATACTCCAAGTCCTGCTTGAGGGCGCGCTTATGCAGCACCTTCAGGGCGGCCCGCTGGTCCGCCGTCAGGGTCTTCAGGAACTCGGGGTCACGCGCGGATCGAAGCTGATCAAGCTGCTTATCAGTTAGGGCGTTCGACATTCGGACGCGCGGTTGAGCCGAAAACGTCGGCCATCAGTTCCGCTTCGGTCTTTTCCTCTGCGGGGTTCGTATTGATGTTCTCTTGGACGATGCTCTGACGCTTCGCGTGGAAGTATGGGGCCGCCTCGCGAGCGGCCATCATGGCTTCCTTCAGCGCGCCGATGTCGCCATTCGAGGCGAAGTCCTGAAGGTGCACCTTGCGATACAGTTCGATGGTCGAAAGCGGGTCGCTGTTCAGCACGTCGTCATCGAACAAGGGCTGTCCGGTGTCGGCGTTCTTCAGCGCGGCGTGCTGCTCGGTGATGCGCTCCCGAATCTTGGAAGCTGAATTTGCGCTGTTGGTAGAGCCGGGCTTGCGACCCGCGCCGGGTCGGGCGCCCCCGTGATTTCCAGCCATGCGGAAACCCTCCTGCATTTGGTTTGCAGGTATTTATCGGCGGGGGTGCTTTGGGCCGGTCAGAAGTCGAGTTGAGTGGCCGGTCATATCTCGACATGATCGGCGAACCCGTTCATGAAATCTGGATGAAGCTTAACGACCTTATCAAGGACGAAGATTGGGACGCGCTCGGCGACGACCCTGACGAACGCTTTGTGCGACTACTCGACATTGCCAAACTGAATATCGAGCCTCGGATTGCCAACGCCCGTGAAGAGTATGGCGTCAACTCATCCAGCGTTCTGTATCTTCGCTACGAAATACAAACCGCTCTGCTTGGCGCGGCCAAAGCAGAGGAGGTCACCGAGTTTGAAGACGACGAAATAAAAGGTTGGTCCGATTTCCAAGAAACCGATGCTGATGCTTTTGATGCGAAGCTGAATCTGTTCCACGCCCGCACGAAAGCGGCGTTGCGTAAGAGGCAAGCGGAGACCCGGATTTTGGTCACCGCGAAAGCAGCCAAAAAGCTGAAGTCCGATTTCCAGCGGGTGCGCGAGCAAATCGAAAACTCGACCCTGAAGCCGTCCAAAAAGAAGGACATGCTTCGTAAGCTGCAAGAGATCGAAGATGAATTGAACGGTAGAGGTAGCATCAACGTCATGAGGACGGCATGGCTGATGGCGCAAGTCCTCACGATACCCGGTGGCGTCACGGCCACTTACGATGCTCTCGACGGACCAGCCCACTCGGTCTTGAAAGACATGGCGGAAGCCACTGCGGAGGCGACTGACTGGATGAGCCGCATCCAACTCACTCCCATGACAACGAAGTCGGCTCCACTGGCAATCACGGACAGATCGCAGACTTCGGAAGACTAATCAGGTTAGCGGAAGGTGTGTGTCGGCGGGCTTGGCGCCCACCGGCATCACTTGCGCGTTCGCTTCGGCAAGCCTTCGCTCCGTCGCTTCGTTCTGCTTTGTTCAATCTTCAGATCATCCACTTCAAGCAATTCTCTGAAGTGCAATAATCCATGCCAGACACAGTTTTCTCCCCCCCAAGATCACTTCAACAATCGAAGCAACCTTGAGGGGGAGAGACTTACAAGTTCCATGCACTTGGTTTCCTACGCCCCAGAGGCCCTTGCGGGCTTGGCTGGCGGTTTCCCTGTATTCCAGCCGTGAAGCGGTCTTCCTGTCCGACTGCCCCGGTATCCCTTGCGGGTCCGGTAGGCATCCAAGGGATTTGCGTTCGCAGTGATCTTTTCGAGGTAGTTGCCCGGCGGGTGGTCGTTATCGACAAAACGGTTAGCGAGTTTGCATCTCGCCGCGCTGCCCCGAGCAAGGAAAATAACAAGGGGATTCAGCAGACGTGTTGTCACCATGTGGACAGCGCACGTCTTCTTTCTAATAGCTCTTTCGCGACGGTCAGGCCGTCACATTCCGAGGGAGCCGCAGAAGGTAGGTGGGCGCGACCCCTTGCCATCCTTCCGGTGTATACCTCTTAAGCCCGCTCTGGCTTCATCGCCCCGGTCAGGCGGCTGGTCTTTCACAGCCTAAAGTCCCGGTCCTGTTTTGTTGGAGGGGTGACCAACTATAGACCCCTTGAGCGTATGTCGTTGCCAATGAACTTTGCCAAGGTGGTCTTTGGGGAACCAACAAACCCGATAATCTGACCTTACAGCGCGCCCGGTTGAGCCGCCATATATTTCGCCGCGATGGCCGCAGCCTCTGCGCCGGTGATGGTGGTCACCGATCCAGACCGCGCCCGCAGCTTACCGCCCCGGACTTTCTCTTTTGCCTCGGGCTTGCCGTGTTTCGCTTCGAGTTCCGCAGCGAACAAACCTTGGCCAGCCGTGGACGGCTTTGCCTTGGATCGGTCGGAGAAGTCGCGCTTGGGCGACAGCTTATTTTTACGGTTCGAAGTAGTCATGGGGTCCACAAATAGAAAAAGCCTCGGAAGGGCTTGGGGCACCTTCCGAGGCTTTCAGACACGCGCCCGTGCAACGAGCGACCAACAGTCCGAAACTCTGTGGATTGGCCCCAAGCCGTTCCTATACTTCTATTTAGTCAAGATACCCGAACGGCTGTCGCACGTCATTATTCGAATGTGCCGCGTCGAACTTTGTGCGTGACTTCCCGAACCATCTGCGCCATAACAGAGAAAGGGCGGCCCCCGTAAGGACCGCCCCGCTCATATCCTAACGGCGCACCACATGTGGTGACCCTCCCTTCTGCTTCGGCCCGTTGCAACCGGGCCTCGGCGGTGGATTTGGCATTCAGATCAGCCCTCGTTCCTTTCGGTGCGGGGGCTGTTTGCCGAGCGCGCCCGACCCAAGACGTAAAGCATGTTTCAGGCCCCGCCACAAGGGGGTCTCGCAGTATTCCTGTGGACGAACAACAGGTCGTGACTGTCCACGCATTCGGTTGACGAACTTTCAAACTGAAAGTGAAAGTATATGCATTCTACGCCGCATCAAGCACGACCTAATCAACGTCATTCTGACGTATCTAAACACCACCATGCACATGGATTTGGATAACGATAACCCGCACATTAACGAACTGACGATGAAGTTGATTGCAATGCTGGCGTCCGAAGTGACGAATTGAAGTTAATTGCAACTCGTTGCACGCAGTCGTTGGCATTGACGAAGCGACCAACGCAACGACCAACACAGCGTCCGCAACAAAGCCGAAGTTCGACCGGCACACTGTCGAAGCCCGGAACTAACATCCGAAGCAACTTCGGCGGATAAGGTCACGACGGAGGAAGGGCTACGTCAAAAATGGACGTGCCCTGCCCGACCGGACGAACCCGCGCCTTGCCCTGATGTTCTCTTTCTGTTCTATTCCAATCGTTCCGGGCAACCGGGCATCGGAAGGCTACCGTAGGCACCCGGCCAAGACCGCAGCAGAAGGAAATGAACCGGTGAACACGTCTGCATCTACTGTTACGCCCGTCCGTCCCATGCCTGGATGGGCCTATCCCCGGGCCTGGATTTCGAGAGCCGGATCTTCTTCAAGCCCCAGGCCGCAAGTCTGCTGGAACAGGCGTTCCTCGCACCCCGATACCGATGCAAGCGCATCCACATAGGCGGCAACACCGACCCCTATCAGCCGGTCGAACGTGATCTGAAATCGACGCGCTCGATCCTGGAGGTCATGCAGCGGTTCAATCACCCATTCAGCATCATCACCAAGTCGGTGTTGGTCGCGCGCGACGCCGACATTTTGGGCCCGATGGGCAAGGCGGGACTGGCCTCCGCCTTCGTCTCCATCACCACACTGGATCGTGGTCTGGCGCGGGCGATGGAGCCCCGCGCCTCTACCCCCGCCAAACGGTTGGAGGCGATCAGCCGCCTCGCGGACGCCGGTTGTCCGGTCGGGGTCGGGTTCGCCCCCGTCATTCCCGGTCTGAACGATCACGAACTGGAAGCCATACTGGAAGCCGCCGCCAAGGCCGGGGCCACGCGGGCCATGTATGTCACCCTCCGTCTGCCGCTTGAGATCAAGGATCTGTTTCGGGAATGGCTGGCCGACGCCCGCCCGGATCGCGCCGCCCGCGTCATGTCCCTGATCCGCCAGACGCGCGGCGGCAAGGATTATGACGCCGACTGGTCCCAGCGCATGAAGGGGACCGGCCCCGTCGCCGAACTGATCGGAACGCGGTTCAAGACCGCCGTCAAACGCTACGGCCTCGACACCCCGCACCGCCTGCTGGACGAAACCCAGTTCCGCGTCCCCGCCGACGCCCGGCCTCAGATGGATCTGTTCGATCCGCCGCTCGACAAGATTGCCTGATCAACCGCCTTCGGTTTAGCGTCGCAAATCCTTGGGGGATGTCATGATCAAACGTCTGTCGGCGACTGCTGCCGCCATTGGCCTGTCCACCAGCCTGGCCGGCTGCCTAACCGTCAGTGTGCCTGAAGGGCAGTTCTTCTATCCCGACACGCGGGTTCAGGCGGAGAAGCTGATTTTGGCTCCCGGCCCCGCCATTCCTGGGGCTGAAACCCTATCGCTGCCTTTTGCGGGAGGCGCTGTCGCTGCAACCCGCGTGCGGACTGGACGCGCCGACGCGCCGCTGATCCTGTATTGCGGGGGCAATCTGTTCCGTCGTGGTGTTTCGGGCGCGCGGGTTGCGACCGAACTCGCGCCGTTCGGCGATGTGCTGATGTTCGACTATCCCGGCTCCGGTGATACGCCGGGGCAGGCCAGCTTCGCGACCTACAGGGATGCCGGCGAAGTCATCGCGGCGACCGCCCGCGCCCAGGCCGACGCTGAAGGCCGCAGGCTGATCGCCTGGGGGCATTCCCTGGGTGGCCCGATCTGCGCCGAGGCCGCGCGCCTCATCCGCGCCGACGCCTTGGTGCTGGAGGCGACCACGCCGACCGCCCGCGCCGCGGTTGACTCAATGGTGGGTCTGTGGCGACCGATCGTCCACGTTCAGCTGGCCGAGCCCCTGACCGCAGTGGATGTGCCCGCGACGCTGGACGGCTATTCAGGCAAGGTCGTCGTGCTGGAAGCCTCTCGCGATACGACCCTGCCGCCCGTACTCAGCCGCAAACTTGCTCATGATCTTCGGGCAAGAGGCGTGAACGTCGAGCGTCTTGTGTTCGCGAGAGCAGGCCACGGCGACATCCCCTCGCAGCCTGATTTCGTTACTCGCGTCGGCGCAGCTCTGAATTAGTCGTCCGCCGCCGATGGATCGATGGCGCGCGTGACCAGATCGCGCCAGGTGGGGTCGGTGTCATCGACCAGATCGACGTCCTCCATCAGGGCCACCGCGCCCTCGCCGTCCGGCAAGATCAGACCCAGGATTTCCATCTCCTCGCCATCGGCGCCCAGATGGCTTTCGGCCTGAACGGCCACAGCCGCCTGTTCACCGTCCTCTTCCCACCAGATGACCGGCTGGGGCAGGTCCATGACGATGGGACGCGGATCGTCGGTGTCGCCCAAGGCGAAGACGGCGCGTCGGGCCTGAACGTCGTCCAGCGTCGCCACAGCGCCCGTGAACGGTGTCAGCCGCATCCAGTCGTCGGCGTCGAAACCGCCGCCGTCTTCTTCGCTCGTGTCGTCCAAGATCATCGTTTGAAAACCCCCACCAGTTCGACGTGCGAGGACCAGAGGAACTGATCCACCGGCGTCACCGTCTCCAGGCGGAAACCGGCGTCGATCAGCACCCGCGCATCACGCGCAAAGGTCTGAGGATTGCACGACACGCCCACGACGACGCCGGCCTTGGTGTCCGCGATCTGAGCCGTCTGGTCGATCGCGCCAGCCCGCGGCGGATCAAACACGATGGCGTCGCATCCTTTCAGGTCATAGGGATTCATCGGCCGTCGAAACAGATCGCGCGCCTCGGCCGTGATGGCCTTCATGCCCTTCGCCGAACCCACGGCGGCCTTCAGCGCATCGATGCCGGGCTTTGACGCGTCGGCTGCGATCACCGGCGCGACCGTGGCCAATGGGAAGGTGAAGGTCCCCGCACCGCAGAACAGATCGGCGATCTTCTTGGCGCCCTTCACCGCCGTCAGCGCGCGAGAGACCATCGCCGCCTCGGCCTGAGGCACGGCCTGAAGAAATCCACCCGCCGGCAGGGACACGGTCGCAGGACCGAACCCCACCTTGGGCTGGCGCGCCATCACCAGGGTGTCGCCCGCCAGGCTGAGGCGCGCCAGATCGGCCCGGTTCGCGGCCTGAATGGCCTGCATCTGGGCGTCAGCCGACAAGCCGCCGCCCGAGCGGCGTTCGACCCCGGTCACATCGACGTCCAGCCCCGACAGGGTCCAGGTGACGTGCAGGGTCGGCGCGGACTTCGGATGTTCGAAAAAGGCGGCCGCGACTTGGGTCAGCGCCGGAATGGCCGCTACGATCCGGGGATCGGCGACCGGGCAGGCCTTCACCTCGACCAGACGCCAGGAGCGGCGCGCCTTGAAACCCAGCACAACCCGTCCATCCGCGGTGCGACGGGCATGAAGCGCCAAACGGCGACGACTGGCCGGCGGGGTCGCGACCGTCGCCTCGATCTCGGTCTCGATCCGCTCGCGCGCCAAGGCCAGACGCACCTGTTCTCGTTTCCAGTCCAGATACGGCCCCTGCGACCAATGCTGGAGCGAGCAGCCGCCACAGTCGCCATATTGAGGCGAGACCGGTGCGATCCGGTCGGGGCTGGGCGAGACGATCTCGACCTCTTCCAGCCGCCCGTCCACGACGACTCCGCGCACCGTTTCGCCGGGCAAGGTCAGACCGGCGAACACCGGGCCGGATGGCGTCTGGGCGACGCCGTCGCCCTGGCCGCCGACGCGGTCGATGGTGAAGATGTCCATCGGCCGGCTTCTAGCCGGGCGTCCCCTTTCGCTCAAGCCGCGGGGTCGTAGCGCGACCGGCTGAACATGAACGAAGATGAACGAACCGATCAATCGCCGTTCAGCTTCGCCGTCGTAAATCTTGGTGCAACGAGACACGAGGCTTTGCCGTTAACGTTTGACGGAAACCGTTCGGTCCTCAGAGGGTTGGAAAATGCGTCTCACGAAAACATCGATCGCCGCCGTCGCCGCCCTGGCGTTCGGCGTCACGGCCGCCCCGCTTACGGCGTCGGCCCAGAACTATTACGGCAGCGGCTACAGCCAGAACTACGGCACCGGCGCCTACAGCCGCTCGTATGATTACAACAGCGGCCGCTATTACGATCCTTGCGCGCGTGAGCGCCAAGGTCGCACCGGCGCCGGCGCGGTGATCGGCGGCGGCGCGGGCGCCGTCATCGGCTCGCAACTGGCCGCACGCGGCCGTCGCACCGAAGGCAGCATCCTGGGCGGCGTGCTCGGCGCTGTCGTCGGGTCCCAGGTCGGTCGTTCCAGCTCGGACGCCTGCCGCACCTATCAGAGCAGCTATGGCTCGAATGGCTACTACGCCCAAGGCTACAGCCAACCGAGCTACGGCTATTACGATGATCGCTACGCCGGCGACCAAGGCTATCGCTACGACGATTACGATCGTCGCGACGACTATGCCTACAGCCGTGGCGGCTACTACGACGACCGTTCGCGCCCGGTCGAATCCTATCAGAATTCAGACGGATGCCGTCTGGCTGAAAGCCAGATCCGTCTGCCCGATGGTCGCACGGACACCCG
The DNA here is from genome assembly GCF_005484585.1 of Brevundimonas sp. SGAir0440. Classification (NCBI taxonomy): domain Bacteria; kingdom Pseudomonadati; phylum Pseudomonadota; class Alphaproteobacteria; order Caulobacterales; family Caulobacteraceae; genus Brevundimonas; species Brevundimonas sp. SGAir0440. The sequence continues at coordinate 1,497,884 of NZ_CP039435.1, read as the reverse complement.
CTACGTCCGCACCTGCCCCGACCAGTACGGCCGCTATCGCGTTGTCGATTAATTTTCAGCCCCCCTGTCGATCGACGACGTGACGGAGCCGCCGGAGGAGAAATCCTCCGGCGGTTTCTCTTTGTTTGTGGGGGCTATCGGCCGTTGGCCTACCTGAGCCTGGCCTTTGAGCTATCGGTCTTGGGTATCGGGCTTGGTCAGCCCGGCTTCTTCGCCCAGAGCAGGAACTCGACATTGCCGTCGCCGCCGGTGATCGGGCTTTCGGTTACCGCCTGAACCGTCCAACCCAGCGCTTCCAGCCAGTCGCGTACGCGCTCCACGGCGGCCGCATGCGCCGCTGCATCCTTGATCACGCCCTTCTTGCCGCCGCCCGGGCCATCGGCCTCGAACTGCGGCTTCACCAAGGTAACCAGATCCGCGCCAGGCGTCGCCAGATCGAGCGCGGCCGGGAGAACCTTGATCAGGCTGATGAAACTGGCGTCGCAGACGACCAGCGACGGCGGCTGCGGGATCAGATCTGGCGTCAGGTCGCGCGCATCGGTGCGCTCCAGATTGACCACGCGGGGATCGGACGACACCCGTGCGTGCATCTGGCCGAAGCCGACGTCGACGGCGAACACCTTGGCCGCGCCGCGGGTCAGCAAAACCTCGGTAAAGCCGCCGGTCGATGCGCCGACATCCAGCGCCACCCTGCCCTCCACGAGGACAGGCCACAGGGTCAGGGCGTGGTCCAGCTTCAGCGCGCCGCGCCCGACCCACGGGTGGGCGGGTTGGGCCTCCAGCGCAATGTCGTCGGCAAACGGTTCGGACGCCTTCCGCACGATCACGCCGTCGGCCAGAACCAGCCCCGCCTCGATCGCGGCGCGCGCTTGCGAGCGGCTGTCGAACAGGCCGCGTGCGACCAGAAGCTGATCAATCCGCGTCTTCACAGCCTTGCTTTCATCAGGGCGTCAAAGCGACGCCAGACGCGCCAGCGCCGCCTGTAGCTTGACCTTGCCTGCCTCGGCCTCTGCCAGTTTGGCGCGCTGTTCTTCGACGACCTCCGGCGCGGCGCGGGACACGAAGTTGGGGTTGCCCAGCTTCTTGTTCACATGGCCAATGTCGCTGTCGAAGGCGGCGATTTCCTTCTCCAGACGGGCCCGTTCGACGGTCAGATCGATGATGCCCGCCAAGGACAAGGCGATGGTCGAGCCACCAGACACGAAGGTCACGGCCCCTGCCGGCGCCGCGTCCGCCGAGCCGACCTCCGACACCCGGCCCAGGGTCAGGATTAGATCGCGGTGCCGCGCGATCCGCTCGGCCGTCACGGCGTCGGGCGCGACAAAGGCCAGCGGCAGCTTGGCCGACGGCGGCACGTTCATTTCGGCGCGCAGACCGCGAATCTCGCCGACCAGATCGACCAGCCAGCCGATCTCGGCTTCGGCCGAGGCGTCGATGAAGGCGTCCGGCAGAACCGGCCACTCGGCCCCAATCAGCAAGCCGTCGCGAGCCGGGCCCTCCTTGCCCAGTTCGGCCCACAGTTCCTCGGTGATGAAGGGCATGACCGGATGCAGAAGCTTAAGCGCCTGGTCCAGCGTCCAGGCGGTCATCGCCCGCGTCTCGGCTTTTGCGGCTTCATCGGCGCCTTGGAACACCGGTTTGGCCAGTTCCAGATACCAGTCGCAGAAGACGTTCCAGACGAAGCGATACAAAGCGCCCGCCGCATCGTCGAAGCGTCCGCCTTCGATAGCTTGCGACACCGCGCGTTCGGCCTTGGTCACCTCGCCTCGGATCCAGCGGTTGATCGTCTGGTCGACGCTCGCGGGATCGAAGCCATCGACGCGGCGCGCCTCGTTCATTTGGCTGAAGCGCGCGGCGTTCCACAGCTTGGTGCCGAAGTTGCGGTAACCCTCGATCCGTTGCTTCGACAGTTTGATGTCGCGCGTGCCGGACAGGATGGCCATGGTGAAGCGCAACGGATCGGCGCCCAGTTCGTCGATGATGCCCAAGGGGTCGATGACGTTCCCCTTGGATTTGCTCATCTTCTGGCCCTTCTCGTCGCGGACGAGGCCATTGATGATGACGCGCTTGAACGGGACCTCGCCCATGAAGTGCTGGCCCATCATCATCATCCGGGCGACCCAGAAGAAGATGATGTCCGCCGCCGTGACCAGGTCGCTGGTCGGATAGAACCGCTCCAGATCCTCGGTCTTCTCGGGCCAGCCCATGGTCGAGAACGGCCACAGGGCCGAGGAAAACCAGGTGTCGAGAACATCCTCGTCCTGGGTCAGGGCGACCTCGGAATCGTAGTCCGCCATCGCCTGTTCGCGGGCGTCCTCTTCCGTCTCGGCGACATAGATTTCGCCGTTCGGGCCATACCAGGCCGGGATACGGTGCCCCCACCACAGCTGGCGCGAGATGCACCAGGGCTCGATGTTGCGCAGCCATTCGAAATAGATCTTCTCGTACGACTTGGGCTCAAACACCGTATCGCCCTGCTCCACAGCCTTCAGCGCGGGTTGGGCCAGGACCTTGGCGTCGACGTACCACTGGTCCGTCAGCCACGGCTCGATGACCACACCGGAGCGGTCGCCGTGCGGGACGACGTGTTTGGTCTTCTCGATCTCGCGCAGCCAGCCCTCTTCCTCGGCGCGGGCGACGATGGCCTTGCGCGCGGCGAAGCGATCTTGCCCGACGTAGTCCGCGGGCACGTCGGGCGTATCGACGTCGGTGATGCGTCCGAAAGCGTCGAGGATATTCAGCGACGGCAGGCCCGCCCGCTTGCCCACGCCGAAGTCGTTGAAATCATGCGCCGGCGTGATCTTCACCGCGCCCGAACCCTTCGTCGGATCGGCATAGTCGTCGGCGACGATGGGGATGCGACGGCCGGTGATCGGCAGGGTGACGAACTTGCCGACCAGGCCGGCATACCGCCCGTCATCCGGATGCACCGCCACGCCGGTGTCGCCCAGCATGGTCTCGGGCCGGGTCGTGGCGACGACGATGAAGTCGCGCGTCTCGAACTCGGTCGCCTTGCCCTCCTCGTCGAAGGCGATGGGGTGTTCGTAGGTCACGCCGTCGGCCAGCGGATAGGCGAAGTGCCAGTAGGCGCCGTCCACCTCGCGCTGCTCGACCTCCAGGTCCGAGATGGCGGTCTGGAAATGCGGGTCCCAGTTCACCAGCCGCTTGTCGCGATAGATCAGGCCTTCCTTGTGCAGTTGCACGAAGACCTTGCGGACGGCGGCGTTCAGCCCCTCGTCCAGAGTGAACCGCTCACGCGACCAGTCGCACGATGCGCCAAGACGGCGCAGCTGACGCACGATGGTCCCGCCGCTTTCGGCCTTCCACTCCCAGATCTTTTCGATGAAGGCGTCGCGGCCCATGTCGCGACGGCCGATATTGCCGGCGGCGGCCAGCTGACGCTCGACCACCATCTGGGTTGCAATGCCGGCGTGGTCCGTGCCGGGCAGCCACAGCACCGCCTTGCCCTTCATGCGGTGATAGCGCGCCAGGATGTCCTGCAGCGTGTTGTTCAGCGCATGGCCGATGTGCAGGCTGCCGGTCACATTGGGCGGCGGAATGACGATCGAATAGGCCTCGGCGGCGCCGTCGGTGCGGGGCGCGAACAGGCCGCTCTCTTCCCACTGGGCGTAAAGGCGGGGCTCGGCGGCCTGGGGTTCGAAGGTCTTCTCAAGCATCGTCATTCTTTTTTGCTAACGCTCCGCGCGCGGCGCGTCGCTACATGAGCATATCGAAAATGCAGAAAGGCGGCCCCTTCAGGAGCCGCCCCTCGGATTAGTCTGGGCTGAAGCGAAGGGCTAGGCGCTGCGCGCGATGCGTTCGACTTCCTTTTGTACCGCCGCCTGAACGATGCCGGGCAGATTGTTGTCCAGCCAGTCCTTCAACAGCGGGCGCAGCATCTCGGCGACCATGGCCTCGACCGTGTTGCCGCTGACGAAGGGCAGGTCGCCCGAGGCCGACGGAGCCGGCTCAGGCTTCTTGAAGCTGGCGGCCAGGCCTGCAAAGGCCGACGCGGCGCTGGCGGCGGCGCTGTCGCCGACCAGTGTGTCGTAGGCCGGGGCCGGCTCGGGAGCCGATTCGTAAGCGGGTTCAGGCTCGGGCTGATAGGGCGCGGGCGAGTGTTCGACCACGTCCAGATCGCCGATGGTTTCGGCCGGCGCCTCATAGCGGTCGGTCAATTCCAGCACATCGTCTTCAACGGCGGCGGGTTCCGGCGTCGGCTCGACCGGGGCGGCGAAGATGGTTTCGGCGGCCAGCGGCTCGGGCGCCGGCTCAGGCGCGGCTTCCGGCATAGCGGCGGCCGGCGTCTCGGCCGGGGCCTCGTCTTCAGAGATAATCCGGCGAATCGACGCCAGAATCTCTTCCATGGTCGGTTCCTGGGCGGACTGATCGGTCATGGCGCAACCTTGGGCGAGGCCTGGGTAGAAGGGGTGGGCGCCGAACGACGGATCGCTCGAAACCTGTGCCTTGTCGTCGCATCTTCGCCCGTCGGAATCAACGGGCGGTTTCCGTCCGTATTCGAAGCGGTCAGTTCTGCGGCGCCGTGCGCACGACCTCGCCCTTGAGCTGAGCGTCGATCGGCGCGTCGGCGGTGTCCGGCGTGGTCACGATCGGCGGCGAGGCCACGCGGTCCAGCGTCTCGATCACGCCGTCCCACGGCAGGCCGCCGCGACCCTTGACCTGGTCGTAGTTCGTTGCGGGATCATAGGCCTCGATCGTCGGGTTCAGCGCCGGGCCTTCCAACTGGCCCATGGCGGCCAGCAGCGAGGCGCGGGCGACGTATTCCGCGGCTCGAGCGCTGGCGACCGCCGTCTGGGCGTTGCGCAGCGCCAATTCCTGGTTCAGCACGTCCAGCGTGGTGCGCAGGCCGACCTGGGCTTCCTGGCGCACGCCTTCGGCCGCGACCGATGCAGCGCGAACCGCTTCGGTGCCGGCCGCGACCGTGGCGCGGGTCGATAGCACCTGGGCGTAGGCCGAGCTGACGTTCTGCAGCACGGTGCGGCGCTCGCCCTCGATGCCGATCTGGGCCGCGTTGGCGCGCTCCAAGGCCTGGGCGACGCGAGAGCGGTTCAGACCGCCGGTGAACAGCGGCACGGACAGGGTGGCGCCGGCCGTGAAGCTGCGACGATCAGCCAGTTCGCCCAGGTCGCCCAGATCGTTGGTCGAACCGCCATAAGAGGCGGTGGCGCGCACCGACGGCAGATATTCCGAACGGGCGGCGGCGACGGCCGCCTCGGCGCTTTGCAACTGATAGGTCGCGGCCAGGACAGCGGGATTGCGCTGCAACGCCGTCTCTATGGCGACGTCGAAGTCGCTGGGAACCTCTGGCAGGACCGGCGCGGCTTCCAAGTCGGCCGGCGATTGGCCGACGACGGCGGCATAGGCGGCGCGCGACGTGGACAACTGGGCCTGGGCGTTCGCGAGATCGGCTTCGGACTGCGCCTGCGAAGCTTCGGCCTGAGCCACGTCGGTGCGGGTGATCTCACCGACCTCGAATCGGGCGCTGGTTTCTTCCAGCTGGCGTTGCAGCACCGTCAGGTTCTCCTGACGGATACGCAGGATTTCCATGTCGCGGGTGACGTTCACATAGGCCTGGATCACCGACAGCATGACCGACTGCTCGATCTCGCGCAGGTTCTCACGGCCGGCCAGGACGCTGGCGCGGGCCTGGTCGATGGCGCGCGAGGTGCGGCCGGCGGTCCAGACGTTCTGGCTGACGCTGACGCCGACATTGGCGCCTTCGGTTTCGGACGACGAGGTCGTGACCTGGGTGTCGGGTATGCCGTCGCCGTTCGTGTCGACGAACTGGGTCACGGCGGGGAAGTCGCTGCGGGTGTAGTCCACGCCTGCCGAAGCGCCGATGGTCGGGCGCAGGCCCGACCGCGCCTGAACCACCGTCTCGTCCAGCGCACGCTGGTTGGCGCGCTGGGCCAGCAGGTTGGGATTGGTCCGATAGGCCAGGGCGATGGCGTCCTGCAGCGTCTCGGCCCAGGCCGGTGCGCCCAGACCGGTCATCACGGCGACCACAGCGGCCGAAGCCAGCACACGCGAGCGTTTCAACATTGTCCGTCCTTGCGTGACGCTCCAAAGAACGCCCGAATGTTTTCTCAAGCGTAACTGCGGCCTGACCGAACCACACGCCAGTTAAGTTTTCTTCACGGTTGCGAACGGGATTTCCGTCGCAACCGCGCGTCTCTTTGATCTTACAGCGCGAAAGTGGGGGCCGGCGTCAGCTCGGCAAGGACAGCAGGCGACGAATCGAACAGTTCGCGGCGCGACAGGCCTTCGCGCGTCTGAACATACAGGGCCGCCTTGCCGATGGCGCCGCGGCGTTCGACCACGACGATCCGGCCGCCGGGACGCAGGGCCGCGCCCCACGATTCGGGCAGGGTCTCGACGCCGCCTTCGGAAATGATCAGATCCCATCCTTCGCCGGTCGGCTGAACCAGCGGCGCGACGACGGTCGCCACGCCCGCGTCCGATAAGGCCTCGCCAACCACGGCGAACACGGCGTCGTCCGATTCCTGAGCCGTGACGCTGACGCCCATACGGGCCAGCAGGGCGGCGGCGTAGGGCGCGGCGATGGCCAGGGCCTTCTCGCCCTCGCGCGCATCGGCCGCTTGCAGCAGCTTGGCGACGTCGCGCGCCGGCATCAGGCGGCGCTCGCCCGCGATCATCACCGCTTCTTCGGAATAGGCGGCGAAGGCGCGGTCGGGCGCGCAGTACTTTTCACGCGGCACGGCCATCATGGCCAGGTGAATCGCGCGATCCGTCACGTCGTTCACCCGCACCTGCGAGTCGACCATGGCCTTGCGCTCTGCGGTGAAATCCATCTGTAGGCAGCCTTCAACGATAATCCGGGAGGAAATCTCGCGCGCTTATAGGTCCGTGCGTTGCAGCGGACAATCCGATCTGATAGCGAACGCCCCTCGCGATGACCGCCCCCGAGAAATCGGGGACAAAAGCGGCCTGATGGCGGAGTGGTGACGCAGAGGACTGCAAATCCTTGCACCCGGGTTCGATTCCCGGTCAGGCCTCCATCGCGACGATACGGACGAAGGCCGCCCCTCGGGGCGGCCTTCGCGTTTTCAGGATCGAGCAAGCGCCGTCGTCGTCAGATGATGAAGCGTAACCGCACTCGTCGCCGCGACATTCAACGAATCGAAGCCGCCCGCCATTGCGATGCCGATCGGCCGGCAACGGTCGATCAAATCCCTGCGCAGCCCCGGCCCTTCCGACCCCAGCATCAGAGCGACCGGTCCGGCGCGCCTGTAGTCCGAAAGCCGTTCGGTCGCCGATGGCGTCAGCGCCAAGACCTCGACGCCGGCCTGCTGCAGGGCTTCGATAATGTCTGTCGCGCCGGCGACGACGAACGGCGTACGCAGCGCCGCGCCGACCGAAACGCGAATCGCCTTGCGGTAGAAGGGGTCGCAGCAGGTCGGATCAAGCAGCACCGCCCTGGCGCCAAAGGCGGCGGCGTTCCTGAATAGGCCGCCAATGTTGTCGTGATTGCCGATCCCGCTGGCCACGACGAACACGTCCTGCCGAGCGGTATCCGCCAGCACATCGTCCATCGACAGCGGCTCGGGCTTTTTGCCCAAGGCCAGAATGCCCCGGTGCAGTTCAAAACCCGCGATCCGGTCCAGCACGGCCTGGCCTGCGACATAGACGGGCGTCGCGGGCGGCAGAGACGTAATGACGTCGCCCAAAGCCGCAACGCGCTTTTCCGACAGCAGCAGCGACAGAGGCCGGCAGCGCGACGCCTTTGACGCCAGTCCACGCACCACCACCTCGCCTTCCGCTATGAACAGCCCCTGACGCCCCGTCAGATCGCGCTCGCGGATATCGCGATAGGCCGCAACACGCGGGTCGTCGGGGTCGTCGATAAATATCGTTTCGATTGGCTCGTTTTCCCATTGCAAGATCGGAACGGCCGCTGCTATACGCCCGCCTCCCGAGCAGATGTTCCGCAGTAGCTCAGTGGTAGAGCAGCCGACTGTTAATCGGCTGGTCGTAGGTTCGAATCCTACCTGCGGAGCCACTCGGGGTAAAGACTGAGGCCAGACAAGGCGTTAGGTCGAAAACTTTCCTCACTATCTGATCTGTTTCGTACGGCGATCGGGCCATTGGGCGCCGGCGGTCTGCGCTCTGGTGTCGCTTTGACGCACCCGGCTACTGTCCGTAGATCAAAGCGAACCTTGGCCAACCTTGAGCGTTGGCAAAGCGCCCCCTAGCGATTCAGGAGAGACGCCCCGCCTCGATGTCCATCAGCTTCCTTCTTGTCGTCATCCTGGTCTTGCCGTTTCTTGGCGCCATCGTCGCGTCCGGCTTGCCGCGTCACGCACGCACCTCGGCCGCCATCCTTTCCTGGGTCGTGGCCTTGGTCAGCCTGGGATGTCTGGCCGCGCTATGGCCGATGTTCCAGGACGGGGAGACGCTGCGCTATGAAATCCCGTGGCTGCCGTCGCTGGGCGTCAGTCTGGTGCTGCGACTGGACGGACTGTCGTGGCTGTTCAGCGCTCTGATCCTGGGGATCGGCGCCTTGGTGGTGCTCTATGCCCGCTACTACATGTCGCCGAAGGATCCGGTCCCGCGGTTCTTCTCCTTCCTGCTGGCCTTCATGGGCGCGATGCAGGGCGTGGTGCTGTCGGGCAATCTGATCCAGCTGGTGGTCTTCTGGGAGCTAACCAGCCTCTTTTCCTTCCTGTTGATCGGCTATTGGCACCAGAACCCCGCCGCGCGCGAAGGGTCGCGCATGGCGCTGACGGTGACGGCCGCGGGCGGCATCGCCCTGCTGGTCGGCATGATCCTGATCGGACGGATCGTCGGCAGCTATGACCTCGATGTCGTCTTGGCGTCGCGAGAGGCGATCCAGACCAGCCCGCTGTATCTGCCCGCGCTGATCCTGCTGCTGCTCGGCGCGATGACCAAGAGCGCGCAGTTTCCGTTCCACTTTTGGCTGCCCCGCGCCATGGCAGCGCCGACGCCGGTCAGCGCCTATCTGCACTCCGCCACCATGGTGAAGGCTGGGGTCTTCCTGCTGGTCCGCTTCTGGCCCGTCCTGGCCGGGTCCGAGAGCTGGTATCTGATCGTCGGTGGGATGGGCTTGGCGACGCTGCTGCTCGGCGCTTGGTGCGCCATCTTCCAGCATGATCTCAAAGGGCTGCTGGCCTATTCGACGATCAGCCATCTGGGTCTGATCGTGCTGCTGTTGGGACTGGGCAGTCCGCTAGCCTGTATCGCGGCCATCTTCCATACGGTGAACCACGCCACCTTCAAGGCGTCGCTCTTCATGGCGGCCGGCATCATCGATCATGAGGCCGGCACGCGAGATATGCGCAAGCTCAGCGGTCTGTTCCGCTTCATGCCCTTCACGGCGACCCTGGCCATGGTGGCCGCAGCCGCGATGGCGGGCGTGCCCCTGTTGAACGGCTTTCTGTCAAAGGAAATGTTCCTAGCCGAAGCGGTGGCCAGCGCCCATACGCACGGCCTAAACATGCTGCTGCCCGCCCTGGCCACCTTGGCCAGCGCCTTCAGCGTTCTGTATTCCCTGCGTTTCATCCACGCGACCTTCTTCGGCCCGGCGCCGACAGAGCTGGATCGCATCCCGCACGAGCCGCCCGCCTGGATGCGTCGCCCCGTCGAGGTGCTGGTCGCGCTGTGCCTGGTCGTCGGCATCTTTCCGGCGGTTACGGTGGGGCCATTCCTGAAGAGCGCCGCCGTTTCGGTGCTGGGCTTTGACCTGCCCTATTACAGCCTGGCTCTGTGGCACGGGTTCAACCTGCCGCTGGTGCTGAGCCTTATAGCCCTCGCCGGCGGCGTGGGCCTCTACGTCGTCTTCGGCAAGCGCATCAACGCCAACCCGCGCGGCGGACCGTGGGGCTGGAAGCGTCTGAACGGCGGCTGGTTGTTCGAGCGAGCCATGACCGGCCTTTTCAAGGGGTCGGAGGCGATGGTTCGCCTGTTCGGCGCGACACGACAACAGCCACAGCTGCGGGCCATCGTCTTGGTCGCCCTGCTGGCGGGCGGGCTGGCGGCGATCGGCGCGGGATTGGTGATCCGCCCGATCATGCCGACATTCACCCCGTCCAACTGGGCCTTCACAGGTCTTTGGCTGGTCGGCGCCAGTTGTGCAGTCGCAGCGGCATGGCAGGCGAAGTATCACCGGCTGGCGGCCGTGGTTCTGATGGGCGGCGCAGGTCTGGCCAGCTGCCTGTCCTTCGTCTGGCTGTCGGCGCCGGATCTGGCCGTGACCCAGTTGCTGGTCGAGGTCGTGACCACCGTCCTGCTGCTGCTAGGTCTGCGCTGGCTGCCCAAACGGCTGGAGACCATTCGCCTGCCGCAGGCCATGGAAAAGCGGTCTCGCCGCCGCCGCCGTATCGACCTGATCATCGCCGCCACCGTCGGCGCGTCCCTGGCGGCCATTTCCTACGCCGTCATGACGCGTCCATCGATCGAGGGGATTTCGCGCTTCTTCGTCGAGCACGCCTACAAGGACGCGGGCGGGCGCAACATCGTCAACGTCATCCTGGTCGACTTCCGCGCCTTCGACACCTTCGGCGAGATCACGGTCCTGGGCATCGTCGGTCTGACGATCTTCGCCCTGCTGCGCCGCTTCCGTCCCGCCGACGATACCCTGTCCAATCCCAGTCAGCAGAGCGTGCAGGACGCCTCCGACCGCAATCATGAGACGCGATCGGAGGGCGACACGCTGAAGGAGACCATGCTGATCCCTCGCGTGGTGATGCGCTGGATCTTCCCCTTCATCATCTTGCTCGCCGTTCACCTGTTCCTGCGCGGGCATGACCTGCCGGGCGGGGGTTTCGCGGCGGGCGTCGCCCTGTCGATCGCCTTCGTCCTGCAATATATGGCATCGGGCGCCCGCTGGGTCGAAGAGCGGCTGGCGATCCGGCCCATCGTCTGGATCGGAGTCGGCCTGGTGATCGCCGCCCTCAGCGGGATCGGATCGTGGCTGTTCGGCTATCCCTTCCTGACCTCCTGGTTCCAGTATGCCGACCTGCCGATCCTGGGCCGCGTGCCCCTGGCCAGCGCCGTGCTGTTCGACCTGGGCGTGGTCGTTCTGGTCGTCGGCGCCACGGTCCTGACCCTCGTCGCCCTGGCGCACCAGTCGCTGCGCAAACCCAAGCAAAGAGACGCCGAAGAAGGAGAGCCGTCATGATGGAGCTGGTTCTCGCGCTCGCCATCGGCGTGTTGTCGGCCTCGGGGGTCTGGCTGCTGCTGCGCCCGCGCACCTTCCAGGTGATCATGGGGCTGTCGTTGCTGTCCTATGCGGTCAACATCTTCATCTTCGCGATGGGGCGGCTGAGGTCGGGCGCGCCGCCCGTGCTGGCGGGCGAGGTCTCCGATCCCGCGCGCTACACCGACCCGACGCCGCAGGCGCTAGTCCTCACCGCGATCGTCATCAGCTTCGCCCTGACGGCGCTGTTCCTGGTCGTCATTTTGGCGGCGCGCGGCATCACCGGCAGCGACCATGTCGATGGCAAGGAGCCGGACGCATGATCGACTGGGACGCCCATCTGATCATCGGCCCCATCGTCCTGCCGATGATCATCGCCGCCGCCATGCTGCTGCTGGACGAGCGTCGTCGAACGCTGAAGGCGGCGCTCAGCTTGAGCGCAATGGCCGCCATCCTGGTCATGGCCCTGGTTCTGCTGCACGAGAGCGCAAACGGCGCCGTGGGCGGCGGCGATACTGCCCGCGTCTATCGCCTCGGATCGTGGGCTGCGCCCTACGGCATTGTCCTGGTGGCCGACCGGCTGTCGACGATGATGGTGGCGCTGACCAGCGTTCTGGGCGGATGCGCCCTGATCTTCGCCCTGGCGCGATGGGACCGGGCGGGACCGCGCTTCCACGCCCTGTTCCTGCTACTGATCATGGGCGTGAACGGCGCCCTGCTGACCGGCGACCTGTTCAACCTGTTCGTCTTTTTCGAAATTATGCTGGCCGCCTCATACGGACTGGCCCTGCATGGGTCGGGCGAGGCGCGGGTGCGGGCGGGCGTGATCTATATCGCCGTCAATCTGACCGCGTCCTTGCTGTTCCTGATCGGCGTCAGCCTGATCTACGGGGTGACCGGCACGCTGAACATGGCGGATGTTGCGACACGGGTTGCGACCGTCTCAGCGGATGACCTGGGACTGTTTCATATCGGAGCGGCGGTGCTCGGCACGGCCTTCCTGATCAAGTGCGCCATGTGGCCTTTGGGCTTCTGGCTGACGCCGACCTATTCGGCGGCCACCGCGCCGGCGGCAGCGGTCTTCGCCATCCTGTCCAAGGTCGGGGTCTATGTCGTCATCCGCCTCAGTCTGCTGCTGTTCGGCGCCGACGCGGGCGCCTCCGCCGGATTTGGCCTGACCTGGCTGTTCGTCGGCGGACTGGCGACCATAGCGTTCGGCACATTCGGCCTGATCGCCTCTCGCGATCTGTCGCGCGCCGCCGGGTTCGGCGTGATGATCTCGTCTGGCACCGTTCTGGCCAGCCTGGGCGTCGGCGATGCGGCGACCCTCAGCGGCGCGCTCTTTTACTTGATCGGCTCCACCCTGGCCTGCGCAGCCCTGTTCTTGCTGGCTGAGATCCTCCAGCGCGGACGCGAGACCGACGTCGGCGAGGCGCGCGCTGTTTTCGATGACGAGTATCGTGATCCGTTCGACGACGAAGAGCGCAATGAGCCAGGCCTGGTCATTCCGGCGGCCGTCGCGGCCCTGGGCGGGGCCTTTCTGATCTGCACCCTGATGGTCGCCGGTCTGCCGCCCTTGGCCGGCTTCGTCGGAAAACTGTCTATGATCAGCGCCTTGGTCGGCGTTGGCGATGCGGCGGCCTGGACGTTGGTCTCCGTGCTTTCCGTGTCCAGCCTCGGCGCCTTGATCGGCTTGACGCGTCTCGGTGTCGGCGCGATCTGGACGCGCGACGAGGATGCGCCGGCGTTCGTCGTGGGTGCGGCCGAGCTGACGGCGGTCGCAGCCCTGCTCGGCGCCTGCGTGTTTCTGGCCATCTTCGCTGGCCCCGCGTTGATCTACACCGACCACACCGCGGCCTGGCTGGCTGAACCGCAAGGCTACATCCACGCGGTGCTGGGCGGGGGCGGGCGATGAGACGGATCCTCCCCTACCCCATCCTTTCACTAGGCCTGTTCGTCGCCTCGATTCTGCTCAGCGCCTCGGTCGCGCCGCCGTCCCTGGCGCTCGCGGTGCTGCTGGCCCTGCTGGCGCCGATCATCATGCTGGCGTTGGGCGTTGATCGCGTGCGGGTGAAGTCACCGATGGCCATAGTGCGCCTCGCCATCGACGTCGTCGGCGACATCGTGCGCTCCAACTGGGCGGTGTCGCACATCATTCTGGGGCGGCGACGGCATGAGCGCACATCCGGCTTCATCCATATTCCGCTGGACCTGCGCGACCGGTATGGCCTGGCGGTCCTGGCCATAATCATCACCTCGACGCCCGGCACCCTGTGGGTCGAGTATGAAGCCGCCACCGGCCGTCTGCTGCTGCACGTGCTGGATCTGGTGGACGAAGAGACCTGGGTGCGGCTGATCAAGGATCGCTACGAACGCCGGCTGATGGAGATTTTCGAATGACGGCGGCGGTGTTGACCTGGGGCCTGGGTCTGGCCCAACTGATGCTGATCTGCGCCATGGGCCTGGCGGCATGGCGGATGATTCACGGTCCGCGCGCCCAGGATCGCGTCCTGGGCATGGACACCCTTTATCTGAACGGCATGCTGCTGGTGGTGGTGTTCGGCATCCGCACCAACAGCCAGCTTTATTTCGAGGCCGCCCTTGTGATCGGCATGTTGGGCTTCGCCGCCACCGTGGCCCTGGCCAAGTTCCTGATGCGCGGCGAGGTGATTGAATGACCCAAGCTGACGTCCCCGCATGGGCTGCCATCATAGTCGTCGCCCTGGCCGTCATCGGCTCAGCCCTTTCGCTACTGGGCGCGGTTGGGCTGGTTCGGCTGAAGACCTTCTATGAGCGCGTCCACGCCCCGACGCTTGGGGCCACGCTGGGCATGGCGCTGGTGCTGCTGGCTTCGATCGTCTGGTTCACGACCGTCGAGCGGCGTTTCATGCCCCGCGAAATCCTGATCGGCCTTTTCCTGACGGTCACGACGCCGGTCACCCTTATCCTACTCGCCCGCGCCGCCCTGTTCCGCGATCGCACCGAGGGCACCGAAGACACGCCGGGAAAGGGCTGATCGACGGGCGAAAAAAGAAGCCCGGCGGGGGCGCCGGGCTGCAAGCAGGTTCGGTGATGGTGTCCCTGAGGACGACCCATTCCTTAACCGAAATGGTTTCCAGATCGTTAAACGCCTTCAGTCCGGCAGCCAGGCCGTCTGTCGCCCCGCTGGATCGACAGGCCAAGTGATCCGCCAGCCCGCCCCCGCCCGTTCGACGACGAAGCTCTCGGCCGCGCCCGCGCCCGGATAGTCGAAGCGCTTGCCATTCACCGTGATCGTCGCCGGCCCCGACTGTCCGATGACCGCCCGCCAGCGGCCGCGCCCGATCGCCGTCGGCGACATATCTGCGCCGTTGATATTGACCGAGGGAGCCGCCCCATTTGTTCGACCAGACGCCATCAAAGTAGCGCCGTCCGAATCCACTGCATCCAGCCCATCACCGCCATCGAGGCGAACCGTTGGCTGACCTGCGGCAATCAGGACGACGGGACCGGCCCCGCCCTGGATCACCACCAGGGTCTCGGGCGAGACAGCGGCGTCCTCACCCACCTGCACCTCGGGCGTAAAGCGCACATCGCCGCTCAATGGCGGCAGTCGCAGTTCGAATCGCCCCGCGCCGTCCGCCGTCGTCGCCACGGCCGCAGCGTCCGGCGCACGCAGCACGACGCGCGCATTGGGCCCCGCCCCGCCGCGCAGCACCAGGACGCCGCCGTCGCGCGTCACGCCATCGATCTGGGGCGGGCGAACCCAGGGCGAGGCCTCGTCGGCCCCCGTCGGCCCCGCCACTCCGCCCTGCTGATCGGAGCAGGCTGCGGCAGCCAGGACCGCGACACACGCGACCATCATCCGACGTTTCATCCTGCGCCTCTACGATATAGGACTGGCGACCCAGCGGCTTGAGCCTGTGTTAGCTTGAGCGCCGTCGGTTTGGCCATGGCCAGGCCGCCTATTCGTTTTCTTCGAGGCTCCATGTCCCTGCCCCCCGTTTCGTTCCTGCCGTTCGACGGCTCTTCCGTCTGCCTGTTCTGCGGCGCCTCCGAGACCGCCGATCCCACCTATACCGAGGCGGCCTACGCCTTCGGCAAGGTCGCGGCAGAGGCCGGCTGGCGGCTGGTCTATGGCGGCGGCGGCGTGGGTCTGATGGGAGCCTCCGCGCGCGGCGCGCACGAGGCGGGCGGCCGGGTCGTCGGCATCATGCCGGCCTTCCTGCGCAGCCGCGAACGGCTGTTCGACGAGGTCGAGACCGTCGTCGTCACTTCGATGCACGAACGCAAACAACTGATGTACGACCAGTCCGACGCCTTCGTGGTCGCGCCCGGCGGCATCGGCACCTTGGAAGAGGTCGTGGAGTTGCTGTCCTGGAAGCGGCTGGACCTGCACCACAAGCCGGTCGTTTTTTTGAATCTGAACGGCTTCTGGAACGGCTTCTTCGACCTGATGAAGCACAGCGTCGCAGAAGGAATGACGCCGCCGTCGTTCCTGGACGCCTGGACCGTCGCCGAAACCGTCGAAGAGGCGATGGCGCAGGTTCAGGCCGGCGGCGATGCGCCGCAATTGAAACATGATCATCGATAAGTGATCATCGCTCATAATCCGCTGCGCGCATCTTGACAGTTTTTATCGAAAACTGACAAGGGAGCGCAGCGGCATGACGCCGTTCTTCATTTCGGAGAGTTTTCAATGCGCGCTCTGCTGATCGCCGCCGCCCTGTTCGCCGCCGCCCCTGCGGTCGCCCAAGCCCCCGCCGCCACCAGCCTGACGCTGGCCGACGCCGCCAAGGCGCCCGCACGCGCCACCATCATCGACGGCGCACGTTGGTCCTGCGAAGGCGCGACCTGCACCGCCGCTGGCGGCACGGAACAGCCCGCGACGCGCGCCTGCCGTCGCGTGGTTCAGAAGTTCGGTCCCGTGACCGCCTTCTCGTACAAGGGCGTCGCCCTGAGCGCCGACGAACTGGCTGTCTGCAACGCCTAGACTGCGTAAGGCGGCTTAGGCCGCCTCGCCTCTCAGACGCCGCTGGATGGTTTCGCGACCGATCAGCGGCGCCATGGCCGCCATGTCCGGCCCGTGCTGCTGCCCCGTCAGCGCCAGACGCAGCGGCATGAACAGCGCCTTGCCCTTCGCGCCCGTCTCGGCCTTGACGGCCGAGGTCCACGCCGACCAGGCGTTCTCGTCGATCACTTCCGGCAGCAGACGCAGCGCCGTTTCGATGAAGGTCGCATCTTCGATAACAGGTTGGATCGGACCACGGACGATCTGCGCCATGTCCGCAACGTCGGCGAACTTCGTCAGATTGCCCCGCACCGTATTCCAGAAGGCTTCGCCCAGATCGGCGCCGAGAGCCTGAAGACGCGGCTGCGCCGTCGCATAGTCCATGACGTGCAGCGCCTGGGCGTTCAGCCGGTCCAAATCCGCCGTATCGTAGCGCGCCGGCGAACGGCCCATCTTGGAGAAGGCGAAGCTCTGACCCAGAGCCTCGACCGAGGCGCCGACTTCCAGCGGATCGGAGGTCCCGATCCGGCCGAGGTGGCTGGTGATTGCGATCGGCTCATAGCCTTGGTCGCGCATGTCGCTGATCGACAGCGATCCCAGACGCTTGGACAGGGCCGCGCCGTCGGCGCCGACCAGCAATGGCATGTGTGCAAAGCCCGGAACCGTCGCGCCCAGCGCTTCGAAGATTTCGATCTGCGCCCCGGTGTTGGTGACGTGATCCTCGCCACGGATGATGTGGGTGATCGCCATGTCGATGTCGTCGACCACCGACGGCAGGGTGTAGAGGAACAGGCCGTCCTCGCGGATCAGCACCGGGTCCGACATCGAGGCGGTGTCCACCTCCGCATGACCGCGCGCCAGATCTTCCCAGGCCACGCGCTTGCCGTCCAGTTTGAAGCGCCAATGGGGACGACGCCCTTCGGCCTCGTAAGCAGCCTTCTGCTCTTCGGTCAGTTCCAGCGCCGCGCGGTCATAGATCGGCGGCAGGCCGCGCGACAGTTGCACCTTGCGACGACGGTCCAGCTCGTCGGCGGTCTCATAGGCGGGATAAAGCCGCCCGGACGCCTTCAGTCTGGCGGCCGCTTCTTCGTAGCGATCGAACCGTTTTGACTGATTATAACGCTCGTCCCACGGCATCCCCAGCCAGGTCAGGTCGTCTTCGATCCCCTGTTCGAACTCGGGCGTGGAGCGCGCCAGGTCGGTATCGTCGATGCGCAGGACGAACGATCCGCCCTGCCCCTTTGCGAACATCCAATTCACCAAGGCGGTGCGGACATTGCCGACGTGCAGCTTACCCGTGGGCGACGGGGCGAAACGAACCTTGACGGACATGGATAGACGACCTCGAAAGCGAGGCGGCTAGGTCGCCCCGCAACCCGGCGAAGTCAAGGCGCGTAAGGCTTAAACCTCAGTCGTCGCGGTGAACGCGTTCGCGCCGTTCGTGGCGTTCCTGGGCTTCGACCGACAGGGTCGCCGTCGGACGGGCTTCCAGACGACCCAGGCTGATGGGTTCACCCGTGTCCTCGCAGTAGCCGTAGGAGCCGTCCTCGATCCGGCGCAGCGCGTCGTCGATCTTGGAGATCAACTTGCGTTGGCGGTCGCGGGTGCGCAACTCCAGCGCGCGATCGGATTCCGAAGACGCCCGGTCCACCAGATCGGGATGGTTTTCGGTCTCGGCCTTCAGATTGACAACCGTGCCCTTGGACTCGCGAAGGATCTCATCCTTCCAGGCCAGCAGCTTCTTCTTGAAATAGGCTTGCTGCCGTTCGTTCATGAACGGCTCGCTGTCAGACGGCCGATACGGGCCGGTTTCGTCGGACACAACGGACGCCAAGGCGCTCATCGATCTCACGCTCTCTAACACGCCCCCCTGTGGCGTAGAGGGCCGTATAATCAGCCCGTCGAGTCGCGGCAACGCGGTTCTCGATTCCGTGATGAAAATAGGGCGACTAACAGCCCGACAGTGGCAAAAGTCACTCACTGTCAAAGCTTAGCCGCCTGATGTCAGACGATTATTTCGTATCAGGGGCGGTTGCGGCGCATTTCCGCCTTCGCCAGTTCGACCGATGCGCGCAGGTCGATCTGATCCAGCAGGGCGCCCAAGTCCTTGTCGTCGTCATCGGCGCGCTCCTCGCGCAGGCTCCGCGCCAGTCGATCCAGAGCCCCCTCGTCGGCGTCGCCGCTCAGCAGGGCCAGCTTGATTTCGTCAAGGCGATCCAAAAGACCGCTGCCGCGCCGGATCGCGCGACGCCGCTTTTCCAGCGGCCCCTCGACCCCTTGAAGGGCCATCAGGGCCGAGACGTCAGAGACCCCGCCCGTCGCTGCGCTGGCAGTCGTTGCGGCGGGCGCGGACGCAGCCGCAGTCTGCCCCAGCGAAAAGCCGCTGGTGGATCGCGTCGGACGTGTGCTGGCAGGCGTGCTGACGCCGTTGGGGCCGACAACCTTCATGTGCAGGTGCTCCGCGTCATGAAACCATGGATGACGGCCGGCGATGACTGTTTGGTTAACGCCCCGGCAAATCCTGCCGCTTCTCTGACCGTCAAAGGCCGACCGACATTGAATTCACGTCGTTAATTCTGCGGCACGATCTTCGCACAGACGGGGTCGTAACATTGCGTGGACGCCTGACCGATGCAAAATCTGCTTGCCCGCCTGATCGCCTCCGTCGCCGCGACGCTCGTCGTCGCCGGCGGCGCGACCTCGGCGCTGGCCCAGTCGCAGTCGCGCATCAAGGACATCGCCGCCGTCGAGGGCGTGCGCGGAAACCAGTTGGTCGGCTACGGCATGGTCATGGGGCTGAACGGGACAGGCGACAGCCTGCGCAACTGCCCCTTCACCCGCCAGTCGCTGGAAGGCATGACCGAGCGGCTGGGCGTCAATATTCGCGGGGCCAACGCCAACACCAAGAATATGGCCGCCGTCATGGTCACGGCCGACCTGCCGGCCTTCGCCACGCCCGGCTCGCGCATCGACGTGTCGGTGGCCTCCATGTGCGACGCCAAGAGCCTGCTGGGCGGTTCGCTGGTCGTCACCAGCCTGCAAGGCGCGGACGGTCAGGTCTATGCGGTGGCGCAAGGCTCGGTCCAGACCGGCGCCGTCTCGGCGTCGGGCGGGTCGGGGTCGTCGGTGACGCGCGGCGTGCCGACCGCAGGCCGCATCGCCTCGGGCGCCCTGGTCGAGCGCGAGACCGGCTTCCAGATGGCCAATATGAACGAGGTGCGCCTGAACCTGCGTAACCCCGACTTCACCACCGCCCAGCGCGTCGCCGCCGTCGTCAACGCCGCCTATCCGGGGTCGGCCCTGGCCGAGAACGGCACGGTCGTGTCCCTGCGCGCGCCCGGCGAACTGGGCATGGCGGGCTTCATCAGCCGGATCGAGAACCTGGCCGTCAGCGTCGATACGCCCGCCAAGGTCATCATCGACGAGGTCAACGGCGTCATCGTCATGGGCGACGCCGTGCGCATCTCTCGCGTCGCCATCGCTCAGGGCAATCTGACCATATCGGTGGACGAGCAGCCGCAGGTCAGTCAGCCGGCGCCGTTCAGCCGGGGCCAGACCGCCGTCGTGCCCTCGAGCCAAGTGAACGTCGAAGAGGATCTGGGCACCCAGATGCGACTGGTCGGCGGTGGCGCCAACCTGTCCACCCTGGTCAACGGCCTGAACGCCCTGGGCGTCAGCCCGCGCGACATGATCAGCATCCTGCAGGCCATCAAGGCCGCCGGCGCCCTGCAGGCCGACATCGAGGTGATGTGAGCATGACCGACCTGACCGTCTCCGCCGATCTGCTACGCCCCGCCGCGGCCGCGCCCACGGCGGCTAACCGAGACAAGATCGCGGAAACCGCCAAGGCCTTCGAGGCCACCTTCATCTCGCAAATGCTGAAGCCGATGTTCGAAGGCCTGTCGACCGACGGCCTGTTCGGCGGCGGCCAGGGCGAGGCGACATGGCGCAGCTTCATGCTGGACGAAATGGCCAAGTCTACGGTGAAGGCCGGCGGCATCGGCCTGAGCAACACCGTCATGGCCGAAATGCTGAAGATGCAGGAGGGCCGGCAATGAGCGACACCGAACTGGCCCAGGCGCGGGTTCGTCAGTTGACAACCTTGACCTTGCGTCTCACCGGGCGACTGAAGGCCGAAACAGCCGCTTTCGCCGATGGCCGTCCTCAGGATGTGGCGGCCGGTCTGTCGGAAACGCAGGAGATGGCCAATCTCTACCGTCGCGATTCCGCCCATGTGAAGGCCAATCCGGCGCTGCTGAGCGGCGCTCCGCTCGAAGATCGAAAGACCCTGATCGACGTCACGCGTGAGTTCGACGCGGCCCTGACGCGACACAGCCGCGCCGTCGACGCCGCGCGTCAGATTTCCGAGGGTCTGGTCCGCGCCATCGCGGCGGAAGTCACCGCTGCTCGCACACCCGCCTCCGCCTATGCCGCCGACGGCCGCGCCTCGCTGGGCGACGGACGCGCTGTCGCCCTGAATCGAATGGCCTGAACCGCATGGCCTGAACGGGACGGCCCTTAGCCGTTCGCAGATCACGGTTCGCGTCCTAAGGGTCATTGCCTATTTTTTAAGCGACTGTGTGCCAGCATGGCCTCATGACGCTGACCACCCGCCTCCTAGGCCTGGCCTTCGCTTCCGCCGACACGCTGGTGGAGGTGGATCCGAAAGGCGTGGTCGCCTTTGCGATCGGCGCGGGCGCTGTGGCCGGCGAGGACGCAGGCGCAACCTGGACCGGCCGTCCCCTGCTCGATCTGCTGCACGACGGCGCCTCCACCCTGACCGCCCTGCAAGGCATGAAGCCTGGCGTGCGTATTCCGGCCACGTCGATCCTTGTGGCGGCCGGTCCCGACCGCGTGCGCCGCGCCTCGTTCCGCGCCTTCGTTCTGCCGCAGATGGCGCCGGCCGTCTCCTGCGCCATCTCCTACGAAGGCCCGGCCTTCGCGCTGGAGGATCTGGACACACGGCCGCTTCTGGAACCGGAAGATTTCCTGGCCGACGCCGGGCGCGTGCTGGAGTCCAATCCCGACCTGGCCCTGTCCTTCCTCGACATCACGGGGTTGGAGAATGTCACCGGCGAAGCCGCCGATCGTCTGAACCGCCGCATCGAGGCCACGCTTCAGTCCGCCGCCGTCGAGGGATCGAGCGCGTCGCAGGTCACGGGCGTCCGCTATGCCCTTCTCCGCCCCGCCAACGACCGTCGTGACATCGCCGCCGAAATCGTGGAGGCCGGTCGGGCCGAAGGCCTGTCGCTGGGTGCGGAGGCGTTCAGCTCGCCCGTCCCGCCCGGATCGGATTCCCTGTGCGTGCTGCGCGCCATGCGGTTCGCCATCGAAGGCTGCCTGAGGGGCGACGGCCTCGCCAATCCGCAGATCGCCTTCGCAGACTCGCTGAAGCGCACCTTCCGCGACGCCGAGACCTTCCGCAGCCTAGTCAAGTCGCGCGAGTTCCAGGTCCACTATCAGCCCATCGTCCATTTGGATTCCCGAGCGGTCCATCACTTCGAGGCCCTGACCCGATTCAGCGGCAACAGCGGTCCCGCCGAAGCCATTCGCATGGCCGAGGAGCTGGACATGATCGAGTCGTTCGATCTCGCCGTGGCGGAAAAGGTGCTGAAGCGGATGCGCCAGCCCGGTGCAGGCCTGCTGAAGATGGCGATCAACGTCTCGGGCGCCTCGTTGGGCGACGATACCTATGTCGAGCAGTTGCTGCGCATGACCGCCGGCGCGCCCGAAGAACGCCGTCGCCTGATGGTCGAGGTGACCGAAACCTCCGCCGTCGCAGACATCGAAGCCGCCGACCGTCGCCTGGCCGCCCTGCGCGAAGCCGGCATTAAGGTCTGCATCGACGATTTCGGTGCGGGAGCCGCCGCCTTCGACTATCTGCGCAAACTGTCCGTGGACTCTGTCAAGATCGACGGGGCCATCGTTCGCGATATCCAGACCGACCAACGCTCCAAGGCCATGCTGCACAGCATCGTCGAAATGTGCCGTTCGATGAGGCTGGAAACTATCGCCGAGATGATCGAGACCGACGGCGTCGCATCCGAACTTAAGGCGGCGGGCGTCGAATACGGCCAAGGCTGGCTGTTCGGCCGCGCCGAAGCCGAGCCGCGCACCCAGCTTTCCAGCCCGTCGATGGTCCGTCGCAAGGGCGCCGTCGAGGCCTGGGGCTGAACGATCTCAGAGCTCGATCGTGCGCGTGATCTTCAGCGCCGCTAAAAAATCCACGTCGTGGCTCACCACGATCAAGGCGCCGTCATAGGCGTTCAGCGCCTCTTCGACCGCCGCGATGGCGTCCAGGTCGAGGTGGTTCGTCGGCTCGTCCAGAACCAGCAACTGCGGCGGCGTCGCGCCTGTCATGACGCAGGCCAGGCCCGCCCTCAGCCGCTCTCCGCCCGAAAGTTCGTCGACCCGGCGCTGCGACGCCGTATTGCGAAACAGGAACCGCGCCAGCGCCGCCTGTGCGTCATTGACCGAGCCTTTCGGGTTCAACCGTCGCCACGCCTCCACCAGCGTTTCGTCCGGGCTCAGGATCTTGACCTCCTGATCCAGCAGCGCCGCCCGCACAGGCCGCTCGACGCGCCCTGTCGTCGGTTGCAGATCGCCGGTGATCAGCCGCAACAGGGTCGTCTTGCCCGCGCCGTTCGGCCCCGTGATCGCGACCCGTTCCGGCCCGACCAGCTTCAACTCAATCGGCCCGACGATCGCCCGCCCCTCAGCTGTCGCCCAGCCCGCCTGTTCCAACGTCAGCACCGCCCGTCCCGTCGGCAGGCCGGTCGTCGGCATCGGGATCGCCAGCATCCGCGTTCGCTCCACGCGCGCCTGGGCTGAAGCCAAGGCGTCCTGCGCGGCCTCAGCCTGTCGTTCGGCCAGCAAGCGGCTGCGCCCGCCGGTGCTTTCGGCGCGCTCGGCCCGTGCGCCCAGCAGGATTTTCGGCATGTCGCCCTTCGCGGCCTTGCGGCGGCCGGCGGCGTCGCGGCGCGACTGGGCCTCGGCGCGTTGCTGAGCCTCGGCGCCGACACGGGCGAGGTCGCGTTGGGCTTCGGCCAGATTCCGCGTCGCCGCCTCGCGTTCCAGCGCTTTTCGCTCGACATAGGCGTCATAGCCGCCGCCATAGCTGGCGACGCCCAAGCTCGACACCTCAAGGATTCGGTCCATGCGGCGCAACAGGTTGCGATCATGGCTGACCACCACCACCCCGCCGTCCCAACGCGCGATGACATCGGCGACCAGCGCCCGCGCCTGTGCATCCAGATGATTGGTCGGCTCGTCCAGCAGGATCAGATCGGGCTGGGCCAGCCTCAAACCCGCCAGCCGCAACCGCGTCTGCTCGCCCCCGCTGAGACTGCACGTCAGGCGATCGTAGTCCAAATCCGCCAACCCGACGTCGCGCAAGGCCTCGTCCAGACGCGTCTCCAGCGTCCAGTCCGCCTCGACCAAATCGTCGGCCGTTCCCTCTCCCGCCAAAACCCGCGCCAAAACCGCCAGAGCCGCTCCAACGCCCAGGGTTTGAGCGACGGTCTCATCAGGCATTGGCTCATAGCGCTGAGCCAGGACGCCGATCGTTCCGGCTCGCGCGACAGCCCCTTCAGCCGGCGCGACTTCGCCCGAGAGCAGGCGAAGCAGCGTAGACTTTCCCGCGCCATTGCGACCGACGACACCGGTCCGCTCAGGCCCGAACGTCAGGCTCAGATTGTCGAAGAGGATGGCGCCGTCCGGCGTCCTAGCGGCGACCTTGTCGAGTGTCGCGAATGCGGACGGGAACGCGTTTCGGTTTGGGCTGATTGGCATTGAGGATCACGAGCAGCATGGCGGACAGGGCGGAACCGGTGGCCAATGCGATGATCATGATCGTCAAACCTTCTGCAAAACGCGTCAGAATAAGGAGGATGGGTCGTAATCCCGCATTGCGCAAGTCTGGCGTCGAACACGGCCGCGTGAGAAGCTTTGCTTTCAGGAGACACCCATGAAGCCAGTCATCACGCTCGTCCTCGTCTCCGCCCTCGCTTGCGCCGCGTGCGCCACCGCGCCGAACGCGCCGCCTACGCCCCCGAACTACAGCGCCGTGCCGACCCAGGCGCCGCCGCCCAACGCGCGGCTCTATGCGGCCTGCCTGCAGCAGGCCGCCGCGGCCGACACCTATCGCCGCGCGGACAACGGGGACGGTGCGGAATATATTCTGTTCACCTGCACGGGTGCGCCGGCCGCCGCCTTTGCTGCGGCCTTGATCCCGTGGAGCGAGAGGATCGGATCGACATTCCGGCGTGACGGCCGCACGTTCCGCTCGACCGCCAAGGTCGAGGCCGACCTGTTCGGCGTCGATTCCTGCTCGACCGATGCGACGGGTGGGGACGCCATCTGCATCCTGTCGTTCAACGCCGGCGACTTCCTCGACCAATAGAACGGCGGCGGCTAGACCAGCAGTCATGCAGACCCGTTTCCGCATTGAAGACCCCGCCGGCGCCGCCGCGCGGCGCGAGGCCGCCGTCCAGCGCCTGCGGGACCAGACAGGCATAGATGAAGCCATGATCGACGCCCTGGTCGAAGGTTTTTACGCCCGCGTCCGCGACGATGCCCTGATCGGCCCGATCTTCGCGGACCGGATCACCGACTGGGCGCCGCATCTGGCGCAGATGAAGCTGTTCTGGTCGTCGGTCGCCCTGTCCACCGGCATCTATCAGGGCCGGCCGATGCCGAAACACCTGCCACTTCCCATCGATGCGCGGCATTTCGATCGCTGGCTTGAGCTGTTCGCCGATACCGCGCGCACCCTGTGCCCGCCCATCGCCGCCGACCACTTCATTGAACGCGCTCGCCGCATCGCCGAAAGCCTTGAACTGGGTGTCGCAAACGCAAGCGGCGTGCTTCTCGCCAAGGGCGAGCGTTTCGTGCGGCCTACGCAGGCATGGGCGCCGGAATGATGCGCCGGCCGCAATGTTCCTACATTGTTCTTGCTTCAATCCCGCAATTCGTCCCCATATAGCGATGTCGCGCCGGACCCGCCGGCCCTCCTCCGCGTTCTCCGGACAGCATGACCGAAAAGCATAACTTCATCCGCGTTCGCGGCGCTCGCGAGCATAATCTCAAGGGCGTGGATCTCGACATTCCGCGTGAGCAGTTGGTGGTGATGACCGGCCTGTCGGGGTCGGGCAAATCCTCGCTGGCGTTCGACACCATCTATGCCGAAGGCCAGCGGCGCTATGTCGAGAGCCTGTCGGCCTATGCCCGCCAGTTTCTGGAGCTGATGTGTAAGCCGGACGTGGACCTGATTGAAGGCCTGTCCCCGGCCATCTCCATCGAACAGAAGACGACCTCCAAGAACCCGCGCTCGACCGTCGGTACGGTGACGGAAATCCACGACTATATGCGCCTGCTGTGGGCGCGCGTCGGGGTGCCCTATTCCCCGGCGACCGGCCTGCCCATCGAAAGCCAGACCGTCAGCCAGATGGTCGACAAGCTGGTCGCCCTGCCCGATGGCGAGCGCATCCTGCTGCTCGCCCCCGTCGTTCGCGGCCGTAAGGGCGAGTACAAGAAGGAAATCGCCGAGTGGCAGCGTCAAGGCTTCCAACGGCTGAAGATCGACGGCCAATTCTATCCGATCGACGAAGCTCCGGCCCTGGACAAGAAGTTCAAGCACGACATCGACATCGTCGTGGACCGGATCGTCACCAAACCGGATCAGGAAGCGCGCTACGCCGACAGCTTGCAGACGGCGCTGGGTCTGGCCGACGGCATCGCCAACGCTGAATGGGCCTGGACGGCGGAAGGTGAGACCGCGCCGCGCTCCATCCTGTTTTCCGAACGGTTCGCCTGCCCGGTGTCGGGTTTCACGATCAGCGAGATCGAACCGCGCCTGTTCTCGTTCAACAATCCCTTCGGCGCCTGCCCGGTCTGCGACGGCCTGGGGGTCAAGCTGGCGTTCGACGCTGATCTGGTGATCCCGGATCGCGACAAGACCCTGCACAAGGGCGCCGTCGCACCATGGGCGCGTGGGCCCTCGCCGCTCTACACCCAGACCCTGCAGTCGCTCAGCCTCCACTACGGCTTCTCGATGGACAAGCCGTGGCGCGACCTGCCCGCCCAGGCGCACAAGGCCATCCTGCACGGCACGGGGTCGGAGAAGATCAAGTTCGTTTATGACGACAACGCCCGGAAATACGAGGTCTCCAAGCCGTTCGAGGGCGTCCTGCCGAACCTGGAGCGCCGCTGGCGCGAGACCGACAGCGCCTGGGTGCGTGAGGAACTGGCGCGCTATCAGTCCGAGACGCCCTGCGACGCCTGCCACGGCAAGCGGCTGAAGCCCGAGGCCCTGGCGGTCAAGGTCGGCGGCGAGGACATCGCCGACATCTCCACCCTGTCGATCTCCAAAGCCTATCTGTGGTTCTCGACGCTGGAGGAGAACCTGACCGAAAAGCAGATGGAGATCGCCCGGCGCATCCTGAAGGAAATCTGCGACCGTCTGCGGTTCCTGAACAACGTCGGTCTGGACTATCTGAACCTGTCGCGATCCTCCGGCACCCTGTCAGGCGGCGAGAGCCAGCGTATCCGCCTGGCGTCGCAGATCGGCTCGGGCCTGACCGGCGTCCTCTATGTGCTGGACGAGCCGTCCATCGGCCTGCACCAGCGCGACAACACCCGCCTGCTGGAAAGCCTGAAGGGCCTGCGCGACCTCGGCAACTCGGTTCTCGTGGTCGAGCATGATGAAGAAGCCATCCTGACCGCGGACTACGTCATCGACATGGGCCCGACCGCTGGGGTTCATGGCGGCCAGGTCTGCGCCGAGGGTACGCCGGCCCAGGTCATGGCCAACCCCAAGTCCCTCACCGGCAAATACCTGACCGGCGAGCGTGAGATCGAAATCCCCGCCGAGGGTCGCCGCCCCATCAACCGAAAGCGGATGCTGAAGATCAGCGGCGCCAGCGGCAACAATCTGAAGAGCGTCACCGGCGAAATCCCGGTCGGCGTCTTCACCTGCATCACCGGCGTCTCCGGCGGCGGCAAGTCCACCTTCACCATCGAGACCCTGTACAAGGCCGCTGCGCGTCGGCTGAACAATGCGTCCGAGGCCCCTGCCCCCTTCGACCGGATCGAAGGCCTGGAGCATTTCGACAAGGTCATCGACATCGACCAGTCGCCCATCGGCCGCACGCCGCGCTCGAACCCCGCGACCTACACCGGCGCCTTCGGCCCCATCCGCGACTGGTACGCCGGCCTGCCGGAATCCAAGGCGCGCGGCTATGGCCCAGGCCGGTTCAGCTTCAACGTCAAGGGCGGCCGCTGCGAGGCCTGCCAGGGCGACGGCGTCATCAAGATCGAGATGCACTTCCTGCCGGACGTCTATGTCACCTGCGACGTCTGCAAGGGCAAACGCTACAACCGCGAGACGCTGGAGATCGTGTTCAAGGGCAAGTCCATTTCGGACGTGTTGGACATGACCGTCGAGGAGGCCGCCAGCTTCTTCAAGGCCGTGCCGCCCATCCGCGACAAGATGCTGACGCTGGAACGCGTGGGCCTGGGCTACGTCAAGGTGGGCCAGCCGGCGACCACCCTGTCGGGTGGCGAGGCCCAACGGGTCAAACTGTCCAAGGAGCTGTCGAAACGCGCCACCGGCCGCACCCTCTACATCCTCGACGAGCCGACGACCGGCCTGCACTTCGAGGATACGCGCAAGCTGCTCGAGGTGCTGCAGGAACTGGTCGAGGCCGGGAACACCATCGTGGTGATCGAGCACAATCTCGATGTCATCAAGGTCGCCGACTATCTGCTCGACTTCGGTCCCGAAGGCGGCGACGGCGGCGGCGAGATCGTCGCGGTCGGCACGCCCGAACAGGTCGCGGACAACAAGGCCAGCTGGACCGGCAAATACCTCAAGGAGGTACTGGATCGGCACGAGGACCGCCGCAAGGCGCGCGTGGCGGCCCTCGGCGGGTCTGTCGATGCTTCGGCAAAGAAGAAAAGGGTAAAGGCGTCGGCCTGATCGTCAAGAAAAGACGTTGGTCGACTGACCGCCTCGAAGCCCATTCCAAGCCGCTGCGAACGGTGCATACAGCACCGCCAGCTGCAGCGCGGCGAGGAAGGCGTTGACGATCGACGACACCAGGATCGCCGGCCAGGCCTGCATCAGGATCTGGCCCAATCCATCGCCGTCGAATCGCGCCAGCGTCTGGATGCCGCCGGTGGCGAGATCGGCCGCTGCGCCGATGATCATGCCCAGGATGCTGACGATCAGCGACATGATGATGGCGATCACGGCCATGCCCAGCAGCGACCAGAAATGTCCTTTGGTGGCGGCGAACGATTCCACGATGGTGATCTTGCGGCGATCGATCGTTATCGGCACCGCAAGGCTGAACTTGATCGCCAGCCAGACGATCAGGGCGAAGACGGCGAAGATCAGCAGCACGCCGACCAAGATCAGCAGCGCCTGACCCGACGCCGCGCCGAAACCGATGGCCGCGCCGACCACCATCATGCCGACGCCCGACGCCAAGCCGACAGCCAGGCTGACGATCAGACTGACCGCCAGGACACGGACCTCATCCATACCAAGGCGCAGATAGCCCCACGACGACTCGTCCGGACGCAGAACCGAGCGCGCCACCGCCGCGCTCAGCACCGCGCCGACCAGCAGGCCGATGGGCGCGGCCCAGATCAGGGCTCCGGCGTAAGTCTGACCCAGGGCCTGAAATTCCGCCATCGACGGGTTGGCCGACTGTTCCAGCGCTTCACCCGCCGCCATCAGGCTGGCCCACTTGTCGGCGCCCAGGCCGAACATGGCGACATAGACGGCCAGATAGACCAGGCCCCAGGCGACGGCGACGATCGGATGCCGACGAACGACCCGGAAGCCTTCGAAGGCCGCGTCGGTGGCGGAAAAACTCATGACAACCCCGGGAGCAGATTCGCAGCCCACCCTAGCGCATACGCAAGCCTACGTCCCGCACCGCCGCCGTCCCGGCATCATGCGTTCGATCGCCTCAGTTCGCGGAGGCGATCGTCCAGTCCGCGATCTGGGTGTTGATGTCGCGCGTCGCCGTGTCGAAGGCTGCAACGATGGCGGATACTCGATTGTCGCCAGCGGGCTGGGTCACGGTGAACACCCGCTCGACGGAGCGTCCTTCCTCGGGACGGATGGTCCCGCCGCCCGCGCGCCGTTCCGGGGTGGAGCGCAGCTGCGCCCGCGCGGTCACGACGACATCCGGCACGGCGCCCGGCGCGGCGTATCGCGCCTCGAACGTCGTGACCGTGACTTGCAGGATCAGCGGCGGCGTTCCCGGTTCGCGACGACCCAGCACGCGAATGCGATCGGCTCGGTTGGCGAAGGCCGCCTTGAGGCTGTCGTCGAACAGGGTCGAGGCCGGCGACACCCAGCGTGCGCCGCCGATGTAGGCCGTCTCTAGCCCCGTGACGCCCAGGATCTTGTCGTCGCCGGTCGCCTGCGGGAACTCGATACGGCGGATCGAGACCGTTAGAGGCGCAGGCGTGTCGCCCACCGCCGACGGCGCGGCCATCGGCAGGCCGAACCGATAGTTCTGCACCGGGTCCGGCGAGGACAGCAGGGCGCACCCGCTCAGCGCGGTCAGGACAGCGGCGGACGCCGCCAGTCGAAGGACAGGACGAAGGATCACGGCTGCACCTCCAGCTCTTTGGATTTGGGGCGACCGATGAAGTCGCGCGGGCTGGCGCGGACATCGTCGATCAGGGATTGCAGTGACCGGGTGGCGTCCTGCAGTTCTTCGATCGTGCCGGTCAGTTGCGGCAGGCTGGTCGTCGCAAAGTCACCCAGCGGACGCTCCAGACCCGTGATCGAACGGTTGGCCGAGGCGATCGCCGTGCGGGCCTCCGCCGTCGCCGAGTTGATGTTAGCGATGGCCTGGCGGCCGTCCGTATTGATGATCTGACGCGTGTCTACGGCCAGGGCCTGGTATTCCTTCACCGCCGCGTTGGCGTTGGTCACGGCCTCTTCCAGCTGCTGGAAGATGGCCTTGCGGGCCTCCAGTTCCGTCGTCAGGGCCTCGACGTTCTTCACGCTGGTGGAGAAGCTGCGGATATTGTCGTCGGACATGACCCGGTTGATCCGGTTCAGCGCATCCACGGTCTGGGCCAGCACCGTGCCCGACCCACTCAGCAGTTCAGCGATCGGCGACGGCTGGCTTTGCAGCACGGGCACGACGTTGTCTGGGTACTGGTCCTTAAGCAGGGCGCTATTGGGCGAGCCGGCGGTGATCTGGATGTAGTTCAGGCCGGTGATGCCTTGCGGCTCCAGCTGCGCGCGCGAGGTGACGCGCACCGGCGTCGTGCCGTCCACGCGGACACGGGCGATGACCTGATCGCCGCGCTTTGTGTCGATGTTCAGGTCGGTGACCTCGCCGACGCGGATGCCGTTGAAATGCACCTCGCCGCCTTCGGACAGGCCGTTCACCGGTCCGTAGAAGACGATGTCGTACATATCGTAGTCGCTGTTGAACTGCAGCCGGGCCAGCCAGATGGTGAAGACCGCCAGGGCCGCCAGAAGGGCGACGGTGGCGATGCCGACGGCGGCGTAATGTGCGTCTCTTTCCATGATCCGCTCTCCTCAGGCGGCAGACTTGGTGGCTGCGCGTCCGCGCGGCCCCAAGAAATATTCTTTAGTCCACGGGTGGTCGGAGCCTTCCAGCTCATGCACCGTGGCCTTTTCCACGACCCGCTTGTCCGCCAGCACCGCCACCTTGTCACAGATGGCGTAGAGCGTATCGAGGTCGTGGGTGATCATGAAGACGGACAGACCCAGGTCGTCCGCCAGTTGCCGGATCAGATCGTCGAAGGCGGCGGCGCCGATGGGATCCAGGCCCGCCGTCGGCTCATCAAGAAACACCAGCTCGGGGTCCAGCGCCAGCGCACGCGCAAGGCCGGCCCGCTTCTTCATGCCGCCCGACAGTTCCGCCGGCTTCAAATGGTGATGCTCGGGCTTCAGACCGACCATCGCGATCTTGAGCTCAGCCAGCTCATAGATGACCGACTTGGGCAGTTTGGTGTGTTCGACCAGGGGCGAAGCCACGTTCTCCAGCACGCTCAGCGACGAAAACAGCGCGCCCTGCTGGAACAGGATGCCGGTGCGTTTCTCAATGTCAGCCGCCTCCGCCTTGGTCAGGTTCGCCCGATCGTAACCCAGCACCTTCACCGACCCGCCTTCCGGCTCCTTCAAGCCGATGATGGTGTTCAGCAGCACAGTCTTGCCCGCGCCCGATCCGCCGACGACGCCCAGGACTTCGCCGCGCACCAGGTCGAGGTCGAGGTTCTCGTGGATGGTGCGCTCGCCGAACTGGCTCAACAGGCCGCGCACCTCGATCAGGTTTTCTGGCGCTTCGGTCATATGTTCAGCTCCAGGAAGACCAGGGCGAACACGGCGTCCAGGAAGATGATGGCGAAGATGGCCTGCACCACGGCGGCCGTCACGCGGCGGCCCAAGCTTTCGACATCACCGGCGACGGCCATACCCTGACGGCAACCGATGGCGGCGATCACCAGGGCGAAGACGGGCGCCTTCACCAGCCCCACCATCAGATGCTGGGCCATGGTCCCGTCCTCGACCAGACGCTGGAAGAAGAAGGACGGGCCGAGATTCAACGAGCTCCAGCACACGACCAGACCGCCGATAAGACCGCCGATCATGCCCATAAAGGTCAGCAGCGGCAGCATGATCACCAGCGACGCGACCCGCGGGATCACTAGCGCCTGGAACGGATTGACGCCCATGACCTGCATGGCGTCGACCTCCTGATTCATCCGCATCGACCCGATCTCGGCCGCAAAGGCCGAAGCTGAACGTCCAGCCAACAAGACCGAGGCGATCACCACAGCGAACTCGCGGAACATGGCGACGCCGATCAGTTGAACGGCGAACACCTGAGCGCCGAAGTCGGTCAGCAAGTCGACGCCGATGAAGGCGATCACCGCGCCAATAAAGAAGTTGGTGATCATGACGATCGGAATGGCGTCCAGCCCGGCGCGCTCGGCCTGACTGACCCAGGCCGGCCAGCGGATGCCACCGGGGCGTTTGGCGGCTTCGACCACGGCGGCCATCAGTCGGCCGAGGAAAGCCAGCGACAACATGGCTTCGCCGCCGAAATCGTACACGCCTCGCCCGATCTTGGCGAAGGTGCGAACGAAGGCGCTGGGGCGTTTGGGCGCCGGGGCGCTCTGCCGCTCCAGCAGTTCGATCATGTGGTAGATGCGACCCGCCTCGGGTCGATCCTTCCACTGGCTCTTCGACAGACGACCGCTTGAGGCCTGCACCAGGGCCAGCGCGCCTGCGGTGTCAAAGCGACCGAGATCGGAGGTGTCGATACTGGCGATTTCGCGACCTTCCAGATCGCGGCTCAGTTCCGTCGGCAGACGGCCCAGCGCCGTGGTCGTCCAGTCGCCGGTCAGGCGCAGACGGGCCTCGCCATCACGATCGACGATTTCGTATGCGGCCTGGTTCATCGGGCGTCTGATGACCGGTCTGACATCGCGATTTTCCCCTGACCCTCTGAACAGACAGCCGAAATCCCTGCCGCGCTAATGGTCAAGCCGGCATTCGATGTCAACGCGCGATGACATTCGCGCGGATGTTTGTCGATCGACCGTGTCGAGATCGCCTCCCCGGATGAAACGTCCAACGGTCACGCTGGCGCTGATGCCAAACGCGGCCGAACGGGATTCGTTCTCGCGTCACCTCATACGTCGTTGCACCGCCGCCAGATCCTCGATGAACAACCGTCTCGCCTCGGACTTCGCGGCCTCGTCCGGAAGCCGCAGCAAATAGGAGGGGTGGACCGTCAGCACGGCGGTCGATCCATCGCTCAGGTCGATCGGTGCGCCGCGTTCCTGCATCACGGCCGGTTTGCGACCCAGCAACGCCAGACCCGCCGTCGCCCCAAGGGCCAGCACGACTTGCGGTTTGATCAGCCGGCGTTCTGAGTCCAGCCACCAGCGGCAGGCCTGAACCTCGCCCGCGTTCGGCGTCTTGTGCAGGCGACGCTTGCCGCGCGGCTCGTGTTTGAAGTGTTTGACAGCATTGGTGACATAGACGTCGGATCGATCAATGCCGGCCTCGGCCAGGGCTGCGTTCAGCACCTGCCCCGCCGGCCCGATGAAGGTGCGGCCTGCCAGATCCTCCTGATCGCCCGGCTGTTCGCCGACGATCATCAGACGCGCCGACTTCGGCCCCTCCCCGCACACGCCCTGCGTCGCGTCGCGATATAGCGGGCAACGGCGACAGGCCTGAACGCCGACCGCGACATCGTCGAGGTTTTCGGGCACGGCCTCGGCGTCGGGACGCGCCAGATGCAGATCTGGCGCGACGGCGCGCGCGAAACGCGGATTGGGCTGAGGCGACGGCGTAGCGACCATGGTCTCGGTTCGAACCGACGACGCCGCGACCAGTTCCGGGATCAGGGCGGCTTCCGGCAGGTTCTTCCAGTAGGACTTGGCCATCTCACCCTGCATCGTCTTCACCTTCAGCCGCGCAGGATTGAAGGTCGAGGCGTAGTAGGTCTTCCAGAAATCCTCGATCTCGTCTTCGGCTGGCGCCATGTCGCGGGTCGCCGGCGGCCCGAACCGCAGGGTTTCGCCATCCCAGAAGGCCGAACCATCCGGCGTCAGGATCGACCAGCGCATGGTCGTGAACCGCCGTTGGAAAAAGGGCGCGGTCTTTTCCAGAACCCGATGCGGCGGCTCGAACCATGCGACCCAGGCCTCGCCCAGATCGTCATGCACTTGGCGAAAGCGAACGAAGGCCTTCATCTTGTGCGAGGCGCGGCTGACGTTCTTGACCCGCTCCAGCGCGTCGGCGACGTCCCGGTCCGAAATGACCTTGATCAGGTCCGGCTCATCCTTCAGTCGCCACAGCAGCCGATACATCAGATCGAAACGGTCAGCGGATCGATGCAGGATCAGGTTCTGGGCCAGGTCCACAAACTCTTTCGGCACGTTGAAAGCTCTGCGGTCATCCGGCGTCGGCGACGCCTCTTCGGCAATCGGCTGATCGAACAGCCCGCCCTGTTCTACCGCCCCCGCCACGACGAACCGCGCCGCTGCGGGCTCCACACCCGCCAATCGAAACGCGCGCGCCGCTTTCCGCCAGCCATCGAAGTCGGTCTCACCGTCCAGCGTCGCCACCGCCATCAGAACAGGCTCAACTGCTCGGGCGTGCGGCTGGTCACGCGCGCCTTCAGGTCCGCCGCATCCGTTAGTCCGCCAGGCGTCCAGTCCAGCGCCGTGATAAAGGGCCGAATCTTGGCCACCGATCGCGTCAGCCGTCCAACATCCTCCAGCCGCAGGGTCCGATAGCGGCGCCCCGAGACGATCCGATCCACCGCCTTCACGCCCAGCCCCGGCACACGGAGCAGCATCTCGCGCGGCGCGCGGTTCACATCGACGGGAAACTGCTCGCGCTTGTTCAGCGCCCAGGCCAGTTTGGGATCAACCGCCAGATCGAGCATGCCATTCGATGCCCCCTCGCCAATCTCCGGCGCGGAGAAGCCATAGAACCGCATCAGCCAATCGGCCTGATACAGCCGATGCTCACGCATCAGCGGCGGCTTGGACAGCGGCAGGATCGAACTGGAGTCCGGTATGGGGCTGAACGCCGAATAATAGACGCGGCGGAGGCCATAACCGCCGTAGAGCGAGGCGCTGCGATCCAGGATTTCCGTATCCGGCGCGCCGTCGGCGCCGATGATGAGCTGCGTGCTCTGGCCGCCCGGCGCGAACTTCGGCGGTTTGATCTTTTCACGTTTTGCCGGCTTGGCCGCCTCCACGCCCAGGCGCACCTGACTCATCGCCTTCTTGATGACCCCGACGTCCTTTTGCGGCGCCAGTCGCGCCAGCGCCTCGTCGCGTGGAAGTTCGATATTGGCCGACAGGCGATCGGCATACAGCCCCGCCATCTCCACCAGCTTCGGATCCGCCTCCGGGATCAGCTTCAAATGAATATAGCCCCGGAAATCGTGGACTTCGCGCAGCGTCTTGGCCACCAAGACCAACTGCTCCATCGTATAGTCGCCGGATCGAATAATGCCCGACGACAGAAACAGGCCCTCGATATAGTTGCGCTTGTAGAAGTTGAGCGTCAGGTCGACCACCTCGTCGACATCGAACCGCGCGCGCTCCACATTCGACGAGACGCGATTGATGCAATAGGCGCAATCGTAGATGCAGAAGTTGGTCAGCAGGATCTTGAGCAGACTGATGCACCGACCGTCCGGTGTATAGGCGTGACAGATGCCCATCCCCTCGGTCGAGCCGATCCCCTTGCCGCCGACAGAGTTTCGTTTCGACGTTCCGGACGACGAACAGGAGGCGTCATATTTGGCAGCGTCAGCCAGAACGGATAGTTTTCTACGCAGATCGAGACGGGCCATCGTTCATGATACGTTCCAGAACGATGTTTGGTCCAGCGTTGCCGTTTTCTTTTTTGAAACGATGACTTAACGCAGCAGATTGAGCAGCGACGTGCTCTTCAACGAGTTGATGATCTGGGCAGAAGCCTCGATCGCCACCTGCGCCATCTGCAGGTCGGTAATCGCCCGTGCCGGATCATAACCGGACTTGTCCTGCATCATCTTCTGCAGGGCGGTCTTCTGGTTTTCTTGGGCGTCCAGCGCCGTCTCAACGTGGTTCTGGATCAGACCGTTCTTGGCCGTCTGGTTCGTCAGGCCCGCATTCGCCTTGTCCAGTTCGCCCATCTGCGCCTTCAAAAACGCGGTGACGTTGGCGTCGGGCTGTCCCGTCAGCGTGCCCGCGCCGGCTGGCGTATAGGTCACGCCGCCTACGGTGACCGCCGTGCCGTTCTGGAAGGCCTGAATGTTGCGGAACACCTCAGTCAGCGGTCCGCCGATCTCGCTGGCCAGAAAGCCGGTCTCGACCGTGGTCTTCTCGTCGATGCGCGACTTCTGCTTCAAGGTGTCGTTGGCGAAGGTCGCGGCGGTGGACGGCGCCGTCGTCAAATCGGCCATGGTTGCAGCCGTGGCGGGCGCGATATCGCTCTGGCCGCCCGCAAACAGATAGGAGCCCTGATGTTCCGCATTCAGTCCACCCTGCACCGTCTGATAGTCCAGACCGAGCTCGACCATCAGATTGTCGATCCGCCCGGCCGCCAGGCTGTTTGCAATGGCCTCGCGCGCCGCATTACCGCCTTCGTATATGCGGCTCATGGCAAGATCCTGGGCGCTCAGCCGCGCCTTCACGGCCTCACCGGTGGAGATGAAGCCCTCCAGCCGCGCCTGTGTCGATGTCAGGCTGGTCAGCTGTTCGGCGCCTCGACCATAGCCAGACATATCGGTGGCGATCTTCTCGCTATCGATCCGCTCCTGCGCCTGCTGCGCGCGGCCCTGCGCGTTCATCAGGCTGAGCAAGGCCGACTGGTAGTTCCCGTGGGTCGCGACGCGCGTCATTGCAGGATTCCGATCAGTACGTCGTACATGTCCTTGCTCGCCTGGATCAGGCGCGCAGAGGCGTTATAGGCTTGCTGGAAGGTGGTCATATTGACCAGTTCCTCGTCCATGTTCACGCCTTCGGCCGAGGTGCGGCGGCTGTCCGCCTCCTTGGCTAGGGCGCTTGCCGTTTCGCTGCGGGTCTTGGCAGCCGAGGCCTTGCCGCCGATCTCGCCGGCGAAGTCCGCCGCATAGGACGACAGGGTCTTGGTCCCGCCGGCATTTCCGCCGGCTGCGGCGAAGGCGACGTTCTTCTTGCCCACATCCCCCAGCGCCAGGCCGCCGCGCCCATCGTTCTTGCTCAGCGCTGGCGTCCCCGCCGCGGCCGACAGGTTCAGCTGCGCCAAGGCCAGCTTTCCGGGGTCCTGCTGGATGTCGCTACGCACCGCATAGGCGCCCGCCCGCGTCGATCCCGTCGCGCCCAGGCCGAACAGTTGCGACATCGAAACGCCGGACGGATCCTGGGTCGTATTGTCCTTCACGACGCTCATCGACGTCGCCGACGGGTCGTAAGCCTTGAAGGACAGCTTGCCTACCGCATCCAGGCTGAAGGCGCCATAGCGGCCAACGCCGGTGACGGGGTCGTTCAGCGCGCCCAGCATCTCGCCCATCGTGCCCGTCCCGGCGGGTACGGACACGGTGATGTCGCGAAGGCGCGCGCCGGAAGGACCGGCAAAGCGCAAGGTCAGACTCTCGCCCGGATCGAACCCATGCTGAGATGTCAGGGTCAGGCCCGTCTCGTAGAAGGTCGGCGTGGTCGTGGTCACCAGGTCGTTCAGGCCGAACCAGTGCGAAAATCCTCGACCGCCCTTCGTACTGGGCGAGGTCGCATCGTCGGCGATGGCCACGCCGTTTCCACCCGCCCCGTCCAGACGCAGTTGGCCGTCCGAGAAGCTCGCCGTCGCCGCGCCGCCCAGTTGAGCGTTCAGCACGCTGAGGAAGGTGGTCGGATCGGCGGCGGCCCCGTTGATCGTCATCGTCCCGCCGGAAAAGACGATCCGGGCCGAGGTCTGCACCACGCCCGACGCATTGACCGTCGAGATGGTGGTCGTGCCGGTGAAGCCGGTCAGAGCGTTCGCCAGCGACTGTCCAACGTTGCGCCCCATCAGGGTGGTCGGCGCGGGGACGCTGCTGTTGGCGTTGTGGGCGCGGTTCAGTTCGTCCGCGAGTTTGGCCGTCAACTCACCCAGGCGCGCGGCGGCGGCAGGCGCATCGACATCGCGCATCTCGACCAGACCCCGGATCTGACCGGACGACACGCCGTCCAGCAGCGGCCAGCGCGTGCCGCTGGGTTCGGTGATCATGATGTCGGAAAAGGCCGTCATGGCGTCCACGGTGCCTGCCGCCTGGTACGACAGCGTCGCCGCCCCCTCGCCCACCAGGGTGGTGCCTGTGTTGGTGCGCAGCGTCACGCCGCCGTTGGAGCGGGCCTCGACCTTCACATCCATATATTTGGACAGTTCGTTGATCAGGCCCAGCTGGGCGTTCTGGGCCCCGGTCACATCCTCGTTCGTCACCGTTCCGGCGGCGATGGTCTTGTTCAGCTTGGCGATCTGTTCCAGCAGCGGATTGACCGTTTCGACCGCGCTCAGCAGCCGGCCGTCCGCCTCCTGACGCGCCGACTGGATCTGCGACGCGATGCCGGCGGCCTGATTGAAGATCGCCTGGGTCTTGTAGATCGTGTCCTGACGCCCGGCCGATGATGTCGGGCTTTCGGCCAGGGTCGCATAGGTGGCGAACAGCTTGTCGACCTGGGCGAAGAAGTTGGTGTCGCTGCTGGGATCGCCGAACTGGTTCTGGATCTGGTCGTACAGTTCATAGCGCACGGTCTGGCGCGCGGCGTCCGACCCGGCGCTGAGGCTGGCGGCTTGAAGGAAACGGTCCGTCGCCAACCGCACCCGCGTGACGTCGACACCCGAACCATAGCCATTGGTGACGGCGGCCGACTGATCGGCGACCTTGCGGATGTATCCGGGCGTATCGACGTTGGCGATATTGTCGGCGGTGACGCGCAACTGCGACTGGGCGGTCTTCAGCCCCGACGTCGCAATGTTCATGATCGAGTTCAGCGACATTGACGCGTCTCCCCCGCTCTACCCGGCAACCGCTGCATCGCGACGCGCAGTTCTTGCCCAGCCACGCGCCACGCCCGCTCGCACAAAGCGTTGTTTTTCCACAGGATCGTTGATCGGGCGGCCGTCATGATGGGAAAGACGCGCAAAGGTCGGGCCAATCGGATGCTGACATCTCGCCCGTCGCTGATCGGCAGCGCCGCGAAGCCGGGCAAAAAGTGGCGAGAGCGCGGCAATAACGACCGCCGCGCCTCGAACCTGCAGACCCCGATACTGCGCTTTACCTTGTTTTTATTGGCTTATTTTCTTGGCCCGACCCTTGCGTCGAGCGCGGCGAACTCTTGGGCGCAGCAGGCGCCGTCGTCGCTCCTTACGAAAGCCGCCGCGCTTCCATGTCCACCGCTTCCGCCCTGCTCGCGCCTGCCGCTCCGGTTTCGACCGGAACGTCGGCTGCCGCCCTGGGCGCAGAGGTCGTCGATGCGGGCCTGTTTTCCAGCAAGGTCGCCGACGCGCTGAACGCGGGTGTCCACGGCGCGCCGGTCGAACGGATGACGCCCGGCCGTCTGACGGGCGTTCGGTCGCTGGGCGTCATCATGGCCCAGCCCATGGCGGCCGAGCCTGACGCCAACACGCTGCCCCCGACTGCCGACACCGTCGCCACAATCTCAAGCGAGATCGCAGACTCCGAAGCTCAGCCCGTCCTGTCTGACGGACAGCAGATCGGTACGGACAAAGCCGCGAATGACGACCATACCCCTGGCCTCGTCGCCGCAACGCCGTTCACAGCCGCGCAACCGACGCTGGCCGTTCCGGTCGCCCAATCGCTCGATGTCGCGGGCTCGCCGGCCATTTCCGAGGACGCGGCGGAAATCCCTGCCGATCCGCAAGCTCCCAAAAATGTTGCGTCAGTCGCATTCGTTGCGCCCGAAGCGATGACGACGACGGTCCCCACGGCTCCCCGCTCTGCAACTGATACGGCGGCCAAGACTGCGTCGGCGCCTGCCGACCGGGACCTTGAAGCGAAGTCCGCCGTGACTGCCGCGACCGCTCAAGCAGTCCTTTCGGAACTCTCCGAAATCCTGACGACCGAAGCGTCGCCCTCTTCTCCCGACGCGGCGAAGCCGGCTGAAGTCGAGGCCGCCGAGGCCTCGGTCACGCCCGCGCAGCCGACGACGACCGACGGTCCGAAGCCGACAGTCGCGCCCAAGCCTGCCGTTACGGTCAAGGGCGACGCAGCGCCTCGTCCGACCGACGCAACGACGCCGGCGCCTGCCACGTCCGAAAGTGCGGCCGGCACGATCCAGACCGCTGTCGCTAACACCGACAAACCGGCCGCACCGTCGCCTATCACTCAATCCCTTGCGGCCGCTCAAATCCCGACCGCCCAAGTCCATATCGCCGTCACATCGACGATGCCCAAGCCGTCGATCATTGTCCCCGCCGAGGTCGTCGCTGCGATAACCGAAGCGGCGTCGTCTGTGACAGCCGAAACGGCCGACACGCCCGATAAGCTGGCAGAGGCGGCTCCGGTCGATACGCCGAGGTCGCCGACCGCGCTTCAACCCGCCCCGCCCTTGCGCGGCAATCTCCATGCGGCGGTGGACCAGACCAGCGACGCCGCCGTTCCCGCGATCCAAACGGCTACGACCCAAGATGCCACCCCTTCCAGCGCCGGCATCGAAGTCGCCGCCAAGCAGGCGTCCCCATCCGCAAAGGCAGCCGAGCCCGCAACCGCCGCCGTCGCCGCGCCCGATGCAGCGTCGCCTGATGCGCCGATTGCGAACCCCGCGCCGACCGATGCTCAGCCTGCTCAACAGGCCGCCGCGTCCAGCCATGCTCAGGGTGCGTCCACCCTGTCGCGCGCCACGGTCGAGACCACCGCCCAGCTTGCCGCACATATCGCTCGCAAACTGGACGGCCGTTCAACCCGGTTCGACATGGTGCTGACGCCCGAAGATCTGGGCCGTGTCGATGTCAGCCTTGAGATCGGCAAGGACGGCCAGCTGTCCGCTCGTCTGGCCTTCGACAACCCCGCCGCAGCCGCCGATCTGAAGGGCCGCGCCGACGAACTGCGTCGCCAACTTCAGGAGGCCGGCTTCCAGGTCGCCGGCGACGCGCTCGACTTCTCGCAACGCGATCCGTCCACAGGCGGCGGCGCCTTCGAGCGCCAGCAGCAGCGCAACGCCCTGTTCGCCGGCGGCTCTCGCCTCGCGGCCCAGGCCGACATGCCCACCGTCCCGGCGCCCGGCGCCTGGATCAACCATTCCCTGACGCCTGACCGCGTCGATCTGAAGGTCTGACCCCATGGTCGACGCCGTCACAACCTCCGCCGCAGCGGGCCGCATCACCGGCGGCACCAAAGCCTTGGCCTCGAACTTCGAGACCTTCCTGACCCTGCTCACCACGCAGATGAAGAACCAGGATCCGTTGTCGCCGCTGGACTCCAATCAGTTCACGGCCCAGCTGACCCAGATGGCCGGGGTGGAGCAGCAGCTGCTGACGAACGACCTGCTGACCAGCCTGCTGGCCGCCCAAGCCGGCGGCGGTCTGGACAACGCCGCCAACTACATCGGCAAGAGCGTCACCGCCGCCTGGACCGCCACCGAGTTCAAAGATGGCAAGGCTGCGTGGGCCTACGAACTGGGCGCCGACGCGGACAAGGCCACCTTGCAGGTCGTCGACAGCAAGGGCGTCGTCGTCTGGGAAGGCGCCGCGCCGGACAAGACGTCCGGGCTGCACACCTTCTCCTGGGACGGCAAGCTGAAGGACGGCGGCACGGCCGAAGACGGCGGCGTCTATACGCTGAAGGTCGCCGCCACCGACGCAACCGGCGCCAAGGTCGACGCCCAGGCCCTGATCCAGGGCCGGGTCACCGGCGTCGAGATGTACAACGGCGCGCCGTATCTGGTGATCGGCGACTCCATCCTTCCGCTCTCGACCGTGATCTCGCTGAACGAGATCAAGGCCCAGGCGGCCAACGATACCGACGATACGGAGAATCCGAACGTCCCCACCGAGGAGGCGGCCGCATGATGCGATCCGCCGCCTTCCCGATGACCTCTATTTAAGGAGCGTTCTTCCATGAGCCTCAACAGTGCAATGCTGGCCGGCGTGTCCGGTCTGGCCGCCAACTCCGCCGCCCTGGCGGCGATCTCCCAGAACATCGCCAACGTGAATACCGTCGGCTACAAGCGCACGGCCAGCGAGTTCCAGACGCTGGTCAACAGCCAGACCGCATCGGGCGGCAGCTATTCGGCCGGCGGCGTCACCACCAACACCCGCTCCTATGTCAGCC
Organism: Brevundimonas sp. SGAir0440; assembly: GCF_005484585.1. Lineage (NCBI taxonomy): Bacteria > Pseudomonadati > Pseudomonadota > Alphaproteobacteria > Caulobacterales > Caulobacteraceae > Brevundimonas > Brevundimonas sp. SGAir0440. The sequence goes on along the minus strand of NZ_CP039435.1, from coordinate 1,455,874 downwards.
AGGAAGGTCAGCTTCAGCGCACGACCTCCAGCACCGACCTCGCCGTCAACGGTCAAGGCTTCTTCGTCACGACGACGCAGGCCGAGAACGTCGGCGCGACGGACACCCGCCTGTTTACCCGCGCCGGCGCCTTCACCGTCGACAAGCAGGGCTATCTGAAGAACAGCGCCGGCCTGTATCTTCAAGGCTGGCCAGTGGACTCCAACGGCGAGATCTCGACCGATCCCTCCGACCTGTCGCGCCTGCGCTCGATCAACATCGGCTCCGTCGGCGGCACCGCCGAACCGACCACTCGCGTCCAGATCAATGCCAACCTGCGTTCGAGCCAGGAATCGTCTTCGGCCGCCAGCGCCCAGTCCTATAAGGGCGTGTCCGATACGGCGACGCCGGCCGTGACCCACGACGTGTCGGTCCGCTACACCCGCACCGGCGCCAACAGCCACGATCTGGTGATCAAGTCCGGTTCGCAGAAGATCGACGCCTCGGCGACCTTCGACCCGACCACCGGCGCCATCACCGGGCTGACGATCAACGGCGCGAACGCCGGCTCGGCGGCCCCGGTCGGCACGCCGCCGACCCAGATCCAGTTCACGCCGGCCAGCGGCCCCGCCTATACGATCAACCTCTCGGACGTCGGTCTGGGCAACGAAAACGTCGCCAAGACGAAGTACGACCCATCGGTCAACTCCATGGCGATGTACAACGCCGACGACGACAACCCCGTCGGCGTGAAGCCCGACTTCAAGATGAACATCCCGGTTTCGGACTCCAAGGGCGGCCAGCGCAACCTGGAACTTCGCTTCCTGAAGAGCGACGAACCGAACATCTGGTATGCGGAGATCGTCTCCGTGCCGGCCAGCGACGTCATCGCGGGGGCACCCTACGCCAACGGCCAGATCAAGACCGGCAAGATCGCCTTCACGCCGTCGGGTCGCCTGGACGTCGACACGATGAAGGCTTGGCCCGCAGGCATGGGTTTGTTCCCCGACCCGACCATGGCGACGCTGGACTTCGGCAAGTCCGACCCCGCCAACCTGACCATGCCGGCCGGCCAGGTCGCCTGGGCCGACGGTCTGGGCATCGCCGCCCAAGCCGTCACGCTAGACCTCAACACCTCGGCCGGCGGCCTCAGCCAGCTGAACACCGCCTCGGTCGTCCAGTCGACGGTCACCAACGGCACGGCGTTCGGCAATCTGAGCGAAATCAAGATCGACGAGGGCGGCTTCGTCACCGCCATCTTCGACAACGGCGTCATGCGCCGCATCGCCCAGGTCGCGGTCGCCACCTTCCCCAGCCCCGACAGCCTTCGGGAAGTGTCCGGCAACGCCTACGCCGTCAGCCTTCAGTCCGGCACCTTCAACCTGAAGGCGGCGGGAACGGGCGGCGCGGGCCAGATCGCGGCCAAGCAGCTGGAGTCCTCGACCGTCGATCTGTCGGCCGAGTTCACCGGCCTGATCACCACCCAGCGCGCCTATTCCGCCTCGTCCAAAATCATCACCACGGCCGATGAAATGCTGGCCGAGCTGATCAACATCAAACGCTGATCGGCGAGTAAGTAAGCGTTAGTCTCGATGAATCGTCGCGCAAGCAAGGTTTACAGAGTCGTTCAGGAGGGGGCGAAAGTTATCCGTTCCTTCACCACGACGCTTAAACGGACCTTAGTCGGAGACGCCTACCTTCATGACACTACGGTGTTGGTGAAAGAGGCATAAGCCCATGTTGCAAGAGCGACGCCTTAATAGCAAAGGCGAACAATACGTGGTCGGACCGACTGGCACGCCCCTGACCCTCAACGATCTGCCGCCGTCCAACACGGACCGGTGGGTGATCCGGCGCAAGGCCGAGGTCGTCGCCGCCGTTCGCGGCGGCCTGCTCAGCCTCGACGACGCCCTGGCGAAATACCGCCTGACGGCCGAAGAGTTCCTGGCCTGGCAGAAGGCCATCGACAAATGGGGCATGCAGGGCCTGCGCACGACGCGGATCCAGAGCTATCGCTCCTGAGGGTTTCCCCGAAGACGTTAAGGGCCGCATCCGGCGACGGGTGCGGCCCTTTTCTTTCGCGGGCCTCGAAATCGCGCTGGTTCCGCACTAAATGGCCGCGATGACCCTGGTCGAAGATTTCTGCCCCGTTCCCGACATCGCGCGCACCGACATCGATGCGGCGGTCGAGAGCGCGCGGGCGGCGGTCGGCCTGCCGGTCGGCGCGCGGGTCGTAGCCGCCATGTCGGGCGGTGTGGACTCCACCGTTGTCGCGGCCCTGCTGCATAAGGCGGGTTACGACGTCGTCGGCGTCACGCTGCAGCTCTATGACCACGGCGCGGCGCTGAAGAAGAAGGGCGCCTGCTGCGCGGGTCAGGACATTCACGACGCGCGCCTGGCCGCCGACATGATCGGCATTCCACACTACGTTCTGGACTATGAGAGCCGGTTCAGGGACGCGGTGATCGACCAGTTCGCCGACAGCTATCTGAAGGGCCAGACGCCGGTCCCCTGCATCCGCTGCAATCAGACCGTCAAGTTTCGCGACCTGCTGGACGTGGCGCGCGATCTGGGCGCCGAGGCGATGGCGACGGGTCACTACGTCCGCCGCGCGGTCGCCGGCAACCGCTCGCAGATGCGCAAGGCCATCGATCATTCGCGCGACCAATCCTACTTCCTGTTCGCCACGACCCAAGACCAACTGGACTATCTGCGTTTCCCGCTGGCCGATCTGGAAAAGCCCCAGGTGCGCGGCGTCGCCGCCGAACTGGGTCTGAAGATCGCCGCCAAGCCGGACAGCCAAGACATCTGTTTTGTGCCTTCCGGCGACTATCGCACCCTGATCGACCGCCTGCGTCCGCAAGGGCGTGAGGCCGGCGAGATCGTGCATATGGACGGCCGGGTGCTGGGCCAGCACGCGGGCATCACGGACTATACGATCGGCCAGCGCCGCGGCCTGAACGTCGCCGTAGGCGAGCCCCTGTTCGTAACCCGGCTGGAGCCTGAAACCCGTCGCGTCGTTGTCGGCCCGCGCGAAGCCCTGCTGACCGCCAGTCTGACGCTGGAAGAAACCAACTGGCTCGGTGACGAGGCGACCATCACCGAGGCGGCCGAGGCCAACATCCCGGTCCTGGCCCGTGTCCGCTCGACCCGCCAGCCCTCGCCAGCCCGCCTCGCCCTGATCGATGGCGATATCTGCGTCGTCTTCAACGAGGGCGAAGAAGGCGTGGCGCCGGGTCAGGCCTGCGCCCTGTACGATCCGACGGACACCGAACGCATCCTGGGCGGCGGCTTCATCCGCGACACGAACGCGGTCGTCGTCTAGCCCGGGCCCAAGTGTGGAGACGATGTGGAGGCGCGGTGGACCCTGGTTGCAGGTTTCTCTCAACCTCGGACATCAAAGATGCACCGGGCTGTTGCACGGCTGTAAACTGCGCATCGCAATGACGGCGTAATCCCCGCCCCGACTAAGCAGGGGATAAAAATGCATCGTCAAACCAAACTGCGCCTTCAGCTGCTGCTGGGGACCGCCCTTCTCGCCGCGCCCGTTTCCGCCTTCGCCCAAACCGCGCCGGTCCAGACCGCGCCGACGGCCGCCAGCGCCGAGCCGGCCGGTCTTGACGACATCGTCGTGACCGCCACCAAGCGCGAAACCAACCTGCAAGACACGCCGATCTCGATCTCGGTCGTCAACGCCGAGGCCCTGGCCGATCGCCACGTGCAGAGCCTGATGGACCTGGCCGACGGCAGCGTCCCCAGCCTGCGCATCGCCACCTTCGAGGCCCGTCAGTCCGCCCTGACCATCGGCATCCGCGGCATCGTGCCGAACGACGCCAACCAGCCCGCCCGCGAGCAGGGCGTCGGCGTCTATGTCGACGGCGTCTATCTGGCCCGCCAACACGGCCTCGCCGCCGCCCTGCTCGACATCGAGCGCGTCGAAGTCCTGAAGGGTCCGCAAGGCACCCTGTTCGGCCGCAACACCGAAGGCGGCGCCCTGTCGCTTGTGACCAAGAAGCCCACAGGCGTGTTCGGCATGCGCGCCATCGCCGGCGTGGGCAATCTGGAATCCTACAACTCCGAACTGCACGTTGACTTCCCCGCCCTCGGCGACTTCGCCTTCAAGGTCGACGGCATCATTTCGGTCCAAGGCCCGGTGACCGAGAACATCCTTCCGGGACAGACCGGCTTTGGCGAATATGACCGTCGCGGCCTTCGCTTCCAGACGCGCTGGACGCCTGCCGAAAACTTCACCGCCACCCTGGCGGCGGACATCAGCAAGGACAAGAACACTCCGTTCTACAGCCAACTGCTGAACTTCAACCCGAATGGCCTGACCGTCGTGCCGTTCACCTCGGCTACGGTTCCCTCGGGCAGCATCCGCGCCCTGTCGCCCCTGGTTCAGGTCGAGGGCTCCAAGCGGATGACGCAGGCCGACATCGGCGTGCCTCAGCAGTTCAGCGTCGACGACACGCGCGGCATGGACCTGCACCTGTCGTATCGCCCGACCGACTCGCTGGAAATTCGCTCGATCACGGCCTATCGCGATCTGGACGTCGAACAGTACGACAACATCGCCGGCGCCCACCGTCCGCCGGTCGTCGGTCCGAACGGCCGCTTCAGCCGCTATTCGCTGGCCGGCTTCTGGCAGCATCAGTTCAGCCAGGAACTGCAGGCCGTCGGTTCGCTGGGCGACAGCATCGACTATGTCGGCGGCGTCTTCTACTTCAAGGAAACGGTGTCCGACGACGCCGCCACGCCTTCGACGAACCAGTGGAACGCCGACGGCACGGGCTACACCATTCTGGACCCCACCCCGACGATCCGCGGCTTCCGCTCGCTGGACCGAAAGTCCACCGCACACTCGGAATCCAAGGCCATCTACGGACAAGCCACCTGGACCCCGGCCAGCATGGACGCCCTGCACCTGACGGTCGGCGGCCGCTACACCTGGGACGACAAGGACGGCAAGCTGGAGGTCGTCAACAACGCCCCCACCAACCTGACCTTCAGCTCCAAGGTCGATCGCTTCGACCCGCTGGTCACCCTGGCCTATGACGTCAGCAACAACATCAACGTCTATGGCAAGTATTCGACCGGCTACCGCGCCGGCGGCGCCTCCTCGCGCTCGCTGACCTACCGCTCGTTCGATCCCGAAGAGGTCAAGGCCTACGAAATCGGCCTGAAGAGCGACCTGTTCGACCGTCGCGTCCGCTTCAACGCGGCCGTCTACGCCATGGACCGCACCGACAGCCAGATCGACTTCAGCCTGGTCACCGTCCAAGGCGCCTCGACCCGCAACACGCTGGAAACGATCAACGCCCCAGGCACCACCAAAATCCGCGGCGTCGAGCTGGAAGGGCAGTTCCGGGCGACCGACAACCTGACCCTGTCGGCTTCTTACGCCTATACGGACGCCAAGGTGCCGGACACGGTCAACCCGTTCAACGGCCAGGTGCAGCAGGTCTTCATCGCCTATACGCCTGAGAACGCCGGCAGCGTCGCGGCCGACTGGAACTCGCCCTTCATGGGCGCGACCCTGAAGGCGCACATCGACGCCAACTACGCCGATGCGGCCCACAGTTTCGAGCAGTTCGCCATCAAGGCCGACTCGTCCTTCGTCGTGAACGCCCGCGTCGCCATCGCCGACATCACGACCCGCGACGGCGGTCCGCTGCTGGAAGTGGCCCTGTGGTCGCGCAACCTGCTGGACGAAACCTACGTCTACCGCCGCGATCCGTCGAACCGGAACACCCTGGGCGACTACGGCAACTTCAACAACCCGCGCACCTTCGGCATCGAGCTGCGCGCCTCCTACTAAGCGTTCCTCCCGAACGACCGACTGGCCCCCTTCCGCCACGGCGGAAGGGGGTTTTTCTTCGTCTGCGTGAAGGCTTTGCGACGGCGATATGAAACTTCACCGCAGCCGTCTGGTTTTGCTGGACGACGCGACGATCTGGCGCGATGGCGGCGTTCGGAGACGCCATGAGCAGCCTGATCCTGATCGCCGATGACGCCGCCGAGGGCGTCGAAATCCTGGACGCCGCCCTGCGTCGGGACGGCTTTCGCACCGTCGTCGCCGCCGACGGCCAGCAGGCGGCCGACCTGCATGCGTCGCTCAAACCCGATCTCGCCCTGCTCAGCGTCCGCCTGCCCGTGCGGGACGGTTGGGATGTGCTGGGCGAACTGCGTCGGCGCGGCGAAACGCCCGTCATCATGGTCGGCGACCGGGACGAGGCCGCCGACAAACTGCAGGCGCTGCGGATCGGGGCGGACGACTATATCGCCAAGCCGTTCAAGCCGGCCCAGGTCACGGCCTCGATCCAGACCATCCTGCGACGCAGCGGCGGCGGCGGCCGGGCCGCCAAGACCCTGCGCGTCGGTCCGCTGGAGGTGCAGTTGGAAAACTATCTGGCGGCGATCCTGACGCCGTCGGGCAAGCGCCGGCTGGACCTGACCCTGACGGAGTTCCGCATTTTGGCCCACATGGCCCACACGCCCCTGCGCGTCTTTAGCCGCAGCGAGATCATGCAGGCCTGCTTCCCCAATCAGGCGGTTCTGGAACGCACCATCGACAGCCACGTCAGCCACCTGCGCCGCAAGCTGGACGCCGCCGACGCCGCCGGTCTGCTGAGCAATGTGCGCGGCGTCGGATACCGACTCGAAGCCGAGGTCTGATCACCTTCACGCCGCGACGGCGTAGACTCTCAGCCGATGGCCGTCCGGGTCGCCCGCCACGAAGCTGCGGCCCGGTGCGGCGTCCGTCGGCGGCGTCAGAATGCGCGCCCCGCGATCCCACCAATCGATATGCGCCTGATCCACCGCCTCGGTGCCCTCCAGCGGAAAGTCCACCTCGCACACCTCGCGCCGATCTCCGGCACGCCGCAGCAGCCCAAGAGCCCGGCCCGAAGTCAGCTTGAACAAGGCCCGGTCCGGTCCCGCCACCACAGGCCGACAACCCAGCAGACTGGCATAAAAGCGCGCGCTGACCTCCGGGTCCGCAACGGCCAGAAGAATATCCTCGATCTCGCTCATCAGCCCGGCCCCTCGTGTTTCCAACACGCCGAACCCTACCGCTCGCTGCTGCCAGTTTCCGTCAGCAGCCGTCGCCTGACCGCGATCTTTCATGCGCCTCGCGCCAGGTCTTCATCAGCGCCTGTCGACGCGTCGGATACCGCGCCTCCATCACCTCCGCCTCGACGATGCGGTCGGTGCGGAAGCTGCGGAAATCACCGCGCAGTTCGCACCAGGCGATCAGCAATCGCACCCGGTCGAAGAAGGCCAGGGCGAACGGCCAGACGACACGCTCGGACGCCGACCCCGCCTCGTCGCGGTAACACAGCTTCAGCCGTCGCTCGGTGCGGATCGCTTTCCTTATTAAGGCCGGATCGACCCGATCCGCCGGGAACGGCTCGCCCGGCACGACCAGCAGGGCCGAGGTATCCATCTCGTCGCGCAGATCCGGCGGCAACACCGCCGAAATCCGTCCCAGCGCCGCCAGCGCCGCATCGCGCATGCGCGGATCAGCCCGATCCGCCACCCAGCGCGACCCCAGCACCAGGGCCTCGATCTCTTCCGGGGTGAACATCAACGGCGGCAGCATGAAGCCCGGCTTCAGCACATAGCCGACCCCCGCCTCCCCTTCGATCGTCGCCCCTTGCGCCTGCAGGCTGGCGATGTCGCGGTAAAGCGTCCGCAGACTGACGCCCATCTCCTCGGCCAACACCTGCCCGGTCACCGGACGACGATGCCGCCGCAGGACGTTCAGCAGATCGAGAAGGCGTTCAGAGCGTGACACCCCGCGATCCTAGCAGCCCTGCTGCCAGAAAGCGTCAGCAGGAACGGGCCTAGGCCGCTTCCTTGGGCATCACGTCGCCGACTGTCGGCCGGTTCTCGGCGCGGGTCAGGGCGATATCCCTCGGTTTGACGATTTCGCCGCAGCAGCCGCAGGCGATGCGCGGGGTCAGGGAATGGCCGCAAGTCTTGTGGACCATGTCGATGCCGCTGTCGGCGTCGCCATAGACGTGCTTGTTCCCCCATCCGTGCAAGGTGACCAGAACGCCGTACAGATCCTTGCCCTTGGCGGTCAGGACATATTCGTTGCGCGGCGGGCGTTCGGAATACAGGCGCGGCTCTAGCACGCCATGCTGGACCAGGCTTTTGAGCCGGGCGGCCAGGACGTTGCGCGCCACGCCCAGATTGTCTTGCCACTGTTCGAACCGGCTGACGCCGTTGAAGGCGTCTCGAATGACCAGCAGGGTCCAGGGATCCCCGATCACCTCAAGCGTGGCGGCGATGGAGCAGCTTTGGCGGCTGTAGTCGGCGGTGCGTCCCATAGGCGCGAAAGTGACGCCGCGTCAGGCATTTGGCAAGGGTTGCAAATCCGAACGCTCCAAGTCAGTCTTGTTTCGCAACGGACGTGCAGACCTCCCGGTTCGCCGCCTTGTTCCTTGGACTTCGGCGGGAGATCGTCATCAGGTCTTCCGCCGCTTCTTCGCCTGACGCAGGATTGCGCAATGACGCCGCCCATTTCTCTCGACGCCGCCCTGACCTTCCAGGTCCTCGAAGACGGCGGTCTGTCCGCGCCCGTGCCGGGTCATTTCTCGAATGGCCCATCGAGCATGGCGCCGGAGAAGGGCTTTCCGTTCGGCGGGCTGCTGGCGGCCCTGTGCGCCCAGTCGATGCGACAGGGACTGGCGCTGGCGGCGCCCCTTCGGACCTTGTCGGTCCAATATCTGTCGGCGGCCAGGTTCGGTGAACAGGTCGCCTTTCGCCCTCGCCTGCTGCGCGGCGGCCGCAATGTTCTGTATGCCGCGGTCGAGGCCGAGCAGGACGGGCGCATGACCCACCACGCCACCGGCACCTATGGGCTGGACGCCGCGCCGCCTCCGCTGACGCCGTTGCACGCGCCGCCCCCGCCGCTGGAAAGGCTGGACTCCAGGGCCACGATACGCGGGCCGATGTCGCCGCACTTCGCCCAGCACGTCGAATACCGCTTCGACGGCGGCCCCAACATCCTGGGCGGCAATGAGGGCAAGCCGGTGATCGAGCGCACCTGGATGCGGATGGCCGACGGCCGGCCTTTGGATGAGGTCGGCCTGTGCTACCTGCTGGACGCGCTGTATCCGCCCGCCTGGACCGCGTCCAAGACCCCGGCCGCCATGACCACCGTCGATCTGCGCATCGACATCCTGACCGATCCGACGCCGCAGACCGCGCCGGACGGCTGGGCTTTCTTCGAATTCAGGATGCTGGACCTCGGCCTGGGCTGGACGGTGGACGAGGCGATCGCCTGGGGCGCTGATGGAACGCCGCTGGCCCTGTCGCGCCAACGCCGCAAACTGCTGCCGCAACGTCCCGCCTGAAGTCAGCCCTCATTCATCATTATCGACGACTATTCCAAATCTCTGGAGTGTCGCCCATGCGTCGTCGAAATCGCCTCGTTTCCGTATCCCAAGTCGTCGTCGTGTTGGGCGGTTGTCTGATGCTGCAGGGCTGCCTTATCGGCGCCGTCGTCGGCGGGACCGCTGCGGTCGTCGGCGGGACGGCGAAAGCCACCGGCGCGGTCGTCGGCGCCGGCTTCGACGCCGTCACCACCTCGGACGAGGAAACCAAACTGCGTCGCGAGCGTGAACAGCGCGACTATGAACGCGAACAACGCCGCTGCGAACAGCGACAACGCCAAGGCAAACGCTGCTAGATCAGAGACTTAGAAGGCAGCGCTCGTTGATCGTCGGCCGCGCCACCTGAATCCGGCAAAGGCCCGGCCACTCGGGTTTCAGCGTCTTGGCGAACCACAGGCACAGGTTTTCCAGACTGGGCAGCTCCAGTCCCTCGTGCTCGTTCAGCATGCCGTGATCCAGCGTCTCGGCCGCAGCCTTCAGCGCCCTGTCGAGCGCGCCCAGGTCCGCGACCCAGCCGTGTTCGACGTCCAGCACCTCGGACCGAACCGTCGCCTCGACCGTGAAGGAATGGCCGTGGACGCGGCGATAGATGCTGCCCTCGGGCTCGTTCGGGAAGTGGTGGGCGGCGTCGAAGGTCGCCTGTTTGGTGATCTCGAAGACGGGCATTAGCGGACGCCGATGTATTTGTGGGTCTGGACGCTTAAGCGCCACTGTGGGTGGGTCAGGCAGTATTCGATGGCGGCGGCGGTGTTCTCGACCTGATCCGGCCCGTCCATCGGCTGAAGCCAGAACCGTTCGAAATCCATATGTTCGAACCGATCCGGCATAGCCTTGGGCTGGGGGAAGACCAGTTTCAGCTCGGCCCCGCGCGTCTGAACCACATCCGCATCGGCCTTGGGACTGATGCAGATCCAGTCGACGCCGTCCGGCGCTGCGATCGTACCGTTCGATTCGATGGCGATTTCGAAACCGCGCGCATGCAGCGCGTCGATCAGCGGGCCATCCAGCTGCAACAAGGGCTCACCGCCCGTGCAGACCACCAGTTTCGGATCGCCTTCACGCCCGCGCCACATCGCCGCGACGTGATCGGCCAGCAGGTCCGCCGTCGCGAACTTGCCGCCCCCGTCGCCGTCGACGCCGACAAAGTCGGTGTCGCAGAAGGTGCAGACGGCGCTGGCCCGATCCTGCTCGCGCCCGCTCCACAGATTGCAGCCGGCGAACCGCAGGAAGACCGCCGGTCGCCCCGCCTGTCCGCCCTCGCCCTGAACCGTCAGGAACACTTCCTTGGCCGAATAGGTCATCGCCCCGACGCCCATTCGTCATAACCGGCCGCGCGCAGTTCGCAGGCCGGGCAAGACCCGCAGCCATAGCCCCAGGCATGTCGATGCGTCCGGTCGCCCTGATAGCAGGTATGGCTATCCTCGATGATCAGATCGATCAGCCTGTCGCCGCCGATCCTGTCCGCAAGGTCCCAGGTCTGGGCCTTGGTCAACCACATCAGGGGCGTGTCGATGACGACCGGCTTGTCCAGTCCCAGCGACAGCGCCCGCGCCATCGCCTCCATCGTCTCGTGGCGGCAGTCCGGATAGCCCGAATAATCCGTCTCGCACATGCCGCCGACCAGCACGTCCAGTCCTCGCCGATCCGCGAGCGCCGCGGCTGCGACCAGAAAGATCAGATTGCGACCCGGCACGAAGGTCGTCGGCAGGCCGCGCGCGTCCATTTCGATCTTGCGGTCGGCGGTCAGGGCGCTCTCGGCGATCCGGCCGTATCCGGTCAAGTCCACCACATGGTCGTCGCCCAGGCGATCGGCCCACTGCGGCAGAGCCGTCTTCATTCCGTCGCGCACGGACTGACGCGCCTGCATCTCCACCAGGTGGCGCTGGCCATAGTCGAACCCGACCGTCTCCACCCGCTCGAACCGCTTCAGCGCCCAGGCCAGGCAGGTCGCGCTGTCCTGCCCGCCGGAGAACAGAACCAAGGCCGATTTAGGCTTCTTTTCCAGCATGGCGCTCATGACGAATCTGCGGTCGGCCGGTCGGCCGCGCGCATGCAAAAAGGGATGGGGACCCAGATGGGTCGGGCGGGCCTCATACACCAGACCCACCCCTTGAGCAAAAAAGGCGGATTTGCGTCTTGGATGACGCCGCTTAACTAATCCGCAAGCGATTCGGGCTTTTACTCACAATGAGTAGGAGTTCCGGGCAGTATGCCGACCATCGAGACCCTTTCCGAGCGTCCAAAGCCGGTTGCGCCGACGACTCTCGGCTGCGAGGTTCTGGCGCGTTTCGAATGCGAGCCGGATACGCTGGTCATTCCCGTGGTCGATGGCGACCGCCCCGTCGGCCTGGTCGAACGCACCGCCTTCCTTCAGAAGATCGCCGCCCGCTTCGGCCACGCCCTTTACGACCTTCGTCCCATCACCTTCGCCATGGATGCCGAGCCGGCCGTGGTGGAGGCCGGCGTCCGCATCGACGCCTTTTGCGACATCATGCTGAAGGGCGGTCCGGCCGCCCTGTTGCGCGGCTTCATCGTCACCAAGAACGGCGCCTATTGGGGCGTGGGCACCGCCGCCACCCTTTTGCAGGCCGTCAACACGCGGCAGCGCGAGCAGAACGCTGAACTGGCCGAACAGGCGGCGATCCTCAGCGACACCCGCGCCCAGGCCATCGCCGCCGCCCGCGCCAAGAGCCAGTTCCTGGCCATCATGAGCCACGAGCTGCGCACGCCGATGAACGGCGTCCTGGCTGTCGCCGAACTGCTCCGCCGCCAGCCGTTGAATACGGCGGCTCAGGCGCACGTCCAGACCATCGTCGACTCCTCCGAGACACTGCTGCGCATCCTCCAGGACGCAGTGGACCTGTCCAAGGCCGAGGCCGGCGAACTGGAACTGAAGACCGAGCCGACCGCCCTGCGCGCCGTCATGGACGACATTCAGTCGATGTGGGAACCGCGCGCCTCTCAGGACGGCGTGACCCTGCTCGTCGGCTACGAAGGCGACACCGAACTGGCGGCCGTCATCGACGGCGTGCGCCTGAAGCAGGTGTTCAACAACCTGATCGGCAATGCGCTGAAGTTCGCCCGCAACGGCGTGGTTGAGGCCGGTCTCAAGGCCTGGGTCGAGGGCGACCGCATCCACATGGAAGCCCGCATCCGCGATGACGGCCCGGGCGTCGAGCCGGAACGCGTCGATTCCATCTTCGAGCCCTTCGTTCATGGTTCCGGCCCCGACGGCGCCGGCCTGGGTCTGTCGATCTGTCGTCAGGTCATCGACCGGATGGACGGCCGGATCTGGGCCGAGAACAACAAGGGACGCGGCGCCACCTTCGCCTTCGATCTGACCGCGCCCCGCGCGGTCGTCGAGGCGGAGGCGCACTCGAACGTGTCGGATCTGTCGGGCCTGGACCTGAAATCCGCGCCACATATCCTGATCGTCGACGACAACGCCACAAACCGCGTCGTCGCCCAGGCGCTGTGCGAGATGTTCGGCTGCAGTTCCGAACTGGCCGAGGACGGTCTCGAGGCGCTTCAGGCCGTACAGGAAAGCCGCTACGATCTGGTCCTGATGGACATCAAGATGCCCCGAATGGACGGCGTTCAGGCGACACAGGCCATTCGCGCCCTGCCCGGCGCCGTCGGCCGCGTGCCGATCGTGGCCCTGACCGCGAATGCGGACCCCGAAGACGCCAAACACTATCTGTCGATCGGCATGGCCGCCGTCGTAGAAAAGCCCATCAAGCCTGAACGCCTGCGGATGGCGATGAACGCCGCTATCTCCGCCGCCGACGAGCAGGACCAAGCCGATCGCGCCGTCGCCTGATCGTCAGTCTGGACGAACGTCCAAGGCCTCTTCATCCTCTTCGTCATAGCCGACCAGACGCAGCGCCCTCGCCTTTTGCCCGTTGATCTCGGCCCAGCGCAGCAGCCCTTCCTCGCGGCCGTGGGTGATCCAGATTTCCGCCGGCTTGATCTCGGTGAAGGTCGCGGTCAGCTCGTTCCAGTCGGCGTGATCCGACACGACCAGGGGCAGCTCGACACCCCGCTGTCGCGCCCGCGCCTTCACCCCCATCCAGCCTGAAGCAAAGGCCGTGACCGGATCGGCGAACCGGCGCGCCCATCGATCCTGGATGGCGGATGGCGGTGCGATAGCGACCTCGCCGCCCAGCGCATTCCTGGGCAGATCGCGGGTCGGCGCCAGCGGGCCCAGATCGACCCCTTCTCTTTCGTACAGGGCGTTCAGCCGCTCCAGCGCCCCGTGGACATAGATGGTGCGGTCCCATCCAGCCTCGCGCAACAGACGGATGATCCGCTGCGCCTTGCCCAGCGCATAGGCGCCAACCAGATGCGCCCGCTCGGGAAACTGTCCCAGCGACCGCACCAGCCGCCCGACTTCCTCGTCCGCCGGCGGATGGCTGAAGACCGGCAGGCCGAACGTCGCCTCCGAAATGAAAACGTGACACGGCACAGGCTCGAACGGCGCACAGGTCGGATCGCGGCGGCGCTTATAGTCGCCGGACACGACCATGATCAGCCCCTTCCAGCGCACCTCGACCTGGGCCGAACCCAGCACATGGCCGGCGGGCGCCAATCTGAGATCGACCCCATTGATCGCGGTCGCCTCGCCGTATTCCACCGATTGGGGCTGCAGCGTGAAATCCGCGCCATAACGTTCAGCCATGATCGCCAGGGTCTGGCGCGTCGCGAGCACCGCCCCGTGACCGGCGCGCGCGTGGTCGGCATGGCCGTGCGTAATGACGGCGCGATCCACCGGCCGAACCGGGTCGATGTAGAAATCTCCTGGCGGGCAGTAGAGGCCGGCGGGCGTGGGATGGAGCAGGTCTTCGGGGCGGATCATCTTGCGGTAACGCTCTCGACGCCGTCGGGTCGCCGCCCCATAGAGGATGACCCCGAAAATCGGCGCAACAGGTTCAGTCCGCACGATGCACGAGAGTTTTCTGACCACCATCCTGCCGCAACTGGCCGCCGGCGCCGCCCACACCGGCGCCTTGGGCTTCACCTTCGACGGCCTGCACGATGGCCAGCCCCGTATTCGCGTGCCGTGGCGTGAGGATCTGGTCGGCGATCCCGACAGCGGCGTCTTCGCGGGAGGGCTGGTGACGACCTTGCTGGATCATATTGGCGGCCTGGCCGTGTGGACCGCGATGGACGCCTTCCAGCCCATCGCGACCCTGGATTTGCGTGTCGATTACATGCGCGCGGCAAGGCCGCGTCAGGACCTGCTGGCGCAGGGCCTATGTTTTCGACTGACGCCCAGCATCGCCTTCGTGCGCGCCTGGGCTTTCGAGGACGATCCCGCCGACCCGGTCGCCGCTGCGCAAGCCGCCTACATCATTAACCAGACCCGTGAGCGGGCAGCAGGAGTGGCGGCATGACCGACATCTTGAGCCGCATGCCCTATGCCCGTTTTCTTGGTCTTCAGACCCTGGTCAGCGGCGACGAAGTCACCGTTATCATGCCCTTCGACGACAAGCTGATCGGCAATCCGATGCTGCCCGCGCTGCACGGCGGGTCGACAGCCGCCCTTCTGGAAATGACGGCGATGGCTCAGGTGGCGCTCAGCTTTCCGGGTCCGCGTCTGCCCCGCCCGATCAACGCCACGGTAGCCTATCTGCGCACCGGCAGGCCGATCAACGTTTTTGCCCGCGCGCGCATCAGCCGAGCGGGTCGTCGCGTCGCCCATGTGCATGCGGAGGCTTGGCAGGAAGAACGTCAACAGCCGATTGCGTCCCTTACCGCACACTTCCTGCTGGACAACCAGGACTGATCACCGCGCCCTAGCGCGCTGATTCGCGCCGACTTCCTGCTCTCATTGGGTTTCAGCGCCGTGCTTACGGCGGCGCTTCAACGCGCGATTGCCGATATGGTAAAGATTGCTCTACCAAACAGGGTTAAGACGTGATAACCATACGGTTCTTGTAAACCTGTCTTTGAGGGGCTTTCATGGACCGCACTGAAGTCGTCACCAGCGTTGCTGGCGATCTGCATGCTACCGAACTCGCGATCGACGCCGCGATCACCCAGGCGACTACGCTGGTTCAATCCTTCATCGGCGCTCGCGCCGCTCTGTCGCTCTCGCCGGTTTCCGGCACGATGTCGCAGGCCAAGGCCATGGAAACGATCGCCGCCCTCTCGGCCGCGCGTGAGTCGATCGTGGCCTGCCACGCCGAACTGCAAAAAGATCATCGCCGCCTTGGCTTCGGCACCTACGCCGCCGGCCCGGTCGCCAAGCCCGACGATTGGCTGGACCCGAAATCGGCCCTGACGCCGACGCACCTGCATCGCGTCGCGTGAATTCTTGGTAAGCTTGGCTTACCGAGATTTCAGTTTGAACTGACTTCGGTCATTATCGCCCCCGTGCATTTCTGCGCGGGGGCGATTTGTCATGCTCAACATCGCTTATGCCATCGTCGGCGCCGTATTCATGGTCGGCATGGCTTTGTTCGCCTTTTTGAAGGGCAACTCGGCCGAGCGGATCGGCGCGGGCGCCTATCTGTTCGCATGGTTTGCAACCATTGTGATGCAGGAGAACAGCGGATTTCGCGGTGTGCCGCTGGGCATGTTTCTGGTCGATCTCGTCCTTTTGATCGTCTTCGTAGGCATCAGCTGGCGTTATCGACAGTCGTGGCCCGTGTGGGCCAGCGGCCTGCAACTGATCGCAGTAATGTCCCATGTTATGAGCCTGACCGGACAGCGCGTGATGGTCGGATCGCTTTATACAGTCGTGAACATGATCGGTTATCTGATCATCGGCTGCATCATCATCGGCACATTCTATGCTTGGCAAGAGCGCCGTGCGGCGGCGTTGATAGGTAGAAATTCCTAGCATCTGATCTTATGCTGGCGGCGAATCGGTCGCTGGACTTTCATGCCGCTATCCCACGCCAAGCTCTGGAAGGCCGTCGACGCCCTGGCGCGGCGTGAGGGTCTGACACCGTCTGGGCTGGCCCGTCGCGCCGGTCTGGACGCAACCAGTTTCAATCCGTCAAAGCGCTTCGGGCCGGGCGATCCGCCGCGTCCGCGCTGGCCGTCGACCGAGAGCATGACGCTGGTGCTTCAGGCGACGGGCCTGTCGCTGTCGGAGTTTGCGGTGCTGGCAGAGGACGCGCCGGAGACGCCGACCAGCGTCCCATTGCTGGGTCTGGCCAAGGCGGGTCAGGACGGGTTTTTCGACGACGCCGGCCTGCCGGTCGGCGAAGGTTGGGATCAGACCGATCTGCCGCGCGCCAAGGACACCCTGTTCAGCCTTCGGATAACCGGCGATTCGATGTCGCCCCTCTATCGCGAAGGCGACCGCGTCATCGTCGATCAGGAAGCGACGCAGGTGCGACGAGGCGACCGCGTTGTCGCCCGCCTGACCAGCGGAGAAACCGTGGCCAAGGAGGTCACCAGCCTGACCAGCCGCGCCGTCACCCTGGCCTCGATCAATCCCGACTATCCGCCCAGGGTCGTGCCCCGGCGCGAGATCGAATGGATGGCCCGGATCCTCTGGGTCAGCCAGTAACGCGCACAGCAAAAACCCCGCCCGGCGAACCGGACGGGGCTTTCGAACGATAGCGAACTGAAATCAGTTGGCCGTGACGTAGTGGGCGTTCACCCAACCGCCGCCTGCGATCTGAACCCACTCGCCTTGCGAACCGATAGCGGTGAAAGGTTGGCCAGCCGACAGCGTACCGGCTTGGCGATAGTTGGTGCCGGGGCCGCTGCGGATGCGCAGGTTCGACGAAGCGCGATACTGGGCGCCGCTGGAGGCCGATGCAGCACGGGCACGCTGTTGGTTGCAGCCGATATAGGAACCGGCGGCGGCGCCGGCGCCCGCGCCTACGATGGTGCCGGCCGTACGCTCATTGCGGGCGAGGTTCGAGCCCACCACGCCGCCGACCACGGCGCCGATCAGGGCGCCCGCACGCTGGCGACCGCCAGGGGCGTCACAGTTGGTCACGCCGTTAGCCTGAGCCTGGGCGGACATCGGGGCGGCGGTCACCATGGCGGCCAGGGCGGCAGCAGTGGCCAGACCGGTCTTGAAAATCTTGTTCGACATAACTCTTCTCCTGTCAGCGCGTTTGCCGATGAGGGGAGAATGCACGGACGAACCTGAAGGCTCCCGGAGCTTCGCCGTTATTTTCCGTTCATCTTGGCTATGCGCGCAGACTGGCGGCGGGCGACGAAACGTTTGGCGATATCGACGTCGCGTTCGATGAAGTGTTTCCGGCGCACGAACTGGAAGTCCAGCACACGCGCCCACAGATGGAGCATGCGATCGTTTGTCACGAAGACCGTCACCGCCTCGACGGATGGTGGCGGCCCCCAAGCCTCAGCCAGCTTCGCCAAATGCTGGACGGTGGCGTCGTCCGTCATGGGTTCGCATTCGACGATCCAGTCCCAGCAGCAGAGCTCGGGCCTTTGTGTGATCAGATCGACCGTCGCTTTCAGCACGCGGTCGGCTGACCCGGCCGAGACCAGGTCGAGCATCAGGACCCTGTTCGCCTCGTCGATCTCGTAACGCAACCTCGCCTCCCCGGCTACGTCCCCTCAAGCTGGCATCACGCAACAACCCTGACGCAAGGTCAAGGTTGCGCCAGCTCTCCGTTTGCGCTCGCTTCGATCAGTGCGATCGTCTGCGGCAGGCCGTAGATGGCGGCGAACGAACCGAAGCGCGGCCCCTGGCTGGCGCCCAGCAGTACCTCGTAGAGCGCACCAAACCAGGCCCGCAGTGGCTCGAATTCATGGGCCTTGCCGACCGCATAGACCTCGTTCTGGATCAGTTCGCCATCGGTGGTGTCGACCGGCAGCGCCTTCAGCCGTTCGGCCAGGTCCAGCAGGGCCGCCTTCTCCTTGTCGTCGGGCAGGCGATAGGACTTCGCGGGCTTCACGAAGTCCTCGTAGTAGTTCAGCGCGTGGTCCATCAGCCGATCCAGCAGCGGTTCGTTCTGCGGCGTCGCGTCAGGCAGGTATTTGGCGAAATAGGCCCACAACTGCTCCTTGGTCGAGGCGTTGGCCACGCCAACGAGGTTCAGAAGCAGGGCGAAGGACACAGGCGACGTGTGGGTCGGCGGATCGCCCGCATGGATTGACCAGACGGCGTTATCGATCCGCTTGGCCGGCTCCTGGGTCTTGTAGCTTTCGATGAAGGCCAGATAGTCGTCGATGGCGCGCGGAATGACGTTGAAGTGTAGGCTTTTGGCCGACTTCGGCGACTGGAACATGTACCACGACAGGCTCTCGGGCGTGCCGTAGCGCAGCCACTCGTCCATCGTCAGACCGTTGCCCTTGGACTTGGAGATCTTCTTGCCCTCGATGTCGAGGAAGAGCTCGTAGTTGAAGCCTTCGGGCGGCGTTCCGCCCAGGGCCCGGCAGACCTTGGAGCTTTCGCGCACGCTCTCGATCAAGTCTTTGCCCGACATCTCGTAGTCGATGTCCAGCGCGACCCAGCGCATGGCCCAGTCGGGCTTCCACTGCAGCTTCACATTGCCGCCCGTGACCGGCACCTCGGTGCGGTTGCCCAGTTCGCCGGCGGGGTCTTCGAAGGTGATCGTGCCCTTCTCGACGTTGCGCGCCAGGGTCGGGACCTGCAGCACGTGGCCGGTGATCGGGCTGATGGGCAGGAAGGGCGAATAGGTGGCGCGGCGCTCCTCGCCCAAGGTCGGCAGCATGATGGCCTGGACCGCGTCGAACCGTTCCAGAAGCGTCAGCAGCGTCGCGTCGAACCGGCCCGACTTGTAGGTCTCGGTCGAGGACATGAACTCATAGTCGAAGCCGAAGCTGTCGAGGAAGGCGCGCAGGCGGGCGTTGTTGTGCGCGCCGAAGCTGTCGTGGGTGCCGAAGGGATCGCGCACCCGCGTCAGGGACAGATGCAGGTCCTCGCGCAGCATCTCCGGGTTCGGCACGCCTTCCGGCACCTTGCGCAGGCCGTCCATGTCATCGGAGAAGGCGATCAGGCGCGTGGGCCAGTGGTCGCCGGTCAGGGCGCGAAAGGCGTTGCGCACCATGGTCGTGCGGGCGACCTCACCGAAGGTGCCCATGTGCGGCAGGCCCGACGGGCCATAGCCGGTCTCCAGGATCACAGAGCGCTGCAAGGCGGGAAAGGCCGCCAGGGCTTCATCCGCCTTGCCGGCGTCGATCAGGGCGCGCGCTTCGGCTCGCTCGGTCTCGCCCAGCCGTTTCTTCAGAACGTGGGCCAGCAGGTTGCGGGCTTGTTCGAAGGGCCAGGACTTGGCCTCGCGGGCGAGGGTTTCGAGGTTCTGAAGCATGGCGGCGGTTTGCAGTCTGCATCCCGCCCGGTCAACCGTGATCAGGCTTTGGCGGCGATTACGATGATCTCGACCTTGTAATCGGGCGAGGCCAGCCGGCTTTCGCCCGTGGCGCGGGCCGGCGGGTTGGCGGTATCGACCCAGGCGTCCCAAACGCTGTTCATCGCCTCGAAGTCGGCGATGTCCGCCAGCCAGATCTGGGCCATCAGGATCTTGGACTTGTCGCTGCCGGCCTCGGCCAGCAGCGCCTCGATCTCAGCCAGCGCCGTTCGGGTCTGCGTCGCCACGTCGTCGCCGGGTTCGCCGACCTGGCCCGACAGATAGATGGTGTCGCCGTGGACGACGGCCTCGCTCATGCGGGCGCCGGGCTGGATGCGGGTGATCATGGGCGGGGTCCTTCGAAAACGTTCCTCACCTATCGCCGCCGGGGCCCGGCTGTCGAGCGGCTAGCGGCGGTTGAACCGCGAGACGGTCAGGCCGACGACCAGGGCGCCGGCGCCGACGATCAGGGCGTCCTCGATCAGGCCGCTCTTGGTCTGGCCGATGCGGGCCATGGCCTTCTTACGGCCCGAGAGGGTCAGATAGGCCAGCGGCACGGCCGTGCCGACCGCCAGGCCTGCGCCCAGCTTCTCCTTGCCGCGCGGGGCCAGGGCGGCGCCGGCGATGCCCGCGCTCATGACCCGCGCCAACAAGCCCAGAAAGACGGTGCGATCGGGCGCGGTCTTCATCTTGTCGCCCAGCAGTTCGCCGACGCCCATGGCCAGGGCGCCGAACTTGAACAGCGGCCGGTTCAGCAGGAAGACGCGGCCGGGCAAGGGCTTGTGCGCCAGTTCGGCGGTGGCGAGGGCCGCCATCGGGGTCATGGAACGGGCGCTGGCGACAGCGCCGATGAGGGCGGACGGGAGGAGATCGAGGGCTTTCATGCCGCCACAACACCCGACCGGGCCGGAAGGTTCAGCCCGTTTCAGCCGCGCGCCGCCAGGACGTTGCGGATCGCCAGGCTGGAATGGATGCGCGACACGCCCGGCAAGCGCGACAGGACGTCCTTGTGGATCACCTCATAGGCGGCGATGTCGGGCGCGACGGCGCGGACGATGTAGTCGGCCTCGCCCGCCATCAGATAGCAGTCGCGGATTTCCGGGTGGTTGCGGACGGCCGCCTCGAACCGGCGCATGTGGTCGTCGGTCTGCTTCTCCAGCGTGATCTCGACATAGGCGACGACGCCGTCGTCGCTGTCGTTGGCCAGGACGGCGGCATAGCCCCGGATCACCCCGCGTTCTTCCAGCCGCCGCACCCGCCGCAGGCAGGCGGAAGGCGACAGACCGACGGCGGAGGCCAAGTCCGCATTGCTGATGCGCCCGTTGGCGCGGAGCCGTTGAAGGAGGCGTTGGTCGAGGGGATCGAGCAGGGACACAATTTTCCGCCATTTAGCCGCAAATTATTGCGTCAGACTTTTATCAGCGACCGATCGTTGCGCAAACAGGCAGGATCATCGATCCATGCGGCGCTAGCTTGCAGCGAATAACAACATTGGGCTTGGAAACGTCACATGCGGGTTCTGGTGCTTGGATCGGGCGTCATCGGCGTCACCACCGCCTGGTATCTCAGCCAGGCGGGGCATGAGGTCACGGTGGTGGATCGCCAGGCCGGTCCGGCGCTGGAGACCAGCTTCGCCAACGCCGCGCAGATCTCGCCGGGCTATTCCGCGCCGTGGGCTGCGCCGTCGATCCCGGTCAAGGCGATGAAGTGGCTGCTGATGCGCCACGCCCCCCTGATCGTACGGCCGCGGCTGGACATGGCCATGGTGCGCTGGACCGTCGCCATGCTGCGCAACTGCACCCATGACCGCTATGCGCTAAACAAGAGCCGGATGGTGCGTCTGGCCGAATACAGCCGCGACCAGATCGACCTGCTGCGCCGCGAGACCGGCATCGCCTATGACGGTCGCCAGCAGGGCACGCTGCAGCTGTTTCGTACCGAAAAACAGCTGGCCGACGTGCACAAGGACGTCGATGTGCTGAAGGCCGCCGGCGTGCCGTGCGAGGTTCTGGACCGCGCGGGCTGTATCGCGGCCGAGCCGGGCCTGGCCGCCTCCGACGTTGATTTCGTCGGGGGTCTTCGTCTGCCGCATGACGAGACGGGCGACTGCTTCCTGTTCACCAACGCCCTGGCCAAGCTGGCGGCGGAGCGCGGCGTGGTCTTCCATACCGGGACCGACATCCAGTCGATCACGATGACGGACGGTCGCGCGACCGGCGCCCTGACCAGCAAGGGCGCCCTGACGGCCGATCTGGTCATCCTGGCGCTCGGCTCCTATTCGCCGATGATGGCGAAGCCGCTGGGGCTGGATCTGCCGGTCTATCCGGTGAAGGGCTATTCGATCACGGCCAAGATCGTGAACGAAGACCGCGCGCCCGTCTCCACCGTCATGGACGAGAGCTACAAGGTGGCGATCACGCGCCTGGGCGACCGCATCCGCGTGGGCGGCATGGCCGAACTGTCGGGATACAACAACACCCTGCCCGCCGTCCGTCGCGAGACCCTGACCCATTCGGTCGGCAGCCTGTTCCCGGGCGGCGGCGACCTGGCGGGCGCCAGCTACTGGTCGGGCCTGCGTCCGATGACGCCGGACGGCACGCCGGTGATCGGCGCGACCAAGGTTCCTGGGCTTTATCTGAACACCGGCCACGGCACCTTGGGCTGGACCATGGCGTGTGGCTCGGCGCGGGTTCTGGCCGACATGGTCGACGGCAAGGCGGCCGAGATCGAAACCCGCGACCTGTCGCTGAACCGCTATGGCGCCTGGGCCGGGGCGTTTGCGCCGGGCTTCAGCTGAGATCAGACGGCGGGGAATTTTACCGTCTAAAGAGTCTAATTTGTCTAATCTCGCGACGGTGGAGCCTTTGGCCGCGGACGGGAATTCACCGTCTAAAGTGTCTAACTCGTCTAATCCGGCGCCATCATCCGGGTAAGGCGCGGGCGGGATTTGGTCGTCCCTTCCGCCTGAACTTACGCTGTCAAAGATCGCCGACCAGTCTACCACACGGCCGGGGCGCGGTCGGTTAGACGCCGTTCGGGCGCGAAAAGCCGTTGTGAATCAGACAGCGGCGCGCCGACGATGCGCTGGCAGCACGCCGCGACGTGGCGCGGCGCGTCGGAGCGCCCTATAGAGCGCGCGATGAAGACCGCCGATTTCGATTTCGACCTGCCCGAGGACCGGATTGCGTTGCGCCCGGCCGATCCGCGCGATTCCGCACGGTTGCTGGTGGTGAAAGGCGGCGCGCTGGAAGACCGGATCATTCGCGATCTGCCGGACTTCCTGCAGCCCGGCGACGCCTTGGTGTTCAACGATACGCGGGTCATTCCCGCCCGTCTGTCGGGCGTGCGTCAGCGGATCGGGGCCGAGGGCGAAACCTTGACGGTCGAGGTGGAGGCGACGCTGCATCACCGCGACGCGCCCGACGTCTGGTCCGCCTTCATGAAGCCGGGCAAGCGGATCAAGACGGGGGATCGGATCCGGTTCGGAAACGCGAGCGACGCCGCCTGCGACCTGGGGCGACTGGACGCCACGGTGACGGCAAAGGGGGAAGACGGCCTGATCACCCTGACCTTTGACCTGGCGGGACCGGCTCTGGACGACGCGATCCGCGATGTGGGGGTCATGCCCCTGCCGCCCTATATCGCCGCCAAAAGACCCGAGGACGATCGCGATCGGTCGGACTATCAGACCGTCTTCGCCGAGCACGACGGGTCGGTCGCGGCGCCGACGGCGGGCCTGCATTTCACCCCGGCCCTGCTGGACGCCATCCGCGCCAAGGGCGTCTCGACCCATGCGGTGACGCTGCATGTCGGGGCCGGCACCTTCCTGCCGGTCAAGGCCGACGACCTGGCCGATCACAAGATGCACAGCGAATGGGGCGAGGTGTCGCCTGACACCGCCTCCGCCCTGAACGCCGTCCATGCAAAGGGCGGGCGCATCGTCTGCGTCGGCACCACCTCCCTGCGGCTGCTGGAAAGCGCGACGGCAGAGGACGGAGAGATCAAACCCTTCCACGGCGACACGGCCATCTTCATCACGCCGGGCTATCGGTTCCGGGCGGTCGATGTGCTGATGACCAACTTCCACCTGCCGAAATCGACGCTGTTCATGCTGGTCGGCGCCTTTGCGGGCACGGCGACGATGAAGGCGGCCTATGCCCATGCGGTCGCCGACGGCTATCGCTTCTATTCCTACGGCGACGGATCGCTGCTGTTCCGCGACTGATGGCGGTCAGGGCCAGAGGCGGCCCGAGCGCCAGGCCTCGCCGTCGCGGTCGAAACGCAGTCGGTCATGCAGGCGGAACGGGCGATCGCGCCAGAACTCGACCGAGCGCGGAACGACGCGCCAGCCGGTCCAGTGGGACGGGCGCGGCACCTCCTGACCATCGAAGCGCGCGGTTTCGCGGCCCACGGCCTCTTCCAGCACGGTGCGATCCGACAGGGGGCGGGACTGGTCCGAAGCCCATGCGCCGATGCGGCTTTCGCGCGCGCGGCTGGCGAAATAGGCGTCGGCCTCGGCCGGCGTGACCGGCTCGACCGCGCCGCGCACCCGCACTTGGCGGCGCAGGGATTTCCAGTGGAAGGTCAGGGCGGCGGCCGCGCAACCGGCCAGTTCGACGCCCTTGGCGCTCTCGCTGTTCGAATAGAAGGTGAACCCTCGCGCATCGACGTCCTTCAGCAGGACGATCCGCGCATCGGGCAGGCCGTCGGCGTCGACGGTCGACAGGGTCATGGCGTTGGGATCGTTCGGCTCGTGCGCCCTCGCGTCCGCCAGCCATTCGACGAACAGGCCGATGGGTTCGGGGCGATCGAAGATGGTCTCGTCGCCATTGGCGGCCAGGGCGGCGGCATAGTCGCGGGCGTATTCCTCACGCGACGGGCTGGGCGGGATCACGGATGCGGTCATGGGGGTGATGTAGTCGGTGCTGGCGCGGCTGGGAATGATCGCGGTCAAAAACGGGCATGTCGCCGTCAGGGTTAACCGCCCATTGACCCTGATGGGCGAACGGTGA
The DNA here is from genome assembly GCF_005484585.1 of Brevundimonas sp. SGAir0440. Lineage (NCBI taxonomy): Bacteria > Pseudomonadati > Pseudomonadota > Alphaproteobacteria > Caulobacterales > Caulobacteraceae > Brevundimonas > Brevundimonas sp. SGAir0440. Next base: position 1,431,175 of record NZ_CP039435.1, on the reverse strand, counting down.
CGGCATGAGCGCGCCTGTTCCGATTTCAGATGTGTCCGGCGTCCGTGAGGCCCTGTCGATCCTGGGGCTGAAGGGCGATGTCGATGCGTCGACGCTGAAGGCCGCCTTCCGCACGGCGGTGAAGGCGGCGCGGCCTGATCAGGCCGGCGGGGACGCCGAGCGATTCCGGCGCGTGATCGCGGCCTATCGGCTGATCCAGGCGCACCAGCCCCCTCGCCCCGCCCTGTCGGCCCCCGCCGCGCGGCCCGCGCCGATGCCGGTTCTGGTTCTGTCGCCGATGCAGGCCCTGGCCGGGGGTCAGGTCGAGGTCCGGCTGGGCGCACGCACGGTGCGGGTCACGGCGCCCAAGGGCCTGCGCAGCGGCGACCATCTGCGGCTCAGGCGCGGAGCGGCGGACGGGAGCGACCTCTATCTGTCGGTGCTGATCCGGCCCGAGGACGGGCTGTCGGTCGTCGGCGACGATCTGTTCATGACCTGGGCCGTCGAGCGTCGCCTGATGGCCGACGGCGGGCGGGTGGAGATCGAGACCCCTGTCGGCACGCGCTCGGCCTGGATCACCGCCGACATGGCCGCGCCGGTGCGGGTGCGGTTGAAGGACCTGGGCCTGCCCGCGCGCGGATCGCGGCCGGCGGGCCATCTGTTCGTGACGCTGGAGCCGTCATCCGATGTTCCCTCGGCGGCGGAGGACCTGCTGGTGCGGTTCACGCGGGTCTGGACGCAGGAGCGTCTGGCGGCCTAAGTCGGGGCCATGTCGCACAACACCTTCGGCCATCTGTTTCGCGTGACCACCTGGGGCGAGAGCCATGGGCCGGCGATCGGCTGCGTCGTGGACGGATGCCCGCCGATGATCCCTCTGACCGAGGCGGATCTTCAGCCCTGGCTGGATCAGCGCAAGCCGGGCGGCAGCCGTTTCGTGACCCAGCGCAAGGAAAGCGACACGGCGCGCATCCTGTCGGGCGTGTTCGACGACGGCGACGGGCCTGTTACGACGGGCACGCCGATCTCGATCCTGATCGAGAACGAGGACCAGCGGTCCAAGGACTATGGCGAGATCGCCCGCGCCTATCGGCCGGGGCACGCCGACTATGTCTATCAGGCCAAATACGGGGTGCGGGACCACCGGGGCGGCGGTCGATCCTCGGCGCGCGAGACGGCCAGCCGCGTGGCTGCCGGGGCCGTGGCGCGCAAGGTGCTGGGCGACGGCGTGAAGATCAGGGCCGGCGTAGTCCAGATCGGCCCGCATCGGATCGCGCCGGATCGGATCGACTTCGACGCCGTCCACACCAATCCGCTATTCGCCGCCTCGGTCGAGGTCGTGGGCGACTGGGAGGCCTATCTGGACGGCGTCCGCAAGGCGGGATCGTCGGTCGGGGCGGTCGTCGCGCTGGAGGTCACGGGCGTTCCGGCGGGTTGGGGCGCGCCCCTGTACGGCAAGCTGGACGGCGAGTTGGCCGCCGCCCTGATGTCGATCAATGCGGCCAAGGGGGTCGAGATCGGGGCCGGCTTCGAGGCCGCCGAACTGACCGGAGAGCAGAACGCCGACGAGATGCGGCTGGACCTGAACAAGCAGCCGGTCTTCCTGTCGAACAAGGCGGGCGGCGTGCTGGGCGGGATTTCGACGGGTCAGCCGGTGACAGCGCGGGTGGCGTTCAAGCCGACCTCCTCCATCCTGACCCTGCGCCAGACGATCACGCGCGACGGCGAAGAGACGGACCTGCGCACCAAGGGTCGTCACGACCCATGCGTCGCCCTGCGCGCCGTGCCGGTGGTCGAGGCCATGGCCGCCTGCGTCCTGGCCGACGCCTATCTGAGGCACCGCGCCCAGGTCGGCTGATCAGGGTCTGGGTCGAGGCCGGCGCGGGTTTCCACGATCGGCGTCGAGCCTCGGCGGCGGCTGGATCAGACGCGCCTCGCACCGCATCAAGGCCATCAGGGCCGACAGGCCTGTCGTCATCACGATCATCGCTCGATTCCTGCAACTGCGAACCGTTTGCAGGTTTGCGCATGTCGATAGCGCGTGCAAGACAAGGGACCGGTGGCGCCCAACTCAGGAGATCAACCGTGCGTGAAGACGGAAAGATGGACTACCTCGAACTGCCCGCCGCCAACCTGCCCGCGACCAAGGAATTCTACAGCCAGGCGTTCGGCTGGACCTTCGTGGATTACGGCCCGACCTATGCCGCCTTCGATCAGGGTCTGGACGGCGGGTTCGACGCCGATCAGGCCGATCAGACCAAGACCCCCCTGCCCATCCTGTACGCCCATGACCTGGAAGCCATGCAGGCCAAGGTCGAGGCCGCCGGCGGCCGGATCGTGAAACCGATCTACAGCTTCCCCGGCGGTCGCCGCTTCCACTTCACCGATCCGGCCGGCACCGAAATGGCTGTCTGGTCCGAGGGCTGAGCCCTATTTGACGTCGATGGACTGGCCGATGCGTTCGGCCAGATCCCGGTCCGCGCCCTCGACGCTGGCGATCCACACGTGGATCTCCTTGGGGTCCGCAGCGCGCTGGAACAGATGCTCCATCGCCAGACGGCGGCTGCCTTCGGTCACGACGATCGAGGCGCGGCCGCCGGCGCGGACGGTCTCGCCGTCGTAGATCGGAAACTGCGACGACGGACCGGCGTAGATCATCAGCAGGGTCTGGTCGCCACGCTGGACGCGATAGATGCTGGCGTTCGCGCCCGCGCGCGCCGGGGTGATCGTCAGGCCGGCGGGCAGTTGGATGCTGAACGGCAGAGCGGCGATGGCGGCGGCGTTCAAGGCCGCCGGGGCGGGTGCGGCGGCCGGCGGGGTTGCGGCAGGCGCGGTCGTTGTCGGCTGAGGCGCGGTCGCCCGAGGCGCCGTTGCGGTGGGGGCTGGGGTTTGCGGACGGGTCGCGGTCGCCGGGCGTGTCGCCGTCACCGGGCTGTGGCCGATCGGCGGCAGGGCCTGGGTCGTGCGCGGCGCAGATGACGCGGCGGGCGCCGGACGGGGCGATGCTGCGGGGGTCTGGCCGATCGGAGGCAGAGCTTGGGTCGCGCCGGCGGTCGGCGCTGGCGTCGGCGTCGGCGTCGGCACTGCGGTGGATGCGGCCGGAGGCGTGGCCAAGCCGGAAGGCGGGGCGCTGTTCAGATCGCGGGTCAGGTTGGAACCGGGACGTTGCGCCGGGGGCGTCGTCGTCTGTCCGGAAAACACGAGGGCGGCGGCAAGGGCGATCATGGGCATGGCCGGACCATCGCGCGGCCGAAGCGCGACCGCAAGCGCGACCTCATGCCTTGGGCAGCAAGACCCAGAAGGTGGCGCCCTCGCCCGGCGCCGAGATCACGCCGATCGAGCCGCCCTGCAACTCGACTAATCGCTTGGCCAGGGCCAGGCCGACGCCGTGCCCCTCGACCGTCGAACGCTCAAGGCCCAGGCGGTTGAAGGGTTCGAACAGCTGCGCCTGCTTCTGAAGCGACAGGCCGGGGCCGAAATCGCTGACCTCGATGCGGACGCAGTCATCCTGACGAAGCGCGCGCAGGATGACGCGGCCGCCGGATCCGCCGTATTTCAGCGCATTGCTGGTCAGGTTGGTGATGATCTGGGCCAGACGCTGGGAGTCCGCGACCGCAATCAAGCCATCGCCCTCGCACATCACCTCGACGGCGACCCGGTCGGCGTCGGGCCACAGCAGGCACGTGCGGCGCACGTCTTCCAGCAGCCCTGGAATGTCGGTCGGCCGCAAATCGACCCGGACGGCCCCGGATTCGGCGCGGGCCACATCCAGCAGATCGTGCGCCAGGGTCTCGACCTGCCGCGCGGTCTTGACCAGCATGTCGGACATCTCGGCCTGCTGGGCCGAGACCGGCCCGAGATGGCCCTGTCGCCACAGATCGCCGATGCCGATGATGCCGGCCACGGGGCTCTTGATCTCGTGGGCGACGTTGGCGAGCAGGCGGGACTTGGCCTCCGAGGCCTTTTCGGCGCGTTCGCGACCGACGCGCGCGCGCTCCGCCAGAAGATCGCGCTCTTCCAGCAGCGAGGCCACCAGCAGGACGGGCATATAGCCGATCAGCACCAGCATCTGGGCCATCAGAACCTGGTGGGTCAGGTCGCCCTTGGCATAGGGGCCATGTCCCATCATGGCGCTGCCGACCAACAGGATGCTCATCACGACCAGGGTGAAGGCCGCGCCGGCGACGCCGAGCCGGACCGCGATGCCGAGCAACAACGGGAGCATGACAAACCCCATCGGCACGTCGCCCGTGAAGGCGACATAATAGAAGACGGGCACCAGGCCGATCAGAATTACGGCCTCGATCAGTTTCCTGGGCTTCAGCAGGCGGGCGAACATCGCAGGCGTCAGCGACATGCCCAGCGACCCCAGTACGGCGATGCCCAGTGTGTGGCCGAGCCACCAGGTCTGGAAGCCCTGCCAGACGATGTCGCCCTGGCCCATCACGGACAGGATCAGGACGCTGCACAGGGCAGCGGGGATCGGCGCCAGGACCGCCGCAAAGAACAGGAAGCTGACCGCGCCATTCAGACTGGACAGGTTGAGCGTCGGCGAGAAGCGGCGCGCCAGCAGAACGGCCGCCACGATCTCGATCATGCTGGCGATGGCGAAGGCCAGGGCCAGCGGCGGCTTGTTGCCGGCGATGATCTCGCCGATCAGGATGCTGACGGTCAGGACGCCGGCGAAGGTAAGGTCGCTGGCGCGGCCACGGCTGGTGCGCAGCCAGACAGCGACGGCGACGCCGCTGGCGCCCCACAGGCCCGCCACCAGTCCGGCCGAACGGGCATAGGCGATCGCCAGGGCGACCAGGATGGCGACCGCCACGCCCGTCAGCACCGGGATCAGCGGGCTGGAACCGTCCGGACCTTCGGCGCCGACGGGTACGGGCCGATGGCCAGCCGCCATCACGCCCTTCACGGACGTGCTGGGGGGATCGTCGACATTGAGCGCGCGGCTCAGAATCATGGACAGGTTCCGACCAATCAGAGGTCGGCATAGGATCAGCCGGTTCCTAATATCCCCTGAAGTCAGGGCCTCAATTTTTCATTGAAGCGCCTGACGGCCTCGGCCGGGCCGTCAGGATGGTTCCAGACCCCGCCGCTGACCGCCACGAAGTCGGCGCCGGCGTGGGCCAACTCGGCGGCGTTGTCGACCGTGATGCCGCCGATGGCCACGCAAGGCGTCTCGACCGTTTCCTGCCACACCGTCAGGATGTCCAAGGACGGGCGATGCACCGTTGCCTTTGTCTCCGTGGGATAAAAGGCGCCGAAGGCGACGTAATCGGCGCCGCCTTCTGCGGCGTCCCAGGCCAGATCGCGGTCGTCGTGGCAGGTGACGCCGATCATGGCGTCCGGTCCCATGATACGCCGCGCCTCGGCCAGCGAGCCGTCTTCCTGACCGATGTGAACGCCGTCGCAGCCGGCAGCCCGCGCCAGATCGGGCCGGTCGTTCAGCAGGACCGCGACATCATGACGCCGCGCAATGGGAGCTAACACCTCGACCGCCGTGCGGATGGCGGCGTCGTCGGCGGGCTTCAGCCGGATCTGCAAGGCCGCGACATCGCCGGCGGCCAAGGCCTGATCCAGGGTCTGCGCAAAGGCGTTCAGGTCGGCGATCGCGGGCGGCGTGATCAGATACAGCCGGCAGGGCGGACGCTCGGGGACGGTGGGTGTTCGGGCCATATCCGTCATTGCCTGCCCCCGCGACGATCCGTCAACGGCCCAAGGCTGGGCGAAACCGTGCGAACGACTTGCAATCGCCTTAAGGGCTGCTATAGCGAACCATTCTCAGTCAGTGAAACGTGTAGCGCCTCGTGTACGTCTGCAACTGTAACGGTCTTCGTCAGCGTGATGTCGCCCAGGCCATCGAGGCCGGCGCCTGCCGTCCGCGTGACATCTTTGCGCGCAACCAGTGCCAGGCCCAGTGCGCCAAATGCGTCTGCGAAATGCGTCAGATGATTCAGGAAAGCCGCGAAGCGTTCGCACTCGCAGCCGAATAGTTTGCTTCGCCTGCGGGCGACAGTCACTCGCACTCTCAATGCAGTGATAAAAACTCGCAAATAAACACGCTGCGTTTTACTGTGTTATGGCTGCGCTCGACAGACGGCGACAGCGCCGTGGCGAGACCAAGGACCGTGGCTATGAAGGGTGACCCCGCAATCCTGCGCACGCTGAACGCAGTGCTGACCAACGAGCTGACGGCCGTGAATCAGTATTTCCTGCATGCCCGCATGTTCGAAAGCTGGGGCCTCGCGCACCTGGGCAACGTCATCTACGAAGAATCGATCGGCGAGATGAAGCACGCCGACATGCTGATCAAACGCATCCTGTTCCTGGACGGCCTGCCCAACCTGCAGGACCTGCACAAGTTGAAGGTCGGCGAAGATCCGATCGAATGCCTGGGCGCCGACCTGCAACTGGAACTGGACAGCCGCGCCACGACCGCCGCCGCCGTGACCCAGTGCGAGGAAACCCGCGATTACGTCAGCCGTGACCTGCTGATGAAAATCCTGGCCGACACCGAAGAGCACATCGACTTCCTGGAAAACCAGCACAAGCTGATCGAGCTGATGGGCGCACAGAACTATCTGCAATCGGCGATGAAAGAGATCATCACCGAAGGCGCGGCGACCGGCAACTAAGCTCTGCCTTCTGACGGAACTCCAATCCGCTCCGGCCATTAGCCTGTCAGGGCCAAGCTGGAGCGGACCATGACCGATATCGACGACGCCATCGACGACGTGCGCGACGCCGCCGTGGACTTGCTGAACAGCGAGGGCCGCAGCGCCGGCCATGTGGTCGCCGGGATCGCCCTGACCGTCGGCTTTGCGCTTTTGGCCCACACCATCGCCTCGGGGGCCCTGACGCCCAAGCGCAATCTGAAACAGGTCCGCAAGAAGGATCTGCCGATCACCGAGAAGCCGCGGGGCGCCTTCAGCCTGATCCTGCCCGCCGTGTTTTCCGCCACCACCCTGTCCGCGGTGCGGGTGTGGAATGCGCCGTCGCGGCCCGAACGCACCCGCGCCATGGGCCTGTGGCTGGCGGCCCAGACGGTGAACGCCGTCTGGCTGGGGCTGCGTCCGTCGTCGATGGCGCGCCAGGTGATCGCCGCCATGTCGTCGGCGGGTCTGGCCGCCGCCTTCGCACACGAAGCGCGCAAGCTGGACGAAGGGGCCGGCAAGATGGCGGCGCCGCTGGGGTCGGGCGTGCGGTTCGGAAACTTCCTGCATCGCAAGGCCGATGACGCTTCGGGCGGGCGCACCCTGCATTAGGTTGCGTCGCCTTGCCCTTTATCGGGGCTTCCTCTAGGGATCGCGCCCTATTCGCCTCGCCCCGAACGGTGCGAGGGCGCAACCCCATTTCCGATGTGACCCCATGAAGATCAACGGCAACACCATCAAGCCCGGCATGGTCCTGCAGCACAATGGCGGCCTGTGGGTCGTCACCAAGGCCAGCCACGTCAAGCCCGGCAAGGGCGGCGCCTTCGCCAACGTCGAGGCCAAGAACCTGGAAACCGGCAACAAGCTGAACGAACGCTTCCGGTCGGAAGACAAGGTCGAGCGCGTGACGCTGGAACAGAAGGACTTTTCCTATCTGTTCGACAACGGCGACAGCCTGGTCTTCATGGACGACGCCACCTACGAGCAGATCGAACTGCAAAAGGACTGGGTCGGCGAAGAGCGTATCCCCTATCTGCAAGAAGGCATGAGGGTCGTCATCGAGATGCACGAAGAGCGTCCGATCGGCCTGGAACTGCCCGATCAGGTCGTGCTGGAAGTCGCCGAGACCGAGCCGACCGTGAAGGGCCAGACCGCCTCGTCGTCCTACAAGCCCGCGCTGGCGTCGAACGGCGTGCGCATCATGATCCCGCCCTATATGTCGGCCGGCGAGCGTATCGTCGTCGACACTACCAGCGGCGAATACGTCCGCCGCGCGGACTAACAGACCACCATGCCAAAGCGGCCCCTTTCGGGGCCGTTCCTTTCTGAACTTCTCCGACTGTCCGGCTGCGGCTTTGAAGGACTTTCGGACCAGGAGATTCCTCGATGGCCCTCGCCTCCGCCCTGCTCCAAGTCATGACCGATGCGGTGCGCAAGACCGCCCGCCCGATGCTGCGCGACTTCGGCGAAGTCTCCCAGCTTCAGGTGTCGAGAAAGGGCCCCGGCGACTTCGTCACGGCCGCCGACCTGAAGGCCGAGGACACGCTCTACGAACTGCTGATGAAGGCCCGCCCCGGCTATGGCTTCCTGGGCGAGGAACGCGGCATGATCGAGGGGACGGACAAGTCCCACACCTGGATCGTCGATCCGATCGACGGCACCACCAACTTCATGCACGCCATGCCTCACTTCGCCATCACGGTGGGGCTGGAGCGCCGCGCGCCGGACGGGTCGAGCGAGATCGTCGCCGGCGTGACCTACAACCCGGTCATGAACGAGCTGTTCTGGGCCGAAAAGGGCAAGGGCTGCTATCTGAACGACCAGCGCATCCGCGTCGCCGGCCGTCGTGATCTGTCCGAAAGCCTGATCGCCACCGGCCTGCCCTTCATCGGCAAGTCGGGTCACGCCCAGTCGATCAAGGACCTGCACGCCGTGGGACAGCGAGTCGCCGGCATCCGCCGCCTGGGCTCGGCCGCCCTGGACTTCGCCTGGGTCGCGGCCGGTCGCTATGACGCCTATTATGAGCGCAATCTGAAGCCCTGGGACGTGGCGGCGGGCATCCTGTTCGTCACCGAGGCCGGCGGCCGCGTCACGACCATCGAAGACGACGGCGACCCGAAGACGGGCAAGTCGATCCTGGCGTCGAACACCGAACTGCATCCGCACCTGCGCAAGGTTCTGCAGGGCTGATTGTCATAGGGGCGACGCGCCCCTGCCCTATCCAAGGCGGATGATCCGTTTCATCCTGTGCGGCCTCGTCCTTCTGACCGGAACGCCAGCCTTGGCTCAGCCCCTGATCATCGCTCATCGCGGCGCGTCCGGCGAACGGCCGGAGCATACGCGCGCGGCCTATGTGCTGGCGATCGAACAGGGCGCAGACGTGATCGAGCCGGATCTGGTGCTGACCAGGGACGGCGTCTTCGTCGATCGGCATGAGAACGAGATCGGCGGCACGACGGACGTGGGCGACCGGCCCGAGTTCGCGGGCCGTCGGACGACCAAGACCATCGACGGCGTCGAGACCACCGGCTGGTTCACCGAAGACTTTACCAGGGCCGAGTTGAAGACGCTGAGGGCCAGGGAGCGGCTGCCCGCGTTTCGACCGAACAGCGCCGCCTATGACGGTCAGCAGCCGATCCTGACCTTCGACGAGGTCGTCGCCATCGCGCGCGAGGCCTCGGCGCGGACCGGGCGGACGATCGCCGTGGCGCCGGAGTTGAAACACCCGACCTATTTCGCCGCGATCGGTTTGCCAATGGAGGACGGCTTCGTTGCGGAACTGGAGCGGCTGGGCCTGACGGGCGCCGACGCCCCGATCATCATTCAGTGTTTCGAGGTCGGGCCGCTGGAGCGGTTGGCGAGGCGGATCGATGCGCCGCTGGCTCAACTCGTGGCGGCCAAGGGCGGACCGGCGGACCGGGCGGACGTGACCTATGCGCAGATGATCACGCCCGACGGACTGAAGACGATCGCGACCTATGCCGACTGGGTCGCTCCGGAGATGACCCTGGTTCTGCCGCGCGACGCCGAAGGTCGCACGACCGCGCCGAGCCCCCTGGTCGCCGACGCCCATGCGGCGGGCCTCAAAGTCGTGATCTGGACCCTGCGGGCCGAGAACGCCTTCCTGCCTGTCGAGCGACGCAGCGGCGACGATCCGGCCGGGCACGGCGACATGACCGGCTATGCCGCAGCCTTCGCCGAGGCCGGGGTCGATGCGCTGTTCAGCGACTTCCCGGCCCTGGCGCGAACCACGGCGCCCTAGTTGCGGAACTGAAGCTCGGCGAGGCGGGCGTAGAGGCCGCCCTGGGCGACGAGTTGCTCGTGGGTGCCCTCTTCGACCACGCGGCCGTCGTCCATGACGACGATGCGGTCGGCGCGCAGGACAGTGGCGAGGCGGTGGGCGATAACCAGGGTGGTGCGCTCCTCCATCGCCTGATCGAGGGCGACCTGGACCAGGCGCTCGCTTTCGGCGTCCAGCGCGCTGGTGGCCTCGTCGAGCAGCAGGATGGGGGCGTCGCGGACCAGGGCGCGGGCGATGGCCAGGCGCTGGCGCTGGCCGCCCGACAGACTCTTGCCGCGCTCGCCGAGCGGGGTATCGAACCCTTCCGGCAGGGCGTCGATGAAGCCGAGCGCCTGGGCCTTTTCGGCGACGGCGCGGGCCTCTTCCAGGGTGGTGTTCTCGCGGCCGAAGCGGATGTTCTCCAAGGCCGAGCCCGAGAACAGCGGCGTTTCCTGCGACACCCAGGCGAAGCGGTCGCGCACGGCGACGGGATCGGCCTGGCGCACATCCACGCCGTCGACCGAAACCATGCCCGTCTGCGGATCATAGAAGCGCAGCAGCAGGCGGAAGACCGTGGACTTGCCGGCGCCGGACGGGCCGACCAGGGCGACCGTCTCGCCGGGGCGTACGGTCAGGCTGAAGCCCTTCAGGGCCGGCAGATCCGGGCGGCCCGGATAGGCGAAACCGACGGCCGACATCGACACCTCGCCGCGCGGGGGCGTCGGCAGGGCCGTGGGCTGCGGCGGCGGGGCGATGCCGGCGACGGCGCGCATCAGCTCCTCGATCCGCTCCATGGCGCCGGCGGCCTTTTGCACGTCGCCCCAGCTTTCGCCGAGCGCGCCCACGGCGCCCGCGGCGAAGACCGACAGAAGGACGAACTGAAGCAGGGCGCCGGGCGTCATGGCGCCCTTCACCACGTCCTGAGCGCCCAGCCACAGCACCAGGGTCACGCCGCCGAACATGACGACGATGATCAGGGCGGTCATCCAGGCGCGGGCCTGCATCCGGGTCAGGGAGGCGTTGAACGCGTCCTCGACCGCCGCGCCGAAGCGGGTGATGGCGCTCTGTTCGCGGCCGAAGGCCTGGACCGTCTCGATGGCGTCCACGCTTTCGCCGGCGAAGCCGACGGCGTTGGCGAAGCGGTCCTGAGACGCGACGGTCAGTTTGCGCACCTTGCGGCCGAAGATGAAGATCGGCCCCAGGAGGAAGGGCACGATCAGCAGGACGAAGCCGGTCAGTTTGGGGCTGACGAAGAACAGCAGGGCCACGCCGCCGATCAGGGTCAGGAAGTTGCGCAGCGCATAAGAAATCGACGTCGTCATCAACGTCTCGACCAGGGCGATGTCCGTGGTCAGGCGCGACAGCACTTCGCCGGTGCGCATATGGGCGTAGAAGGAGGGGTCGAGCGTCAGGATGCGGCCGAACAAGCCCTTTCGCACATCGGCGATGACGCGCTCGCCCGTGCGGGTGACGAAATAGTAGCGGGCGGCGGTCGCCAGCCCCAGGAACAGGGCGTTGGCGCCCAGCAGCAGGAACCAGATGTTCAGATTGGCGCCGCCGGCCTCGAATCCATGGTCGATGGCGCCGCGCGCCAGGGCGGTCAGGCCCAGCGAGGCGGCGGTGGACAACAGCAGCCAGAAGACCGCCATCAGGGCATGACCCTTGTGGCGCATGGCGAAGGGAATCAGTCGCGCCAGCGGGCGGATGTCCCGACGTTTGGCGCGCTTGGCGCCCGCTTCGGACATCTGTTCGGCCAGAAGGGCGCCCGCGCTGGGCCGTCCTTCCAGCGACGCCATGCCCGAGGCGCGGTTGGCGGATGAGGCGGAGGCGGCGGCTTGATCGGTCATTTCGCCCGCCTCTTGCCCCGGAACGCCCCCCGGTGTAAACGCCGCCCCTCATTCCCGCCGGCTTTCTGGCGGGTTTCTCATTTCACGCGCACGGACGGTCGGCATCGTCACCGCGCAGAGACCGGACGACGACCATGAAGGCGGATACCCATCCCGACTACCACTTCATCACCGTGGTGATGACCGACGGCAGCACCTACCAGACCCGTTCGACCTACGGGAAGGAAGGCGACAAGCTGGCCCTCGACATCGACCCGACGACGCACCCGGCCTGGACGGGCGGCAACGCCCAGCTGATGGACCGCGGCGGTCGCGTCTCGCGCTTCAACAACAAGTTCGCCGGCTTCATCAAGAAGTAAGCGCGTCCCGGCTGCGACATCTCGCAGCAATCGGAACATCAAGAGCGTCGGTCGCAAGGCCGGCGCTTTTTGTTTGGTCGGAACACCGATAATGTGGGGGCGTTCGGGTACCAGGGGCGTCGGCCACGCTGGCCGAAGCGATCGAAGAAGCGGAAGACGATGAATAGACGGCAACTGGGTCTGGGCGTCGCGACGGCGGCCATGACCCTTGGCTCGGCGGCGCGCGCGCAGCAGGTCTTCGTGCAGCGCGGACCGGAGGCGACGGCCTTCTACAACAGCTTCAACGACCAGATTTCCCGTCTGCCCGAGACGCAGCAGGCCGATGTTCGCGCCTTTTATGAAATGAACGGCTGGCGGCCGGTGTGGAACGCCGACCGGGTGCGGGCGCTGAATACGGTCGCGGCCGGCGCCAATCGCCATGGCCTGGCGGGCTCTGACTATTTCGACTTTGTGGGACTGGCGGCCGATCCCGCGAGCGCGGATCTGCGGACCACGGCGGCGGCGCTGGCCTACGCCCGCGTCCTGGCCGAGGGCAAGGTGCGGCCCGAGACCGTCGAAGATTTGTGGGAAATGCAGAAGAACCGCGTGGACCTGCCGCGCGGTCTCAGCGACGCCTTGACCCGCAATGTGCTGGGCCAATGGTACGACGGCCTGGCGCCCACCGACATCGGCTATCAGAATCTGTCGGCCGGCTATGTCCGCTATCGCCGTCTGGCGGCGCAGGGCGGCTGGCCCCGCTTCACCCAGGGCGCGACCATCGAGCCGGGCAACAGCGATCGTCGCATCCCCGCCCTGATCGACCGCCTGACGGCCGAGGGCGACCTGTCGGCCGCAGACGGCGCACGGCTGAAGTCGCAGGGCCTGGTTTACAACGCCGAACTGCAACGTGCGGTGCAGAGCTTCCAGAACCGGCATGGCCTGGGCGCCGACGGGCGGATCGGCGCGGGCACCCAGCGCTCGCTGGGCGCCTCGGCAGAGGATCGTGCGCGTCAGATCGCGCTGAACCTGGAGCGCCGTCGCTGGCTGAAGCGCGAGGTCGCGCCCGAGCGGATCGAGGTCAACACCGCCGCCGCCATCATGGTCTATTGGAAGGACGGCAAGCCGGTTCACTCCAACCGCGTCGTCGTCGGCTCGGCCGAGAACCAGACGCCAAGCCTGGAAAAGCCGTTCGCCTCGGTCGTGGCCAATCCGCCCTGGTATGTGCCGGCCGGCATCGCGCGCCGCGAAATCCTGCCCAAGGGGCCGGGCTATCTGGCCGCCAACGACATGTATGTGAAGGACGGCATGGTCATCCAGCGCGCCGGTCCGCGTTCGGCCCTGGGCTATGTGAAGTTCGAACTGCGCGACAGCTACGCCATCTTCCTGCACGACACGCCGTCGAAAGCCGCCTTCAACCTGTCCACGCGTCAGCGCAGCCACGGCTGCGTGCGGGTGCAGAATGCGGTGGAGTTCGCGCGCCTGCTGCTGTCGCCCGATCCGACCAAGCTGGCCCAGTTCGACACGGCGCAGGACACGCGCGAGACGACGCGCGTGACCACCGGACGCGAGATCTCGGTGCGGCTGCTGTACTGGACCGCCTTCGTGGACGGTCAGGGCCGGGTGGCGTTCCGCGAGGACGTCTATGGCCGCGACGACAAGCTGGCGCAGGCGCTGGGCATCGGCGTCAATCTGCCCAAGCCCATCGACGACGGCCGGGCGGACGCCAACGACGTCGGGCCGTAAAGGGGGCGATCAGCCCCTGAAGGCCGCCTCGAGCATGCCCATCTGGCTGAGCACCGGGTTTTCCGGGGCTTGTTCCTGATCGTCTGAATACATGCGGCGATCCAGATACAGGGTGCGGTCAAACAGCTTTTCCGACCGCACGAGGTATTCGACCAGGGCGATCGGCAGTTCGGCGTGGCTCGGCTCGGCGTCGATGCGGCGCTCATTCAGGCGATAGCGCGGCTCGCAGGCGGTTTCCGGCGACATGTCGTCTTCGCGCACGGCGCGCTGGACCAGAAGCCAGGAGGCGATCTGCATCAGGCGGGTGGTCAGCTTCATGCTCTCGGCCGCATAGGCCAGGGCGGCGGCGCGCGACAGCATCTTGGAATCGCGACGGCCCTCGCCGTCCAGATAGGCAGCGGTTTCCTCGACCAGTTCCATGCCTTCGCGGAAGGTGCGATCGAACAGCTCGGACCGGGCGAAATCGCGAACGGTGCGGCTGCGGTCAGCGGGGGACGGAGCGGAGGTCATTTGAGCATTGATCATCAGAGAAGGTCGGGTCCGTCCTGCAATCGGCGCCTGGCGGGGCCGTTCGCACGAAAGATGCAACGCTCATGCCATGCCAGCGGATCATTCGCGATCACGAACCGAAGTTGAACAGGGCGTCGGCGGCGTTTTTCTTGGAGCGTTTCGTCTCGATCGCGGCGCGCGAGCGCGTGATCTCGGCCTCAAGCGCGGCGATCCGCTCCTGCAAATCCTCGACGGCGTAAACATCCAGATCTTCGCGTGACAGGGCCCGCAGCGGTTCGCCGCGTTGCGGGCGGGGTTCAAGATCTTCGAACATCGTCGCCTTCCTTTCGCGCTGTCATGGCCAAGGCGGTCCACGGTCCCTATCTGAACGCCCGGATACGGACGAATGCAAGGCGAGTGCGATGCGCGTGATCGAAATCGAAGGCGGTTCCGGATCGGCCGAGGCCCTGAAGATCGCCGAACGGCCCGATCCCGTGGCGAGGCCGGGTCAGGTGCTGATCCGGGTGCGGGCGGCGGGCGTGAACCGGCCGGACCTGCTGCAACGCACCGGCGCCTACCCCCCTCCCCCCGGTGCGTCGGACGTTCTGGGGCTTGAAATCGCCGGCGAGATCGAGGCCGTTGGGGAGGGCGTCACGCGCTGGACGGTCGGCGACCGGGTCTGCGCCCTTCTGGGCGGCGGCGGCTATGCGGAGTTGGCCGTGGTCGACGCGCGTCATGTCCTGCCGATCCCCGAGGGTCTGGATTACGTGCAGGCGGCCGTGCTGCCGGAAACCGTCTTCACCGTCTTCGCCAATGTGTTCGAGGGCGGCGCTTTGAAGGCCGGCGAGACGTTGCTGATCCACGGGGCGACCAGCGGCATCGGCGTGACGGCCATTCAGATGGCCAAGGCCGCCGGCGCCCGGGTGATCGCCACCTCGCGCGGGGCGGACAAGGCCGCAGCCGCAAAGGCGCTGGGCGCGGACATCAGCCTGGACGCCAAGAGCGATGATCTGGAGGCGCAAATCCGCGAGGCGGGCGGCGCGGATGTGGTTCTGGACATGGTGGGGCGCGATTACGCCGCCCTGAACCTGAACAGTCTGAATGCGGGCGGGCGCTGGGTGGTCATCGCCTCACTTTCAGGCCCCAAGGTCGAGATGGATTTGCAGCGGATCATGCTGAAGCGGTTGACACTGACCGGATCGACGCTGCGCAGCCGCCCGGCGGACGAAAAGGCGCGTCTGACCGCGGCTGTCGAGGCGACCGCCTGGCCGTGGGTCGCATCTGGCAAGGTGAAGCCGCCGGTTCAGGCGGTCTTCGCGTTGGAACAGGCGGCCGATGCGCACGCCGAACTGGAAGCCGGCGGGCACATCGGCAAGATCGTGCTGAGCGTCTAGTAGCGCCCGCCGCGCACGGGGCGCAGCGACGAGATGTTGTCGTTGAAGCCGCCGTTCAGGAAGCGGACGTCGCCTTCGACGATGCGGCAGCGCCCCCGGAACTCGGCGTCGGTGCAGACTTCCCAGCGGCCCTCGACGCGCATCGAGCTGATGCGGTCGTTGAACGGGGTGCGGCCCAGGTTACGGTCCTCGCTGGTGAATTCACGCGAGGCGCCGCGGAAGTTGGCGTCTTCATAGACGGTGATCGAGGACCGACCCCAGCCGCCGCCATTGCCGCCGCCCCAGCCCCCTTCGTCTTCCCACTGGCCTCGCACCGGACCGCAGACCAACAGGCCATTTTCATTCGCGATGTCGAAGCGGCCGCAGCGGCTGTAGTCCAACGAGCTGGCGCGACGATCCCGACCGCCGCCCTCGCAGCGGGCGAACAGGCGACCGCCGCGCACCGAGGCGTCCGTGCAGCTTTGACGATAACTGCCCTGGGGCGCGCGGCCGGCGCCCCAGTCTGGCCCACCGTTGCCGGGGCCCCAGCCGCCCGGACGGCCGGGCTGGCTGTCTTCATAGTCGCCACGGAAACGCCCGCAGATCAGCAGGCCGTTGTCATTGTTGATCTCCTCGCCGCCGCAGCGGTTCAGCTCGATCGACGTGCCGCGCATCCGGCCGCGGGTATCGCGGCAATCGGCATAGAGACGACCGCGATTTACATAGGCTTCGGAACACGACTGTGTGTAGCCGCCGCGCGGGGCGACGCGTTGCTGCGCATAGTCCTGGCCCGAGGCCATCGCTGCGGCCAGAGCCGCGCCAAGCAGAATGGACATGGTGGTTCTCCTCTCCCGAAGCTGAAAAGCTTCATTACCGCGAAGGTTGCGTCAGGGCGGATGAACCGTTGCTGTATGGGATTGTCGCTCAGCGTTTTCTTTTGTGTCGAATAGGCCTATATCGGCATCATACGCGCCCGGTCGAAAGGCCGGGCGCCGTCGTATCCAACGCCAGCCGAAGCCTCATTCGGCGGCTCAACAACACCGGGACGAACGCCCCATGAGCGACATTCTGATGCCCAAGGCCACTGCGGTCTGGCTGGTCGACAACACCTCTCTCAGCTTCGAGCAGATCGCCGACTTCTGCGGCCTGCACCCGCTGGAAGTTCGCGGCATCGCCGACGGCGACGTGGCGCGCGACATCCGTGGCGTGGATCCCGTCACCGGCGGCCAACTGACGCGCGAAGAACTGGACAAGGCCCAGGGCGACGAGAACTATCGCATGAAGGCGATCGTCAGCCGCCACGCCGAACTGCTGAAGTCGGCCAAGCCGGCGCCGAAATACACGCCGGTGTCGCGTCGCCAGGACCGCCCCGACGCCATCGCCTGGTTCGTGCGCAACCACCCCGAGGTGACCGACGCCCAGATCGCCAAGATGCTGGGTACGACCAAGTCCACCATCGAAAGCGTGCGCAACCGCACCCACTGGAACAGCGCCAACATCAAACCGGTCGATCCGGTGACGCTGGGCCTGGTCGGCCAGCTGGCGCTGGACGAAATCGTCAAGAAGGCCGCCGACAAGAAGGCCAAGGACGACCTGAAGAACGGCGGCGGCACGATCCAGCCCGTCGAACAGGTCGAGGCCGAGCCCGAGTTCGTGCCGGAAGCCCGCCAACGTCCCGGCGCCGAGCCGACGGCGGAATCGGTGTTCGGCACCAAGGACTGATCCGCCTTCGCGCAACGAAAACGGCCCCGGAGAGCGATCTCCGGGGCCGTCGTCGTTTTCAGGCAGACGGACGCTAGGTCGCGCGCGCCTCCAGACTGGTGATTTCTTCCTTCAGCCGAAGCTTCTTCTGCTTCAGCGCCCTGACCTGCAACGGATCCGTGGACGGGCGGGTAAGCTCCTTCTGGATGGTCTCATCCAGGGTGCGATGACGATTACCCAGTTCGCGAATACGAGCCTCGATGGTCATGGCTTGCGCCTCCTTTGGTTAGGGACCAGTAGAGTGAGCGCCCGGTTTGGCGCGCTGTGTAATCACTTTCCAGTGACAGCCCGTCGCCCCGGACCCAAAGAAGGCTGACCCCCAAAATGGACGATGATGTGAACGGAGCCATACGGAACCCGCCCGCCAGACTGGTGGTCGGAATTTCAGGGGCTTCCGGCGCCGTCTATGGCGCCCGGGTGCTGGATGCGCTGAACGATCTGGGCGTCGAAAGCCATCTGGTCGTGACCAAGGCCGCCCTGCTGACGCTGTCGCAGGAGACCGATCTGTCGCCCGACGAACTGACGGCCAAGGCGTCGGTGGTTCACAAGCTGGGCGACGTGGGGGCGACGATCGCCTCCGGCTCGTTCCGCACCCTGGGCATGATCGTGGCGCCCTGCTCGATCAAGACGATGAGCGAGATCGCGACGGGCGTGACCTCGACCCTACTGACGCGGGCGGCGGACGTGACGCTGAAGGAGCGGCGACCGCTGGTGCTGATGGTGCGCGAAACGCCGTTCCACCTGGGCCACCTGCGCACCATGACCGCCTTGGCCGAAATGGGCGCGACCATCGCCCCGCCCCTGCCCGCGCTTTACGCCCGGCCGAGCTCGATCATGGAGATGGTCGATCAGTCGGTGGGGCGGACGCTGGACCTGTTCGGCCTGGATTGGGGCGCGGTGCGGCGCTGGGAAGGCCTGAAGTCATGAGGCTGTGGGACTGGGCTGTCGCCGCCTATGGCGCGCCGGGGGTTGGCGAGGCGTGTCTGGCGCTGCAGGACAGCCACGACCAGAACGTGCCCTTGCTGCTGTGGTCCGCCTGGGTCGCGGCGACGGGCCGAAAGCCCGACGAAGAGACGATCGAGGCGGCCTGCGACACCGCCCGGGCCTGGGACAGCGTCGTGGTCGCCCCGCTGCGTTCGGTGCGGCGGATCCTGAAGGCGCCGGTGCCCGACATCGACGACGGCCCGCGTGAGAGCATGCGCAACCGCATCAAGGCGCTGGAGCTGGAGGCGGAGCGACATTTGCTGGACGCGTTAGAGGCGCTGGCGCCCGAACCCGGCGGGCCGGCCCGTCCGATCATCGACGGCCTGGCGGCCACGGCCCGGATGTGGGCGGACGTCACCCCGCGTCCGGCTCTGATCCGGCTCGCAGACGCCCTTCCGACCTGAGATCAGCGTGGCTATAACCGGCCTGAGACGAGCGGCGTGGAGATGACACGATGAACGACGACACGCCTGCGATCACCGAGGAAATGGCCGAGCTTCAGGCGCGGGTGAACCATCTGCGCCAGGAACACGCCGACCTGGACGCCTCGATCGAAGCCCTGGGTCAGGCCGCCATTCCCGACCAGCTGATGATCGCTCGGCTGAAGCGCAAGAAGCTGGCGCTGAAGGACGAGATCGTGAAGCTGGAAGACCGCATCCTGCCCGATATCATCGCTTGATTTAACGAGGCGGACAGTAGGTTCCGCCCTGCGACCATCCGCCGCCCCGCCCCAGCCCCAAAGTCGCCAAAGCCCGCAGGCATAAGCCGCCCTCCCACGGAACGCCGTGCGCTGTCGGGGCGCCGCTTCCTTCATTCCAGAGCGTAGAGACGCTGGAAAGGCCGCCGAATGCGACGCCTGCTATCCAACGCGCCGATGGCGCGGTGCAAGACCCTGTTGATCCACTCCGGCCAGACGGCCGCCTTCGCCGCCGTGGCCGTTTTCGCCGCCGCCGCCGCGCCAAATGCTGCACGCGAGGCCGCCTTGCCGCCGCCGACCCAGATCGCCGCGCCGGTCTCGCCGCCCCTGAAGGCCGAGGTCGAGAAGGCGGGTCCGATCACGCGCCAGATCGCCTTCACCGCCCCGGTGCGCGGCTATGCGATCAACTCGCCGTTCGGCCTGCGCAAACTGGCCATCGAAGCCAAGGCGCGTGCGCACAAGGGTGTAGACATCGCCGCGCCGAAGGGCACGACCGTTTTCACTGCCGCCGAGGGCGAAGTCATCCGCACGGGCTATGACCCCGAGGGCTATGGCAACTTCATTGAGGTGCGCCACCCCAACGGCATGAGCACCCTGTACGGCCACCTCAGCCGCATCGATGTCGCGAACGGCGATGCGGTCGCGCCTGGCCAGCGCATCGGTCTGGTCGGCTCCACCGGCTATTCCACCGGCCCGCACCTGCATTTCGAGGTTCGTCGCGGCGGCGCCCAGGTCAATCCGACCAAGGTGGTCGACCGCCATTTCGAAGTGACGGTGAAGGCCAAGGCCTGACGCGCATTACGTTGCGACGGGCGCGGCAAACGTCCTAGTGTCCCCTCTCGTTCTGGGAGGGATGAATATGAACAAGATCGTCGCCGCCGTCGTCGCGGGCCTTTTGGCCGCCACGCCCATCGCCGCTTCGGCACAGGACTATGGGCGCTACAGCGACGCCGCCGCACAGACCGAGCTGTCGCGCCTGGCGGATGTGCAGATGGCGGTCATGGTGCCGATGCGCGACGGCGTGGGACTGGCCACCAATGTCTATCGCCCCAAGAACGCGTCCGGCCCCTTGCCGACCGTTTTCGTCCGCACGCCCTATAACGAGCTGGCCTACAACGCCCGCACCACGCGCTCGGCCCTGAGCTGGGTCAGCAAGGGCTATGCCTTCGTCATCCAGAACGAGCGGGGACGGTATTTCTCGGGCGGCGACTATCAGATTCTGGGCTATCCCCAGACCGACGGCTATGACGCCCTGACGTGGATCGCGGCCCAGCCCTGGTCGAACGGCAAGGTCGGCACCCTGGGCTGTTCGTCCTCCGCTGAATGGCAGCTGGCCCTGGCGGCCCAGAACCACCCCGCCCACGCCGCCATGGTGCCCCAGGCTTCGGGCGCCGGCATCGGCAAGGTCGGCCGGTTCCAGGAACAGGGCAACTGGTACACCGGGGGCGTGCCGCGCAACCTGTTCTTCGTGTGGCTGTACGGCGTGGACAATCCGCAGCGCGCCCAGATCCCGATGGATCTCGATCAGGAAACCCGAGCCCGCATCGTTCGCTACAACGACCTGGACGCCAAGAAGCCGGATGTGAACTGGCCCAGTCAGATTCGGCATCTGCCGGTCAACGAGATGCTGAAGGACCTGGGCGAACCGGCCGGCACGTTCGAGGAACTGATCGCGCGCACTCCGTCCGATCCGGCCTGGCGTCAAGGCGGCCTGTATCACGACGACATGGGCTGGGGCGTGCCGTCCCTGTGGTTCAACAGCTGGTATGACGTCTCGATCGGGCCGAACATGGAGCTGTTCAACCACGCCCGGTCCACGACCCAGGATCGCGAGGCTGCCGAGAACCAGTATGTCGTGGTCGGCCCCAACAACCACTGCGCCTTCGGCGGCCTGGGGCCGAACTACAAGTCGGGCGACCGGCCGCTGGGCGACGCCACCTTCGACAGCGACGCCTTGGTGCACGCCTGGTTCGATCGCTGGCTGAAGGGCGAACGCCGCGCCTTCCCCGAGAGCACGCCGCACGTGCAGTATTTCAACATGGGCGAAAACGCCTGGCGCACGGCCGCGCAGTGGCCGCCGGCCGGGGTCAAGACGGTGCGGATGTATCTGCGCTCGGGCGGTTCGGCCAACAGCCTGAACGGCGATGGTATGCTGAGTCTTCAGCCGCCCCCCGCCGGCGAGCCGGCCGACCGCTATCGCTATGATCCCATGAACCCGGTCCAGACCATCGGCGGCGGCGATTGCTGCAACGGCGGGCTGGTCACGGCCGGGGCCTTCGATCAGCGGCCGATCGAGGCGCGCAACGACGTGCTGGTCTATACGTCGGAGGCGCTGACCGAGCCGATGCAGGTCACCGGCTTCATCGATGCGGTGCTGAAGGTGTCGTCCTCTGCGCCCGACACCGATTTCGCGGTCAAGCTGGTGGATGTGGCGCCGGACGGCACAGCCTATATCCTGGGCGACACCATCATGCGGGCGCGCTATCGCAACGGCTATGACCGCCCCGCGCCCCTGACGCCGGGCCAAGTGGCGACCGTGCAGCCCACGCCGCTGACCATCAGCAACACCTTCCAGCCGGGTCACCGCATCCGGGTCGAAGTCACCAGCTCCAACTTCCCCAAGTTCGTGCGCAACCTGAACACGGGCGGACCGAACGAGACCGAGAGCCAGGGCGTGGTCGCCGACAACGCCATCCATCACGCGGGTGACGACGCCTCCTACATCGACCTGCCTGTGGTGAAATAGGCAACCCCGCGCCGAAGTCGCTGGCGTCCCCTGTCGTCGGATTCTAGTCTGACAACAGGGATTTGGGAGGCGACATGGCGGCGTTGACGCTGGATGGGGTGAACAAGCGATACGGCGATTTCCACGCCGTGCGTGATCTGAGCTTTCAGGTCGAGAAAGGGTCGATCTGCGGCTTTCTGGGACCGAACGGGGCGGGCAAGACTTCGACCCTGCGGATGATCCTGGGGTTGCAGCCGGCGACGTCGGGGCGAATCGAGATCCTGGGCGCCGACGACGGGCGCAAGGTGCGCGACCGGATCGGTTTCCTGCCCGAGGAGCGCGGTCTCTATAAGAAGATGACGCCGGTCGAGGCCATCGCCTTCTTTGGCGCGCTGAAAGGCCTGCCGGTCGCCGAGGGCCGCAAGCGCGCCAAGACCCTGCTGGAGCAGCAGGGGCTGGGCGAGGCGCAGAAAAAGAAGATGAAGGAGCTGTCCAAGGGGATGGCGCAGAAGGTGCAGCTGATCGCCTCGGTCGTGCATCAGCCCGAGTTCGTGATCCTGGACGAACCCTTCTCCGGTCTGGACCCGATGAATCAGCAGGGCCTGGAGGCGATGATTCGCGGGCTGGCCGCGAACGGCGCCACGGTGCTGTTCTCCACCCACGTGATGCAGCATGCCGAGCGGCTGTGCGACAAGGTCGTGCTGCTGGCGCGCGGCAAGAAGGCGTTCGAGGGGACGGTGGACCAGGCCAAGGCCACCTCGCCGCGCTTCCTGAATCTGGATGGAGCGATCAGCGCGGACGCCGCCGCCGCCCTGCCCGGCGTCGCGGGCGTCGAGACCCTGTCCGACGTCGATGGCGTGCGTCGGCTGAAGATCGCCCTGGCGCCCGGCGCTGGGGGCCAGGACACCTTGAAGACGGCCTTCCTGAACGGGCTGGACGTGCGCGGCTTCGCGCTGAAGGAGCCGACGCTGCACGACGCCTTCATCGGCCTGACCGGCGACCATCCCGACCAACCCGTCGCATCTGTGGAGGCTGTCCGATGAACCGCACCCTGCTGATCGCGCGACGCGAATATGTCGCCTACGCCAAGACCGTCGGCTTTTGGCTGTCGCTTCTGGCCTTTCCGCTGTTCGCCGTGCTGGGCGGCGGCATTCCGGCGCTGATCAAGGCCTCCGAGCCGATCAAGTCGGTGGCGGTGATCGAGGAAGGCCCCAATGCGACGGGTCTGGCCGCCGCCGTACGCGCCTCGTTGCAAGCCGATGTGGACCGTCAGAACGAGCGCCTGCGCGAAGCCGCCGAAAAGGGACAGGCGGGCGCCGGGCGCGCCGTCGCCTCCATCACCGGCCCCAAGATTCGTCTGGTCGACGCGCCGCCCGCCATCGCCGACGTCGTCGGCCCGGCGCGTGACGAGGCGATCCGCAAGGCGCTGGACAAGCAGACCTCCAAGGCCAGGCGCCTGGACGCCGTGGTCTTCCTCAGCCGCATGGATGGAAAGCCCGCCGCCCAGGTCTGGACCGCGCGTGCGACCGACAACGACGTTTCCAGCTTCGTCCGCAACGCCCTGCGCGATGCACGGCGCACGGAACTTCTGACCGCCGCCGGGGTCGCCCCGGCCGTGGCGCAGGAGGTTCAGACCTTCCGGCCCGAAGTGAAGTCCTTCTCGCCCAGCGCAGCGAGCGGTGGCGAGGTGTCGATGCGTGACCGGATCCCGTCCTTCATCGGCCTGGGCGTCGGCTTCCTCTTGTGGTCGCTGGTCATCACCGGCGCCTCCATCCTGCTGAACAGCGTGATGGAGGAGAAGTCGAACAAGATCCTGGAGGTCCTGCTGTCCTCGGCCTCAGCGACCGAAATCCTGACGGGCAAGGTGCTGGGCGTGGCGCTGCTGACCCTGACGGTCATGGGGGTCTGGGGCGGGATCGGCGCCTTCACCCTGATTTCGGCCTCGCCCGAGACGGCGGCGACGGTCGGACAGGTGCTGCTGCACGACGGCCTGATCTTCTATTTCATCGCCTATATGGTCGGCGGCTATATGATGTATGCGGTGCTGTTCGCCGCCATCGGGGCCTTCTGCGAGACGCCGCGGGACGCCCAGACCCTGATGGGGCCGATCATGATGATCCTGGTCGTGCCGATCCTGGTGATGCAGATGGCCCTGACCAGCCCGGATGCGCCGGTGGTCAAGGTGCTGTCCTGGATTCCCTTCTTCACCCCCTTCCTGATGAGCGCGCGCGCGCCCAGCGACCCGCCGCTGGTGGAGGTGATTCTGACGCTGATCGGCATGTTCGCGACCGCCGCCTTCATGGTCTGGATCGCCGGGCGGGCCTTCCGCGCCGGTGCGCTGTCGGACGTGAAGCTGAGCTGGAAGAGCTTCGGCCGGGCGATCACCGGGCGGGCGTAGGCGGCACGGTTGTCTCCTCCCCGTCGCGTCGCGATGGGGAGGTGGCGCGGCGCTTCTTCCGTCAAAACTTGAAGAGCCCTGCCCCACGCTCCGCTGAAACGAACGCAAAGAAAAAGGCCGCTTCCCGAAGGAAGCGGCCTTAAATCTTTCGGCTTTCGCCGGGGTCTTAACGACCGCCGGGAACGCGCGGCTTCGGCGCGGGCAGCAGGCCCTCGCGCTGCATGCGCTTGCGCGCCAGCTTGCGGGCGCGACGGATGGCTTCAGCCTTTTGACGGGCGCGCTTTTCCGAGGGCTTCTCGAAGTGCACGTGGCGCTTCATTTCACGGAAGCTGCCCTCGCGCTGCATCTTCTTCTTCAGGGCTTTCAGCGCTTGGTCGACGTTGTTGTCGCGAACGAAAATCTGAACCAGGTTAAACTCTCCTTTGGCCGCCCGCCGCGTCCTGTGAGGGAGACGGGCGAACAAAATAAAATCGTCTTCCGACAGCCGGGCTCTCGGATGAAGGCGCGCTGATACACGAGCCGCCCCCTTCTGTCCAGATCGTCGCGACCATTCTTCAAGGCTCGAAACGCCATGACGACCAGCGTATGATCGCCCTTATGACCGAGACGACAGACTGGGCCGACCGGACCGAACAGACCGTGCTGGACGCCGCCATCGCCCGCGCGCCCGCCCTGGGCTGGAACGCGCGTCTGGTGCGCGAAGCCTGCGAGGCGTGCGGCCTGTCGCAGGGCGATGAGGAACTGCTCCTGCCCAACGGCGCGCGCGATCTGGCGGCCCTGCTGTCGCGCCGCCATGATGCGCGAGCGCTGGCGGCTCTGGGTGAAATCGACGCCAAGTCGCTGAAGATTCGTGAGCGAGTCGCGCGCGCCGTGTCCGAGCGGATGGAGGCCGGCGCCGCCGACCTGGAGGCCACGCGTCGCTGCGCCGCCTTCCTCGCCCTGCCCGTCAACGCCGACCTGGGGCTGAAACTGGCCTGGGAGAGCGCGGATCATCTGTGGCGCTGGGCCGGGGACGAGGCGACCGACTGGAATCACTATTCGAAGCGGACGATCCTGTCCGGCATCCTGATTCCCGCCCTGACCATGCGCTGGTTCGACGGCCACGAAAAGGCCGAGGCCTTCGTCGCCCGTCGGATCGAAAACGTCATGGCCTTCGAGAAATGGAAGGCGGGCAAGGATTTCGACGCGCCGTTCCGAAAGGTCAGCGATGCGTTGAGCCGCATGCGGTATGGAGCGAGGGTGTAAGGCGAACGCGTCAAGGTTGCCGAAAAGCGCAACCCATGCGCCCCCTTCACTCCAACGGGGAGTGTAGGATGCAAAAGACTATCGTCTTGAGTGGCTTAGGCGTTTTGGCCGGGTCGGCGCTTTTGAGCGCACTTTCTTACCAAGAGCCGCCGTCACAAATGAAACCGAAGGTCTGCTGGGTTGAGAGCAAGCCGATTCCCAACGGCGCGTTTAATGTCGTGCGGTGTGACGCGACCAAGGTCGGCTGATCAGACCACGCCCAACACCCGGTTCACATGCGCCATCTTGCGGCCGGGGCGGGCTTCGGCCTTGCCGTAGAGGTGCAACCGTTCGTCGGACTTGGCCGACAGCTTGCGCCAATCCTCGACCTCGTCGCCCAGCAGGTTTGTCATTTCAATGCGGGCATGGGCTGTATTGGGGCCGAGCGGCCAGCCGGCGACGGCGCGGATATGCTGTTCGAACTGGTCGCAGACACAGCCGTCCTGGGTCCAGTGGCCGGTGTTGTGAACGCGCGGGGCGATCTCGTTGACCAGAAGCACGTCGTCTCCGAGGTCGAACAATTCGACGCCCAGAACGCCGACGTAGTCCAGCCCGTCCAGGATCGCCTCGGCTATGGCGCGGGCGCGAACCTGCGTCTTCTCATCCACGGCGGCGGGGGCCAGGGTGGTGCGCAGGACGCCGCCTTCGTGCCGGTTCTCGCCCAGCGGATAGACCGCCATATGGCCGTCCCAGTCGCGGGCGGCAATGACCGACAGTTCGCGCACGAAGGTCGCCTTGGCCTCCAGGATGGCCGGACGACCGCCCAGGCTTTCCAAGGCGGCGGGCGCGTCCTCGATGGCGTGGATCCAGACCTGGCCCTTGCCGTCATAGCCTTCGCGGCGGGTCTTCAGGAGGGCGGGCAGCCCCAGTTCGGTCAGGCCGACGACCAGATCGTCCAGCGTATCGACGACGGCGAAGGCGACGGTCGGGGCGCCGACGGCGTTTAGGAAGGTCTTTTCGTCCACCCGATCCTGCGACACGCGAAGCGCCGTCGGTCCCGGCGCGACGAGGGCGCCGGCCTCGGCCAGACGCTCGATGGATTCGGCCGGCACGTTCTCGAACTCGAAGGTGACGACATCGGCGGCGCGGCCCAGCGCCGACAGGGCCTTGGGGTCGTCATAAGCGGCGACGATCTGGCGCGCCGAGACCCGGCCGGCCGGGCTGTCGGCCTCGGGGTCCAGGATCACGACGTCGAAGCCCAGGCGCGAGGCGGCCTGACTCAGCATCCGGCCCAGCTGGCCTCCGCCGATGATGCCGAGGGTCGAACCGGGGGGAAGCGGAAGATCAGGCACTTAGTCCTCGACGGTTTCTGCGACGGATTCGGTCTGGGCGGCGCGGAAGGCGGCCAGGCGTCCGGCCAGTTCTTCGTCCGACAGGGCCAGGATCTGGGCGGCCAGGATGCCGGCGTTGGCGGCGCCTGCCTCGCCGATGGCCAGGGTGGCGACCGGAACGCCGGCCGGCATCTGCACGATCGACAGCAGGCTATCCATGCCCTTCAGCGCCTTGGACTGGACCGGCACGCCCAACACCGGCAGTTCGGTCATAGAGGCGGCCATGCCGGGCAGATGGGCGGCGCCCCCGGCCCCGGCGATGATGACCTTGTATCCGGCGGCCTTGGCGCCCGTGGCGAACTCGACCAGGCGTTGGGGCGTGCGGTGGGCGCTGACGACCTTGGCGTCCCAGGCGACGCCCAGTTGATCCAGGCGATCGGCCGCCAGCTTCATGGTCGGCCAGTCGGACCGGCTGCCCATGATGATCGCCACCGGGGTTTGGGAAGTCGCCATGTCTGCAAGGCCCCTCGCGGAAAGGCGCCGGTTACAGCACGCGGGTGACGCCCGCAACCGCAACACCGTGATTTCAGCCGGGTCGGCCCGTAATGTCGGCCTTCAATGTCGGCGGATCACGCTCTACCATCGTTCGACCGCGCGACGCAGACTGAGTCGCGCCTTCGGAGCCATCCCTGCGCCGTGACCGACGTGGCCGAACACGACCTGACCGCCGAGATCGCGCGCCTGCGCGTCGAGCTGGAAGCGTGGAAGACGCGCGCCGCCGCCGCCGAGGCCGCCGCCGACCACGATGTGCTGACCCCCGCCCTGAACCGGCGCGGTTTCATCACAGCGATGCAGCGGACCATGGCCTATTGCCAGCGGCACGGGGTGCCGGCGGTGCTGCTGTATCTGGACATGGACGGGTTCAAGAGCGTCAACGACAGCCTGGGCCATGCGGCCGGCGATGCGGCCTTGGTCGCGGTGGCGAAGCTATTCCTGGCCAATCTGCGCGAGTCGGATGCGGTGGGGCGGCTGGGCGGGGACGAGTTCGCCCTGCTGATGTTGCACGCGGGCTATGAAGAGGGCCGGGCCAAGGCGCGTCAGCTGGCCGAGGCGCTGAAGACCGAGGGCTTTGTCTGGGACGGCCAGAAGACCGAACTGGGCGGCTCGTTCGGGGTGCGCGCCTGGGACGGCCATACCGACGCCGAGGTCTGGCTGACCGAGGCCGACGCCGCCATGTGGGTGAGGAAGAAGGGGCGCTGAGGCCCCTTCCCGCCCCTGCCGCTTAAAGCGGCAGTTTCAGCTGAATGCCGCCCATGTGGCTGTCGGCGTGGTCGCCGAAGCGGCCGCGATAGCCGACCGTCACCTTGACCGGGCCGAGCGAACCCTCGACGCCAGCCGAGGCTAGGAACTGGCCGCCGAACGGATCGTCGATCTCGCGCGACAGCACCTGCGCCGGGTTGTTGTAGAGGCCGACGCGCAGCGGATCGGAGCTGTCGTCCAAAGCGTCGCGGTAGCCGCCTTCGGCGAACAGGCCGAACCCGCCCATTTCAGCCTCGGCGCGCAGTGCGACCTCGCCGGCCAGAGCCTTCACCGTGCGATCGCCGTACTGATACTGGGCGCCAACGCCCTGTTCGTAATAGCCGTCCACGTCGCTGGACACATAGGCCAGGGCCGCACGGGGCGACAGGGCGACGCCGCCCATGTCGAACCACATGCCGCCTTGCAGACGCGCGCCGCTGCTGAGCGCGCGGGTTTCGGCGGTGTGGACGATCGGCGCGAGGCTGGTCGTGCGTTCGATGTCGTCGATGTTGTCGCGCGCCACGCCGACGGCGGCGTTGACGAAGACGTCGCCCGAGCGCCAGCCGCCATAGACGTCCAGGCCGAAGCTTTCGACGTTGAACTGCAGCGCCTGGCTTTCGACGTCGGTGTTGCGCGCCGTGCCGGCCAGACCGAAGCGCCAGTTGGCCGAGGGGCCGGCCTCAAGCGCAATACGGGCGCCCCAGCCGTCGCTGGACGAGCTGGTGACCGAGCCGCGCGCGTCGGTGTCGACGCTGTCGATCAGGGCCGAGGTGGTGACGGACACGCCGGCCTCCCACGGCTGGCGCCCCGACAGGGCCTCGCCCGCGGCGTCCAAAGCATCCTCGCGGTGACGATAAGCCGTCTCGCCCTGCAGGGTCGATTGGGCGCCGATGTCGCCATAGTAGAGGTAGTCGGTCGCGAGTTGGGCGATGATCCGGTGGCCCGCTGCGGTCGGGTGGACATCGTCAAAGTAGAAATAGCTGTCTGGGTTCGCGCAAACCGTAACCCCGTTGAAGCACTTGTCAGTGATATTGGTGATGCCGAACAGCCCTGGATTGGCGGCCAGCGTGTCGCTGACTTTGAACAGGTCCATCATGATGATGTTGCTGCCTGGACGCGCGGCGGCGGTGGCGGTCAGATTGGCCTGTAGCGCCGTGTTGAAGGTGGTCACCGCATAGTCGGCCAGCGGCGCCGCCATCTGGCCGCGGAAGAGAGGTGTCAGGCTGAGCTTGGGAAGGTTGGTGACCAGGATGGTCCCGGCGCCGGCGCCCGCCACGGTGCTGACCAGCGTGTTGACGTTAGTGGCGGCGGTCGTGGCGACCGGGGTGATGGCGGCGACCGGATTGGTGGTGAGGCCGGCGGCGGGCAGGCCTTGGAAGATGTCGTTTGCGCCGCCCAGGACGCTGACCAGATCGGTCGAGCTGAAGCGGCCGCCCGCAGCGGTGTAGCGCGACAGCTGGTTCAGCATGCCGAACGGCACGCCGGCCGAAGCGTCGGTGCGCGAGCCGCCGAAGGCGTAGTTGATGCTGCCCGTGACCGAGCCGTTGAAGTTGGCGGCGTTGAAGCCCAGCAGTTCAACGAAGGTCGGACCGTTCGAGAAGCGGCGCGCATAGGGCGGCGACGGCGGCTGGGTCCCTCCCGAGATCAGAAACAGGTTGCCGTTGTCGCTGAGGCTGTCACCGAAGACGACGAGACGGTTGTAGGTCTGGGCCGAGGCTGAGCCGGCAAAGGCGCAGGCGGCGAGCGCCAAGGCGGCGACGGCGCCGCCGGTGATGAAGCGTGACATGAATATCCTCCCGCAGCCGTCGTTGCGCGGCCGTTCGACGTGAGGATGCGCCAGTTCACGCCAAGCGCAAGATGCCGCGAGGTCAGCTTTGAGAAGATATTTATGAGCGACGTATCACTGCAACGTGCGGAACTTCAGCGTGCCCGGCACCGTCTTGAGTTCACGCAGGGCCTCCGGGTCGTAATCGCGGTCCACGTCGGTGATGACATAGCCCGTGCGCTCGTCCGTTTTCAGGTGCTGACCCAGGATGTTCAGGCCCGCCGACGCCAGGGCGCGGTTCAGTTCGGCCAGCACGCCCGGCTGGTTCCTGTGGATGTGCAGGATGCGGTGCGCGCCCGAAACCTCTGAGAGTTGGACGTTAGGCAGGTTGACGCTGAAGGTCGTGTCGCCCCGGTTCAGATAGCCCAGCAGACGTTCAGCCGCGAACTCGGCGATGGCCTCCTGCGCCTCTTCGGTCGAGCCGCCGATGTGCGGCGTCAGGATCATGTTGGGCAGGCCCTGAAGCGGGCTCTCGAAGGGGTCGGCGTTGGTGCGCGGCTCTTCGGGGAAGACATCGACGGCGGCGCCGGCGACCCGGCCCGAGCCGATCGCCTGGGACAGGGCGCCGACATCGACCACATGGCCCCGCGCCAGGTTCAGGAACAACGCGCCTTCCTTCATCCGGCCGAACTGGGCCGCACCGAAGATGTCAGCGTTCTCCTTGCGGCCATCGACATGCAGGGTGACCACGTCGCTTTCGGCCAGCAGTGCGTCCAGCGAGCGCATGCGGCGCGCATTGCCCAGGGCCAGGCGCTCTGACAGGTCGTAGAACAGCACCCGCATGCCCAGGTTTTCAGCCAACACCGACAGCTGGCTGCCGATCGCGCCGTAGCCGACGATGCCCAGGGTCTTGCCACGCAGCTCCTTTGAGCCGGTGGCGGACTTGTTCCACTTGCCGACATGCATGGCGGCGGACTTGTCCGCCACGTCGCGCATCAGAACGATCATCAGGCCGATGGCCAGTTCGACCACCGAGCGGGTGTTCGAATAGGGGGCGTTGAACACCGCCACGCCGTGATCCGAGGCCGCGTCCAGGTCGATCTGGTTGGTGCCGATGCAGAAGGCGGCGACGGCCATCAGCCGATCGGCCTGTTCCAGCACGCGGCGGCTGACCGTGGTCTTGGAGCGGATGCCCAGGACATGGACGCCCTTGATGGCGGCGATCAGATCGTCCTCGTCCAGCGCGCCCTTCTGGGTTTCGACCGAATAGCCCGCCTCTTCCAGCCGCTCGACGGCGGCGGGGTGGATGTTTTCCAGGAGCAGCATCTTCATGCGGCTGCGCGGGAAGGACCAGCGACCGACCAGCCCTTCGGCATGCAGCACCTCGTCGAGCGACGCGGCCTCGGCGTCGGCGACCTGGACCACCGGCGCGCGGCGCACGACCTCGGTGAAGGCGTAGAAGGCGTCAGCGGCGCCCGCGATCTTGACCTCGGCGTCGTTCCAGCCATCGCCCACCATGACGACGCGGCCCGACAGGTTCAGGCCGTGAATGGCGGTCGGCTTGCCATTGGCGTGCGACAGCGGGTTGGCGTCGTCCACGCCGACCACGCGGTCGTCGGCGTCATAGATCAGATCGTTGCACAACACGCGATCGGGAGAGACGCCCAGCTCTTCGGCGACGGGCGCAATCACCTCGCGGAAGCCGCCGGAGAGGATGACGACCTTGCCCTTGTTTTGCTGAAAGAAATTCAGGTTGCGCCGCACCGACGCGGTCAGGTGGTCCGAAGCGCTCTGGGCCAGGGCGGCGACATGGGCGCGGGTCAGCGGCAACAGCGTCAGCCGACGGCGCAAAGCCTCGCCGAATTCGATCTCTCCGGCCATGGCCTGATCCGTCAGCGCGGCGATCTGAGCGCGCACTTCGGATGCGCCCGGCGCATCCGTAAGGGCGATGTCGGCCAAGGCTTCCAGGGTCTCGAAATCGACCAGGGTCGAATCGAAGTCGAAGATCAGTGTGGGGCGCGCGCTCATGGGCGGCGTCTTAGCGGCCTTCGCGCCTGCGGCAAAGCCGGGCGATGCTGCTCACTGTGGGCAGATGCGCTAAAAGTTTGCCGCCCGCCGCGGTTTTCACCGGGCGGGCGGCACGAAAATGTCAGAAGCGCGCGATGCGACGCACGTGGCTGTCGGGACGACGGCTTTCGAGCACCGCCGCGCCGACGGCTGCGGCGATGGTCGCCACTGCCAGCAGCGCGCCGCCTTCGCGGGCGTGATCACGCGCATATTGACCGGCGTCGTCAGCATAGCGGCGCGCCGTTTTGCCATGCTTCTTCAACGCCTTCTTGCCGTCTTTGCGGGCCGAACGGATCCAATCGTCGGCGCGGTCGCGCACGTCATAGGCGGCGTCGGCCGCACGGTGGCGGGCGTCGCGCGAAAAGGAGCTGGCGCGTTCACCGACATCCTCGGCGCGGTGGCGGAAGGCGTCGACGGCATCGTGGAAACGGTCTCGCAGTTCGGACGTATTGACCCAGCCGCGCGGGTCGATGCGCGACTTGATGCGCTGGTAACGGGTAGGACCGCTGCGTTGCGTCAGATAGACGACGGCGACCGCGCCGAGGGCGACCGCGAGGAGGCTGCCGGCGGTGATGCCGGGGTGTTTGCGAATCTCTTCGATCGGATCGATGTCGCGGATCATCGGCGGAACCTCTTCAGTTATTGGCGTCGTGAACGGAGCGACGGCTCCGCTTGAGCCAAAAGAGCGATCCGCGCCGAAATCGGTTCCGTCGCCCTCCCCCAAGACCCGGCGGATTAGCCCCCTTATCAAGTCGCTTACGGGCGCCTACATAGCCGCGATCCCGAAATGACGCCCCAAAGGACCTCGCCGTGACCGATCACGCGCCCAACATTCCCGTTTCCGACGATCTGGCCGCCGCCTTCCAGATCGAAGGCTGGCCCGTGCGCGGTCGCCTGGTTCGCCTGGGCGCGACCATCGACAAGATCCTGGCCGCCCACGCCTATCCCGAGCCGGTCGCCGCCCTGCTGGGCGAAGCCTGCGCCCTGGCGGCCCTGATCGGCTCCAGCCTGAAGTTCGAGGGACGGCTGCTGGTCCAGGCCCAGGGCGACGGCCCCGTGCGGTATGTCGTCGCCGACTATGGCACCGACGGCGCCCTGCGCGGCTACTGTCGTTATGACGAGGCCGAGGTGGCCGAGGCGTCCAAGGGCTTCGCCCGGCCGGGCGCCCGGTCCCTGCTGGGCCAGGGCGTGTTCGTCATGACGCTGGATCGCGGCCCGGATTTCGAAAGGACCCAGGGCATCACCCCCATCGAGGGCGAAAGCCTGTCGCTGGCGGCCGAACACTATTTCCAGCAGTCCGAACAGGTGCCGACCAAGGTGCGCCTGGCGGTCGGTGCGGTCGAGACCGAGGCCGGTTCGCAATGGCGGGCCGGCGGGGCGATGATCCAGATCATCGCCGGCGACGAGACGCGCGGATCGACCGAGGAGGTCTGGGACCGCACCCGCGCCCTGTTCGGCACCCTGGCCGACGACGAACTGGTCGACCCGACCATCTCGCCCGAGACGCTGCTGTTCCGCCTGTTCCACGAGGACGGGGTGCGGCTGGAGGGCGCGCGAGAACTGACGGCCGTCTGCCGTTGCTCGCGCGAACGGATCACCTCGGTCCTGGCCTCGTTCGATCCGGCCGAGCGCGCCGAGATGCTGGAGGACGACGGCAAGATCCGCGTCACCTGCGAGTACTGCGCCACGGTCTATGCGCTGGATCCCGACGAAGTGGTCGCCGAGCAAATCTGAACGAGAAAGGGCGGCTCCGGGGAGCCGCCCTTTTTTTGATCTCAGCCTTCCAGATCCAGCGAATAGCCCGCCGAGCGGACCGTACGGATGGGATTGGCGCTTTCGTCGGCTATGGCCAGGGCCTTGCGCAGGCGCCCGACGTGGACGTCGACCGTGCGGGCCTCGACATAGACGTCCGAGCCCCAGACCGCGTCCAGCAGCTGCTCGCGGCTGAACACCCGTCCGGGGTGCTGCATGAAGTGGTCCAGCAGGCGGAACTCGGTGGGGCCAAGATGGACCTCCTTGCCGTTGCGCTTCACCCGGTGCGAGACGCGATCCACGACGATGTCGCCGTGGTTCAAGCGGTCGTCGGCCAGGCCCGGACGAATGCGGCGCAGGACGGCGCGGATGCGCGCGATCAGTTCGACCATCGAAAAGGGCTTGGTCAGATAGTCGTCGGCGCCGGTGTCCAGACCGCGAACCCGGTCGCTCTCCTCCCCGCGCGCCGTCAGCATGATGATCGGCAGGTTGCGGGTCTCGGCCTTGCCGCGAATGCGACGGCAGACCTCGATGCCCGACAGCTTGGGCAGCATCCAGTCCAGCAGCACCAGATCGGGCAGACGCTCATCGATCTGGAGCATGCCCTCCTCGCCGTCGGCGGCGACGGCGACGTCGTAGCCTTCCTTTTCGAGATTGTACTGAAGAAGGGTCGCCAGCGCGTCCTCGTCTTCCATCACAAGGATATAGGGCTGCACGTCGGGTCTCCGGTCTCGGGTCAGCGCGTCGAAAGGTTCGGCGTCGGATCGGAATCCTCAGCCGTGGGCTGGGCGCGCGGGCGTTCGCCCACGATGTCCTCGCCCGTGATCTCGTAATGGACGGTCTCGGCGATGTTGGTCGCGTGATCGCCGATCCGCTCCAGGTTCTTGGCCATGAAGAGCAGATGGGTGCAGGCCCCGATAGTGCGCGGATCGCCCATCATGTAGGTCAGCAGTTCGCGGAACAGGGCGTTGTAGTGCTCGTCGACCTCGTCGTCGGTCTGCCAGACGGCGACGGCGCGATCGAGTTCCGAGGCCGTATAGGCGTCCAGCACATCGCGCAGGCGGGTCGACACCAGACGGCCCATCCGCTCGATCGAACGGGTCAGGGGCTGCATCGGCTGGGCTTCGGCCAGGATCAGCGCGCGCTTGGCGATGTTCTTGGCCAGGTCGCCGGTGCGCTCCAGATCGGTGGCGATCTTCATGGCGCCCAGGGTGCGACGCAGGTCGCTGGCGACCGGCTGGCGCAGGGCGATCAGGCGGATCGCCTTCTTCTCGATATCGCGGTGCAGGGCGTCCAGTTTCAGATCGCGTTCGACCACGGCGCGGGCCAGGGCGATGTCGCGGCGGGCGACGGAATCGATGGCGTCCGCAACCTGGGCCTCGGCCAGGCCGCCCATGCGGGCGATCTCGGCCGTGATCTGGTTCAGTTCGTCGCCATAGGCTTTGACGGTGTGCTGGTTCATCGGATTAGCCGAAGCGTCCCGTGATGTAGTCGAGCGTGCGCCGTTCGCGCGGGTTCTGGAAGATGTCTTCCGTGTCTCCGGTCTCGACCAGACGACCCATGTGGAAGAAGGCGGTGCGTTGAGACACGCGCGCGGCCTGGGCCATCGAGTGGGTGACGATGACGATGCAGAACCGCTCGCGCAGTTCGTCGATCAGCTCCTCGATCCGCGCCGTGGCGATGGGGTCCAGCGCCGAGCAGGGTTCGTCCATCAGGATGACCTCGGGGTTCACGGCGATGGCGCGGGCGATGACCAGACGCTGCTGCTGGCCACCCGAGAGACCCATGGCCGACGACTGTAGGCGGTCGGCGACCTCGTCCCACAGACCGGCGCGCTTCAGCGCCTTTTCGACGACCTCGTCCATCTCGGCCTTGGACGACACCAGGCCGTGAATCTTGGGCCCATAGGCGACGTTTTCGTAGATCGATTTCGGGAATGGGTTCGGACGCTGGAACACCATGCCGACGCGGGCGCGCAGAAGCACCGGGTCGATGGAGCGGTCGTTGATGTCCTCGCCGTCCATGGCGATGCGGCCCGTGACCTTGGCCCCGGCGATAGTGTCGTTCATGCGGTTCATGGTCCGCAGGAAGGTGGACTTGCCGCAGCCCGACGGACCGATCAGGGCCGTGACGGTCTTGTCCGGAATATCCAGCGAGACGTCGTAGAGCGCCTGTTTGCCCTCATAGAAGACCGAGACGTCGCGCGCGGCGATCTTGATCGGACCGACGGGCGGGCTGTCGACCACGGCGGGACCCGACCGGGGCGTGGCGTCCTCGATGCGCGGTTCGGCGGCTGCGCCCTTGGACGGAGCGATTTCGGGCAGGACCTGACCGCCCATGCGCGGCGCTTCGGTCGGATCGACCGAGCCGGCGCCGGTCTGGTCCTCGGCGGAGCGAAAAATACGGAATTTCATTCTCTTACCACCGACGCTCGAAGCGCCGCCTCAGGATAATGGCCGCCGCGTTCATGATGATCATGAAGACCAGAAGGACGATGATCGCCGCAGCGGTGCGTTCGTGGAAGGCCCGCTCCGAGGCGTTCTCCCAGATGTAGATCAGCGAGGGCAGCGCCCCGACCGGCTGGTCGATGGCGTGCGGCACGCCCGGCACGAAGCTGACCATGCCGATCAGCAGCAGCGGCGCGGTCTCGCCCAGGGCGTGGGCCATGGAGATGATGGCGCCGGTCATGACGCCGGGCATGGCCAGCGGCAAGACATGGCTGAACACCGTCTGGGTCTTGGATGCGCCCATGGCCAGGGCGGCCTCGCGGATCGACGGGGGCACGGCCTTCAGCGCCGAACGGGTGGCGATGACCAGGGTCGGCAGGGCCATCAGCGCCAGGACCAGACCGCCGACGATCGGACTGGCCCGCGGCAGGTGCATCCAGTTGATGAACAGGGCCAGACCCAAGAGGCCGTAGACGATCGACGGCACGGCCGCGAGGTTGTTGATGTTGACCTCGATGATGTCGGTCAGCTTGTTCTTGGGCGCGAACTCTTCCAGCCAGATGGCCGCACCGACGCCCAGCGGAATGGCGATCAGAGCCGTGACCATCAGCATCAGGGCCGACCCGACCACGGCGCCCAGGACGCCCGCCAGCTCGGGCTGCGTGGAATCGCCGTTGGTGAACAGGGCCGTATTGAAGTGGGCGCCGATCACGCCATTGGACTTCATCCGGTCCAGCCAGGCGATCTGCTGATCGGTCAGGCGGCGCTGATCCTCGGGCGTGTCCTTTGAGATTTCGCCCTTCAGATACAGATCGGCGTCGTCGGACAGCGGCACGGCCAGGGGCACGGTCTCGCCGATGACTTCGCTGCGCTTGGCGACCAGATCGGCGGCGACGAACTTCAGCTCAGACGAGAACAGCCGCTTCATCTGCGCGGCCTTCGTTCCGGCCGCGTCGTCCTGAATGCCCATCCGTGCCAGTTGCTGCTCGGCGGCCAGTTGTTCGAAGTTGGAGCCCTGCGGATAGGCGCGATCGACGCGCGCCGGGTCCATGAAGACCGGCACGGTGACGGTGTGGGTGTAGAAGGCGGTGTGGCCCTGCTCGACGATGCGGACCAGCAGCACGGCCAGGAACAGCATGGCGGCGGCGATGGCCAGGCGGCCATACCATTTGAAGCGCGTTTCCCTGGCGTGACGACGCTTCAGACCCGCACGCAGGCGGTCCAGACGTCCGTTGGCGGCCGCGCCGGCGATCTGATCGGGGGTCGCGTCAGTCATATTGTTCCCGATAGGTCTGCACGATCCGGTGGGCGATGATGTTCAGCATCAGGGTCACCAGGAACAGGGTCAGGCCCAGGCCGAAGGCGGACAGGGTCTTGGCGCTGTTGAACTCCTGGTCGCCGGTCAGCAGGGTCACGATCTGGACCGTGACGGTGGTGACGGTGTCCAGCGGATTGAAGGTCAGGTTGGCGGCCAGGCCCGCAGCCATGGTCACGATCATGGTCTCGCCGATGGCGCGCGACACGGCCAGCAGCAGGGCGCCGGCGATGCCCGGCAGCGCGGCGGGCAGAAGAACCCGCTTCACCGTCTCGGACTTGGTCGCGCCCATGGCGAACGAGCCGTCACGCAGCGACTGGGGCACGGCGTTCAGAATGTCGTCAGACAGGGACGACACGAACGGGATCAGCATGATGCCCATCACTGCGCCGGCCGTCAGGGCCATCTGGTTCTGAACCAGGGCCAGGTATTGGCCCAGCCCGTCCAGCGGTCCGCCGATCAGGAAAAGACCGATCTCGTTGAACAGGACCCGCAGCAAGGGCCCGACGGTCAGGGCGGCGAAGAAGCCGTAAACGACGGTCGGCACGCCGGCGAGAACCTCCAGCAACGGCTTGATCACGGCGCGGGTCGTGCGGCTGGCGTATTCCGACAGATAGATGGCCGACAGCAGGCCGATCGGCGCGGCGACGCACATGGCGATGACCATGATCAACAGGGTGCCGGCGAACAGCGGCACGGCCCCGAAGGCGCCCGAGGACCCGATCTGATCGGCGCGGATCGCTATCTGCGGGCTCCATTGGGTGCCGAACAGGAAGTCGAGAACCGGCACCCTCTGGAAGAAGCGGAAGCTGTCGAAGGCCAGGGAGGCGATGATGCCCAGGGTCGTCAGGACGGCGATGGCCGAGCAGACGAACAGGGCGCCGTAGATCCAGCCCTCGACCCGGTTGCGGGCGCGCGTCTGAGGCTTGATCTGCGTCAGGGCGAACAGGCCGCCCAGGATGGCGGCCAGGATGGCGGCGACGCCGCCGCCCCACGACAGGGTGCGTTCGATGCGAACCATGCGACGCGCCTCAACCGGCAACTCTTCGGCCAGCGGACGCTCCCAGATCTGCATGGCGGGCTCGCCACGACCCACGCGGTGGGCGTCGGCGAAGAAGGCGTCGCGACGGAAGGGCTCCAGCGCCGCGACTGCATCAGGCGTGCCGGCGGCCGTCAGCTGACGCTGAAGCGGGGCGGCGAACACCGAGGCCAGGATCAGCACCAGCAGAGCCGGCGCGGCGACCCAGATCAGCGCATAGGCGCCGTGCTGACCGGGGCGGGAATGGGGCTTTGCGCCGATCGCACGACGACGCGCCAATGCACGCCCGCCCAGGAAGGCGGCCGCACTCAAGGCGACGAGGATCAGCAGATAAATCCAGATCATTCAGAAGTCCGAAGCGCCGTGCGCGAATCGACGACGGTCCTGAACATCGGGACCAACGCGGCGCGACTACTGCCTGCGAATGGTCAGCGGATTACGACGGGTCGATGACAGTTGGGTGACAGCGATCGGCCGCCGCGCTCTCAGCGTCGCTCGACCGGCTGGGGAAACCAGGCGGTGAAGGCCGCGCCCATGCCCGGTGCGCTTTCGACCACCAGACCGCCTTGGTGACGGTTGATGATGTGTTTGACGATGGCCAGTCCCAGCCCCGTCCCCTGCCGCTCGCCGCTCTTTTGACCCTCGACCCGATAGAAGCGCTCGGTCAGGCGGGGCAGATGTTCGCGCGCCATGCCGGGCCCATGGTCGCGCACCGTGACAGCGGCATAGGAAACGCCCGCCGTGCGGTCCGGCGTGACCAGCGGCAGTCGTGTGGCGCCGGGCATGCGCGAGGCCCAGGCCTCATCGAACGACAGGTCCGAACGGACCGAGATTTCGACCGTCCCGTTGCGTGACGAATATTTGACGGCGTTGTCGAGCAGGTTCTGCACCACCTGCAATATCTCGTCGCGATCGCCGCTGATCGACGCCCTCGCCTCCCCTTGATCGAGGGCGATGGCGATCTCTTTTTCGCGCGTCAGTACGCTGATGGCGTCGACCACGTCAGAGGCGGCGCGGTCCAGATCGACGCGGCCAGAGGGCGGAATATGCTCGTTCAGCTCGATCCGGCTGAGCGACAGCAGATCCGCGACCAGCCGCCCCATCCGGTCCGCCTGCGCCGACATGATGTCCAAGAACCGGTCGCGCGCAACCACGTCCTCACGGGCATGGCCTTTCAGGGTCTCGATGAAGCCGCTGAGCGAGGCCAGGGGCGTACGCAGTTCGTGGCTGGCGTTGGCCAGGAAGTCCACGCGCATCATCTCGATACGGCGCGAGTCCGTTTCGTCGCGCAGGATCAGCAGGGCCAGCTCGGACCCGGCCTTGCCTGACGCTTCGAGTGAGAGCGGACGGGTCCAGGCACGCCAGCGTCGGTCACGCTGACCGCCCGTCGCATAATCCGTGGTGCGGGCCGTCCCGCCGAACAGGGCCTCGTCCACCGCCTCCAGCACACCCGGTTCGCGGATCACCTGGACTAGCAAGGCGCCCTGACGCTGGATGCGCAGAAGCTCGCGCGCCGCCGCGTTCGCCATGACAATGCGCCGCCCGGCGATGTCGTCCGGTTCGCCGCCGCTGACCACCAGCACCGGATCGTCCAGCGCCTCGAACACCCGGTCGAGAAGATCGCCCGTCACCACGTCGATGGCGGGCTCGGTCGCGGCGCCTTGGCTGGTCGCCGGCTCGGCCCTGCTCGCCTCGCTCATGTTCAAAAGCCAGGCCGAGGCCGCCACGATCACCGCCCCGCCGACCAGCCAGTTGGCCAGTTCGGGATGCAGGATCGCCAGCACCAGCAGGGTCACGATGGCGATGCCGATGCTGGCGCCGACCGTCCAAAGCCGCGAGGTGGAGACCGGCGCGACGGGCGATGGCGAGACTTCGTAAGGCATGGGTCCGGGCGACCTCGAACTGAAGAACGATTCCGATCCTTGCACGGATTCTGTGACGGCGTGCCGACAGCCTGCGGCGCCCATAAGCTTCGCCGCACGGTTTCTTTAGAATTGTCGTCTATCGTACGCTCAAGGGGAGGCCTCGTGGACCGCATCATCCATTGCATTGCGCACGATCACGACTGGCGGATCACGCTGTTCGCTGCGCTGATCTGCATGGCCGGTCTGGGCGTCTCCACTCACGTCATGCAGCGGATGGGCCGGCGCGATCCCGGGCGACGCCGTCGCTCGGTCCTGCTGGCCGTCATGATCGGCGCCCTGTCCATCTGGGCGACCCATTTCGTGGCCATGCAGGGGTTCGTGGCC
Organism: Brevundimonas sp. SGAir0440; assembly: GCF_005484585.1. NCBI lineage: Bacteria > Pseudomonadati > Pseudomonadota > Alphaproteobacteria > Caulobacterales > Caulobacteraceae > Brevundimonas > Brevundimonas sp. SGAir0440. The sequence goes on along the minus strand of NZ_CP039435.1, from coordinate 1,390,417 downwards.
GGTGTGCCGGTGCGGTACAATCCGTTTCTGACGATCGCCTCTCTTGGAATCGCGCTGGCCATGATCGGCCTGACGATCGGCTCGACGTTGATGGGCAAGGGCCGAATGTGGCGCGTGCTTGCCGCGGTGATCGCGGTCGCCGGCGTCGGCGCCATGCATTATCTGGGCATGGCCGCCATCAAGGCGCCGGCGCACATCAGTTGGGACCCCAGCCTTGTCGCCCTGTCCATCATCGCAGCCCTGGCGATCGGCGGAACCACGGCCTTCTTCTATCGTCGAGGCGGCCTGCTGCGCCTGCTGGCGACGACGACGGGACTTTCCGCGACAGTTCTTGTTCTTCATTTCATCGGCATGTCCGCCATCACGGTGACGCCGGACCCGACCGTCGCCGCCGACCAGGGGCTGTCCAGCGAGGCGATGCGACTGCTACTGGCCGCCATTCTGCTGATGATCTGCACGGCCGCCGCCGTCCTGGGCATGATGGCCTATATTTCGCGCGCCACCGCGCTGCGCCGTATCCGCGAGGCGGTGGACGCCATGCCCGATGGCCTGGGCTTCTATGATTCCAAGGACCGGCTGGTGCTTTGGAATGCGCGCTATGCCGAGGTGAACCCCGAACTTGAGCCGCATCTGGTCGTCGGCCTGACCTTCCGCGAAGCTCTTCGCATCGGCATCGACGAGGGCCGCTATCAGGAGGCGGCGGGCCGCGAAGAAGAATGGCTGAACGAGCGCATGCAGGCGCGTCGTCAGCTGTCATCAAACAGCGAGCAGCAGGTCGCCGGCGGGCGTTGGCTGCGTATTCAGGACCGCCGCACGTCCGAGGGCGGGACGGTCACGGTCTGCAACGACATCACCGATCTGAAGCGCGATGCCGAAGCCTTGTCCGAAGCGCGCGATGCGGCCGAGGCCGCCAACGTGGCCAAGAGCCAGTTTCTGGCCAATATGAGCCATGAAATCCGCACGCCGTTGAACGGCGTGATCGGGCTGTCCCAAGCCCTGGCCAAGACCGATCTGACGGCTGAACAGCGTGAGATGCTGGATTTGATGCAGGCGTCGGGAAAGACGCTGCAGACCCTGCTCAGCGACATCCTGGATCTGGCGCGTGTCGAATCGGGCAAGCTGGAGCTGACGGAAGACGCCTTCGAACTGGCGACGGTCGTGCGCGAGGCGGCTCAGCTTTACGCCGAGAACGCGCGTGAGAAGCATCTCGACTTCCACGTCGATATCGATCTGGAGGACGACGTCTGGATTCTGGGCGATGCGGTGCGCCTGAAGCAGGTGCTGACCAATCTGATTTCGAACGCCGTCAAGTTCACCAGCAAGGGATTCGTCGGCCTGATCGTGCAGCGTGGCGCGGACCGCGAGGGCTCGCCCGTGCTGCGTTTCACCGTCGAGGACAGCGGCATCGGCTTCGACGCTGCGACGCGGGCGCGCCTGTTCAGTCGCTTCGAACAGGCCGACGGCGGCATCACACGAAAGTTCGGCGGTTCGGGACTGGGCCTGTCCATCTGTCGTCAGCTGGCCGAGATGATGGGCGGCGACCTGGGCTGCGAGAGCGAACCCGGCGGCGGCGCGGCCTTTATACTGACTTTGCCGCTTAGACAGATCCAGGCCCCGTCGCGCACGGAGCCGGCGCCGGCCCAACCCGCCGTCGCGGCGCAGGCGCGGACGATCCGCGTGCTGGTCGCCGACGACCATCCGACCAACCGCCGCGTCATCGAACTGATTCTGGCGCAGACGCCGACGCAGATCGTGATCGCCGAGAACGGCGCACAGGCGCTGGAGAGTTTCCGGGCCGATACCTTCGATCTGGTGCTGATGGACATGCAGATGCCCGTCATGGACGGGCTGACCGCGACGCAGGAGATTCGCCTGCACGAGGCGACGATGGGTTTGGATCGCACGCCGATCGTCATGCTGACCGCCAACGCCATGCCAGAGCACGTCGCCGCCGGACGCGCGGCCGGGGCGGACCATCACCTGGCCAAGCCGTTCAACGCCGCAGAGCTGCTGGGTATCGTCGCAGCGCCGACCTCGCTGCTGAAGGATCGCGCGCGGGCGGCGTGAAGCGCGACCTTTGACGGTTGCGCCTTGGACCTGATGCGTGTAATAGCCCGCGCTCTTGAATTCGAGGGTTCATCACCCCCGCCGCGAGAGCCCCGGGTTGGCGCGGCGTTTCCGTTGTTGTTGAGGCGAGCCACATGGCCGAGATCATTCTGAACGTGGACGTCCGCGATGGCGTCGGCACCGGCGGCGCTCGCGCTGCGCGTCGCGCCGGTTTCGTGCCGGGCGTCCTTTACGGCGGCGAGCAAGCCCCCGTCGCCATTTCGGTGAACGAGAAGGACTTCCGCAAGTCGCTCTACACCGGCAAGCTGCTGGGCCACCTGGTGACCCTGAAGTATGGCGACGAGACCCAGCCGGTCATCGCCAAGGACGTGCAGTTCGACCCCGTTTCGGACCGCCCCCTGCACTTCGACCTGATGCGCGTCGACGAGAAGGCTCCGGTCAAGATCGAAGTGCCGGTGCACTTCCTGAACGCCGATGAAGCGCCCTACTCGCGTCAGGGCGGCTCGCTGGAGATCGTCCGTCACGCGGTCGAGATCCTGGTCCGCGCCGACCAGATCCCGGAAGAGCTGGTCGTCGATCTGGCCAAGGCCGAAATCGGCGACACCATCCGCATCTCGGACATCAAGCTGCCCAAGGGCGCGGAAGCCACCATCACCGACCGCGACTTCGTTATCGCCACGGTCAAGATTTCGTCGGCCGCCCTGTCGGAAGCCGCTGACGAAGCCGCCGAAGCCGAGGCCGCTCCGGCCGAGAAGACTGAAGACTGATCCTTCGTCGCTTCGACAAGATCAGGCCCCGCCCGGTTCGCCGTGCGGGGCTTTTCTTTGCCTGACGCAAGCGGCAAGAGGACGCCATGATCATCATCGCGGGGCTCGGCAATCCGGGCGGGAAATACGAAAAGAACCGGCACAACATCGGCTTCATGGCCGCCGACGAGATCGCGCGCCGCTGGCGCTTCGGGCCTGAGCGCGCCAAGTTCCAGTCGATCGTCAGCGAGGGTCTGGTCGACGGGACCAAGGTCCTGCTGATGAAGCCCCAGACCTATATGAACGAAAGCGGTCGGGCGGTCGGCGAGGCGGCGCGCTTCTACAAGATCAGGCCGAGCGAAATCATCGTCTTCCACGACGAGATCGACCTGGCCCCCGGGCGGTTCCGCATGAAGACCGGCGGCGGCGCGGCCGGCCAGAACGGCATCCGCTCCCTGATCAGTCACCTGGGCGCCGATTTCCGACGCGCGCGCATGGGCATCGGCCATCCGGGCGAAAAGGACCTGGTCATGCCGCACGTGCTGGGCGACTTCCACAAGGCGGAACAGCCCTGGCTGGACGCCATGCTGCAGGCCTGCGCCGACGCCCTGCCCTTCGCGATCGCGGGCGACGACGAACGCTATCAGGGCGAGGTCATGCGCTTGGCCCCCGCGCCCAAGTTCAGCCCCCGCCAGGCGGCGCGCGGCGAGCTTTAGGACAAACCGCCGCCTATCGCGCCGTCGCAAAACGCCGTAGAGGCCAGACGTGACCCGCGCCCAGGCCGACAATTGGTCGATCTCGCAATCGCTCGCCTTCCTGGCGGCGGTGTTCGCGCTCGTGCTCGGCACCCTGTTGCCGTTCGCGGCCCTGGCGGCGGTTCAGCCGGGCCACCCGCTGGTCATCTGTTCGGCGGAAGGCCCCCAGACGATCCAGTCCGGCGGCATGGACGGCCCGGTCAACAAGCACGTCGGGGCCAAATGCGCCGCCTGCGTCATGCCGTTGGCCGCCGCCCTGCCCTGCCCGCCTGCGCCCGAGCCGGCCCCGGTGGTCCGCACCGTCGAGCGCGTCGTCTATGTCGCTGCCAGCGTCAGCCCCCCGCCGCCCGCGCGCGCGCCGCCGCGCCCGCCGTCCACCGCGCCACCCCACGCCTGAACCAGACCCCAAGCCCGCGCCGGCCCCAGCGCCCGCGCGCCGTCTCGTTCTGATTTCAGGTTCAATCCATGTCCTTCAAGACCACCGCAGCGCCGTGCGCGCTGCTGCTCGCCGCCCTCTCCAACACCGGTTGGTCGAGCACCGTCTGGGCCCAGCAGACGCCCGAACCGGCTTTGCTGGACAGCGTCATCGTCACCGGCCGCCGCAACGCCGAGGATCCCGCCGTTGTCGCAGAAGCCCGCGCCCTGCTGTCGCGCACGCCCGGCGCCGTCGCTGTGGTCGCCTCCGAAACCTATCAGGACCGCTACGCTCTGACCTTCGCCGATACGCTTCGCAGTGTTCCCGGCGTCTTCGCACAACGTCGCTGGGGCGAGGAGGTGCGGCTGTCGATTCGCGGCTCCGGTATCGGCACCAGCGCGCACCTGCGCGGCGTTCTGCTGGCCCAAGACGGCGTGCCCTTCAATGCGCCCGACGGCTTTGGCGAGTTTCAGGAGATCGATCCCCTGATCGCTCGCCATATTGATGTGTTCAAGGGCGGCAACGCCCTGCGCTTCGGCGGCGCCGCCCTAGGCGGTGCGATCAATGTCGTGACCCCGACGGGGCGCACGGCCGCCAGCCAGAACCTGATCCGGGTCGAGGGCGGATCGTTCGATACCCAGCGCGGCCATCTCGGTCTGGCCCGCAATTGGGGCGATTGGGACCTGTACGCCGCCGCCACCGTGGCCAGTTCGGACGGATTCCGGGATAATCAAAGCTCGGATTCGAAACGGCTGACGCTCAATCTGGGCCGGTCGTTCGGCGAGGGGCGCGAGCTGCGCCTGATCGTTCAAGGCAATGATCTGGACCAGTCGGTGTCCTCAGCCGTCACCCGTCAGCAGGCCCTTAGAAACCCAACCGCCGTACCGGCGAACAATACGACCTTGGCCTTTGCGCGCGATGTGAAGTCCTTGAGAAGCACGCTGCTTGGTCGCTGGCGCGTGGATGACAGCCTGGCGTTCGAAGGGGCTGTTTATGTGGTGGACAAGGATCTGTACCATCCCATTTCCATCGTCATCGATCAGAACAGCCAGCAGTGGGGCGGCTATGGCCGACTGGACTGGAACGGTCGTCTGGGCGGCATGCGGGCCGATGCCTATGTGGGAGTCAGCTATCGCGGCGGCACGACGGACGCCTTCACCTTCGTAGCGGCGGGCGGTGCGCGCCCAGGCGCAAAAATCGGCGATTCGGTTCAGGATGCGACCGGCATCGACGTGTTCGCCGAAGGTCGCCTGTTCGTCACCGACCGCCTAGCTCTGGTCGCGGGCGGCAGTTACGGCCGCGCCGAGCGCGACTACACGAACAATCTGGCGCCCGCCAACAATGCCGACACCACCTTTGATTGGTTCGCGCCTCGTATCGGCCTATTGTGGGAAGGCGAAACCGGCGCCCAGATCTACGCCAACCTGACGCGTTCAGTAGAGGCGCCCAGCTATGGCGCTTTGGTACAGGGCGCCGTGCCCCAATTCGTGCCTGTCGATATCCAGGACGCCTGGACGGCCGAGGTAGGCGCCCGCGGCCGTCGCGGTCCATTCACCTACGATGTCTCGGCCTATCGTGCCAAAATCGAGGGCGAACTGCTGAACTACAGCGTCAATCCGGCCCTCAACATTCCCGCCGCGACCTTCAATGCTGACGATACCGTCCATCAGGGCATCGAAGCGGGGCTGGACTGGCGGATTATCGACAGCGCCGATGGTCGCCTGACGCTGCGCCAGACCTACGCCTGGTCAGATTTCTTCTTCGAGAACGACCGTGTCTACGGCGACAATCGTCTGCCGGTCGTGCCGGAGCATCTCTACCGGGCCGAGTTGAAATATGCCCATCCGGCGGGCTGGTTCGTGGCGCCCAGCGTCGAATGGTCGCCAACGGACGTGCTGATCGATTACGCCAACACGCGCAGCGCCACAGATGGAACGCCGCTGACCGCGCCTGACTACGCCATTCTGTCGTTCAATGCCGGCTGGAATTTGCCAGGTGGAGTTTCCCTGTTCTTGGATGCGCGCAACCTGACCGACGAGCGCTATATTTCGACCGTCAACGCCGTGACAGACGCCACTAAGGTCGCAACTGCCGTCTTTGTGCCCGGCGAGGGACGTTCGGCCTATGTGGGGTTGCGTTATGCGTTCTGATTCTGGCGACGCCTCAATGTCCGACGCCTATCGGGCAGTTTGGCGCTGGCACTTCTATGCTGGCGTCTTCGTCATGCCGGTGCTGATGCTGCTGGCCCTGACGGGGGGGCTCTATCTGTTCAAGGACGAGATCGACGGCTTTCTCTATCGCGACATGATCCGCGTGCCGGCCGTTCAAACTCAGGCGGCGCCGGAAACCTGGGTGGCTTCGGCCGCCCAGGCCGCAGGCGGCGGGCGGGTCGCCAATCTGGTCATGCCGGCGCGCGACGATCAGGCGATCCGGCTGCGGGTCGATCGGCCCGACGGCGTGCAGAAGACGGTCTTCGTCGATCCGCACACCCGGCGGGGCACCGGCGTCATTCCGGCCGGCGGGTTCATGGAGGTGGTCAAGAAGACACACAGCCTGACCCTGCTGGGGCGGCCGTTCAATATCCTGGTCGAGATCGTCGCCGGCTGGACGATCATCCTGTTCGCCACGGGGCTTTATCTGTGGTGGCCGCGCGGGCGGGGCGTGGCGACCTTTGCACCACAGACGACCGACGGTCGCCGCCGCCCGTTCTGGCGCGACCTGCATGCGCTGACGGGTTTCTATGTCGGCGGGGTCGTGCTGTTTCTGGCCGTGACCGGCATGCCGTGGTCGGCGGTTTGGGGCGACAAGGTCATGGGGGCGGTCAAGGAGACGGGGCTCGGGCGGCCGCCCGCACCCGTCGCCGGCGCCTGGCAGAGGGCGCAGCACCACGATGCGCCGGTCGGGGCCGGCTGGACCATGGAGGGCATGGTGATGACACACGACCACGCCGGCCATGGCGGCCTGGCGCAGGTTCTGCGGGTCGCGGACCAGGCCAGCCTGGCGCGCCCCTATACGGTGAACATCCCCAAGGCCGATGACACCGCCTATACGCTGACGACCCAGGCGACACGGGTTCAGGACAGCCGGTCGCTCTATGTCGATGCGGCCTCCGGGCGGCTGCTGGGCGACATCGGCTATGACCAGTTCGGCGCCGGCGCAAAGGCCATCGAGTTCGGCATCTATACGCACCAGGGCACGCAGTTCGGACAAGCGAACCGTATCGTCATGCTGATGGGCTGCATCGGCGTATGGCTGCTGGCGATCAGCGGCCTGGTCATGTGGTGGAAGCGTCGCCCGCCCAATCTGTCACGCCGACGCCTGGGTGCGCCGCCCGCCCCGCCTGGACCGCGTGCGCGCGCCGCTGTCCTCGGCATCGTCCTGCCTCTCGCCATCCTCTACCCCCTGACGGGACTGAGCCTGATCGCGGCCGTATTGCTCGACCGAGCTCTGCGTCCGATGATCCGGCGTCGTTCCGCCGCATCGTGAAAGACCTGACGCCATGAAGACCAAACTCGCCCTTGCCGCCGCCGCCCTGTCGCTGGCGGCCTGCAATCCGTCCGAGCCGGCCAAGGCGCCCGCCGCGGAGACGCCGACGGCGACCGCCGCCGTGACCGCCACCGACGCCTGGTGCCGCCCGTCGCCGAACGGGGCCAAGGCCGGCGGCTGCTACGTCACCCTGACCGCCGCGACCGACGACCGGCTAATGGGCGGATCGACGCCGCGCGCCGGATCGCTTCAGGTCCACGAGATGAAGACCGAGAACGGCATGATGAAGATGGCCGAGCTGACGGCGGGCCTGCCCCTGCCCGCCGGTCAGGCCATGGCCTTGGCGCCGGGCGGCAACCACCTGATGCTGATCGGCCTGACCGCGCCTCTGGTCGCGGGCGAGACCGTGCCGCTGACCTTGCAGTTCGCCTCGGCGCCGGCGATCACGGTTCAGGCGCAGGTTCGCCAACCGGCCATGGACGGCATGGATCACGGCGCCCACTGACCTCAGTTGAAGCGCAAGCCTGACAAACCGGTTCGAACCGGGTAAAGGCTCGCGCCTCACGAGGAATACCATGGCTCTTAAAGTCGCGATCGTCGGCCTGCCCAACGTCGGCAAGTCCACCCTGTTCAACGCCCTGACCAAGACGGCGGCGGCCCAGGCGGCCAACTATCCGTTCTGCACCATCGAGCCGAACACCGGCGATGTGGCGGTGCCCGAGGCGCGTCTGAACGCCCTGGCCGAGATCGCCGGATCGAAAGAGATCATTCCGGCCCGCATCACCTTCGTCGACGTCGCCGGTCTGGTGCGCGGCGCGTCCAAGGGCGAAGGCCTAGGCAACCAGTTCCTGGCCAACATCCGCGACTGCGACGCCGTGGCCTTCGTCGCCCGCTGCTTCGTGGATGACGACATCACCCACGTCGAGGACCGCATCGATCCGATCGCCGACCTGGAGATCATCGAGACCGAGCTGATGCTGGCCGACATGGAAAGCCTGGAGCGCCGCCGGCCGCAGCTGGAGAAGCGCGCCAAGGGCGGCGACAAGGAATCGGTCCTGACGCTGAAGCTGGTCGATCTGGCCTTGGCCCAGTTGAACGCCGGCAAGCCCGCCCGTACCGCCGAGGTGTCCAAGGAGGACATCAAGGCCTGGCACATGCTGCAACTGCTGACGGCGCTGCCTGCCCTCTATGTCGCCAACGTCGAGGAAGGCTCGGCCGACAAGGGCAACGACCTGTCCGACAAGGTCGCGGCCCGCGCCGCCGCCGACAACGCCAATTCGGTCGTCATCTCGGCCCAGATCGAATCCGAAATCGCCGTGCTGGACGACGAGGAACAGAAGGAGTTCCTGGAGACCCTGGGTCTGGAAGAGCCTGGCCTGAACCGTCTGATCCGCGAGGCCTACAAGCTGCTGGGCCTGCAGACCTATTTCACGGTCGGTCCCAAGGAGGCCCGCGCCTGGACCATCAATGTCGGCGACACCGCGCCCCAGGCGGCCGGCGTGATCCACACCGACTTCGAAAAAGGCTTCATCCGCGCCGAGACCATCGCCTTCGACGACTTCGTGGCCCTGCGCGGCGAAGCCAAGGCGCGCGAGGCCGGCAAGCTGCGCGCCGAAGGCAAGTCCTATGTCGTCAAGGACGGCGACGTGATGAACTTCCTGTTCAACTAGGCGGCGTGGCGGGCGCGGTTTCGGCCCCGTCCTTCTTCATCATTTTTTCCAGCGGATTGGCGGGATCGGGCGCGCGCGGCGAACCGGGGCATCGCGCCAGTTTCACCGTCTTCATGTCCTCATCGACATAGGTCAGGTTCATCACGTCGCCGCTCGTGCTCATATGCACCCGCTCGGTCTGAGCCCGCCCCGCGCATCGCAGAACCGCGACATAGCCGGAACCCGTCTCATCGATGCTGGCGATGTCGCAGTTACGGCCGTAGGCGTCGAAGCGCAGCGGCGTCAGGGTGATCGGGCTGCGTTCGCCCTGGGGCCGGGCGCACCATTGCGGGTTCGCCGCCCAGACCCCCACGAAGCTGCGCGGCCCACGTCCAGCCAAAGAAGACGGTCCAGGCGGTTCGACCGGCTGCATGGCCTCGGGCGTTCGCAGCGGCGCCGCCGGTTCGTTCGGCGGATTGACCTCGTGATCGCCGCAGGCGGCCAGAAGGGCGATCGCGCCCGCCATCGGGATCAAGGCTGTTTTCATCCCGCCACAACGCCACGGCCAAGGTTCGGGTTCAATCCGACGTTCAGTGTCAGCGGCTGTGATCGGATTCAGCTCAAGACCACCCGGCCGTCGATCATCCGGAAGGCCACGCCTGTGCGCTGGAACAGGCGCGCGATGACGGCGGACGGATCGGACGCGCCCTGATCCAGCAGCCGCTCGACATCGCCGCGCAACGACGGGTCGCGCGATGTGCGGGTCAGGGCCGTCAGCCATTCCTCGCGGCTGAGCACGCCATCCGGCTGGCGCAACAGGGGTCTGAGGAAGTCGAACCAGTCGCCGCCGGTCCGCTGGCGTTGCGCGCCTTCTGCGGCCAGGGAGAAGACGGCCCCGCAAGCGTAATAGGCACGGTGTTCGCCCCGGGCGCCGGCCTGGGTGACCGGCTTCCGCGCCAGGCTGACGCAGTCGTCCACCTCGGACTGAAGCTCGGCCCGGTCGTCATAGTTTGCATCGAGGGCCTTCAGGGCGCGCACGGCCATCAGGTCGGCCCCGCCCTCGGTGATCCAGGCCTCGTCGGCGAAGGCGTAGCGCACCGTCTGTCCCAGCCAGAAATGCGCCCCCTCATGGCCGATGAACCAGCGCGAGCGCTCCATGATCTCCGGCTGAGGCGAGGTCACGCCACGCCCCTCGAACGACATCACGATTAGGCCGGGAAGGACGCTGCCGCCCATGCTCGTCATGCTTTCGGTCGGCCCGTTCCAGGCCACCATGACGATGGGCGTATCACCGCCGGCGCCCGGCGCACCCAGGCGATCGCGGTAATAGTGACCGACACGCGGCGCGAAGCCGCGGATTTCCTCGCCGATCCACGGCGGCAGGTTGGGGTCCATGACGGTCGACAGGCCGTCGCCCGGCGTGACCGTCGCCTCGCCCAGCAGGACGTAGCTGCGCTCGTCCATCGTGGTCAGTTCGTCGCGGCGGCGGCCGTTGAAGAGGACGGGTCCGTTCTCGTCCCGCCACGTCACGCGCGAGGGACCGCCATCCAGCCGGATCCGGTTCAGGTCGTCCGGCACCTGCTCGGCCGCCTGGGCCGACGACAGGGCGAAGACGTCCAGTTGCCGGGTCGGCAGGGCCACCGCGCCATTGGAGAACAACAGGGTCGGATACTCGGCCTCAAGATCCACCGCCTGCGGTCGAACGCGGACGCGGACCTCGCGGGGAACAGGCCCGCCGTCCGTGCTGCGGATGATATCGTAATGGCCGCGTCGCTCCATGACGACGCCGGGCGTCTCGACCGTCCATTGGCGCGGTCGCCAGGGCTGGCGTGAATCCTGTTCCAGCGCCGAATCCTGAAAGGCCCAGACCGGCATGTCGCGCCCGAAGCGATAGTCGATGTTCAGGTGATCGCCGTCGCGGGTCACCGTCACCTGGGGTCCGCCTTCCTCCTGAAAGGTCGCCGGCGCCGACATGGGCCCGGCGGCGCAGGCGCCGCTCATAAGGGCGAGGGCCAAAACGGCGGACGAGGCGAAGGCGTGGACGCGCAAGGGCGATCTCCTGAAGGGCGCTCGGCGCGAAGCCTAGCGGTCGTCAACGCGCCGCGTCAGCTTACGGTTTCGTCAGGCTGAGGCCCGTTCCAAGGCGCGGCCCGCCGCCGCCAGTTCACCGGCCATCACGGCCTTCAGTCGCTGCGGCGCCAGGATCTGCACCTGCTCGCCCCAGGTGAACAGGTGCCAGGCCAACTCGCGCATGCCCGAGGCGCGGAACCGCACGATCACGCCGCCGTCCGGCTGATCCTCGAACGACTGGGTCGGGTGCCAGCGCCAGCCCCTGGCCTCGGCCGCGCCCTCGGGCGCGATGCGCAGCACGACGTCCTCGATCTCGTCCTGATAGATGCCGAAGGACTGGCTGGCGAAGACACCGAGGTCGAAATCGGCGGGCGGCACGGCCAACCCCTCCTGCGGGGCGACTTGGCTCATCCGATCCAGGCGGAAGGTCTGGATGCGGCCGGTCTCGCGGTCGGCGGCGACCAGATAGTTAGCCCGGCCGAACATGACGCCGCACGGCGCCACGCTGCGCCGACGCGGCTCGGCGCCCGGACGGGAATAGGTGAAGTCCAAGGGCTGCTGCGCCAGCACAGCCGCGCGGATAGCGGTCAGCATGGCCTCGTCGGCCGAGGGTCGCGGGCCGGCCTGGACCGCAATGGTCTCGGCCCGGACCAGGGCCTCCAGATCCGGCGCCATCCGGTTCAGAGTGGTCGACCGCATCGCCGCCTTCAGCTTGCGCTCCAGCCCCTCCAACGCCGTGGCGCGCGCCGGTTCGCCGGCGGCGCGCAGGGCGGTCGCGACCTTGGACAGCTCCAGCATTTCGGTCGCCGTCGGCGCCTGTTCGAAGGCCGACAGCCCCCCCCGGATGCGCCAGCGTTTGGACGGCGGGTCCGAGACCTCGTCCACCTGGGGAAACAGCATCAGCACCGCATCACGCATCCGTTCGGCGGTGCGGCGGCCGACGCGCATATCGCGCGCGATCTCGTCCAGGCTCAGCCCTTCGGCGCTAGCGGCCATGCGGCGCGCCAGATCGATCACCATCGCCGCCTTGTCGTGTCTCAATGCCTTTGCCGATCCCTACGTCCGTTTCTGACGCAACACTGCTTCATAACGACACCATCGACAAGAGGCCCCCGCTTCAGGAGATCATCAGATGGCGCGTTTCCAACCCACCCAGACCGTCAACGCCAGCCGCTACATCATCGTGCCATGCGAGGCCGGTGGGTCGTCCGACCTCGCCGTGATCTGGGACCGGCTGGAGGAACAGGTGGTCGATGTCATTTCGGCCGCCGCCAGCAGCCGCTATTCGGACGAGGACATGCTGTGGGACGAAGGCCGCGCCGGCGACATGGCCCCCGAATGGCGGATGGCCGCCTGAACTCAGGCCGCCTTCGGCTTGGTCCAGCGATCGATCATGCGCTGGGCCGGCTGCTCGACCAGTCGGTGCGCCACCACGGCGACCGCGACGATAAAGCCGAACATGGCGACGGCGAACAGGTCGTTCAGCCAGACCGAGCCGAAGTCGATGCGTCGCACCGGGACCAATTCTAGCTTCCTGGCCACGATCATCATCACGGTCAGGATGAACATGTGAACCATGTAGATGGCGAACGACCATCGCCCCAGGGTGACCAGAGCCGGATGGTCCAGCACGCGCGACAGCGCCCCCTCCTCGCCGGCGAAGACCCAGATCAGCGCCACGAAGATCAGTGTGACGGCCACGGTGATCGGCCCCTCAGCATAGCCGATGAAGACGCAGGTCGCGACGATGGCCGCAATCTCCAACAGAGTCGCGGCCCCGCCCTTGAGCCGCGGAAGGCGGGTCCAGAGCCCTTGCAGCAGGCAGCCCAGGAAGAACCCATAGACTGCGCGCGGCACGGCGAAGTCATAGGTCGTGTTCATCCAGCGCCGGGCGTAGCTGAGCACCAACGCCCCGCCGATGATCGCCAGCACCAGCCCGATCCAACGGAACCGTTTGGGCGCGATCAGCACCAACCCCGCGAAGATCAGATAGCAGGCCCATTCGGCGCTGAGCGTCCACGACGGCCCGTTCCAGGTCAGATAGGGATGCACGTGCCAGGCCTGGATCAGGGCCAGATTGGTGAAGATCGCCTCGATCGACCGATCCCGCGTGAACGGCGGCGCGCTGTCGAAATGCAAGATCAGACGCGCCAGCTCCAGCCCGATAAAGGCCGCCAGCATCAGCAGGTGCAGCGGCCAGATCCGCCCTAAGCGCCGCACCATGAACCGCCCGGCGTCGCGTCCCGACTTCAGTCGGTTCGCATAGGCATGGGCGATGACGAAGCCCGACAGGACGAAGAAATAGTCGACGAACAAATAGGAATGCTGAATGAAACCCCAGTCGCGCCAGTGACTTGCGACCGGCATGTGGAACATCACGACAAGGATAGCGCACACACCCCGCAGGGAATCCAAGGCCTCGAAACGGCGATGGGTGGCAGGAAGGGGTCCGGACAGTGTGTTCACGGACGCGTGATAGCGCCGGTCAAGGTTGCGCGATAGGGGTCTGAAGAGACTTCAGTCCGAGCTGGCTTTGACCGCGCGAACAGCGCGACCGCAAAGGTCCCGCAGCACCGCCTGATCGACATCTTTCAGACGCGGAACATAAAGGCAGCCCACGCCGGTCTTCACCTTGCCCAAGCGGGCGATAAGCTCGGCTCGTTCGGGGAAATCCCCAGCGACATAAAGCACCAGGTTGGCTTTTCGCGGCGAGAAACTGATCAGCGGCCAGCCGCCCTTGGGGCCGCCGTCATTGCCGAACCCGACGATAGACGATCCCCAGAGCACGGCTTGTTCACCGGTGATCTGAGCCATCAGCGCGGCGACGGCATGAGCATCAGACCGGCGGCGTGGATCGTCGATCGCAGACAAGAAGTCGTCGACCGAGGCGTCTGTGGCGCCGGTCTTGGGCGTGCTGGCCATGGCTCAAAGTCCCTTCACGACCCCCTCGACCATCTTCTTGGCGTCGGCGAACAGCATCATGGTGTTGTCGCGGAAGAAGAGTTCGTTCTCGACCCCGGCGTAGCCCGAACCCATGCCGCGCTTGATGAACAGGACGGTGCCGGCCTTTTCCACGTCCAGGATCGGCATGCCGTAGATGGCGCTGGTCGGGTCGGTCTTGGCGGCGGGATTGGTCACGTCGTTGGCGCCGATGACGAAGGCGACGTCGGCGGTGGCGAACTCGGCGTTGATGTCCTCCAGCTCGAACACCTCGTCATAGGGAACATTGGCCTCGGCCAGCAGGACGTTCATATGGCCCGGCATCCGGCCGGCGACGGGGTGGATGGCGTATTTCACCTCGACGCCTTCCTCCTTCAGCTTGTCGGCCATTTCACGCAGGGCGTGCTGGGCCTGGGCCACCGCCATGCCGTAGCCGGGCACGATGATGACCTTGGACGCATTCTTCATGATGAAGGCGGCGTCCTCGGCCGAGCCTTGCTTGACCGGGCGTGTTTCCTTGGCGCCGCCGGGACCCGCCGACGCATCGCCGCCACCGAAGCCGCCGAGGATGACGCTGACGAAGCTGCGGTTCATGCCCTTGCACATGATGTAGCTGAGGATCGCGCCCGACGACCCGACCAGGGCGCCGGTGATGATCAGGGCGATGTTTTCTAGCGTGAAGCCCAGCGCTGCCGCCGCCCAGCCGGAATAGGAGTTCAGCATCGACACCACGACCGGCATGTCGGCGCCGCCGATGGGGATGATCAGGGTCGCGCCCAAAACGAGCGCGATCAGGAAGACGCCCCAGAAGGCCCAGGTGGCGGCGCCATTCGTGCCGATCAGGATGCCGATCAAGAAGACCAGCCCCAGCGCCAAGCCGACGTTGATCAGGTGACGCGCCGGCAGGATGATCGGCGCCCCGCTCATGTTGCCATTCAGCTTGGCGAAGGCGATGACCGAGCCGGTGAAGGTGATGGCCCCGATGGCGACGCCGAGGCTGAGTTCGATGATCGACAGCGTCTTGATGCCGTTTCCGTCGTCGGACAGGATTCCAAAGGCCTCGGGCGCATAGATGGCGCCGATGGCGACCAGACAGGCGGCCATGCCGACCAGACTGTGGAAGGCCGCGACCAGCTGCGGCATGTCCGTCATGGCCACACGCTTGGCGATCAGGACGCCCGCTCCGCCGCCGACGATGACGCCGCCCGCGATCAGGGCCAGGGTCACGGTATCCAGCGCCCCCGTCGTGCCCAGCGTCAGAAGGGTCACCCCAATGGCCAACGCCATGCCGACCATGCCGAAGGTGTTGCCCTGACGGCTGGTCTCCGGGCTGGACAGCCCCCGCAGCGACAGGATGAACAGGACGCCGGAAACCAGATAGGCCAGTGCGGCCAACGATGCGTTCATCACGCCCCTCCCCTCAAGACGTGCGGGCCAGCCGCCACAGGGCGGCGGCGATGAACAGCGGGCCGATGAAGAACAGGGCCCATTCGAAGACGCCCAGCGGCCGGTCCTGCGTCACCACGCGAACCAGAATGGCCGAAAAGACCAGGGCGATGCCGCAGTCATGCAGCCGCTGACGCTTGATCGGAGTCTTGGCCCCGAACCAGCCGTACAGCCACAGGCCGAAGCCGATGCCGGTCGCGACCCAGGATCCGGTGATGGCGATCTGTGCGGCGTCGGTCACGAAGACGCCTTTGGAGCGACGGGCCGCTCCTTCTTCTTGTACATGGCCAGCATTCGCCGCGTGACCATGAAGCCGCCGAAGATGTTGACGCTGGCCAGGGTGACGGCGACGACGCCCGCGCCCTTGGCGATCCAGGCGCTGGGGCCGGTCGCGTCGCCTGACACGGCGGCCGCCGCGATCAGGCCGCCGACGATGATAACGCTGGAAATGGCGTTGGTCACGGCCATCAGCGGCGTATGCAGGGCCGGCGTCACGCTCCAGACGACATAATAGCCAACGAAGATCGCCAGCACGAAGATGGCCAGGCGGAAGACGGTGGGATCGACGTGTTCCATCAATGTGTTCCCTTCAAACCTTCATGCACCACGGCGCCGGCATGGGTGACCACCGCCGTCTTCAGGATCTCGTCTTCGAGATCGACCGCCAGACCGCCGTCCTTGACCATCAGGCCCACGAAGGCGGTCAGGTTGCGGGCGTAGAGGGCGCTGGCGTCTGCGGCGATGCGGCCGGGCAGGTTCGACCAGCCGACGACGGTGACGCCGTTCGCGGTGGTCACGACCTCGTTCAGCCTGGAGCCCTCGACATTGCCGCCTGCCTCGACCGCCAGATCGATGATGACCGAGCCGGGCTTCATCGAGGCGACATGGGCGGCGGTCAGCAGCACCGGGGCGGCGCGGCCGGGGATCAGGGCGGTGGTGATGACCACGTCCTGCTTGACCACATGGCTGGCGGTCAGTTCGGCCTGTTTGGCCTGGTATTCGGCCGACATGGGCTTGGCGTAGCCGCCGGCGGTCTGGGCGTTCTTGAACTCCTCGTCCTCGACGGCCAGGAATTTGGCGCCCAGGCTTTCGACCTGTTCCTTGGTCGCGGGGCGGACGTCAGTGGCGGTGACGACGGCGCCCAGGCGACGCGCGGTGGCGATGGCCTGCAAACCCGCGACGCCCACGCCCATGATGAAGATCTTCGCGGCGGCGACCGTGCCGGCCGCCGTCATCATCATCGGGAAGCCCTTGCCATAGGCATAGGCCGCCTCGATCACCGCGCGGTATCCGGCCAGGTTCGCCTGGGACGACAGGACGTCCATGACCTGGGCGCGGGTGATGCGGGGCACGAACTCCATGGCGAAGGCGGTGGCGCCCGCCTCGGCCAGGGCGTCGACGGTCGCCTTATCCCGATAAGCGTCCAGCATGGCGATGACGACGGAGCCGGGCTTGAGCGCGCTGGTTTCCTGGGCCGTGGGGCCGCGCACCTTCAGCACGATGTTGGCGCCGTCCAGCACGGCGCGGGTGTCCGGTTTCACGACGGCGCCGGCGGCGGCGTAGTCGACGTCGGGAATGGAGGAGCCCAGGCCGGTCCCGGCCTCGACCGTGACGGTCGCCCCCAGGGCGATCAGCTTCTTGACCGTTTCGGGCGTGACGGCGCAGCGCGTCTCGCCTTCGCGACGTTCACGGGTGACGGCGATAGCGACGGCCAAGCGAATCCCCTCGTTCTTTTCGTTGAACGAAGGTTAGGCCGTTCCGGCGCAAGCCGTCAAAGCACGGTTATGCCAAAGCTTGGCGAGGGCGCGTGATTTCAGACCGCCCGAGGGCGATCGTCTGCAAGGCTCAGTGCGCGGCGCCGGGCTTGGATTTCAGCGCCACGAAGCCGACGCCGCCCAGAACGACCGCGCCGATGACGGCGGCCATGAAGCTGCCGCCCGGGTGGAACCACAGGGTCAGGAACAGCAGCAGCACGGCGATGGCCAGGCTGCCCCACTTGGCCAGTTTCAGGAACAGGCGGTAGGTCGAGACCTGTTCGCGCACTTCCATATGGCCGTGCAGATAGGCTTGCGCATCGGCGTCGGCTGGTGCGTTGGCGGTGTCGTGCAGGTCGGCCATTCGTGGAATCCCCTCGTCGTTATCGCGGACTTACACCGAGGCGACCGCCCCGCTCAAGCCCGCAGTCATGCCTTGCCTTGGTCAGACCAGCGCCTCGAACTGATCGACCAGCCGCTCCAGCCTCTGACAGCCGACGCTCCAGAAGGCCGGGTCGCGCGGGTCCAGACCGAACGGCTTTAACGCCTCGACGTAGGTTCGCGATCCGCCGCCGGCCAGAAGCTCGCGATAAAGGGGCGTGAACCCAGCCGGATCGTTGCGCCGCGCCTCCATCAGCGCCGCCACCAGCAGGTCGCCGAACGCGTAGGCGTAAACATAGAAGGGCGAATGGACGAAGTGGCTGACGTAGGCCCACCAGTGTTCATAGCCGGGGTTCAGCTTGACCGACGGCCCCAGCGAGGCGCCCATTTCCTCAAGCCAAAGCTGGTTGATCCGCTGTTGCGACACCTCGCCCTGCAGGCGCTCGTCGTGGAAGCGAGTCTCGAACCGGTGGAAGGCGATCTGGCGCACGACGGTGTTCAGACCATCCTCGATCCGGCCGGCCAGCAAGCCGCGCTGCTCGGCCTTCGGCGCGGTCGCCAGCAGACGATCAAACGTCAGCCCCTCGGCGAAGATCGACGCCGTCTCGGCCAGGGTCAGGGGCGTGTCGGCCAGAAGCGTGCCCTGATCGGCCGCCAGGGTCTGGTGGACGCCATGACCCAGCTCATGCGCCAAGGTCAGGACGTCGCGCCGCTCGCCCATCCAGTTCAGGAAGACATAGGGATGGCGGTCGGCGGTGACGGGGTGGGCATAGGCGCCCGACTGCTTGCCCGGCCGCGCCCGGCCGTCGATCCACGGCTTGTCGAAGAAGCCGCCGGCCCGTTCGGCGAAATCGCCGCCCAGGTCCGAGAAACTGTCCAGCACGATCTCACGCCCCTGGGTCCAGGTGAAGGCGCGCGGGGCGGTCGTTTCGATAGGCGCGTTGCGGTCCCAGTGATCCAGGCGCGCCTTGCCCATCGCCTTGGCCTTCAGCGCATAGTAGCGATGCGACAGGCGCGGATAGGCGGCCGCGACCGCCTCGGCCATCGCATCCACGGCCTCGCCGTCCACCTCGTTGCCCAGGTGACGGCTGTCGGCGGGACGTTTGAAACCGCGCCAGCGATCCTCCATCGCCTTGTCGGCGGCGACGGTGTTCAGCACCAGGGCCAGCGTCGGGGCTCGGGCGGCCAGCGCCTCTGACAGACCCTCAGCGGCGGCCTTGCGGCGCGCGGGTTTGGCGTCCGACAGGCGGTTCAGCGCCTCTGCCAGCGTCAGTTCTTCATGGCCCGCCTTTGCACGCAGGGCGGCCAGCTGCTCATCGAACAGGCGCGGCCATTGGGCCGTGATCGGTCCGCGCTCGGCGATGAAGGTTTCCAGTTCGGCCGACAGTTCGTGCGGCTTCATCGCCCGCACCCGGCGCAGCCACGGCCGCCAGCGCGCCGCGCCGGCATAGGCGGTGAGCGCCGCTTCCAGCGCTGCATCGTCGATCTGGTTGATCTCCAGCGTCAGCCAGACGGTCGGGGTGGCGATGGCGGTGATCTTCTCGCGCACATCGGCCTCGAACCCTTGCGCCGTCGCATCATCACGCGCTGTCGAGGCCGACAGGAAGGCATAGGCGCCCAGCGCGCCCAGGACGTCGGACGCCTGCTCGTAAAGCTGGATCGCGCGGTCCAGCGCCTCGCCCAGCGCCTGCGCATCTTGATCCGCCGCCAGCAGGCCCTTCAGCCCGTTCAGCGCCTCGACCAGACCCCTCGCCTTTTCCAGATCGGCGGCCACCTTGGCGTCGTCGCGCGACGCATAGAGGTCGGTCAGGTCCCATAGCGGGGCTTCGGTGTTCGGCGTCTTGAAGGGAGCGTTCATGCCCCTGTTCTGGGGATGCGCGGCGACGGCCGCAACCGTCCCTTGCGCTTTCTCGACGTCACGGCCCGTGCAATCCTGCCGTTCGGAGACGCGTGAATGACCGAAACCCTGCAGAATGACACCGGCCGGACGGGCCTTGGCGGGGCCTCGGCCCTGTTTGCGATTCGCCTGGCGACGGGTCTGGTTCAGGGGCTGGCGCTCTATCTGCTGTATCTGGCGGCCGACAGCCGCGTCTGGCCCGAAACCCAGCCGGTGGTGTTCGGCGCCCTGGCCCTGGCGGCCGGCTATGTGCCGGTGGTGGTTCTCGCCGGCGTCGGTCGGGTCAGAGCGCTGGCCCTGATCCTGTGGGCGGCGGCCGCGGCCGGCGTGCTGGCTCTGTTGGGCGCCCACGACGTCGCCCGCCAGGTGCTGAAGCCGCATGAGGAGCCGCCTTTTCTGAGTTTCCCCGTCCTGGCCTTCGGGGCGGCGGCTCTGTTTATCGCCCACCACCTGATCGTGCCGGCAATTCGCGAACGACGCTGGATCGTCGACTATCCCGACTATTTCGACATCGCGTGGAAGGCAGGGGTGCAACTGGCCCTGTCGCTGGGGTTCACCGGCGCCTTCTGGATCCTGCTGCATCTGGGCGCGGCCCTGTTCAAGATGATCGGCCTCGGCTTTCTACAGCATCTGCTGAGCGAGGCGTGGTTCGCCATTCCGGTTACGGCCCTGGTCTTCGCCACCGCTGTTCAGCTGACCGATGTGCGCGACGGGTTGATCCGGGGCGTGCGGACCGTGGCGTTGATGCTGCTGTCGTGGCTGCTCTTGGTGATCACGGTCCTGGTCGGCGGCTTTCTTGTCGCCCTGCCCTTCACCGGACTGGACGGCCTGTGGGAGACGCGCAGCGCGACGGCGCTGGTATTGTCGGCCGCCGCCGCCCTGATCGTGCTGATCAACACGGCTTATCAGGATGGGCGCGCCGACAATCTGCCGCCGGTCGTTCTGCGATACGGCGTGCGAGCCGCGTCCGTCCTGATCGCGCCGCTGATCGTTCTGGCCGCCTGGGGCCTGGCCTTGCGGATCGGCCAGCACGGCTTGACGCCCGATCGGATCATCGCCGCCGCCTGCACCTTGGTCGGCGCGGTCTATGGCGCGGGCTATCTGCTGGCGGCCGTGAAACCGGGCGGCTGGATGAAGCCTTTGGAGCGGACCAATGTCGTCGCGGCGATCCTGTCGGTCCTGGTCATCCTGGCCCTGTTCAGCCCTTTGGCCGACCCCGCCCGCCTGTCGGTGCAGGATCAGGTCGCCCGCTTGCAGCGTGGGGCGGTGTCCGCCGACACGTTCGACTATGACTTCCTGCGGTTCGAGAGCGGCAGGGTCGGCGAGATGGCGCTGCGCCGTCTGGCCGCCTCAACCGATCCTCGCATCGCGCGAAACGCCCGCGCCGCCCAGGCTCGCCCGTGGCCGTCAGGCGATACGGCGCAGGGACGGCAAGCGCGCAAGGCCGCCATCCGCCTGAAGGCCGCGGATGGCCAGTCCGTGCCCGCGAGCTTCGTCGAACAGTTGGACGCGCAGGTGGACGTGCTGTTCAGCTGCAATGCGGAAGCCCCCTGCGTCGTGCGATCAATGGACCTGAACGACAATGGACGAACCGATCTGCTGGTCGCTACGGCTCGCGAAATCGTCGCCTTCGATCAGGACGACCAGGGCCAGTGGCGCGTGACGGGCCGATACGACTTCACCTGCGGGCGCAATGCTGAGCGGATGAACGAGGGCCTGTCGAAGGGCGTCGCGACGGCGCCGGCGGCCCTGCCCGACCTGGTCGTCGAAGGCCAGAGATTGCGCGCCAGCCCCGAGGTGCGATGCGACGCGACAGAGCCGCGTTAACGGGACGCTCACCACGCCGTGTCACCCGATTTTCACCTCGCCACCCTAGGAATCGTCCCGAAACGATCCATCCGTGACGGGTTGGGCGACAGGACAAGGGATTTTCATGGCCAAGACCATCCTGGTCGTTGACGACGATCCGACCCAGCGCCGGTTAATCCAGGCCGTGCTGGAGCGGGACGGCAACGCCGTGGTCCATGCCGCCAGCGGCGGCGAGGCCATCGACCGGATGACGCGCGGCGGCGGGGCCGACCTGATCCTGCTGGACATGGTGATGCCCGAGATGTCGGGGCTGGAATGTTTGGCCGAACTGCGTAGCGCCGGGATCAATGAGCCGGTCATCGTCCTGACGGCCAACGGCGGCATCGACATGGTGGTCAAGGCCATGCAGGCCGGGGCCCAGGACTTCTTCGTCAAGCCGGTCGGACCCGAACGTCTGCTGGTCGGCGTGCGCAACGCCATGCAGATGAAGCGCCTGACCGCCGAGGTCGGGCGCCTGACCAAGCGCGTTCAGGGCCGCACCAGTTTCGACGATATCGTGGGCGACAGCCCTCCGATGCGCATGGTCAAGGCGCTGGGCGCTCGGGCCGCCAAATCCTCAATCCCCGTACTGATCACCGGCGAGAGCGGCGTCGGCAAGGAGGTCATCGCCCGCGCCCTGCACGGCGCCAGCGACCGGGCCGGCAAGCCCTTCGTCGCCGTCAACTGCGGCGCCTTGCCCGCCAATCTGATCGAGTCCATCCTGTTCGGGCATGAGAAAGGCGCCTTCACCGGCGCCGTGGACAAGACGCTGGGCAAGTTCCGCGAGGCGGACGGCGGCACCCTGTTCCTGGACGAGATCGGCGAACTGCCTCTGGACATGCAGGTCAAGCTGCTCCGCGCGCTGCAAGAGGGCGAGATCGATCCCGTGGGCGGCAAACGCCCGGTCAAGATCGATGTGCGCATCGTCTCGGCGACCAATCGCGACCCAGCCCAGCAGGTCAAGGACGGCGCCTTCCGCGAGGATTTGTTCTATCGCCTGAACGTCTTCCCGATCGAAGCCCCGTCCCTGCGCGACCGGCGCGAGGACATCGCGCCCCTGGTCGATCACTTCATCGCCCGTTTCAACGCCGAGGAGGGCAAGCGGATCGCCGGATGCGCGCCCGAGACTCTGGCTCTGCTGCAAGGGTTCGACTGGCCCGGCAACGTGCGGCAGCTGGAAAATGCGGTGTTCCGCGCCATCGTGCTGGCCGACGCGCCCTTCCTTCAGCCGCACGATTTCCCCGCGATTTCGGGCGTCGCCGCGCCCATGCCCGACGCCCAGCCCCTTCAGGCCGCCACAGCCGCCGGCGCCCCGACCGATGCCGCCGCGCAGGTCGATCAGCCGATCCGCATCCTGGACGAGCGCGGTCATCTGCGGACGCTGGAAGATATCGAACGCGACCTGATCCAGCACGCCATCGAGGTCTATGCCGGCCATATGAGCGAGATCGCGCGCCGCCTCGGCATCGGCCGCTCGACCCTGTATCGCAAGGTCCGCGAACAGGGGCTGGAAGGTCAGCTTAAGGAAGCGGGTTGAGGTTTACGCTTCTGATTCCAGTCTCTTCAGAAACGCCGCCACACTTCCCTCTCCGTCATCCTCGGGCTTGACCCGAGGATCAGGCGCCCAGCCGCATAGACTTGGGTAGAGATCGACCCATTCCGGGTTCGTCCGTTCGATCAGCTCCAGCTTCCAGACGCGATTCCAGCGTTTCAGCGCCTTCTCCCGCCGGATTGCGTTCGTGACCAGTTCGAACTGCTCGTACCAGACCAACATTCCGCACCCGTAACGACTGGCGAAACCTTCGAAAGCCCCGGTCCTGTGATGATGGCCGCGTTCATAGAGATTCGACGTCATTCCGATGTAAATGACACCGTGCGGTCGGCTGGCTTGGATATAGGTGGCGATGAAAGGGCGGCGCTCGCTCATAAACGCTGAGTTGTGGACAGGCCGATCCTCGGGTCAAGCCCGAGGATGACGAGCGGTTATGGCTCTTTTGGTTTCCTGCCCCACCGCCGTTTCGGCTCTTCGCCATTGGCCTTGGCGGTGATCTCTTTCAGCTTGCGGCCCTGCATGGCCGAGAGCGCTTGGCCCGGCGCGCCCTTTTCGGGGTCGGCGAAGGCGCGGCCGTGGGTTTTCACGCGCTCGCTGACCGAATCGATGAACTCGCCCTCCCATTCGGACAGCGAAACGCCCGCCTTGTCCGCCGCGCGCCGAGCGCGTTTCAAGGCATTCAACGCAGCGCGTTTGGCCGCCTCGCGCTGCATCTCGAAGGGGCTGGGCGGGGGCTTTTTTGCAGCGCTACCGCCCTTCGGGCTGCTTGAGCGCAGACTGGATGCGCCGTCGCGCTTGATGCCGCCTGATCGCGACAGCCCGCCTCCTGGCTTGAAGGGGGTGCGCTTCAAGCCGGGTCAGCCTCAAATCTCGCCGAGCGCCGACAGATAGAGGTCCAGAATGGCGTCCTCTTCCTGACGCTTGGCCTTGTCCTGCTTTCTGATGCGGATGACCTTGCGCAGAATCTTGACGTCGTAGCCCTCGCCCTTGGCTTCGGCGAAGACCTCCTTCATGTCGGTCATGACGGCCTGCTTGTCCTCTTCGAGACGCTCAAGGCGCTCGATGATGGTGCGAAGGCGGCCCTGCGCCGTGGCGGTGAGAACGTCGGAACCACCGTCGAACGAGGCGTCGTCAGCCATGGGGAATACTCCAGAAATCAGGCGCGGACGCTAACCCTGCGGACAGGTGCGCGACAACCGCGAACACGAAAAAGGCCGCGGACAGAAATCCGCAGCCTGTGGATCGTCATCTTTCAAGCGCGCTATCGCCCTTCGGGGGGCTTGAGCGCGATCCAGCGTGCGCACGCCGCCGAAGCGGCGCGCAGCGAACGCTGCTTAGCCCTGCTTCGCCTTGAAGCGCGGGTCGGTCTTGTTGATGACGAAGACGACGCCCTTGCGACGCACGACCTTGCAGTCGCGGTGGCGGGTCTTCAGCGACTTGAGCGAGCTACGGACCTTCATGGTCGGACGTCCTGAAAGAAACCAATAAGAAAGCCGCTGACCCGGTCGGATCGCGGCGGAGGCGGTCGTATAGAGAGAGGGGTTCGGAAGGTCAAGCCGCCAAAGCCCGAAACCGCAGAAAACCCAGTCTCCGCCTGCTCTGCGAGCTGTTTCCCCTAACGTGCTCAAGTAGCGCGAAGCGCGATAGCACGACAAAAACTATGGAGGCCTGACCTCCGAGTCGAACGGAGGGTTTACGGGGTTGCACGCCCGCCGCGTCGCCGCTCCGCCATCAGGCCGTCAGAGCTGGTGCGTCATTACGACACACACGCATAAGGCGTCCAACAGAAAGGTGGTTAACGGCGCGCCTTACACCCAAGCGGGGAACAGCGAGGCAACGCATTCGCGCGGCGCGCGCTTTAGGGCGTCGAAATGGCCGTTCGCGCGGATGTCATTTCGTGTCTGACCCCGGGGGCTCTAGTTTGAATCTCATGCGCTTTTCCTACCGCCTTCTCCTGATCGGCTGCGTCTCGGCCTGCGCGCCCATGCTACCCGAGCCGCAGGTGAACCTGCCGACGCCCCAGCCTCAGCCCCAGGCGGGCGCGCCGGTCACGACGCCGCCCCCCGCCCCCCAGACGCCGCCGTTGGCCGCCTATGACCAGCAGGGTTTCGAGGGTTGGAAGCAGGGCTTCCTGGCGCGCAAGGGCGGCGCCCGCCGCGCGGACTACGCCCGGGAACTGGAGGGCCTGACGCCCGATCCGACGGTGATCCGCCTGGATCGCAACCAGCCTGAATTCTCCAAACCCGCCGGCGCCTATGTGCAGAATGCGGTGACACCGGTGCGAATCGCCCAGGCCAAACAGCGCATCGACCGGGTGCCGTGGTCGGTGGTTCAACGATTCGGCGTGCCCAGCGAAATCCTGGTCGGCGTGTGGGCCCAGGAGAGCGCCTTCGGGCAGGTGCAGGGCGACTATGACGTGATCCGCTCGCTGGCGACCCTGGCCTATGACGGTCGCAGGCGCGATTGGGCCGAGGGGCAGCTGAAAGACGCGCTGGACATCGTCGTGGACGGCCGGCGCGAGCGCGCGGGCCTGAAGGGCAGCTGGGCCGGGGCCATGGGCCAGACACAGTTCATGCCCGACAACTATCTGCGCCTGGGCGTGGACCAGGACGGCGACGGCAAGGTCGACATCTGGCGCGACGACGCCGACGCCCTGGCGTCGGCCGCCAACCTGCTGGCCCAGGCCGGGTGGAAGCGCGGTCAGGGCTGGGGCTATGAAGTCACCCTGCCCTCCGGCTTCGACTATGCCGAGGCGGAAGGCCCGAAACACAACTGGGCCTATTGGGCGGCCAAGGGCGTGCGCCTGGCGCAAGGCGGCACCCCGAACGGCGCCGAGGCGCTGGAAGAAGCGACCATCCTGCTGCCGCAGGGCGCGAACGGTCCGGCCTTCCTGGCCCTGCCGAACCACTATGTGATCCGCCGCTACAACAACTCGGTGTCCTACGCCCTGGCGATCGGCCTGACGGCGGACGGGATCATGGGCAAACCGGGGCTGACCAAGGCCTGGCCCAACGATCCGTCGATGACGCGCGACCAGCGCATCGGGGCGCAGCGCGCCCTGACCCAACTGGGTTACGACACCCAGGGCGTCGATGGGGTGATCGGCGCCAACACCCGCGCGGCCCTGCGTCGCTGGCAGATCGCCAACGGCCGGATCGCCGACGGCTATCTGACGCCGGCGCTGGCGGACGAACTGATCCGCCGGACAAACTGAACCGCGTCTCCCGCCCCTCGCACCGCGATCGGCGGGAGTGAGTTCAGACCCTACCCCTTCACGCGCCAGGTGGCGCCGTCGGGGCCGTCCATGACGACGACGTTCAGGGCGTTCAGGCGGTCGCGGATGCGGTCGGCCTCGGGCCAGTCCTTTGCGGCGCGGGCCTTTGCGCGTTGGTCCAGCAGGGCCTCGACTTCGGCCTTCAGGGCGGGATCGCCGCCCTCGAACCAGGCGTCCGGCGTCAGCGACAACACCCCGAGCAGCCCGGCCGCTTCCTTCAGGCTCCAGCGGGCCATGGCGACGTCGTTGATATCGGCCTCGGCGTCGTTCAGCAGTTCGCGCAGGGCGTTCCCCAGCCCGAACAGCTGGGCGATCGCGCCCGGCGTATTGAGGTCATCCTCAAGCGCGTCCAGCACCGGGTCCAGGGCGTTCTCGGCCAGCTCCCTCTCGGCCTCCTCCAGCGTCGCCTCATCGAAGTCGGCCAAGGCCGCATCGGCGTCGCGCAGGACGCCATACAGCCGGTCCAGGTTCTTGCGGCTCTGCTCCAGCAGCCCCTGGTTCCAGTCCAGCGGCTGGCGGTAGTGGGCCGACAGAAGCGCCCATCGGACGACCTCGCCCGGCATGGCCTGCACCAGATCGTGCAGCAGCAGGACGTTGCCGACCGACTTGGACATCTTCTCGGCGCCCACGGTCAGAAAGCCGTTGTGCATCCAGTAGCGGGCGTATTCGTCGTGCGCCTGATCGCCATGGGCATGGCCGTGGGCGCAGACGCCCTGGGCGATCTCGTTCTCGTGGTGGGGGAAGACCAGGTCGATGCCGCCGCCGTGGATGTCGATGGGCAGGCCCAGGGTCTTTTCGATCATGGCCGAGCATTCGATGTGCCAGCCGGGACGCCCCTCGCCCCACGGCGACGGCCAGGACGGCTCGTCCGCCTTGGACGGCTTCCACAGAACGAAATCGTGCGGGTTCTTCTTGTAAGGCGCGACCTCGACGCGGGCGCCGGCGATCATGTCGTCCAGGTTCCGACCCGACAGGGCGCCGTAAGCTTTGTAGGACGAGACGTCGAACAGGACGTGCCCCTCGGCCGCATAGGCGCAGCCGGCGTCGACGATGGCCTGGATCTGATCGACGATGGCCGGAATGTAGTCGGTGACGTGGGGCGCGATATCGGGCGGCGAGACGTTCAGCAGGCCCATGTCGGCGAGGTAGGCGGCTTCGTAGCGGGCCGTGACTTCTCCGATTGGCACGCCTTCGCGCGCGGCCTTCTGATTGATCTTGTCGTCCACGTCGGTGACGTTGCGGGCGTAGAGGACCTTGTCCGCGCCATAGGTCCGGCGCAGCAGCCGCACCAGGACATCGAACACCACCGGCGGGCGCGCATTGCCGATATGGGCGTAGTCATAGACCGTGGGGCCGCAGACATAGAGGGTCACACGATCCTTATTCCGGGGCTCGAACAGGCGCTTTTCACGGCGCAGGGTGTCGTGGATGTGCAGCGGCATGGATCAGTCTTCAGCGGGTTTTCTTGCGGGACGGACCGTCTGTCCCATATAGCGGCCTGATATACAGTCCCGACGGATTGTAGAAGGTAAACCGGGCGACCCGCCCGCCCCGGCCGGAAATCGAGTTCATGAGCGTCACCCCCGCCAAGCCCGTCCTCGTCAGCGACGAAACCGTGCAACGTCCGTCGCGCGAACAGGCGCTGGAGGCCGTGCGCACCCTGATCGCCTGGGCCGGCGACAATCCGAACCGTCCCGGCCTGATCGACACGCCCAAGCGGGTGGTGGACGCTTACGGCGAATGGTTCGACGGCTATGACGCCGATGCCGGCAAGGAGCTGAGCCGCACCTTCGAGGACGTGACCGGCTATGACGACATGGTCATCCTGCGCGACATCGAGGTCGAGAGCCACTGCGAGCACCACCTGGCCCCGTTCCTGGGCAAGGCCTACGTCGCCTATCTGCCCGGCGAGAAGGTGGTCGGCATCTCCAAGCTGGCGCGGGTCGTCGAGATTTATGCGCGGCGCCTGCAGAACCAGGAAACCCTGACCAACGACATCATCGACGCCATCGAATCGCACCTGCAGCCGCGCGGCGTGGCGGTGCTGGTGGACGCCGAGCATCAGTGCATGACCACGCGCGGCGTCCATCATCGGCACGTTTCGACCATCACGACCCGCTTCACCGGCGCCTTCAAGGATGATCCTGCCCTGGCGGACCGTTTTTTGAAGCTGGCCAAGGCCTGAAGGCCGAACCGTCGTTCCTCTGTCGTGTATAATTGACGTTCGGGAACGGCAGATCGTTTAGAACCGCTTTACAAGCCCGCATCGGGACGCCAAGAACCGATCAAGCCTTCGGGCGATCCATAGGGAAATGTCGGCGCGGAACGCAGCCGGCGAGTAACGGAGACGATGCATGGCTGCCAAGCTCGGTGGTTCCGGCGGGGACAAGCACACGATCGAACAGACGGCGGATATCAACATCACGCCGTTCATCGACATTCTGCTGGTGCTCATGATCATCTTCATGGTCGCCGCGCCTATGGCGACCGTGTCGATCCGTCTGGACCTGCCGCCCGCACAGCCGCCCACCAATCCGACCGAAGAAAAGGAGCCGGTGTACATCACCATCCAGGAAAACGGTCAGCTGTTCCTGTCGGACAAGCAAACCTCGATCGACAACCTGGCCACTGACGTCTGCACCGCCTTGGGCGGCGGCGCCTGCCAGGAAGAGCGCGTCTTCGTCCGCGCCCAGCCGGAAGTGAAATATTCGCAGTTCATGGAAGTCATGAACAAGATGCAGGAGAACGGCTTCTTCAAGGTCGGCCTGCTGAACGAAGACATCGAATAGGACCTTCGTCCTCTCCAGGATTTGGGCCGCGTTCCGAAAGGGGCGCGGCCTTTTTCTTTGCCGCAAGGCTTGCCGGATCGATCGACTGCACCCTTGATGCCGCATCGGTTGTTCGAGGAGTTCGCCATGCGTCGTCGCACCTTCCTGTCCGCCCTGCCCGCCGGCGCGCTGGCGGCGACCGCAGCCCAAGCCCGGCAGGCTTCCCCCGCAGCCAGGCCGACCGAGGCGGCCCCAGCGCCCACACCTTTGTCGGCCCGCCCGGCCGACCCCTATGCCGGCGTCGGCATCGGTGACCGGATTTCGGGACCGAAGTTCATGGGACGCTCGACCGTCTGGGGCGCGAACGGAGCGGCGGCGACGGCGCACCCGGCGGCCAGTCTGATCGGCATCGACACCTTGCGGCGCGGCGGATCGGCCATCGATGCGGCCATCGCCATCAATGCGGCCTTGGGCTTTCTGGAGCCGGTGGCCAACGGCATCGGCGGCGACGCCTATTGCATGCTGTGGGACCCCAAACAGAAGAAGGTCGTCGGGCTGAATGGCTCCGGCGCCAGTCCGCGGGGCCTCAGCCTGGAGATCGCGCGGTCCAAGGCCATCGACGGCTATCTGCCGCGCTATGGCGCGGTGACGGTCAATGTGCCGGGCACGGTGGACGCCTGGTGGAGCGCGCACCAGCGCTATGGCAAACTGCCGTGGAAAGAGGTGCTGCTGCCCGTCGCCGAACTGTGCGAACAGGGCGTGCCCGTGCCTCAGGTCATCGCCTACTATCTGGAACGCAACATGGCTGCGTTTGATCGGGGCCGGATCCCGATCGAAGAAAACGAGAACCGAAAGCGCATCTGGGCCGCCCGCGGCTCAACGCCCAAGGTGGGCGAGGTGTTCGCCAACCCCTATCTGGGCAAGACCCTGCGGATGATCGCAGAGGGCGGGCGCGACGCCTTCTACAACGGTCCCCTCGCCGATCAGATCGAGGCCTATTTCAAGCGAATCGGCGGCTGGATGACCCGCGCCGATCTGGCCGCCCATCACACCGAATGGGTCGAGCCGATCCGGACCAACTATCGCGGGGTGGACGTGTTCGGCCTGGGGCCGAACACCCAGGGGCTGAGCACCAACCAGATCCTGAACATCTGCGAGCAGTTCGACCTGAAGTCGATGGGCTTCCAGTCCGCCGCCTCGCTGCACGTCCAGGCCGAGGCCAAGCGGCTGGCGTTCGAGGACCGGGCGCGCTGGTTCGCCGACGACCGGTTCTCCAAGACCCCGGTCGAATGGCTGAACTCCAAGGCCTATGCGGCCGAGCGCGCCAAGCTGATCCGGCCGGATCGGGTGATGGACCGCGTCATGCCTGGCGATGCGCCGCACCACGGCGACACCACCTATTTCAGCGTCGCCGACAGCGACGGGATGATGGTCAGCTGGATCCAGTCCAACTATCGCGGCATGGGTTCGGGCCTGGCGCCCGACAATGGCTCCGAACCGCTGGGCTTCATGTTCCAGGACCGGGGCGAGCTGTTCGCCCTGAGCGACGGCCATCCTAACATCTATGCGCCCGGGAAACGGCCGTTCCAGACGATCATCCCTGGTTTCGCGGTCAAGGACGGCGAACCGTGGATGGCGTTCGGCGTCATGGGCGGCGCCATGCAGCCCCAAGGCCAGGCCCAGATCATTATCAACATGGTGGATTACGGGCTGGAGCCCCAGGCGGCGGGCGACGCCCCGCGCTGGCAGCACTATGGCTCGTCCGAACCGACCGGCCAGCCGCAGGAAGGAACCGGCGTGCTGCATCTGGAAAGCGGCGTGCCCGAGGCGACCAAGGCCCAGCTGCGCGCGATGGGCTGGACGCTGGGCGAGCCTGACGGCGGCTTCGGCGGCTATCAGAACGTCATGAAGCAGATGAACCCAAGCGGGCGCTGGACCTACGGCGCGGCGACCGAGATGCGCAAGGACGGGATCGCCCTGGCCTACTGAGATTGACCAACTGAGGTTGACCGACCGATGACCCACGACGAGGTCCACGCGCTTCTGCTGTCATTTCCCGGCGTGGAGGACGGCGTGTCCTATGGCGAGCCGTCGTTCAAGGTAGCGGGCAAGTTCTTCACCTGGATGCGCCCGGTGCTGGACGACAGCATCGTGGTGCATCTGGACAATCTGGATGAGCGCGAACTGCTGATCGAAATGGACCCGGCGACCTTTCATTTCACCGACCACTATCGCGACCATCCCATCGTCCTGGCGCGCATCGCCAGCGTCGATTCAGCCTGGCTAAGAGCGGCGCTGGAAAAGCGCTGGCGTCGGATCGCCCCGAAAAAACTGTCCAAGGCGCATCCGGTCCTTACCGCAGAGGGGTCGGGCGCCTAACTACGCCCCTCAAGCGGACCCAGCCCAAGGAGCGCCCCATGGCCTATGGCGACCAACCCACGATCACCGTCGACGGTATCGAAATCCCCCTGCTCGGTTTCGGCACCTGGCAGCTGGAGCCCGACGATGCGCGGCGCATGGTCGCCGAGGCGCTGCGGATCGGATACCGCCACATCGACACCGCCTGGATCTACAAGAACGAGAAGGCGGTCGGCGAAGGCATTCGCGACTCCGGCGTGGCGCGCGAGGACATCTTCCTGACCACGAAAATCTGGGTCGAACATTTCACCCACGACGCCCTTCTGAAACAGGCCAAGGAATCGGCCGACAGCCTGGGCACGACGCCCGACCTGCTGCTTCTGCATTGGCCCAAGACGACGCCGACGTTCGAAGAGACGCTGGGCGCGCTGAATGAAGCCAAGGACCAGGGTCTGACCAAGTCGATCGGCCTGTCCAACTTCCCCTCCAAGGAGTTCCGCCAGGCGCAGAGCCTGTCGAAGGCGCGGCTGCTGACCGATCAGGTCGAGCATCACCCCTATCTGGGCGTCGATCAGCTGGTCGCCACCGCAGCCGAGCTGGGATCGTCGATCACGGCCTGGTCGCCGCTGGCGCAGGGCAAGATCGCCGACGACGCCACGATCAGCGAGATCGCCGGCGCGCACGGCAAGACCAACGGCCAGATCACCCTGCGCTGGCTGATCCAGCACGGGATCATCGCCATCCCGCGCACCACCAAGGAAAGCCGCGCGCGCGAGAACTTCGACATCTTCGACTTCGCCCTGACGGACGAGGAGATGCAGCGGATGGACGCCCTGGATCGCGGTGAACGGCTGGGCGATTGGCTGGACCCGGCCTTCGAATGGGACAAGACTGCCGCCTGACCGACAAGGGAGGCGCCGGTGTTTCGCAAGCGGGACCAGCCCAGGCTTTGGCGTGCGACGTTCGCCGTCGTGGGCTGGACCGCGCTGGCGCTTCAATATCTGCTGATGATCGCGCCGGCCCAGGGCTGGACCGTGCTGGAACGGACGATCAACTACTTCAGCTTCTTCACCATCCTGACCAACATCCTGGTCGCCCTGGCCTTCACCGGGCCGCTGCTGGGCGAAGGATCGCGGCTGGCCCGCTGGTCCGCCAGCGAAGGCGTCAGGGCGGCCGTCGCCATGTACATCGTGGTGGTCGGGGTAGTGTACCACTTCCTGCTGCATCCCTACTGGAATCCGACCGGCTGGTCCTTGGTGGTCAATCTGGTGCTGCACTACGTCATGCCGGCCGCCTTCGTGCTGGACTGGCTGTGGTTCAGCCCCAAAGGGCGGCTGCGCTGGATCGATCCAGCGAAATGGCTGGCGTTTCCGCTCGTCTACGGCGGCTGGACCCTGGCTCATGGACTGGCGACGCGCTGGTGGCCCTATGGGTTCGTCAATGTGGATCAGTTGGGGCTGGCCCGGGTGGTGCTGATTTTCGGCGTGCTGCTGGTGTTTTTCCTGATCGTCGGACTCGGCCTCGTCGGACTGGATCGACTGTTCGGTCGCGCGACGCGTGACAGAGGGGCCACTCCCGCCTAAGCGTCGCGGCATGGCCTATAAATCCCTGCGTGACTTCATCGACCAGCTCGAAGCCAAGGGCGAGCTGGTGCGGGTGTCCGAACCCGTCTCCACCGTGCTGGAGATGACCGAGATCCAGACCCGGTTGCTGAGGAATGGCGGACCGGCGGTGCTGTTCGAGAAGCCGGTCATGCCGGACGGCACGATCAGTCCCATCCCCTGCCTGGCCAATCTGTTCGGCACGGTGAAGCGGGTCGCCATGGGGGTGACGCTGGAGGGCAAGGACCGGACGACGGCGGGCGAATTGCGCGAGGTCGGGGAACTGCTGGCCTTCCTGAGAAACCCGACGCCGCCGCGCGGTCTCGGCGACGCGATGGAGATGCTGCCGCTGATGCAGACCGTTCTGTCGATGCGCCCCAGGACGGTGAAGAAGGCGCCGGTGCAGGAGGTGGTGCTGAAGGGCGACCAGATCGACCTGACCGCCCTGCCCGTCCAATCATGCTGGCCCGGCGAGCCGGCGCCCCTGATCACCTGGGGTCTGGTCGTGACCAAGGGGCCGTCGGACGACCGCGAGGACGACTTCAACCTGGGCATCTATCGGATGCAGGTGCTGGGCAAGGACAAGGCCATCATGCGCTGGCTGGCGCACCGGGGCGGGGCGCAACACTACGCGCGGCACAAAAAGGCCGGAAAGCGCGAACCCCTGCCCTGCGCCGTGGTGCTGGGCGCCGATCCGGGCACCATCCTGGCGGCGGTGACGCCGGTGCCGGACACCCTGTCGGAATATCAGTTCGCCGGCCTGATGCGGGGCGCCAAGGCCGAGCTTGTGCCCTGCAAGACCGTGCCGCTGATGGTTCCGGCCCAGGCCGAGATCGTGCTGGAGGGCCATGTCCTGCTGGACGAGTTCGAGGACGAGGGTCCGTATGGCGACCACACCGGCTATTACAACTCGGTCGAGAAGTTCCCGGTCTTCAAGGTCAGCGCTATCACCATGCGCCGCGACCCCATCTATCTGACCACCTTCACCGGCCGGCCGCCAGACGAGCCGAGCGTGCTGGGCGAGGCGCTGAACGAGGTCTTCATTCCCCTGCTGCGCCAGCAATTTCCGGAGATCACAGACTTCTGGCTGCCGCCCGAGGGCTGCAGCTACCGGATCGCGGTGGTGTCGATGAAGAAGGCCTATCCGGGCCACGCCAAGCGCGTGATGCTGGGCGTCTGGAGCTATCTGCGCCAGTTCATGTACACCAAATGGGTCATCGTCGTGGACGACGACATCGACGCCCGCGACTGGAAGGACGTGATGTGGGCCATCTCGACCAAGATGGACCCGGCGCGCGACATCACCGTGATCGAGTCGACGCCCATCGACTATCTGGACTTCGCCAGCCCCGAGAGCGGACTGGGCTCCAAGATCGGCCTGGACGCCACCGACAAGTGGCCGCCCGAGACCAAGCGCGAATGGGGCGAAGAAATTCGCATGGACGAAGCGGTCGTCGAACGGGTCAACGATCTGTGGGGCCGTCTCGGCCTGCCGGGCGACGGGACGCCGATCTGGAAGTAAGCTTGGCTTTTGTTGACGCCGGGGGGCGATGTGAGCGCGTTCGAGTTCTTCTTCAGCTTTTACGGCCTGCTGCTGGGCCTGTCCGTGGCCGAATTGGTCGGCGGGTTCGCGCGGGTGCTGCATGAGAAGCAGCGGATCCGGTTCGGCTGGCTGACGCCGATGCTGGCCCTGTTCGTGGCCATCGACATCGCCACCTTCTGGAACCAGGCCTGGGTCATCTTCCGCGGCGCGCCGTTCAACACCTTCGTGCTGCTGATCTCACTGGCCATCGCCGCAACCTTCTATGTCGCCGCCAGCGTGACCTTCCCGCGCGTTTCGGCCGAGGGCGGCGACCAGAAGATCGATCTGGACGCGCATTTCTGGTCGCATCGGCGACTGGTGTTCGGCTGCATCCTGGCGGCCAATCTGATCGTGGCGGTGATCGTGATCATCCTGGCCCAGCTCAATCCCGGCTTCGCCAAGATCGCCGCCTCGGTGCGGTTGTGGGTCGGGGTCGCCATCTTCGTGATCGGCACGGCGACGGCGGCGTTCGCCCCGTGGCGCCGGGTTGCGTTCAGCGCCCTGGTCGTCGTTCTGCTCTACAGTCTCTGGCAGATGGGGAACGCGGCGGCCCTGCTGCTCAAGGCCGGCGGCTGGGCGCCCGCGCTGGGCGGCGGCGGGTGAAACCTTGTCAGGGCCGCGCAATCGGCTCACGAAAGGCCATGCAGTCCCCTCTTCTGGTTTCGGCGCTGGTCGCCGCCCTTGCCTGTAGCGTGAGCCCCGCCATGTCCCAGACGCTTCCCAACACCGCACCTTGGGATCAAGCCTTCCTGCCGCCCGCCCCCGCCTGGGACGGCGCGTCCAAGGCCCTGCTGCGCGATGCGGCTGATCCGTGGGTTACGGCGTTTGAGGCCGATCCGGGCCATGACTTCAGCCCCAACTACGTCGACACCCGCGCCTGGTTCGATCGTCTGGACGCCGCCAGCGACCTGATCCGCATCGAGCAGTTCGGCGTCTCGCCCGAGGGTCGGCCCATCTATGCGGTGATCGCCTCCAAGGACGGGACTGCTTTCGATCAGGCCAAGCCGGTGCTGATGATCCAGGCGGGCATTCACCCCGGCGAGATCGACGGCAAGGACGCGGGCATGATGTTGCTGCGCGACATCGCCTTCTATGGGAAGGACGCCCTGCTGGACCGGGTCAATCTGATCCTGATCCCGATCCTGAGCGTGGATGGCCATGAGCGTTCCGGCCCCTATTCCCGGCCCAACCAGCGGGGCCCGCGCATTCAGGGCTGGCGCAATACGGCGACCAACCAGAACCTGAACCGCGATTATCTGAAGCTGGACCAGCCCGAGATGCGGGCCGTGCGCGGCCTGATCCTGAAATACCGGCCGGACCTCTATGTGGACGTCCATGTCACCGATGGCATGGATTACCAGTACGACGTCACCTACGGCTTCAACGGCGAGGACGGGACCTTCAGCCGCTCGCCGAACGGCTCGGCCTGGCTGGATTCGGTGTTCAAGCCGGCGATGAACGCCGCGCTGGAACGCGAAGGCCATATCCCCGGCGAACTGGTGTTCGGCATCGACGACGATGAACCCAAGAAGGGCCTGTCGGACGGCGGTCTGGGCGAGCGGTTTTCCAACGGCTGGGGCGCGGCCGCCCATGTGCCGACGATCCTGATCGAGAACCACAGCCTGAAGCCGCACGAGCAGCGCGTTTTGGGGACCTATGTCTTCATCGAGGAAGCGATGCGTCTGCTGGCCGATCAGGGCGCCGGTCTTCGCGCCGCGACCGATAAGGACAAGGCCCTGCGTCCGGCGCAGATCCCCGCCAACTTCGAGGCCGACGAGACGCCGTCGTCCACCCGGCCGTTCAAGGGCATGCTGTACGAGATGTACGACAGTCCCGCCTCGGGCCGGAAGGAAATCCGCTGGCTGGGCCGCCCCGATCCCGAACTGTGGCAGATGCCCTTCTATGGCTCCAAGCCGACGCTGACCCTGACGCGGCCGACGGCCTATTGGGTGCCGGGCTATCGCACCGACATCATCGAGCGGCTGAAGACGCACGGGATCGAAATGGAGACGGTCGAGGCTGCGCGCACGGTGAACCTGTCGATGCTGCGCCTGGTCGAACCCAAGCTGGCGACCCGCGCCAATGAAGGTCACGTGCAGGCTTCGGTGAAGACGGTGGAGGTCGAAAAGCGCGACTGGACGTATCCGACCGGCTCGGTGCGGGTGCCGACGGATCAGCCGCTGGGCGACATCGTCGTGCTGCTGCTGGAGCCGCAATCCAGCGAGAGCTTCTTCGCCTGGGGCATGTTCCCCGAGGTGATGAGCCGCGTCGAATATATCGAGGCCTACGCCATCGCGCCGCTGGCGGACAAGATGATGGCGGCGGACCCCGCGTTGAAGGCCGAGTTCGAGGCCAAGGTGGCGGCCGACGCCACGTTCGCCGCCGATCCGCAGGCGCGTCTGGCCTGGTTCTATGAACGCACGCCCTTCTATGACGACCACTATCTGCTCTACCCCGTCGGGCGCGAGGACTGATCGATGACCACGCCGCTGATGTACGCCGTTCAGGCCGCCGCCCTGTGGAGCGGCCTGCTGATCCTGATGATGCTGGTCTTGTCGGGCATCGTGGTCAGCGGGCGGCGCAAACACATGGTGTCGTTCGGCGACGGCGGGAACGCGGATCTGATGGCCGCCAGCCGCGCCTTCGGAAATCTGGTGGAATATGCGACCCCAGGCATGATCGCCATGCTGCTGCTGGCCGCCGTGGGCGCGCCGGCCTGGATGGTCCACGGGGTCGGCGCGACGCTGTTCGTCGGCCGGGTCGCCCATGCCCTGGGTCTGTTGCTTCAGACCGGGCCGTCGCTGGGTCGCGTCGTCGGCATGCTGCTGACCTGGGTCGCGCTGCTGACGGCGGCTGTGGGCCTGATCGCCTTCGCCGTGGTCTGACGCGGTTGCGGTGCAGCGGAGCGTCCGCCATATCGGGGCATGACTGAAACCCTGGCTGCGCCCGTTTCCACCGATCTTCTCAACGACATCGTCAAGGCCGCGCTGAAGGCCGGCGCCGACGCCGCAGAGGCGGTCAGCGCCGATCGCCGATCCCTGTCGGTCGGGGTGCGCAACGGCAAGCTGGAAGACGTCGAACGCGAGGAATCGCGCGACCTGGGCCTGCGCGTGTTTGTGGGCCAACGGCAGGCGTCCGTTTCGGCCTCGGACCTTTCGCCGGCGACCCAGGCGCGCCTGGTCGAGCGGGCGGTGGCCATGGCGTGCTCGGCGCCGGAGGACCCCCACGCGGGTTTCGCGCCCGAGGAACGGCTGGCGCGCGGGCCATTCGTCGATCTGGACCTGTTCGATCCCAGCGAACGCAGCGCCGAAAATCTGGAACAGGTCTCGGCCGAGGCCGAGGCCGCGGCCCTGGCGGTTCCCGGCGTGGCGCGGTCGGAAGGCGGACACGCCGGCTGGTCGTCCAGCCGGTGGCGGCTGGTGACCTCTCATGGGTTCGATGGCGCCTATGAGGGTTCGGCCTTCTCGCTGGGCGTCGGCGTCATCGCCGAAAAGGACGGCGCGATGGAGCGCGGCGGCGAAAGCCGTTCGACCCGCCACCTGTCCGACCTGCCCGGCGCCGACCTGATCGGCCGCACCGCCGGCGAGCGCGCCGTGGCCCGCGTCGGCCCGCGCAAGATCGCCTCGACCACCGCGCCCGTGATCTTCGACAACCGGATGGCGGGCCAGATCGTGTCGCCGGCCATCGGCGCCATTTCCGGCCCGTCGATCGCGCGCGGCACCTCGTTCCTGAAGGACCGCATGGGCCAGCGCGTCTTCGCCGAGGGCGTCACCCTGATCGACGATCCGTTCCGCCCGCGCGGCATGGGATCGACCCCGTTCGACGACGAAGGCGCAGCGGTTCAGAAGCGCGCCCTGTTCGACGACGGCGTCCTGACCACCTGGTTGCTGAACAGCGCCTCGGCCCGGCAACTGGGTCTGGAAACCACCGGCCACGCGTCGCGGGGGCTGGCCGGGCCGTCCGGCGTCTCGACCCACAATCTGCATATGGAGCCGGGCGAGCGCGATCTGGCGGGCCTGATGGCCGACGCCGGGACCGGCCTTCTGGTGACGTCGATGTTCGGCCCGTCGCTGAACGGCAACACCGGCGATTGGTCCGCCGGGGTGTCGGGCTTCTGGTTCGAAAATGGCGTGATCGCCTATCCGGTCAGCGAGGTCACGGTCGCGGGCAAGCTGACCGACCTGTATCTGCGCCTCGAGCGCGGTTCGGACCTGGAGTTCCGGGGCGGGTTCAACGTGCCCAGCCTGATGTTCGATGCGGTGGCCATCGCGGGCAAATGATGCATCTGGACGCCGACCTCGACCTGATTCGCCAGGCGGCCATCGACGCCGGGGCGCTGGCCATCGCCGAGCGTGAGGCGGGACTGAAGATCGAGTCCAAGGTCGGCGGTTCGCCCGTCACCAGCGGCGACCTGAAGGTCGACGCCATGCTGCGGGACAGGCTGCTGTCTGCGCGGCCCGACTATGGTTGGTTGTCGGAAGAGACGGCGGATTCGCCCGAGCGGCTGTCGAAACGACGCATCTTCGTGGTCGATCCCATCGACGGCACCGTCGCCTATATGAAGCGGACGCCGTGGTGGTGCGTGCCCATCGCCGTCATCGAGGACGGCGAGGTCGTCGCCGCCGTCATCCATGCGCCCGAGGTGGACGAGACCTATGTGGCGACGCGTGGCGGCGGGGCCCGACGTAACGGCAAACCCATCCACGCCTCGGATGTCGATACGCTGGAGGACGCCTCGATCCTTGGCGATGCGCGACTGATCGAAGCGCCCTATTTCGTCGACGAACCCTGGCCGTCCATGCGGTTCGAGAAGCGCAACGCCCTGGCCTATCGGATGGCGCTGGTCGCCGCCGGCGCCTTTGACGCCGCCCTGGCCCTGACCCCGAAATGGGACTGGGACGTCGCTGCGGGCTGGCTGATCGCGACCGAAGCCGGCGCCAGGGTCAGCGATCACCACGGGCGGCCGTGGGCGTTCAACCGGCCCGATCCGCGCCAGGCCAGCCTGGTCTGCGCGGCCCCGATCATTCAGCCGATGATCGTGCGGCGCTGTAAAAACGTGCCGCTTTCGACCTGAGGCGGGGACGGAAAAACCCCGGCCCACATTGATCCGAGGGCGTTCTCGGCCTATGCCGCGCGCAAACCTCCCTCCCCCAAAGCCTTCCGGCCCAGCCTTCAGGATTTCCGATGACCGATCAGAACGCCGTCCCGCCGCAACTTCTGCACATCGTGATCGGCGGCGAGCTTCGTCACCTGGGCGAGCCGACCTTCCGCGACCTGTCGCAGGTCGAGTTCGTCGGCGCCTTCGGCAACTATGAAGACGCCAAGAAGGCGTGGAAGGCGCGCGCCCAGGCGACCGTGGACAATGCCCACATGCGCTATTTCATCCTGCACGCCCACAAGCTGATCGATCCGCGCGGCGACGCGGCCTGATCTGAGGGTTGAGTGCGACATCGAGGAGCCGAACCGGCTCCTCGATCCGACGTTTCGATCTGTAGGCGAGGACGACGATGAACCTGGAACCGCAACAGATCTTCCAACTGGTCAGCCTGCTGGCCGTGCTGGCGCTGTTCAGCTTTTCGCTGCGCGGCCATATCGACTACGCTCGCTGGTTCAAGCGGTGGGAGGCCGATCGCAAGGCCCGTCGCGACGCCGAACTGGCCGCCGAGGCGCGCGCGAACGGCGAGGCAGGCGACGAACCGAAGACCGGCCCCTGGGGCTGAAGCCCCCTACTCACGCCGCAGCAGCATGTCGGTCAACAGCGTGCCCCACCAGCCGGCCTTGAACTCGGCGCGGATGGCCTTGGGATCGTAGTCGGGGCTGTCGACCCAATCGATGAAGCTGACGCCCTTTGGCTCGATCTCGTTGACGTATTTCTCCAGCGTATAGTCCAGCACCCCGGTCAGCCCCTCGCGGGAGTGCAGATATTTCTTGGACAGTTGCTTCATGGCGACCGAGATCGGCTCGCCCAGGTGGAAGTGGCGATAGAAGACCGCCATCATGCCCGCCCGATCCGCGCCGGATTTGCAGTGGATCAGCACCGGATACTGGATTGTTTTGAACAGCTCGCGCGCGCGGTGGATGCGCACCGTCTCGGGCGGATCGCGCGAGTCCAGCGGCGCGTCGATCAGGGTCAGACCCAGCCGCTCGCAAGCGTCCTTTTCCAGCCAGTAATAGCCCTCGTCCCGCTTGCCGCGCAGGTTGATGACCGTCTTGACGCCCTTCTTTTTCCAATAGGCCAGTTGGCGCGGCGACGGCTGATTGGTGCGCACCAGATCCGGGCCCAGCCAGTGGGCGTTGGAAAAGGCCACGCGCAAAAACGCGTGGTCGGCCCAGAAATAATGCCAATGCGCCCGAAAACGGCCCATCGCGGTCGAGAGGTCGAAGCGCGCCATGCTCGCCAGATAGCGATTGGGCGCCGCCGCGTCATCCGATCTCGATCCTGATGCGTTGGAATGTTTGTCGAGACCGGAGAACAGCCCGATGAGAACCCTCGCCGCAGCCGCCGTCGTCGCCGCCAGCCTGTGGGCCGGCGCGGCCGCCGCCCAAACGCCGCCCCCCGAAGACCCCGCCCTGATCGCCTATCTGCGCGACCGGGCCAAGGAGGCGCTGGACACGACCCGCTATACGGCCGCCATCACGCCGGACGGGGCCATGACCCTGATCTATCTGACCGGCCCCAACTGGTGCGGCTCGGGCGGATGCCGGCTGCTGGTGCTGGACCGAGCCGGCGAAACCTATCGGTCGGTCGGCGAGATCAGCGTGGCGCGCGCGCCGATCCGGCTCTTGGAGCGACAGACCCATGGCCGACGGGATCTGGGCGTCTATGTCGCGGGCGGCGGAATCATCGAAGGCTATGAGGCCGCCGTGCCTTTCGACGGCCGTCGATACGCGTCCAATCCCACAGTTCCGCCCGCCATGAGGGTCGAGGAGGCGCCCGGCGAAACCCTGATCCGCGCCGACGAGCCGGGCCGTGCGCTTGAACCGTCGCCGGACAAGCCTTGACTTGAAGGGCGGCTCGGACGACCGAGAGCCGATGACCGTCGCCGCCTCCGAAACCATGCCGCTGCGCGCCCTGCTGGCGCGGATTTGGCGCGACTATCTGTCCAAGCACAAGGGATCGCTGATCCTGTCGGTCCTGTGTGCGGCAGTGACCGGCCTGCTGACGGCGGCGCTGCTGAAGCTGCTGGAGCCGGCCGTCAACGGTCTGTTCCTGGGCGGGACCAGGCCGATCAGCCTGTTCGGCCTGGTGACCTTTCCGGCGGACAAGGCCGTCGTCTGGATCCCGGTCGCCATCCTGACTGTCGCCATTGCACGGACCCTGGCCGCGCTGGGTCAGGCGGCCCTTGTCAACCGGCTGGGTCACACCATTGTCGGCGACATCCAGATCCGCCTGTTCGGGGCCATGATCCGCGCCGATCTGGCGCGCCTACGCAGCCAGCATTCGGGTGGTTTCGTCTCCTCCGTCCTGTTCGACGCCAATATGGTGCGCGAGGCCTTCACCTCGGGCGTGGTCAACTACACCCAGAACCTGCTGACGCTGATCGCGGTGCTGATCTACATGGGCTTCATCGACTGGCAGCTGACGATCGTCGTGCTGCTGGGCGTGCCGCTGGTGGCGCTGGTGCTTCGCCGGTTCGGGCGCAAGACGCGCAAGGCCGCCGTCGGCGCGATGGCCGAGACCGAAAACCTGTCGACTGCCCTGATGGAGAACCTGGACGGGGTTCGTCTGATCAAGATCGAGAACCGCGAGGCCGCCGAACAAGACCGCGTCGCCGAGGTGGTCGCCCGTCGCCAGCGCCACGTCATCAAGGGCGCCAACGCCCGCGCCTTCGCCGGTCCGTCGAGCGATCTGGTCGCCTATATCGTCGTCGCCGCCGTCATGGCCTACGCCGGGTGGCGGGCGCAGTCGGGCGACATGACGGTGGGCGGGTTCGCCGCCTTCATCGGCATGCTGCTGGCCGCCGGCCAAGCCCTACGTCAGGTGACCAACCTGGCCACGGTGATGAGCGAGGGTTTCACCGCCGCGCGCCGGCTCTTCGGCGCCTTGGACATCCAGCCTGAAATCCGTGAGGCGGCCGACGCCGCGCCGCTGGCCGCCGGGCCGGTCGAGGTCGTGCTGGACGATGTGTCCTTCGCCTACGCCGGGACCGATGCGCCGACGCTGGACGCGGTCTCCCTGCGGGTCGCGCCGGGCGAGACAGTGGCCCTGGTCGGGCCGTCGGGCGGCGGCAAGAGCACGATTCTGAGCCTGTTGCCGCGCTTCTATGATGTGACCGGCGGGGCGGTGACGATCAACGGCGCGGACGTGCGGGCGCTTCGCATCCAAGACCTGCGCGACCACATCGCCTTGGTGACGCAGGAACCCTTCCTGTTCGACGACACCATCGCCGCCAACATCGCCTATGGTCGGCCGGGCGCGACGCAGGCGCAGATCGAGGACGCCGCGCGGTCCGCCGCGGCCCACGACTTCATCACGGCCCTGCCTGAAGGGTATGCGACCCGCGCGGGCGAGGCCGGCCTACGTCTGTCCGGCGGTCAGCGCCAGCGGATCGCCATCGCCCGCGCCTTCGTCAAGGATGCGCCGATCCTGCTGCTGGACGAGGCCACCAGCGCCCTGGACACCGAGAGCGAGGCCCTGGTCCAGGCGGCGCTGGAGCGGCTGATGCAGGGGCGCGCCACGCTGATGATCGCCCACCGCCTGTCGACCGTCCGGAACGCCGACCGCATCTATGTGATCGAGGCCGGGCGCGTGGTCGAGGAAGGCTCGCACAACGCCCTGGTCGCCAGAGGCGGCCTGTATTCCCGCTTGGCGCGTCAGCAGTCGCTGGACGGCGCCGCGCCCAGCGTCGAGACGGTCGCATGAGGCCGCTTCGCAATCCGGCGGTCCAGTCGGCCCTGGCCTGGACGCTGGCGAAGTGGATGCAGTTCTGCTTTTCCACCATCCGCTGGACGCACGAAAACCAGCAGGCTGCTGAGGCCGTCTGGACGCAGGGCGGCGGGGTGCTGTGCGTGTTCTGGCATTCGCGGATCGGCCTGTCGCCGTCATGCTGGCCGCTGGACCGGGCGCAGCCGGCCAAGGCGCTGATCTCCCTTTCGGCCGACGGCGAGTTCATCGCCAAGGCGGTGGCGCGTCAGGGCTTTCCTGCCGTGCGCGGATCCTCGGCCAACAAGGACAAGGCCGAGAAGGCCAAGGGCGGCACCCAGGCGCTGCGTGACGGATTGAAACAGCTGAAGGTCGGCGCCTTGGCCATCACGCCGGACGGGCCGCGCGGCCCGGCCAATGTCATGGCCGAGGGCCTGCCCCTGATGGCGAAGTTGTCCAAGGCGCCGGTGCTGTTCATCGGCATGTCGTGCAATCCCGCGATCCGTCTGGACAGCTGGGACCGGGCCGTGCTGCCCCTGCCCTTCGGCAAGGGCGCCATCGTGTGGGACCGCGCCGACTATCCTGCTGACGCGGACATGGCCGATGTCGTCGTCGACTGGACCGCGCGGCTGAACGCCGTCGAAGCACGCGCCGATGCGATCACGGGCCTGAAGCCGTGAGGACGCAGCCGTGACGCCTTTGCCGCTGATCGCCTATCGGCTGGCGACGCGCGCGCTGGAGCCGCTAGCCCCGCGCCTGCTGGATGCGCGCGCCAGGCGGGGCAAGGAAGACCCGGTGCGGGTGGACGAGCGGATGGGCTTCACCCGCACCCCGCGCCCCGCAGGCGATCTGGTTTGGCTGCACGGCGTCAGCGTGGGCGAGAGCCTGTCGCTGCTGCCCGTGGTCGAGCGGCTGACGAAGGCGCGGCCGGACCTCACCGTTCTGGTCACCTCCAGCACCGTGACCTCGGCCCATATTTTGGCCGAACGGCTGCCGACAGGCGTGATCCACCAGTATACGCCGGTCGACGCGCCGGGCGTGGTCGAGCGGTTCCTGGACCATTGGCGGCCAAGCCTTGCAGTCTTCGTCGAGAGCGAACTGTGGCCCAATCTGTTGCTGGAGGCGCAGCGGCGGGGCGTGAAACTGGCCCTGGTCAGCGCCCGGATCACCGAGAAGACGGTGGAGGGCTGGGCGCGGTTTCCGGCCTCGGCGCGGGCGCTGACCGGCGCCTTTGATCTGGTGCTGCCGCAGGATGCCGTCTCGGCCCAGCGGCTGGAGGGCATGGGCGCGCGGATCGACGGGCTGGTGAACCTGAAACTGTCGGGAGACGCCCTGCCCCACGACCCCGCCGCCTTCAGCCGTTTGAGCGCCGCCATCGGCGACCGGCCGGTGATCGTCGCCGCCAGCACCCATGAGGGC
The DNA here is from genome assembly GCF_005484585.1 of Brevundimonas sp. SGAir0440. Taxonomy (NCBI): domain Bacteria; kingdom Pseudomonadati; phylum Pseudomonadota; class Alphaproteobacteria; order Caulobacterales; family Caulobacteraceae; genus Brevundimonas; species Brevundimonas sp. SGAir0440. The sequence goes on along the minus strand of NZ_CP039435.1, from coordinate 1,345,546 downwards.
GAAGAGATCACCATCGTGCGCGCGCTTGACCATCTGAGCGAGCGTGTCTGCCTGATCCTGACGCCACGCCATCCCGAGCGGGGGGCGCACATCGCCCAGGCCCTGCAACGCGACGGCTATGCCTTCGCCATGCGTTCGCGCGGCGAGACGATCGGGCCGGACACCGACATTTATCTGGCCGACACCCTGAACGAGATGGGCCTGTTCCTGCGCCTCGCCGATGTGGTGGTGATGGGTGGCTCGTTCGCGCCCGCCATCGGCCTGCCGCCTGTCGGTGGGCACAATCCGCTGGAGCCGGCGCGGCTGGGCAAGCCGACGATCACGGGGCCGGATGCGTCCAACTGGGCGCCGGTGACGGCGGCCCTAGTCGAGGCGGGGGCCCTGGCCCTGGTTCAGGCGCCGTCCGACCTGCCCGGCGTGATCGAGCCGCTGCTAGAAGACCTGAACGCGGCCAAGGCCATGGGCGAACGCGGGCGTCGCGCGGCGGTCGAGGCTGGAGGCGGGTTGGAGCGACTGTGGGCGCTGCTGTCGCCGCTGATGCCGCAGAGGCAGGGCCGGCGATGAAGCTGAACACGCCGCGCTGGTGGTATGTGCGCGACAGCAACCACGCCCGGATGACGCGAACGGCGCTGAAACCGCTGGGCTGGGTCTGGGCCGCCGTGACGGCGCGCCGGATCGCCAAAGCGGTCCCGGCCGACCCCGGCTGCGCGGTCATCTCGGTCGGCAATCTGACGGTCGGCGGATCGGGCAAGACGCCGGTCGCGCGCGAAACCCTGCGGCTGCTGCGGGCGGCGGGGGGGGAGGCGCAAGGCCTGTCGCGCGGCTATGGCGGGCGGCTGGAAGGGCCGGTCCGGGTCGATCCTCAAATCCATACGGCCGACGATGTCGGGGACGAACCCCTGATGCTGGCGCAAGGGTCGCCGGTCTGGATTGCGCGCGATCGTGTGGCGGGCGCCAGGGCCGCCGTCGCAGACGGCGCGCAGGCCCTTGTGCTGGACGACGGCCATCAGAACCCGGCCCTGAAAAAGACCGTCAGCCTGATCGTCGTGGACGGCGAAACGCGCGGCGACGAATGGCCGTTCGGCGACGGTTCGGTTTTCCCTTCAGGCCCGATGCGCGAGCCGCTGAAGGCCGGCCTGGCGCGCGCCGACGCCATCGTGCTCATGCTGCCGACCGATGTCAAAGAGGCCGATCCCGAACTGCTGGCGATCTTCGGCGCCCTGCCCGTCTTCGTCGCGCGCCTGACGCCCGAGGGGCCGCCGCCGCCGGGCCCCCAGGTCGGGTTCGCCGGCATCGCCAAGCCCTGGAAGGTCGAGCGGTCGCTGAAGGCGGCGGGCTGCGACCTGGTCGACTTCGTCCCCTTCCCCGACCACGCGGCCTATAGCGCCGCCGACATGACGTTCCTGACGGACCGGGCTGCGGTGTTCGACGCCCGCCTGGTCACGACGGAGAAGGACTGGGTCCGGCTGACGCCCGAGCAGCGCAAGGGCGTCGTCGCCTGGCCGGTGGTCGCCCGGTTCGAAGACGAGGCGGCTTTCGCCGCCTTCCTGAACGACAGGATTCAGTCGGCGCGATAGACGACGCCGGACTTCATCACGAACTTCATCCGCTCCAGCTCGGTCACGTCCGTCAGCGGATCGCCCGAGACGGCGACGATGTCGGCGGGCATGCCCACGGCGATCTTGCCGGCCTCGTTGGCGATGCGCAGGTGTTCGGCGGCGCCGACGGTGGCGGCCTGGATGGCCTCGAGCGGGCTCAGGCCGGCGCGGACCAGAAGGGCGAATTCCTGGGCGTTGTCGCCGTGGGCCGAAACCCCCGAGTCGGTGCCGAAGGCGATCTTGACCCCACCCTCATGCGCGCGGCGCGCCATGTCCAGCATCTTGGGACCCGCCTCCAGCGCCTTGGCCGTCTGGGCGGGGGTGAAGAAGTTGTCGGGTCCCGAGGCGATGCGCGCCACGAAGTCCCCAGCCAGCAGGGTCGGGATCAGCCAGGCGCCGTTTGACTTGAACAGGCGGATCGACTGATCGTCCAGATAGGTGCCGTGCTCGATGGAATCGCCGCCGGCCCGCAAGAAGGCGTTGATGCCGTCGACCCCGTGGGCGTGCGCCGTCACCTGGCGGCCCATGCGGTGGGCGCTGCCGACGATGGCGGACAGTTCGTCGTCGCTGAACTGCTGGTTCAGGCCGGCGGCGGTGTTGGACAGCACGCCGCCCGTCGCGGTGATCTTGATGATGTCGGCGCCGGCGCGAACCTGGGTGCGCACGGCCCGCATGCAGTCCTCAGGCCCCGAGCATATGCTTTCGGACGACAACAGGTGCATGACGTCCTCGCGATAGCCGTTGATGTCGCCATGGCCTCCGTGGATCGACACCGACGACCCCGCCGCAATGATGCGCGGTCCCGGCACGTAGCCGTTCTTCACGGCGTTTCGCAGGGCGAAGATGGCCTGGTTCGAGGCGCCCAGATCCGCCACCGTCGTAAAGCCGGCCATCAGGGTGCGACGCGCATAGCGGGCGCCGACCATCGCCTGGTCCGCGTCCGAAAGCGTCACCTCTTCAAGGCGTGCGTTCGGGTTCTGCTGGCTCGTCAGATGGACGTGGCTGTCGATCAGGCCGGGCAGGACAAAGGCCTGGCGCAGGTCCACGACCTTGCCCTGAGAGGCATCGCCGACGAAGCCGTCGCGCACTTCGACGACTTGGTTCCCCCTGATCACGAGAGTTTTATCGCGCTGCACAACGCCGTTCGACGGATCCGCAAGCAACCTTCCGGCTTCAATGAACGTTGTTCCGGGTTGCGCCGAAACGCCTGTGGCCACGGGGATTTGCTGCGCATGGGCGCTTGCCGCCGACGCTATCAGCGCCGCCAGCACGATTCCGAAACGTTTCATCGATCTCTCCCCGCGACGCGTCGGCCGCAAAAATGCCCCACAAGGCTTAGGTTGCCTCGCCCGTAACCAACTGAAACAAACACGCCTCAAGACCAACCGCAACGAGGGCGTCGCATGCGGCTATCGAGACGAGGACTTATTCTGGGCGGATCGGCCATGTTGGCGGGATGCGCCAGCGCGAGCGCTACGGCGCCGCTGACGACGGCCCAGAACGGAACTCCTATCGCCATGCCGCAGGTCGGTCTGCCCACGGTCCAGACCTCCGCCCTGACGCCGCCGCCGCTGGATCCGCGTGGTCACGTTCGCAAGGAGCTGATGGAGCGCGCCATGACCGCGCTGGACACCCACCATCACCGCCTGCCTCTGCGCGACCGGATGTATCTGGTCGATTTCCAGAAGTTCTCGGGCGAGGAGCGGCTGTACGAAGTCGATTTGATCGCGGGTGAAGTGAAGGTCCTGCGCACCTGCCACGGCCGGGGATCGGACCCCAGCCACACCGGCTATGCCCGGCGCTTTTCCAACACGCCGGATTCCAACATGTCCTCGATCGGCGCCTATGCGACGGCGGGCGCCAACTGGGGCGCGCAACAGGGGCCGAATGTGCTGCTGGACGGGCTGGAATATTCCAACGACAAGGCGCGCGAGCGGGCCATCATCGTCCACGGCGCGGACTATGCCGATCCCGACTTCCTGGCGCGCGAAGGCAAGCTGGGTCGCAGCTACGGCTGTTTCTCGGTCGCCCACACCGACCTGCCGGCCTTGCGTGAACGCATGGGCGAAGGCCGACTGCTGTTCGCGGCGGCCTAGGCTTCAGCCCCGCTCCAGCGCCCGCCAGCCGATGTCGGAGCGATTGAAGCCGCCCGGCCAGTCGATCTTCTTGATGGCGGCATAGGCGCGTTCGCGGGCCTGGGCGATGTCGTCGCCCTCGGCGCAGACGTTCAGGACGCGCCCGCCGGACGCGGCCAGCAAGCCGTCGTCGCGGCGCTTGGTCCCGGCGTGGAAGACCTGGACGTGGGGGCCGAAGTCCTGATCGGCGCCGCGGATGATCGAGCCTTCCAGCGGGCTGTCGGGATAGCCCTTGGCCGCCATGACCACGCAGATCACTGTCTGAGGCTTGAAGGCGGGCGAAGCCAGTCCCGAGACATCGCCGCGCGCGCAGCCCAACAGATAGGGGACGATGTCGCCCGCCATCCGCATCATCAGCACCTGGCATTCCGGGTCGCCGAAGCGGGCGTTGAACTCGACCACCTTGGGGCCGTCCTGGGTCGCCATCAGGCCGGCGTAGAGGACGCCGCGATAGGGCGCGCCCTCTTCGGCCATCTTGCGGATCGTCGGCTGGACGATCAGCGCGTCGGCCTGCTGCACCAACTCGGGCGTGAAGACGGGCGCGGGCGAATAGGCGCCCATGCCGCCGGTGTTGGGGCCAAGGTCGCCGTCGAAGGCGCGCTTGTGGTCCTGGGCGCCGCCGAACAGCAGGGCGCGTTGACCGTCGCACAGGGCGAACAGCGAGCCCTCCTCGCCGTCCATGAACTCCTCGATCACGACGCGGGCGCCGGCCGCGCCGAACCGACCGCCCAGCATGCGCTCGATTTCGGCCTCGGCGTCGGGGCGGTCGGGGCTGATGGCCACGCCCTTGCCGGCGGCCAAGCCGTCAGCCTTGATCACATAGGGCGGCCGGAACACGTCCAGCGCCGCCTTGGCGTCCTTGACCGTGTCATAGACGCCGTAACCGGCGGTGGGGATCTCGTGACGTTCGAGAAAGCCCTTCGAAAAGGCCTTGGAGGTTTCCAGCTGCGCCGCCTTGGCGGTCGGCCCGAAGCAGGGAATGCCGGCCGAAGCCAGGCGGTCGGCCAGACCGGCGGCCAGCGCCACCTCGGGCCCCACGACGACCAGGTCGGCCTTGATCTCTCTGGCCAGGGCGGCCAGGCCGTCGGCGTCGTCCGCCTTGACGGCGCGCAGCTCGCATAGCTTCTCGATGCCGGGGTTGCCGGGCGCCGCCACCAGGCGCGTGACCAGCGGCGACTGGGCGATCTTCCAGGCCAGGGCGTGTTCGCGGCCGCCCGATCCGACGAGAAGAATGTTCATGAGATCGGGCAATGACCGGCCGGCGCCGGCCGGTCAAGCGCCCGTCAGACTTAACGCCGCATTCAGCGTCCGATCAGCGCGCCGGCGGGGTCCAGGCCGGCAGGGCCTGAAGCTGACCCGGTGTCAGATCGGTGACCAGATCCCGGTCGCCGTTGCGGTCGATCGGAGACACGTCCGCGATCGGAACCCGCACCTTCATGTCGCCCGGCCCTTCCAACTCTACGACCAGATGGGTCAGGGCGCCCGAGGCGTCCAGCACCAGGGTTTCGACATCGCCCAGATCGACGTTGGCGCGCGAGTACAGGTCCGCGTCCTCCAGCTGGTCGCGGGTCATATTGAAGGCCAAGGCGGCGTTCGAGGCGGCGGCATCGGCCTGCTGGTCCGGCAAGGCCACGGGCGCTGCGCCCGGCGCAGGGGCCTGGACCACATCGTCGTCACGATCCGTGCAGGCGACGACGCCGCCGGCCAGGCAAAGAATGGCGGCGAGCGGGACGAAGCGGTCCATACGACCTCCTTGGGCGTTAGAGCAGGGCCGAGACGACATAGACGCCCAGCCCCAGCAGGATGATGCAGCCGATGATCAGCCATGGGCTCATGGCGCCGCCGCCCCCGGCGCGGCGCGACAAATCGCGCTCGTGCGGGTCACGGTCAGAAGGATCGGTTCCGGGCGGGTCGGCGGCCATGAAAGTCGAACGATAGGGCGCGCGCAGCGTTCCCGGACGGATCGACGCAGGCTAGGGTGGGCCCCATGAGCGACGACTCCTACGTATTCGAAGGCCCGGCCGAGGTCCCAGCCCCTCGTGACAACAATCCGCCCCTGTCGATCTCGGAGCTGTCGTTCGCGCTGAAGCGCACGCTGGAAGACCGGTTCGGCCACGTGCGGCTGCGCGGCGAGGTCTCCAAGGTCAACCGCCACGCCTCGGGCCACGTCTATCTGACGCTGAAGGACGACAAATCGGCCATCGACGGCGTGGTGTGGAAGGGGTCGGCGCGCGGCCTGGGCGTCCAGCCCGAGGCGGGGCTTGAGGTCATCGTCACCGGCAAGATCACCTCCTATCCGGCGCGGTCGTCCTATCAGATCGTGATCGAGAGCATGGAGGCGGCCGGCGCCGGCGCCCTGCTGGCCCAGCTGGAGCGGCTGAAGGTCCGCCTGCGTGAGGAAGGTTTGTTCGAGCCGGGGCGCAAGAAGCCCTTGCCCGCCTTTCCCGCGACCATCGGCGTGATCACCAGCCCGACTGGCGCGGTGATCCGCGACGTGCTGCACCGGATCGCCGAACGCTGGCCCTGTCGCGTCATCGTCTGGCCTGTGGTCGTTCAGGGCGATTCGGCCTGCGGTCAGGTGTCGAACGCCATTCGCGGCTTTGACGGGATGACGCCCGACGGGCCGGTCCCTCGCCCGGACCTGCTGATCGTCGCGCGCGGCGGCGGGTCGGTCGAGGATCTGTGGTGCTTCAACGACGAAGGCCTGGCCCGGACCGTGGCGGCGGCGCGCATTCCAATCATCTCGGCCGTGGGGCACGAAACCGACACCACCCTGATCGACTTCGTGTCGGATCGCCGGGCGCCGACCCCGACGGGCGCGGCAGAAATGGCGACGCCGGTGCTGGCGGACCTGCGCTACGCCGTTGCGGACATGGACCGGCGCATGGTGCAAGCGGGTGGACGGCTGATCGAGGATCGACGCACGCGCCTGCGGGCCGTGGCGCGCGGCCTGCCGGCGCGGCCGGAGGACCTGCTGGCTCTGGCGCAACAACGGCTGGACCATGTTTCGAGCCGGCTGGGATCGGGCCTGCAACGCAACGTCGCCCTGCACGAGCGGCATCTGGCGGTGACGGGCGGCAAGCTGAGCCCGGCCCTGCTGCGCACGCGGATCGAGCGAGGTCAGGACGGGCTGCGGGGCGCGGGCGACCGGCTGGGCGCCGCGCTTCAGGCCGGCGTGGCGCGCGGGGAGCGGCGGCTGTTGCAGGTCTCTGGGCGGCTGTCGCCCGAACCGCTGCATCGACGGCTGGACCAGCGTCAGGCCCGGCTTGAAGCCGTCGGCGCGCGACTGGACGGCGTCCTGCCGCGCCGGCTTGAGCGCGAAGTCGATAGCCTGACGGCGCTGTCGCGCGCGTTGACGACCCTGGACCCCGGCCGTCCCAAACCCGGCTTCGCCCGCGTGGAAGATCCAGACGGCGCCTGGATCACCTCGGCCAAGGCGCTGGAGGCGGGTCAGGCGGTCCGGCTGGTGTTCGGCGATGGCGTTCAGCCGGCGACGATCGACGGCGGCGAATTCCGTCCGTCCCCGCCGCGTCCGGCGGCCAAGCCGAAGCCGTCCGCCGCCGATCAGGGCAGCCTGTTCTGAAGGCGGCGGATATGATCCGCGTTTTCCGCTTCGCCCCGGCGCCGCTTCCTGCTAACGGCGCCGCATGAAGATCACGCGCCTCGCCGTCACCGCCTATGTGTTCGCCCTACTGATCATCGTCCTGGATCAGCTTACCAAGGCCTGGATCATCAGCGGCCTGTCGTTGCAGGAGGTCGGCCGCATCCCCGTCTTCCCGCCGATCTTGAACTTCAGCTGGGTCGAGAACACCGGCGTCAGCTTCGGCCTGTTCGGCGGCGGCGAAGCGCGCTGGGGCCTGGCCATCTTCTCCATCGTCGTCTCAGCCGGCCTGGCCTGGTGGGCGACGCAGTCGAACCGGCGCCTGCTGATCACCGCCATCGGCTTTGTCATGGGCGGGGCCCTGGGCAATGTGATCGACCGCATCCGCTTCGGCTATGTGGTCGACTTCATCGACTTCTCGGGCACCGGCGTCTTTCCCTGGGTGTTCAACATCGCCGACAGCGCCATCACCATCGGCGTGGTGCTGCTGATTATCGACAGTCTGGTGTCTGACAAGCCTGTGAAGGTTGGCGCGGCCCCCGAAAAGTCGTAATCACCCCGTCTTCACTATGCCGACTGCGCCATCGCGGCGCTTCCTGCATCAGCCGACCAGAGCCTGAAACCATGCGTATCCGCAGTGTCGCCGTCCTGACCCTCGTCGCCTCCTCCGCGCTCGCCGTCTCGGCCTGCGGCAGCATCAAACAGGGCATCGGCCTGACCAAGGTGGTGCCGGACGAGTTCGTCACCGTCTCGACCGCCCCGCTCAGCATTCCGCCGGAATACGGCCTGCGTCCGCCCGCGCCGGGCCAGCCGCGCCCGCAGGAACTGGCCCCCGAAAGCGCCGCGCGTCAGATCCTTCTGGGTCAGCGTCAGGCCGTCACCCGCACGCCAGGCGAACAGGTTCTGGTGGCCCAGGCCGGCGGCGACCAGGCCGACCCGCTGGCCCGCTATGTCGTCGATGACGAGTTCGGCGATCTGGCGCACAAGGACGAAAGCTTCGCCAACCGCCTGATGTTCTGGCGCAAGGACGACGCCTCGACCCAGGCCCCGACGGTCCGCCAGACCGCCGAAGGCCAGAAGACCATCGACGCCTCGACCGAGGCAGCCCGCCTTCAGGCTCTGACCGGCGGCCAGCAGGCCATCACGATCCAACCGCGTCGCAGCAACGGCTTCAAACTGCCGGGCCTTTAAGGACCGCTACGACGGACGCTTGCCACGGCGGCGTCCGTCCTTATTGTAAACGGACCTGATCAGGAGCCGTTTGCATGACCGAAACCGTCGATATCGCCGCCCTGTCCGGGATCGATCAACTGCGTCTGGGCATGACGGGCGGCTTCATCGCCCCCATCGCCCGCACCGTCGGCTTTGAACTGACCGAAGTGGAAGAAGGCCGGGTGGTGTTCGAGGCCATCCCCACCATCGCCGTCTATAATCCGCTGGGCACGGTCCACGGCGGCTGGATCTCGACGGTGCTCGACTCGGCCTGCGGCTGCGTCGTGCATTCCACGCTTCGGCCGGGCCAAACCTATACGACGCTGGAACTGAAGACGGTTTTTCACAAGGCGCTGACCGCCGGCACGCCCGTTCGGGCCGAGGGCCGGATCGTTCAGGCCGGTCGCCGCGCAGCTTTCTCGGAGGCCGATCTGCGCGGCCTGGACGGCAAGCTCTATGCGACCGCGACCTCGACCTGCCTGGTCATGGAGCGCTGAGGGGAGCGCCGAGGCCAGCAAGCGTTTGCCGCGCCTCGCTTTAGCCGCTATCAGCGGCGAGCGTTGATGATCGGCCGCCGATCGTCGTGCGCCCTCTCTCGCTGTCGGAAAAATAAGCTGATGCGTCGCGTGTTCACCGCCCTGGCCGCCCTCTCCATCGCGGCCTCCGTCCTGCCCGTCGCCGCCGAGGCCCAGACCTCCCAGCGTCAACGCGAGCGCGGCGGGCAACAGCAGCAGGCTTCGGGTGAAGACGCCGCGCCGTCGCGCGCGCCGCGCATTGCGCCCTTGCGTCGCCGCGCCAACGCCGGCCCCTGCCCCTATGTGAAAATCCTCTACGACGCCGCCCGCTTCGTCGAACTGGAAGGCGGCCGCGCCGCCGTGGCCAACGTCGGCTACACCGGCGAGATCGAGGGCATCGCCTCGGACTGCGAATATCGCGAGGCTGATCCGATTCGCGTCGACATGGACGTGCTGTTCAACCTGGGCCGTGGTCCGCAGGCGGCGGGCGAACAGCGCACCTACCGCTACTGGATCGCGGTGACGGAGCGGAACAACGCCATCCTGTCCAAGGAATATTTCGACCTGCCGGTGAACTTCGAAGGCCAGCGCACCGCCTCGGTGACTGAAAAGCGCACCATCGTCATTCCGCGCGCCGGCATCGAAACCAGCGGCAGCAACTTCGAAATCCTGGTCGGTTTCGACGTGACGCCGGAAATGGCCGAGTTCAATCGCTCGGGCAGCCGCTTCCGCGTCAACGCCGGCACGACGCCGGCCGCCCCCGCGCCTGCCTCCGCACCGAGCCAATAATGTCTGATCTGAAGACCGTCCTCAGCGAAGCGGTCGCCGCCGCCTTCGCCGCCGAAGGCGTGGATGCGGCCCTGGCCCGCGTCACCCCGTCGGACCGCCCCGACCTGGCCGATTTCCAGTCGAATGGCGCGCTCGCCGCCGCCAAGGCGCTGAAAACCAATCCGCGCGAACTGGCCGGCAGGATCGCCGAGCGGCTGAGCGCGGACGTGCGCTTCGCCTCGGTCGAGGTCGCCGGACCTGGCTTCATCAATCTGAAGCTCTCCGACGCCCTGCTGGCCGAACGGACGACCGAGGTGGCGAACGACGCAGACCACGCGGGCGCCGCGACTGTGGCCGAACCGCGCCAGGTTGTCATCGACTACGGCGGTCCCAACGTCGCCAAGCCGATGCACGTCGGCCATTTGCGCAGCGCCATCATCGGCGAGAGCCTGAAGCGGTTGTTCCGCTTCCGCGGCGACCACGTCACCGGCGACGCCCACTTCGGCGACTGGGGCTTCCAGATGGGCCTGCTGATCGTCGCCTGCGGCGACGAGGGTCTGGCCGATGCCTTCATGGCTGAAGGCGACGGCCCCTTCCCGGCCGAAAGGCCGGTCACCCTGGCCGATCTGGACCGCCTTTATCCGCAGGCCGCCGGCAAGGCCAAGGAGGATCCGGCCTTCCGCGATCGCGCCCGCAAGGCGACGGCGGAACTTCAGAACGGACGTCCCGGCTACCGCGCGCTCTGGCAGCATTTTGTGGCGGTCAGCCGTGAGGCGCTGAAGCGCGAATACGGCGACCTGTCGGTCGATTTCGACCTGTGGAACGGCGAAAGCGACGCCGATCCGCAAATGCCGGAAATGCTGGCGCACCTGAAAGAGACCGGCCTGCTGGTCGAGGACGACGGCGCCCAGGTGGTTCACGTCGCTAAGCCCGGCGAGACGCGCAAGAAAAAGCTGGCCGATGGCTCGGTGATCGAGGCCCCCTCGCCTCCGCCCCTGCTGGTCATCAGCTCGGAAGGTTCGGCCATGTACGGAACGACCGACTTGGCCACGATCCTGGACCGCAAGAAGGCCCTTTCGCCCGACCTGGCCCTCTATGTCGTCGACGAACGCCAGGCCGAGCATTTCGAGCAGGTCTTCCGCGCCGCATATCTGGCCGGTTACGCCGAAGAGGGCGCGCTGGAGCATCTGGGCTTCGGCACGATGAACGGACAGGACGGCAAGCCCTTCAAGACCCGCGCGGGCGGGGTGCTGAAGCTGCGTGACCTGATCGATCAGGCGACCGAAAAGGCGCGCGAGCGTCTGCACGAGGCCAAGTTGGGCGACGACCTGTCGCCGGAAGAGTTCGAGGCCATCGCGCACAAGGTGGCCATCGCGGCCCTCAAATTCGCCGACCTGTCGAACGCGCGCACCACCAGCTACGTCTTCGATCTCGACCGCTTCATGAGCTTCGAGGGCAAGACCGGGCCCTATTTGTTGTATCAATCGGTCCGCATCAAATCCCTGCTGCGCAAGGGCGCTGAACAGGGATTGACGCCCGGCGCCATTGTCATCGCCGAACCGGCGGAGCGCGATCTGGCCCTGACGCTGGACGCCTTTTCGACGGCCGTGTCGGACGCCTACGACAAGCGGATGCCGCATCTGGTCGCGGAACACGCCTATCGGGTGGCCCAGTCCTTCTCGAAGTTCTACGCCGCCTGCCCCGTGCTGATCGCGCCGGACGAAGCGACTAAACGTTCGCGCCTGGCTCTGTCGGCGGCGGCTCTGCGCCAGCTTGAAATCGCGTTGAACCTGCTGGGCATCGACACGCCGGAGCGGATGTAGGGTATAGACAGGGCGACATCCTCCCGGAGATCGCCCATGTCGCTCGACGCCTATATCGCCGGCTTGCCCAAGGCCGAACTGCATCTGCACATCGAGGGCTCGCTGGAACCCGAGCTGATGTTCGAACTGGCGCAGCGCAACGGCGTGTTCATTCCCTACGACAGCGTCGAGGCGGTCAGGGCGGCCTATGATTTCTCTAACCTGCAGGACTTTCTGGACATCTATTACGCGGGGGCCGCCGTCCTGCTAACGCGGCAGGATTTCGAGGATCTGGCCTTCGCCTATTTCCAGCGCGCGGCGGCGGACAATGTGCGCCACGCCGAAATCTTCTTCGACCCCCAGACCCATACCGACCGCGGCGTGCCGTTCGGCGTGGTGGTCGAGGGTCTGATCGCAGGCATGGACAGGGCCAAGGCGGAGCTGGACGTTTCCAGCGGTCTGATCCTTAGCTTCCTGCGCCACCTGACCGAGGACGAGGCCTTTGCGACGTTAGAGGCCGCCAAACCCTATCTGCACCACTTCATCGGGGTGGGTCTGGACTCGTCGGAGGTCGGCCATCCGCCGTCCAAGTTCCAGCGCGTCTTCGCCGCCGCGCGGGAGCTGGGCCTGAAACTGTGCGCCCACGCGGGTGAGGAAGGCCCGCCCGCCTATGTTCATGAGGCGCTGGACCTGCTGAACATCGACCGGATGGACCACGGCAATCGCTCCATGGAGGACGAGGCGCTGGTGCAGCGGCTGGCCACCGAGCAGATGACCCTGACCGTCTGCCCTCTGTCGAATCTGAAGCTGTGCGTGGTCGATGACCTGAAGCACCATCCCGTCCCCGAGATGCTGCGCCGGGGTCTGCACGTCACCCTGAACTCGGACGACCCGTCCTATTTCGGCGGCTATGTGAACGACAACTACAGCCGGCTGGCCGAGGCCGTCGGCCTGACACGCGATCAGGTGACGCAACTGGCGAAGAACAGCTTCGAAGGCTCGTTCCTGGGCGAGGCGGAGAAGGCGGCCTACCTAGCTGAGGTGGAGGCCTATGCGCAGGGATGAATACCGCTCAAGCCGCTCTCGCCATCGCTGGCTGGTTCAGCTTGGCGACAGGCATGATCAGCAGCATGGGCGCGCATCTTGCGGCTGACCACAGAAGGCGAAACGGGCTCGTTCCACGGAAGACCCCGGACTTCTACGACTTCTCGAAAAATGTCTTCTACTTCGGCATAGGGCCGTCGTTCAGGACGATCTTTTCCGACGCCCACCGTCATTACAAAAGCCGCTTCATAACGCGTTGCGTGAAAGTCGCGCGGGTGGCTTTTGTTCTGGCCGCCGCCCTCCTCGCTGCATTCTTCGTAAGCCTGATTATCTGGTGATCGACGCCCTTTAGATCGCTTCGTGTTCCTGTTATGTTCCGGCGATGGAGCGGGACCACACAGATGATGCGAACCTACGCTGGCTGTTCGTCGATCTGAACGCCTTCTTCGCCAGCGTCGAACAGCAGATGAACCCGGACTGGCGGGGCAAGCCGGTCATCGTGCGGCCAGCCGAGAGCGAATACACCGGCGCCATCGCCGCCAGCTATGAGAGCAAGGCCTGGGGCGTTCATACCGGGATGCGGGTGTCCGAGGCGCGCAAACTGTGCCCCGACCTGATCGTCGCCGAGGCGCGCCCCGACCTCTACGTCAAAATCCACCAGCAGATCATGGCCGAGATCGACCGCCATGTTCCGGTTTGGAAGGTCGGCTCCATCGACGAATGTTCCTGCGAACTTCTGGGTCCGGAACGGCTGGAGGCGAACGCCGTCGCCCTGGCCCGACGGATTCAGGCGGGCATCCTGCAAAACGTCGGCGACTGTCTGCGGTCGTCCGTCGGGCTGGCGCCGTCGCGGTTCCTGGCCAAGACCGCCTGCGGCATGCAGAAGCCGGCCGGCCTGACGGTGCTGCGGGCCAACGAGCTGCCCGGCCCCTTGCTGGACCTGCCGCTGTCAAAATATCCGGGCATCGGCTCGCGCATGCAGATCCGGTTGCAGGCGGCGGGCGTCACCGACACGGCCGGCCTTTGGAACATGAGCGCAAAACAGGCCCGCGCGGTCTGGAACAGCATCGAGGGCGAACGCATCTGGCGCGGCCTGCACGGTCTGGACAGCGAGCCGACGCCCGAGAAACCGCCCGCCTCGATCAGCCACAGCCACGTCCTGGCCCAGGCCATGCGGACCCCGGACAAGGCGCGGGCCGTGGCGCGGCGGCTGGTGGTCAAGTGCGGAGCGCGCCTGCGGCGCATGGGCCTGACCGGCGCCAGCCTGACCCTGCATCTGGACATGGGGCCGAAGGCGACGCCCCGAAGCGGTCGTCGCGGCTGGGAAACGGCGGCGATGAGTTGTCCCATCGCGCCGACACAGGACACCTTCGCCCTTCTGGCCGCGCTCGACAGCCTGTGGCGCAAGGTCGAGCCTGAACTGGAGGCGGGACGCCTGAGCTATGTCGGGGTTGGGGTGCATGGCCTGAAATCCCGCGACGCCTTCGAGACGGACCTGTTCGCCGCCGGCCCGGATCAGGACGGCGACGCCCCGTCCCTGCGCCTGTCCCAGGCGCTGGATGCGCTGAACCGCCGCTATGGCAAGGACACCGTCAGCATCGGCCCGAAGGCCGGTCTGCCCGACTATATCGGCGCCAAGATCGCCTTCACCCGCATCCCCGAGGCCGAGGATTTCTGGGAGTAAATCACCCACTTTCGTCATCCTCCGGGGAGCGTAGCGAGACCGGAGGACCCAGCGGCGCCGCAGGCGAAATCCCTCCGCCGCACGATGTTTGACCATCTCATATGCGACAGGTTCGCGCTCTCGCGCGCCGCTGGGTTCCGGGTCTTCGCTGCGCTTCGCCCGGAATGACGAAAGGAAGGGGTTAGCCGAGTAAGGTTTCGGCCCTAACTTCCGTCACGCCCAAGGCCCGAAAACTGTCTCGGGCCGCCGCCTCGGTTTGCGGCGCGATGGCCCGACTGGCGTCGGCGATCACCACGGCTTGGAACCCTTCGCGAACCGCGTCCTCGGCGGTGAAGCGGACGCAGTAGTCGAAGGCCAGACCGCACAGGAAGACGCGTGTCACGCCCAGTTCGCGCAATAGGCCGGCCAGTCCCGTCGGGGTGCGGTGATCGTTCTCGAAGAAGCCGGAATAGCTGTCGACCACCGAACTATAGCCCTTGCGGATCACGGCCATGGCCTTGTCGACCGTCGGCGCTGCATCAGGATGGAAGTCGGCGCCAGGCGTGCCCTGAAGACAATGATCCGGCCACAGCATCTGGCGACCGTAGGCCACCTCGATCTCGGTAAAGGGCGCCGCGCCGGGGTGGTTGGAGGCGAAAGAAATCTGGTCTGGCGTATGCCAGTCCTGCGTCACGATCACGCGGTCGAACCGGGCCGACAGCCGGTTGATCAGCGGCATGATCCCCGCGCCGCCCGCCACAGCCAGACGGCCGCCTTCGCAGAAGTCGTTCTGCGGATCGATGACCAGAAGGGCGTCGCTCATCACACGCCTGCGTAGACGTCGATCTCGTTGGCCGAGCCGAGCGCGACGGGGATGCGCTGGTGCAGATGCTCGGGCTGCACGTCCAGAATGGCCTGACGACCATCCGTCGTCGCCTTGCCGCCCGCCTGCTCGACCAGGAAGGCCATGGGGTTGCCTTCGTACATCAGACGCAGCTTGCCCGGCTTGTTCGGCTCGCGCCGGTCCCAGGGATAGAGGAAGACCCCGCCGCGCATCAGGATGCGGTGAACATCCGCCACCATGGCCGCGACCCAGCGCATGTTGAAGTTCTTGGCTCGCGGCCCCTCTTCGCCCTTCAGCAGATCGCCGACATAGGTCTGCACCGGCTCGGCCCAGTGGCGCAGGTTTGACATGTTGATGGCGAACTCCTTGGTGTCCGGCGAAATGGCGATGTCGTCGTGGGTCAGGATCCATTCGCCGTCGTTCGACAGGGTGAACCCTTTCACGCCCGCGCCGGTCGTCAGCACCAGCATGGTCTGCGGCCCATAGACTGCATAGAGGGCGGCGACCTGATTGCGGCCGGGCTGCATGAAATCGGCCTCGGTCGGGGTCGCCGTCGCGGACTTCAGCACCGAGACGATGGTGCCGACGGGCGCATTTATGTCTATGTTGGACGAGCCGTCCAGCGGGTCGAACAGCACCAAATAGTCGCCCGCCGGGTTCGAGGCTGGCTGGACCTCGTCCATCTCTTCCGATGCGACGCCGGCGACGGCCGGGCTGGCCAGCAGGGCCTCGGTCAGCATGTCGTTGGTCATGACGTCGAGCTTCTTCTGCTCCTCGTCCTGCACATTGATCTGTCCCGATGCGCCCAGCGCCCCGGCCAGGGCGCCGCCCGCGACGACCTTGCTGATGTCCGCGCAGGTGGCGGCGACCACGGCCAGAACCGTCTTCAGCCTCTCGGGCGCATCCAGGGCGGCGATATGGGCGTCGAGGCGTGTGCGGGTCATGCGGTCGGTCCGGTTCTGGGCGTTGCGCCGTTTTGGCCGGGGACAGGCCCCAGAGCAAGGCGGCGGGGCGAGGCGACAACGAAAACGCCCCGGCGAAACCGGGGCGCTTCCTTATCCTTCGACGTCGTTGATCAGATCGGCAGGATCGCCGTACCGAACGCCCGTTTCAGTTCGTGGGCGGCGAAGGTCTGGGCCGCCGCTGCATCCGGCAAGACCGCCGCCATGCCGAAGAACTCGTGCGTCGAGCCGTGGAAGGTCTTGTGACGCACATCGACGCCCGCCTGCTCCAGCTTTTCGGCCAGACGTTCGCCTTCGGTGCGCAGCGGATCGATTTCGGCGCAGATCACCGTCGTCGAGGGCAGGCCCGACAGGTTCGCCTTCTCGACGATATTGATGCGCGGGTCCTGAGCATCGGCCTCGTTGGCGAAGATGTGCTTCACGAACCACTTCATCATCGGCTTGTTCAGCGGCTTGGCGTCGGCGTTCTCGACGTAGGACTCATTGTTCATGTCCACGCCGGCGACCGGGTAGACCAGCACCTGATGTTTGGGCGCCGGCAGGCCGGCGTCGCGCGCCATCATCGACACCCCGATGGCCAGGTTGCCGCCTGCGCTTTCGCCCATGACCGCCACCTTCTGCGGGTCTCCGCGGAAGGTCTGCGCATTCTCCAGCACCCAGCGATAAGCGGCCAGGGCGTCGTCGTGGGCGGCGGGGAAATGGTGTTCCGGAGCCTGGCGATAATGGACCGAGACCACGATCACATCGGCCATCTTGGACACGCCGCGCGGGCCGCCGTCATAGACGTCCAGATCCGCGATCACGAAGCCGCCGCCGTGGAAATAGACGACGACCGGGTGCAGCTTGTCTTCGGAATGGTCGTGCGGCTTGTAGATGCGCGCCTGAATGGGGCCGGCGGCGCCGGGAATGGTGATGTCGCTGGTCTTGACGCCCATGTCGTCGCTGGGGTCCTTGCCGTCTTTGCGCAGCAGCGATTTCACTGCGTCGGTCGGGGTCGGTTGCTGGCGAGCCTCCTCGGGCGACAGGGTCTCGATCGGCTTGCCGCCGAGAGACGCCAGTTCGTCCAGCACCTTCTGCATCGGGCCATCGGCCTTGGCGGGCGTGTCGCGCGGCTTGTCGTTGTCGCCGAACAGCTTGTCTATAATGGACATTTTAGCATTCCTGGGTCTGGTTTCGGGGTCCGCAACGACAACCCGCCGCGCGCATCCTTGTTCCCGGCCCGCTTGACTTGGCGCTTGAGTCGATGCCTTAGGTCGCAGGCTCTCGCGGGAGAGATCGGGCGCTGGAAACAGGGTTCGACGCCGAAGGCGCAACCGCCCCGGAAACGCTCAGGCAAACGGACCGCGAAGCATACGGACGCTGGAAAGTCGCCCATTCGGGCGCGCCGACGGAGCAAGGCGACATGATTTGGTCGCCGGAATCTCTCAGGCTTCAGGACAGCGGGGGCGCGAGGACGGCGGAGCTCCGCCACAACACGCGACCGTGAAAGCCTGAACCATGACCGACCAGACCGTGAAGACCACGCCTTTGAACGCCGCGCACCGCGCGCTGGGCGCCCGCATGGTGGGGTTCGGCGGCTATGACATGCCGGTCCAGTACGAAGGCGTTCTGGCCGAGCACCGTTGGACGCGGGAACACGCCGGCCTGTTCGACGTCTCCCACATGGGCCAGTGCAAGATCACCGGCGAGGATGCGACCTCCCAGTTCGAGCGTTTCGTGCCCGGCGATTACGCGATCCTGAAGGCCGGCAAACAGAAGTATTCGCTGCTGCTGAACAAAGACGGCGGCATCATCGACGACCTGATGGCCGGACGGCCGGATCACGACGGCCTCTTCGTCGTCGTCAACGCCGGCAACAAGGACGAGGACTTCGCCTTCTGGGAAGCCAACCTTGAAGGCGACGCCAAGCTGACGGTGCTGGACCGCGCGCTGATCGCCATCCAGGGGCCGGAAGCCGCCGAGGTCATGGCCGCGCACGAGCCGATCCTGGCCGAAATGGGCTTCATGGAATGCGCCCGTCTGATGCTGTTCGGCGCCGACTGCTATGTGTCTCGCTCGGGCTACACCGGCGAAGACGGCTATGAGATTTCGGTCCCGGCGGACCAGGCCGAGCGCATCTGGAACACGATCTTGGAAGACGCCCGCGTCAAGCCGATCGGCCTGGGCGCCCGCGACAGCTTGCGGCTGGAAGCGGGCCTGCCGCTGCACGGCCACGACATCGACCCGACCACTTCGCCGGTCGAAGGCGCCCTGACCTTCGCCCTGTCCAAGTCGCGCAAAGAACGCGCCGATTTCGCCGGCGCAGACCGGATCCTCAAGGAATTGTCCGAGGGCCCCGCCCGCGTTCGCGTCGGTCTGGTCGTCCAGGAAGGCGCCCCGGCCCGTGAAGGCGCCGAAATCGCCGACGCCGACGGTAATGTGATCGGCAAGGTCACCTCGGGCGGCCCCTCCCCCACCTTGGGCAAGAACATCGCCATGGGCTACGTCCCGCCGGCCCATGCCGCCTTGGGCACGGCGCTGAAGGTCATCGTGCGTGGCAAGACCGCCGCCGCCGAAGTCGTCGCCATGCCCTTCGTGGCCCAACGCTATTACCGCAAACCCAAAGCCTGAGAGATCAGACCATGAAGTTCACCAAGGATCACGAGTGGGTCAGCCTTGACGGCGACATCGCCACCGTCGGCATCTCCAAACACGCCGCCGACGCCCTGGGCGACGTGGTGTTCGTCGAAGTGCCTGAAGTCGGCAAGACCGTCTCCAAGGGCGACAGCTTCGCCGTGGTCGAGAGCGTGAAGGCGGCGTCAGACGTCTACGCCCCCGTCTCGGGCGAAGTGGTCGAGGCCAACGACGCCCTGTCGACCGCCCCGGAAACCGTCAACTCGGGCGCCGAGGCCGACGGCTGGTTCGCCAAGATCAAGGTCTCGGACGCCTCGCAACTGGACGCCCTGATGGACCAGTCCGCCTACGACGATTTCCTGAAGACCCTCTAACTTCAAACTCCGTCACCCTCGGGCTCGACCCGAGGGCCGGACGATCAACCACTCGTGCGAAGCCTTTGGCGCACGAGCCGCACAACATCCGGTCCTCGGGTCAAGCCCGAGGATGACGGATGCAAGGAACCGGATATGCGTTACCTCCCCCTGACGCCCGACGACCGCACGGCGATGCTCGCCGCCATCGGCGCGAAATCCATCGATGATCTGTTTGTGGACGTGCCCCAGGCCGCCCGTCTGGACGGCCCCGTCGATCTGCCGCGCGTTGCAGGCGAGCTGGAGGTCGAGCGCGCCCTGTCCGCCATGGCGGCCAAGAACGCCACCGCCGGAGCCGTGCCCTTCTTCTGCGGCGCAGGGGCCTACAAGCACCACGTCCCGGCGACGGTGGATCACGTGATCCAGCGCTCGGAGTTCCTGACCAGCTACACCCCCTACCAGCCTGAAATCGCGCAAGGGACCCTGCAGTACCTGTACGAGTTCCAGACCCAGGTCGCGAACCTGACCGGGATGCCGGTCGCCAACGCCAGCCTGTACGACGGTTCGACCGCCATGGCCGAGGGCGTGCTGATGGCGACCCGCGTGACCCGCCGCAACAAGGCGGTGATCTCGGGCGGCGTGCACCCGCACTACATCAAGGCGACCGAGACCGTGGTTCACGCTGTCGGCGTCGAGACCCTGGCCCTGCCCGCCGCCGTGGACGCCGAGGCCGCCGTGATCGACCAGATCGGTCCCGATACCGCCTGCGTCGTGGTTCAGACCCCCAACGTCTTCGGCACGGCCACCGACGTGACCAAGATCGCCGAGGCCGCGCACGCCGCCGGCGCCCTGCTGATCGTCGTGGTCACCGAGGCCGTGTCGATGGGCCTGCTGAAATCGCCCGGCGAGATGGGCGCCGACATCGTCGCGGCCGAAGGCCAGTCGATCGGCAACGCCCTGAACTTCGGCGGCCCCTACGTCGGCCTGTTCGCCACGCGCGAGAAGCTGATTCGCCAAATGCCCGGCCGCCTGACCGGCGAGACCGTGGACGCCGACGGCGAGCGCGGCTTCGTCCTGACCCTGTCGACGCGCGAGCAGCACATTCGCCGCGACAAGGCGACGTCGAACATCTGCACCAACTCGGGCCTGTGCACCCTGGCCTTCACCATCCACATGAGCCTGCTGGGCGAGACGGGTCTGCGCAAGCTGGCCCTGCTGAACCACGAAAAGGCCGTCGCCACCCGCGACGCCCTGGCCGCCATTCCGGGCGTCGAAATCCTGACCGACCGCTTCTTCAATGAGTTCGCGGTGCGCCTGCCCAAGAACGCGGCAGAGGTCGTGGATACGCTGGCCGCCCATCACGTCCTGGCCGGCGTGCCCTACAGCCGCCTGGCCCCCGACGCCGGCATGGACGATGTCCTGCTGGTCGCTGCGACCGAGACGACGCTGGATGCCGACATCCAGATCCTCGCCAAGTCGCTCTCCAAAGTCCTCGGCGCGTAAGGGATACTGACCATGAGCACCATGAACACCGTCGGCTGCCCGACCGCCCCGAACCAGGTCCAGACCAAGCCAGCCACCCTGACCGGCGGCCGCGGCCTGTTGCAGAACGAAGCCCTGATCTTCGAAGGCGACGGCTGGGGCAAGACCGGCGTCGATCTGCCGGAACCCAAGACGGACGGCTCCGACCTGGGCGACCTGGTCCGCAAGGATCCGATCGGCCTGCCCGGCCTGTCCGAGCCTGAGGCCATGCGCCATTATGTGCGCCTGAGCCAAAAGAACCACGCCATCGACCTGGCCATCTATCCGCTGGGGTCGTGCACGATGAAACACAACCCGCGCCTGAACGAGAAGCTTGCTCGACTTCCGGGCTTCTCGGACATCCACCCTCTGCAGCCGATCTCGACGGTTCAGGGCGCGCTGGAGCTGATGGACACCCTGGCCCACTGGCTGAAGACCCTGACCGGAATGCCCGCCGTCGCCCTGTCGCCCAAGGCCGGCGCGCACGGCGAACTGTGCGGTCTGATGGCGATCCGCGCCGCCCACGAGGCGTCGGGCCAGCATGAGAAGCGCCGCAAGGTCCTGGTGCCCACCAGCGCCCACGGCACCAACCCGGCGACCGCCGCCTTCGTCGGCTATTCGGTGGTCGAAGTCGCCCAGACCGAGGACGGCCGCGTGGACGTCGCCGACCTGGCGTCCAAGCTGGGTGACGACGTCGCCGCCATCATGGTGACCAACCCCAACACCTGCGGCCTGTTCGAGCGCGACATCCTGGAAATCAGCCGTCTGACGCACGAGGCCGGCGCCTATTTCTACTGCGACGGCGCCAACTTCAACGCCATCGTCGGCCGGGTTCGTCCCGGCGACCTGGGCGTCGACGCCATGCACATCAACCTGCACAAGACCTTCTCGACGCCCCATGGCGGCGGCGGTCCGGGCGCGGGTCCGGTCGTCTTATCCGAAGCCCTGGCCCCCTTCGCCCCGGCCCCCTGGGTCGTGCATGATGGAGGCGGCTATCGCCTGATCGAGCGCGAGGAGGAGGAGGCCGAGCAAGCCTTCGGCCGTCTGTGCGCCTTCCAGGGCCAGATGGGCATGTACACCCGCGCCCTGTCCTACATGATGTCGCATGGCGCCGACGGCCTGCGTCAGGTCGCCGAGGACGCCGTCCTGAACGCCAACTACATCAAGGCCCGGCTCGGTGACTTGATGTCAGCCGCCTTCCCCGACGGCCCCTGCATGCACGAGGCCCTGTTCGACGACGAATGGCTGAAGGGCACGGACATCACCACGCTCGACTTCGCCAAGGCGATGATCGACGAGGGCTTCCACCCGATGACCATGTATTTCCCGCTGGTCGTCCACGGCGCCATGCTGATCGAGCCGACGGAAACCGAGTCCAAGGCCGAGTTGGATCGCTTCATCGAAGCGATGCGCGCCCTGGCCGGGGCCGCCAAGGCCGGCGACGTCGATCGCTTCAAGGGCGCCCCCTTCCACGCGCCGCTGAAGCGCCTGGACGAAACCCGCGCCGCCCGTTCGCCGGTTCTGCGCTGGACCGCGCCGGAAGGCTCCAACAAGGCGGCCTGATCCCAAAGTCGCCCCTTCCTGCGGGAAGGGGCTGACGCGGGGCGGATCCATCGCTAGGTCATGGCTATGACCTGGACGACGAACGATATCCCCGATCTTTCCGGCCGACTGGCCATCGTCACCGGCGCGACCGGCGGGCTGGGGCTGGAAACCGCCATTGTGCTGGCCGGCAAGGGTGCGGAGGTCGTGTTGGCGGCCCGCAATCCCGACAAGGGGACCGAGGCCGAACGGCTGATCCGGTCTCATCATCCGAATGCCGCCGTGCGGTTCGATCTGCTGGACCTCGCCAGCCTGGCCTCCGTCCAGGCCTTCGCCGAGCGCCATCTGGCGACGGGACGGCCCGTCGACATCCTGATCGACAATGCGGGGATCATGGCCCTGCCGACGCGCCAGACGACCGTCGATGGGTTCGAGATGCAGTTCGGGACCAACTACCTGTCCCACTTCGCCCTGGTCGGCCGCTTGCTGCCTTTGCTGACGGCTGCGAAAGCCCGCGTGGTTCAGCTGTCCAGCGTCGCCCACCGCAGCGGCCATATCCGCCTGGACGACCTGAACTATCAAAGCCACTACAGCCCGTGGCCGGTCTATCAGCAATCCAAGCTGGCCATGCTGATGTTCGCCCTGGAGCTTCAGCGCCGCAGCGACGCCCACGGCTGGGGCTTAACCAGCGTGGCGGCTCACCCCGGCTTCGCCCGCACCGACCTGATCGCCAACGGCCATGCCGGCAAGCCCGGCCTGTTCGCGCGCGGCGCCCGGCTGCTGGAGGCCGTGCTCAGCCATTCGGCCGCGGACGGCGCCCTGCCCATTCTGATGGCCGCGACCCTGCCGGACCCGACGCCCGGCGGCTATTACGGCCCCACGGGTTTTCAGGAGATGAAGGGGCCGCCCGGCGTTGCGGTGATCAAGCGCCAGGCCAGGGACACCGATGTGGCCAAGCGTCTTTGGACGGAATCAGAGCGTCTGACGGGGGTCGCCTACGGCTGATGTCGCGAGACGTGTCCGTCGCGCCACGGTGCGGAGAGATCGTCTCTTCATGACCAAAGCTTCACCCGCCGGACATCCATCCGCCATGGACGCAGGGCGTTAAGGGGTCTTGTGGCAAGGTCGTCACGGTCGCCTTTTCCTTTCCCGACGAGGGATCGCGCGCCCGTGGCGATCGTTGTCATGACGATCCTCCTCCCCATCCGGCGTATTCGTGACCTCACTCCCCGTTCCCTTCGTCCGCTCTGACAAGCCGCGCGCCTCCACGCTGCGCGTCGTCAAACGCTGGGCGCTGATGGTCGGCGGTCTGTTCGTCGTGCTGCTGGGCATTCTGATCGCCCCCCTGCCCGGCCCGGGCGGCATTCCCGTCATCGCCGTCGGCCTGATGCTGATCCTGAAAAGCTCGTTCTGGGCCAAGCGCCAGTTCATTCGCGCCCAATATGCCCGGCCGAAATGGGTCTATCCCTTCCGTCGCCTGATGCGAAAGAAGCCGGAGTTCGCGCCGGTCTTCTGGCAACAGGCGCTTCGAGCCGAGAAGATCGTCACCAGACGCTCCAGCCGTCGCCTCTCGCGCGGACGCAAGAGCGTGCGGCGTTATTTCCGCAAGCTCTTACGCTAACTAGCGCCTGATTTCGCGGTTGCGTTGCTGCAACCGCTAACCACAGGATCGTGAACACCGCTCTCCCAAGTCAGGCGTATCCTGTCTGCGCGTTATCAGAGAACCACTTAGGCGTTGGGAGGCGCTAAGGTCATGATGTCACGCGTACAAAAAGGTCTGATCGCCGGCGTTGCGGCGACCGTGGCCGTCTCACTGCTCGAAATACCCAATATGTTCCTGAACTGGTTCGATCCCTTCCAGGGGGTCATCGCCAGCATGCTTGGAATGCCCGGCAATATGGCCGTCGGCTGGGTCGTCCATGTCATCAGCGGCGTGTTTATCCTGGGGCCGCTGTTCGCCGTCCTGTGTCCGCGCCTGCCGACGGACACGCCCGAGACCAAGGGCATCGTCTTCGCCGTCGGCGCCTGGATCCTGATGATGGCCGCCATCGTGATGTTCGGGAATTACCGCACCTTCACGGCCGGCGCGGGCTTCGGCACCTTCGCCTGGCTGCTGATCACCCACGCGGTTTTCGGCATCGTGCTGGGCAACGTCTATGCCCGTCTGGTGGCGCGCGACAAGCGGATGGGCGCGACCATCATCGGCGGCGCCCACGCCCACTGATCACGGCTTGATCGCCCAAGAAAAAGGCCCCCGACGGCGACGTCGGGGGCCTTGTTTCATTCAGGATCAGCCCTGATCAGTTCAGGCGATCGCCGATCTGGGCGATGGCGCTGTCGAGCAGCGGATCCTTGGCGCCGCTGGCGAGGCGGGCGGCCAGAACCTGTTCCGCCGACTTGGCGGCCAGATCGGCGGCGGCGGCCTTCACCTCGGCCGAGGCCTGGGCTTCGGCTTGGGCGATGCGGGTTTCGGCCATCTTCTGACGACGGGCCAGGGTTTCTTCCAGCTTGGCCTTGGTCTCGACTTCCAGGCGACGGGCGTCGGCTTCGGCCTGAGCCATCATCTCCGCGGCCTGGGCTTCAGCCTCGGCCTTCTCCTTGCGGATCTGGGCCAGCAGGGCTTCGGCTTCGGCGCGCAGGCGCGCGGCCTCGTCCAGATCGGCCTGGATCTTGACGGCCTTGGCGTCCAGCGCCTTGCCGGCCATCTTGGGCACGCCGGCGGCGATCAGGATGCCGAAGAAGATGATCAGGCCGATGCCAACCCAGATCTCTGCATTGGCGAAGCTCCAGATGCCATGTTCGAAGATCAGGTTCATCAGGCGGCTCCCTTGACGGCGGCCAGCTCGGCGGCGGTCGCGGCCTTGCCGGTCAGACGCTCGACCATGGCGGCGGTCGTGTCGGAGGCGATGGTGGAGACATTGGCCATGGCGGCGTCGCGGGTCTTGCCGATCGAGGCTTCCGCCTCGGCGATGCGGGCGTTGACCACGGCTTCTTCGGCGGCCTGACGGGCGTTCGCTTCTTCGGTCACGCGGGCCTTGGCGGCCTCGGCCGTGGCGCGGGCGTCAGCGCGGGCCTTGGCGACTTCGGCCTGAGCCTGAGCGGCCTGTTCGGCGGCTTCGGCCTGGACCTGACGCGCGGTCGCAACGGCGGTGGAAATGGTGTCGGCCCGTTCGTCCATCACCTTGCGAAGGCGTGGCGCGAAGACCTTGGAGACCAGAACGTACAGGATGACGAACAGGATCAGCAGATAGCCGATCTGGCCCGCCCAGTGCTCGAACTGGAATTGCGGCAGGCCGCCCGAGCCGTGCTCGGCGGGGGTCGCCGTCTCGGCGTGCAGGTCCGCTTCGACCGAAGGCGGGACCGCGTCGATGGTGTGGGTGCTGGCCATGAACCGTCTACTGCAGGATCAGATGAAGCGGCGCGCGGGCGAACCCCGCGCGCCGTGATCGACTGATATCAGCCGAAGATCATCAGGATGCCGAGCACGAAGGCCAGGATGCCCAGGGCTTCGGCCAGAGCGGCGCCGACGAACAGGTTGCCGACTTGGCCGGCGGCGGCCGACGGGTTGCGCAGGGCGCCGGCAAGGAAGTTGCCGAAGATGTTGCCCACGCCCAGGGCCGAACCGATCATGCCCAGGGTGGCGAGACCAGCGCCGATGTACTTCGCGGCTTCAGCGTCCATGATTGTATTCCTAGATTAAAGTCGTTGGTGGTTGGGGTGAAGAGACTGGTCCGGCCCTTTAGTGGGCGTGGTCCAGGTTGACCACATCGTTCAGATAGATGCAGGCCAGAACGGCGAAGACGAAGGCCTGGAGGAAGGCCACCAGGAACTCCAGAGCGGTCAGGGCGACAACCATGCCCAGCGACAGGGCCGCGACCGGGAAGGCCAGCAGACCGATGCCGCCGCCCAGGCCCAAGAGGCCCAGCGACACGACGAAGCCGGCGAAGATCTTCAGCGCGACGTGACCGCCCAGCATGTTGCCGAACAGACGCAGCGCCAGGGTGACCGGACGGAGGAAGAAGGAGATCAGTTCAATCAGGCCGACGGCCCAACGAATCGCGAGCGGTGCGCTGGCCGGCCAGAACAGCTTGAAGAAGCCCAAGCCGTTCTTGGCGAAGCCCACCGCCAGCACAACGCCAAACGTAAGCACGGCGAAGGTGGCGGTGATCGCCAGTTGCGAGGTCGCTGTGAAGGTCAGAAACAGACCCAGCATGTTCATGCTCAGGATCAGCAGGAATACCGTAAGAACGAACGGGAAGTATTTGCGACCTTCATGGCCGATGATGGAATCAGCCAAGTTATCGATCATGCCGAACACGCCTTCACCAGCCGCTTGCAAGCGGCCGGGCACCACTTTGGCGTTCGCTGTCACAGCGGCCAGGAAGCCGACGATCAGCAGGAAGGCGACGGTCATGGCGACGTGCGAGTTCGTCACCGCCAGATGGACAGGACCAAGCACCGGCACATCGACGATGCCGAAGTCCAGACCCCGGATGGGCTGGATCTGAAACTGATGAATCGGATCGGCCATGAAGCCCTATCGTTCCCCGTCTTCGTCGGCCTCGACGTAGGGCTCGGCCGGAGCCGTCGTCCCTTGCGCCTTGGCCTGCGCCATCAGCCGGTTGGCTGTGCGACGCGCCATGTAAATCGACAAGGCGAAGCCCAGAAGGACCCCGCCGATCAAACCCCACGGACGGGTCCCGAGGGCCCAGTCCGCGATCGCTCCGAACGCCAGTCCCACGAAGACGCCGCCGAGAAGTTCGGCGATGATCTTGTAGGCCTGACCCGACACCTGTTGGCCGGTCAGTTCGGCGGATTTCTCCGCCGTGGTCCGCGCCTCCAATGCGGATGCGCTGTCTTGGAGGCGTTTGATCGCCTCTTCGCGCGATTCCGACATGGGGGATAGGACCTGTGCGTTCGGCGTCCAGACGGTGCGTCCGGACGGGTCTGAATTCGGCGCGGAAACTAATCGTGAGCGGCCTACAGGTCAAGGCGTCGTGATCATGCGCTAAGGCATTGTAGAATATCGACTTTCCATTCGCGCCCGCCCGCCGTGACGATGCGCCGCTGCTGCGGGCGACAGAATCCGTCGCATCCGCCCATCGGCTCCGATGGCGGTCAGCGCCGCAAACGACTAGGTTCGCCGCCATGAATGCGCATGCTCCTGTCCCCAACGCTCCGCTTCGCCCGCTTTCGGTGCGGTTGGCCACCCCGCGGGGCTTTTGCGCCGGGGTCGATCGCGCGATCCAGATCGTCGAGCGCGCGATCGAAAAGTTCGGCGCCCCCGTCTATGTGCGCCACGAGATCGTCCACAACAAACATGTGGTCGAGCGGCTGAAGGCCATGGGCGCCGTGTTCGTCAAGGAACTGGACGAATGCCCCGACGACCGGCCGGTCGTCTTCTCGGCCCACGGGGTGCCCAAGTCGGTGCCGGCGACGGCGCGGGCGCGTGAACTGGTCTTTTTAGACGCGACCTGCCCCCTGGTGTCGAAGGTGCACGTCGAGGCCGAGCGTCACCATGCGGCCGGCCGCCACATCATCCTGATCGGCCACGCGGGCCACCCCGAGGTCGTCGGCACCCTGGGCCAGTTGCCGCCCGGCGCCATCACCCTGGTCGAGACCGAGGCCGACGCCGAATCGTTCGAACGCCCCGGCGACGCGCCCTTGGCCTACGCCACCCAGACCACCCTGTCGGTGGACGACACGGCGGGCATCCTGAAGGTGCTGAAGCGCCGCTTCCCCGAATTGCCCGATCCGCACAAGGAAGACATCTGCTACGCCACCACCAATCGTCAGGATGCGGTGAAGGCGTTGGGCGAGGGCTGCGACCTCGTGCTGGTCGTCGGATCCAAGAACTCATCCAATTCGGTGCGCCTGGTCGAAGTCGCGATGCGCGCCGGCGCTCCGGCCGCCTATCTGGTGGACGATGCGTCCCAGGTGGACTGGTCATGGTTCGCCGGCGTGAACACCGTCGGCGTCACCGCCGGCGCCTCGGCGCCCGAGCCGCTGATCGAGGCCCTGGTCGACGCCATCCGGACGCGCTTCGACGCCACCGTGACCGAAGACGACGGCGCCCGCGAAACCGTCACCTTCAAACTGCCGCGCCTGCTGACGGCCTAGACGACCGCCTCCAAAGGCAAGACGACGCGGAAGGTGCTGCCGGCGCCGGGCGCGGTGACGATCTCGATCTTGCCGCCCATCAGGGCCGCCAGACCGTGCGCCGCCGTCAATCCCAGCCCCAGCCCTTCGGCGGTGCGCGTCGCGCTTTCATCGCCCTGGGTGAAGGCCTCAAACAGGCGCGCCGCCTCCCCCGGCTCCATGCCCGGCCCCGTGTCCTCGACCTCCAACGCCAGGCCCGCGCCCGCGCGCGCGACCGCGCGCAGCATCACGCCGCCGGTGCGCGTGAACCGCACCGCATTGTCCGTCAGCGCCGCCATCAGCTTTTCGACGTGGACCGGGTCGCCCAGCCATTCGCCCTCAGCCGCCTCGACCGAAATCTTCAGCCCCTTCGCCTCGGCCGCGCCCCGGAAGTCGTTGGCGACCCGCCGCAACAGGTTGTCGGGCCGGAATGGCCGTGTCTCCAGCGCCACCGCCCCGTCGCGCAGCCGCACGACATCGAGCAACTCCTCGACCAGCCTCAGTTGCTGACGTCCCGACGCCTTCAGGATTTCCAGCCGCTCGCGCTGCTGCGGCGTCACCAGATCGGCCCCGATGATCTCGGCCATGCCCAGAACCCCGTTCAGGGGCGTGCGCAGTTCGTGACTGACGTTGGACAGGAACCGCGTCTTGGCCCGGTTCGCCGCCTCGGCCCGCTCCAGCGCCGCCGACAGGGCGACCTCGGAGGCCTTGAGGCGCCGCACGTCCGCCGTCGTGTTCCACAGCAGCGACCCCGTGCCGATCAGCAGCACGATGAAGAGCAGCAGCAGCAGCGGCCCGGCCTTGGTCAGGATCTGATAGCCGGGCTTTTCCGGCGCCCAGACAACTCGGCCCAACAGGGCGCCGCCGACATCGCCCACATCGACGCCGACCATGCCTTTGGGCGGCTCCGCCTCGCCGGGCTGGAAATGAATCCGATCCAGCGCCAGCCTCGTCTTCAACGGCTCCAGCTCGCCGGCGAACGGCTTGAATGACGCGACCACCGGATCGGACGCCGGCGTCGATCCGCCCGCCGTATGCCTCACCACGGTCGAGGCCCCCAGCACATAGACGTCGTCGCCGACGCGAACGAACGCCGCCTTCAGACGCACCCCGGCATCCGCCGTGACCGATCGGTCGCGCCCGGCGGCCTCAATCCGGAGCGCGTCGATCAGCGGCCGGGCCGCCTGACCGAAAGGCTGGCCGATCTGCGGCTCGGCCGGTCGGCCCAGGGTGCTGATGCGAAACAGCCGCCCGGTCCCGTCATAGCCGAGGGTGAACTGATGCTTGTGCTGGGCGGCGTAGAAGGCGCCGAAGTTGCGGTCGTACCAGGCCACATCGCCCGCCGTCATCCGATCGACGGCCTCGTCCCAGACCGAAGCGGTGGTCAGGTTTTCGCCAATGGTCTCCAGCGCGCGCGTCAGACGCAGCCGCACCAGACCTTCTTCCTTGCTGGCCTGGTGGGCGTCGATGCCGCGACTGACGATGGCCAGAACTCCGGCCATTCCGACGATGGACGACAGCATCAGGATCATTGCGATCCTGAACGTGCTCCACGCCCGCCAACCCGTCTTCGATGTCACGCCACTCATACGGTCTGGCTTACGGCGCGCAGACTAAGACGGCGTGAACATCACGCTGGGTCAGCCTCGTTCGCCGACGAAGTCCTGCGCAAACTCGGGCGCCTCGTCGTCCAGCGGCAGGGTGCCGTCCTCGTCGTCGGCCTCCGACGCGCGGCTGGGGTCGGGCACCTCGAATCCGACCGGCAGCGACAGGTCCAGCAGGCCCGCCGCCTTCATCTCCTGCACGCCTGGCAGGTCGTACAGGGTCGCAAGGCCGAAATGCTCCAGGAACCGGTCGGTGGTCGCATAGGTGACGGGCCGACCCGGCGTGCGCCTGCGTCCGCGCAGCCGCACGAAACCCATCTCCAGCAGCAGGTCCAGCGTGCCCTTGGAGATGCTGACGCCGCGCACGCTCTCGATCTCGGCGCGGGTGACGGGCTGGTGATAGGCGATGATCGCCAGCGTCTCCAGCGCGGCCTTGGACAGACGGCGCGGCTCCTCGCGCTCCTGCGTCATCATGAAGGCCAGGTCCGGCGCGGTGCGAAAGCGCCAGCGGTCGGCGACGCACTCCAGCTCGACCCCCCGCCCCTCATAGCGGGCGCGCAGACCCGATATGGCGCGGGCGACATTGCAATTCTCGGGCAGGCGCGCGGCGATCTCGGCCGCCGTCAACGGCCCGGCGGCGGCGAACAGCAGGGCTTCGACTCGCCGCTCGATCTCGGCCTCGTCGGGCTGGAAGGCGAGGTCGCTCACGGCGTCAGCTCCAGCGGCTGGCCCGGTCCGCGCCGCTTCAGATACAGGTCTGCGAACGCCTCGCTCTGCCGGATATCCATCGCCCCCTCCTTCACCAGCTCCAAACTGGCCGACAGGGTCGAGGCCGTAAAGCTGGCCTGGCTGGGCCCCTCCTCATCCTCACGATGGGGCGCGACCTTTTCCAGCGGCGTCCAGTCCGCCAGCTTCGGCATGATCTCGCGCAGCCAGTCGCGCGCGGCTTCCAGCGGAAAGGCCTCGACCCGCTGGCCGGGGGCGTAGCGCCGGGCCTCCTCGCGCCGTCGCTGCACCACATAGGCGCTCATCAGTTCGTACAGGCTGGCGTCGATACGATCCGACGGCACGATCACCGTCGCCTCGGGGTCGCCCCGCGTGAAGACGTCGCGCTTCAGCTGGGGCCTAGCCATCAGCTGTTCGACGGCCTTTCGCATCGCTTCCAGCTTCTGCAGCCGGAACGCCAAGGCGGCGGCCATTTCCTCAGCCGGCGGCTCCTCGGCCTTGCCCTTGTCGGTGCGCGGCAGCAGCAGCCGTGACTTCAGATAGGCCAGCCACGACGCCATCACCAGATAGTCCGCCGCCAGGGCGAAGTTGCGCCGCCGCGCCTCGTGCACGAAAGCCAGATACTGTTCCGCCAGCTGGGTGATCGACAGCTTCAGCAGATCGACCTTCTGGTTTCGCGCCAGGGCCAGCAGGACGTGCAGCGGTCCCTCATAGCCTTCCAGATCGACGACGAAGGCCTCGCGCTCCTCGACCTCCTCGGCGTTGAAATCCAGATTGGGCTGGAACGACTCCGTCATAGGTCCTTAGGCCTGCGCCTCACCCACGTCCGGTCCCTTGGCGGCGTCCATGCGGCCGCCCATGGCCTTGAAGAAGCGATCGTGTCCCGCGACGGGATCCAGCGGTTCGGGCGTCCGCACGATCCGGGCCAGCGCGGCTTCCGCCCGGCGGCGCGCGCCGCCCTTCAGCTTGCCAGTCGCCTCGGCCACGTCCTTCATTTCGGCCATGTCGCCATTGCAGTGCAGCACCACGTCGCACCCTGCCTTCAGCGACTGATGCGCCCGCTCGCCCAGGTCGCCGCTC
Source organism: Brevundimonas sp. SGAir0440 (assembly GCF_005484585.1). NCBI lineage: Bacteria > Pseudomonadati > Pseudomonadota > Alphaproteobacteria > Caulobacterales > Caulobacteraceae > Brevundimonas > Brevundimonas sp. SGAir0440. Next base: position 1,313,825 of record NZ_CP039435.1, on the reverse strand, counting down.
AGCGCCTGCATCGACAGGTCATCGGTCATGATCAGGCCGGAGAAGCCCAGATGCTCGCGCATCATGCGAACAGCCTTCTTGGACTGGGTCGCCGGCCGCTTCTTGTCTAGGGCAGTGAAGACGATGTGCGCCGTCATCGCCAATGGCATATCCGACATCGCCTTGAACGGCGCGAAGTCCCAGCTGTCCATAGTCTCGAAATCGGCATGGACCGTCGGCAGGTCTTTATGGCTATCGGCGAAGGCTCGGCCATGCCCCGGCATATGTTTGATGCAGGGCAAGACCCCGCCTGCCAGCAGCCCTTCCGCCGCCGCCCGGCCCAGCACGGCGACGGTCTCGGGATCGAGGCCATAGGCGCGGTCGCCGATGATGTCGTGGGCGCCGGGCGCCGGCACGTCCAGCACCGGCAACAGATCGACGGTCACCCCGACCTCGCGCAGATCATGCGCCATCAGACGTGCGCCCAGTCGCGTCAGCTCACGCGCCTGAGCCAGCTCGTTCGTCGCCTTCAGATAGGCGGCGCCCGGCGGGTATTTGGGCCAGTGGGGCGGCCCCATCCGCTGGACCCGACCGCCTTCCTGGTCGATCAGGATCGGCGCCTGGGGATCGCCGATGGACGCCCGCAGTTCGTCCGTCAGGGCCCGCACCTGTTCCGGCGTGTCGATATTGCGCCGGAACAGGATGAAGCCCCAGGGTCGGACCTCGGCGAAGAAGGCCTTTTCGTCCTCCGTCAGCCGATGTCCCAGACAGCCATAGATGGCGGCGGACGTCACCGGACGATGCAGTCCCGGCCCGCCGCCTTCAGCGCATTGCAGAAGGCCACCGCCCGTTCGCGCGACAGGCCCGAGAAGGCCGTTCGGTACAGGGTCGATCCGCTGGACGAGGTCACTTCGGTCACCCGCTTTTCAGCGCCCGAGGCGTACGCGCCGAAACGGCCGGCGACCGCGGCGTACTCGCGGTCCGCGATCTCGGTCGAGGAGAAGGCGCCGATCTGGACCGAGGCCGACCCGCCGGCCGCGACCGGAGCCTTGGTCGCCGGTGCAGCGACGGGCGCAGTCGGAGTCGTCGGACGCGGCGCAGGTGCGGCCGGCGTCGCCGTATTGGCGGGCGGCAGACCCTGTCCGGTCGGTGCGGCGGTCGGCGGCGCGGCCGGACGCGGCTGGGGCGCCTCGGGCGGCGGCGTGAAGGTTACCGGCGCATCGGTCGTCTCGGTCTCGTCGCGATAGACGCGCACGCCCTCGGCCGGGTCGATCGGCTGGGCGTCGATAGGCGCGGCGGTCTTCATCTCGCCGACGGGCTGACCAACGGCCGGCGGCGCGTCGGTGGAGGCGCGCATGCCGGACCGATAGAAGAAGATCACCGCCACGATCAGCAGCAGCAGGACCACCGCGCTGATGATCAGCGTCACGGGCGGCGCCTTGCCCCCGCCGGAACCGACATTGCGGCCGCTGCGCGGATCATAGCTGTTGCGGCGGAACGGCAGGTCGTCGTCGGTCGGCGGCGTATAGGCGCCCCGGCCGGGTTTGTTGTCGTCTTCAAAGGACATGGTCGCGCTCCGCCGTCTGTCGGCGCGAATCGGCGCGCCGAACGATCACTCTACGCCCCCGCGTGCATGTTTCGAATCACAGATCGAGGGCGAGGTCGAGGCTGAACAGCTTCTGGTGCACTTCTATGGCGTAACGGTCGGTCATGCCGGCGATATAGTCGCACACGGCGCGCGCCCGCTGCGTCTTGTCCGGGGTCATGGCCGGTTCGCCCCACTCCGGCGGCATCACCTCCGGCTCGGCCATGAACAGTTCGAACAGTTGCGACAGCACGCGCCGCGCCTGACTGCGGGTTCGGTTGACGCGGTAGTGGCGATACATCCGCTCGAACAGGAACTTCCTCAGCACCGCCAGATCGACGTGCATGGCGTGCGAAAAATCCACCATCGTGCGCCTGGCCATCCGCACGTCCTCGGTCGTGACGATCCGGTCTTCCTCCAGCCGCCGCCCCGTCTCGGCCAGTACGTCCTCGACCATGACGCCGATCATCCGCCGCACCGCCTCAATGCGCAGCATCCGATCGTCGATGTCGGGATATTCGCTGCGCACCTCGGCCAACATCGGGCCGATCAGCGGCACCTGATCCAGATCGCGCAGGGTGATCAGACCCGCCTGCACCCCGTCGTCAACGTCGTGATTGTTATAGGCGATGTCGTCGGCGATGGCCGCACACTGGGCCTCCAGCGAGGCGAACGTCCCCAGCCGCAGGTCCCACCCGGCCTCGCCGCCGGCCGCATAGGGGCGCACGACCGACCAGGCCGGCTCGTCCAGGCGGTGCGATACCGGGCCGTTGTGCTTGATGACGCCCTCGACCGTCTCCCAGCTCAGGTTCAGCCCGTCGAACTGCGGATAGCGGTTCTCCAGCTCGGTCACGACGCGGAAGCTCTGGACGTTGTGGTCGAACCCGCCGTAGTCGCGCATCTGCACCACCAGCTCGTCCTCGCCGGCGTGGGCGAAGGGCGGATGGCCCAGGTCGTGGGCCAGGGCGATGGTCTCGGCCAGGTCGTCGTCCAGCCTCAGCGCATGGGCCAACGACCGGGCGATCTGCGCCACTTCCAGAGAATGGGTCAGGCGGGTGCGGTAGTGATCGCCCTCATGCGCTACGAAGACCTGCGTTTTCTCCTTCAGCCGCCGAAACGCCGTTGCATGGATGATGCGGTCACGGTCCCGCGCAAAGGCGGTGCGCGTGCGGCTGGCGGGCTCGAAAACGCGGCGGCCCTGGGTCAGGTCGGCGCGCTCGGCGTAGGAAGCGAGGTCCATGTGGCTCAAGTCATCAACTTTGAGGCTGCTTTGATGCGGGGGGCCTTTGCGAACGGCCCTGCCCGCCTCATATAGACAGCCGTGAGCACCGTCCAATCCACAGAACCGTCCACACCCGCCTTCACCGTCGCCACGCGCGCGCCGGAAGGCATCGTCCTGGCCGCCAGCGCCGCCAAGCGACTGGCCAAGCTGGGCGCGGCCGAGGGCAAGACCCTGATGCTGCGCGTCGCGGTGGACGGCGGCGGCTGCTCGGGCTTCCAGTATCGGTTCGAACTGGTCGAGACGGCCGAGGACGACGATCTGCGCATCCAGGCCGACGGCCAGACCGCCTTGATCGACCCCGTCTCGGTTCCCTTCCTGAAGAACTCCGAGATCGCCTATGTCGATGAACTGGCCGGCGCCCAGTTCGTGGTCAGGAACCCGAACGCCGCATCCAGCTGCGGCTGCGGCGTCAGCTTCTCGATCTGACGACGGCCCAGCCGGTCGCCAGGATCGGCGTGGCCAGCAAGGCCGCAAAGGCCCAGTCCCACACCCCATCCTGCAACAGCGCGCCCACCAGCCCGATCAGGCTGAGCGCGAACAGGGAGATGGGCGCGCGGAAGATGGCCCACAGGCTCAGATCCCTCGGGTTGTGACGGCGACGGCTCACGCCTTCCGCCTCCCCTTGCCCAGCCAAAGATAAAGACCGGACCCCAAAATCACGATGGTGGCGATGTCCAGGAGCGCCCACAGGATCTTCAGCGCCAGCCCGCCATAGTCGCCGAAATGCAGCGGCTGCGACAGCGACAGGGTCTTCACATACCAAGGCATCGGCGCCACCGCCGCCAGTTCCCCCGTCCGCGCGTCGATCAGGGCCGGCGTCGTCATATGCGTCGTCAGCGGCGTGTCGCCGTGGAAGAAGACGGCATAGTGGTGGTCGGTCGAATAGTCGGTTCCCGGAAACGCCACGAACTGCAGGCTCATGCCCGGCAGCGCCGCCTTGGCCCGCTCCACCGCCGCATCCAGCGAGGCCCGCCCCTGCGCGGGCGCCGGCGCATCGTAGGCGACGGTCAACTCCTTCAGCGCCGTCTCTTTCCAATAGGCCAGGATGGGCGTGGCCAGAGTGTTCACCACACCCGTCAGCCCCACCACCAACACCCAGGCGGCCGTCACCACGCCCAGCAGATTGTGATAGTCCAGCCACCGCGTCCGCGCCGCCTTCTTGACCCGCACCGTCCCGAACGGCAGCCGACGCATGAAGGGCGCATACAGCACCACGCCCGACACTACGGCCACGACCAGCAACAGCCCCATCGCGCCCAGAAACAGCATTCCCGGCAGCCCCAGGAACATGTCGGTGTGCAGCTGAAGCAGGAACTCCATCACCGGATGACCGGCGACCAGCGGCGCGCCCTCGCCGCTGGTCTGATCGATGGGCTCGAAACTGTATTTGCCGGCCGGGGCGTCAGGGGCGCGGCTGGTGACGTTCACCACCGGCCGGTCTTCGTCGAAGCTCATGAAGGCCGGAACCTCGCCCGGATGTTTGGCCAGACCGGCGGCCAGCACCTCATCCAGCGTCAGCAGTCGGCCCGGGTTCTTCGGCGCCCACGGCTCATGCAGCAGCGCCTCGTTAAGCTCATGGCTGAACACCAGCGGCAGTCCTGTGACGCACAGCATCAGCAGGAACAGGGTCGAGATCAGGCTCGACCACTTGTGCGTCCAGGTCCAGGCGCGGATCGTCCGGGCGTGCATCGGCCGACGCGGATCAGAACTCGGTCGAGACCGACAGACGCAAGGTCCGCGGCGCGCCCAGCGTCAGATAGTTCGATCCCGGATAGCCGCCGACGGCGACCCACTGATCCTCGTCCGCGACATTCTCGACCCGCGCGCGCAGCGTCACCGGCTTGTCGCCCGCTACGAAGGCGTAGCGCACGCCGGCGTCGAACCGGGTCCAGCTCTCCAGCTCCAGCGTATTCGTCGCATTGGCCGGCTGGGCGCCGGTATGGACCGCCCGGCCCTCGACCGTCAGGCCGCTGACCATCGGCACGTCCCACTCCACGTTCAGATTGGCCTGAAAGTCCGGCACGCCGATCGCCGACTTGCTCGCATTGGCGGCGGTCAGCGACCGATTGATCTCGGCGTCCAGCCATGTCGCGCCCCCGATCAGACGCAAGCCTGCGACCGGTTCGCCATAGACGGTCAGCTCGACGCCCTTGTTCTCCTGCTCGCCGCCGTCCGAATAGACAGCGGTATTCGGATCGAAGAAGGCGCTGGGCAGGGTCGTGCGGAAGACGCTCAGCGTGCCGCCATATGAACCGGCGTCGTATTTGGCGCCGATCTCGGCCTGCTCGGCGCGGAACGGCGACAGCACTTCGCCGCCGTTCGCCACCGTCACGCCATTGACCACCGCCGGTGCGGTCGTGCCCGGAACCAGGGCTTCAGCATAGTTGGCGTACAGCGAGATCGCGTCGTTGGGCTTGTAGACCACGGCGAAGGCCGGCGTCGTCGCGTCGCTGGAATAGGAGGACAGGCTCGATCCGTCTGCGTAGGTGTAGGATTTTGTCTCGATCTCCTGATAGCGGAGGCCAACGGTCGCCAGCAGCCGTCCATCCAGGAAGGACAGCACATCGGCGACGGCGAAACTGGTGTTCTTGACCCGCTCGGTGACGTTGGGATCATCCAGATCGCCCGAGACGCTCGTGATGGTCGGCGCCGGCGACAGCAGCGGACTGGTCAGCGTTCCCATCGCATAGCCGGCGAAGTTCGACGCCGCCCAGGCGTTCTTGGACTTGGACTGGATCTGCGAGGCCGAGGCGACCAGGCGATGGTCGACCGGGCCAGTCGTCAGGTCGGCGCGCACGCCGATGTCGCCCGACCACACCGTGTCCTCGCGAATATTGTCGAAGCGATAGCCGCGGATCGCACCCGCCGCATCGGCGCGCGGATTGGCCAGGCTGTTGTCTTCCTCGCCCTGACGCCCGCCGAAGGCGGCCCAGGCGCTGATGCTGTCGGTCAGGTCAAGCTCGCCGCGCACGGCGCCGAACAGCTGCTCCTCGTCGGTGTAGGTCCAGCGCTGGGCGAAGTTCTTGTCGGCCGAGGGCGCGTCCGGGATGGCGGTTCCCGGCGTCACGCTGGGGCGGGGCGCATCGATCCGGTGATCCTGCCAGCCCAGATCGGCCGAAAACCGGGCGCGATCGCCTCGGCGGTCCAGCCCCAGGCCGACGACCCGCAGCTGGCCGGTCTCGTCCTTCACGGCGCTCTCGCCCGCACGGCTGGCGATGTTCAGGCGCGCACCCCATTCGCCGTCGTCGCCGAAACGGCGGGCCAGGTCGGCGGCGGCATAGATCTCGTCACGGCCCGACACGCCCCCGGTCAGGCGCGTCAGGGGGGCGTCGCCCGCCCGCTTCGGCGTCAGGTTGAAGGCGCCGCCGACCCCCGTTCCGCCCGGCGCAGCGCCGTTCAGGAAGGTTGAGGCCCCGCGAAACACCTCGACCCGCTCGACCAGTTCGGCCGCCACGAACTGGCGCGGCAAGACGCCATAGAGCCCATTGTAGCTCATATCGTCCGAATAGACCGGAAAGCCGCGAACGATATACAGCTCCTGGAAGTTGCCGAACCCCTTGGACACACGCACCGTCGGATCGTTCTGCAGCACGTCGCCGATGCCGCGCGCCTGCTGATCACGCACCAGTTTTTCGGTGTAGTTGGCGGTCGAGAACGGCGTGTCCATCACGCCCAGATTGCCCAGCAGACCGATGCGCCCGCCGCGCGCCACCTGACCGCCCGCCGCCGGCGCCGTCAGCCGCACCTGCGATCCCGTCACCACGATCTCGCCCAGCTCCGCCGGGGCCGCCGCCTGCTGCGCCAGGGCCGGCGCGGCGAGCGTCAGCGCAAGGGCGCTGGCGGTCAAAAGAACGGAGGCACGGCGAAGGCAAAGCATTTTGATACGCATTCTCAAAATCAAGTTGCGCGTCCCTAGCCCGATCGGTGGGCGCAATGCAATCCGCCGCACCCGCGACATATTGCATTTAGCTGATTTCCTAATTAGGAAGATTGCTATGAACACGCTGTTCAAGGCCCTGTCGCATCCGGTGCGTCGTCGCATCATCGCCATGTTGCGCGCCGGTCCGCTGGCCTCCGGCGATATCGCCGCTGCCTTTGACATGAGCTGGCCCACCATCACCGGCCACCTCAACGCCCTCAAGGAGGCCGGCCTGGTCAGCCCGGAGCGCGAGGGCCAGACCATCCGCTATCGCCTGGAAATCTCGGCGGTCGAGGAGGCGATGGCCTTTCTGATGGACATCGTCGGAACCGGCGAGGCGACCGGCCCCCTGCCCCACCCCTCAAAGGAAACACGCCGATGAAGGATCGCCTGTCCCTGCTGGACTATCTGACCCTCGCCGTCTTCGGCATGCAGGCGGCGTTCGCCCTCTACATCGGCGTCAACGGCCCGACGACGCCGATGCCGATGCACTGGAACGCGGACTGGCAGGTGGATCGCTGGGGCGACCGGGTGGAGTTCGCGACCTTCGCGGGCGGCATGGCGGTGATCGGCTTCATCGCCGCCGCCGGCCTGGGTCTGGTCGCCCTGCGCGCCGAGGATCAGGGTGACTCCTCACGGCGTCGCTCGATGCGGATCGGTCAGGGGCTGACCGTCTTCATCTTCGCCGCTATCGGCCAGATGATCACCTGGGCCAGCCTGGGGCACGCGACCGTCGACAGCGGCCCCGCCGTCATGACCGGCGCCCTGTCGCTGATCCTGCTGGTCACCGGTGCCTTCCTCGGCCGTGTCGCGCCCAATCCCCTGATCGGCGTGCGCACCCCCTGGAACTATAAGAGCCGCCTGGCCTGGGATCGCTCGAACCGTCTGGCCGGCCGGCTGTTCTGTCTGGTCGGTCTGACCGGCCTGATCGCCGCGCCGCTTGCGCCCTCGCCCTATGGCGTCATGGCCCTGATCGCCGCCGTCATCGTGGTCGCAGGCCTTTCGATCTTTGAAAGCTGGCGCGTGTGGCGCGCCGATCCCGACCGCCAACCCTTCTGAAGGAGACTGCCATGCTGATGCTGACCCACGCCCTTCTCGCCGCCAGCCTGCTTGCCGGCCCGGTCTCCACCGACATCGCCCTGCCCGCCCAGCCCGCGCCCCTGCATGGCACGCTGCTGACGCCGGAGGCGCCGACGGCCGTCGCCGTCATTCTGCCCGGCTCAGGCCCGACCGATCGGGACGGGAACAGCCCGATGGGCGTCGCCGCCTCCACCTATCGCCTGCTGGCCGAGGGACTTGCGGAACAGGGCGTCGCCACCCTGCGCATCGACAAGCGCGGCGTCGCGGCCAGCACAGCCGCCGGGTTCGACGAAACCAAGCTGCGTTTCACAGACTTGGCCGACGATGCGCGCGCCTGGGCCGCCGAGGCCGCCTCGCGAACGGGACAGCCCTGCGCCTGGCTGATCGGCCACAGTGAAGGCGCCCTGGTCGCGCTGAAGGCGGTCGACGGCGGAGACGACAAGGTCTGCGGCCTGATCCTGCTGGCCGGCGCCGGTCGCCCGGCGGGCGCGAGCATCCGAGAACAACTAGACGCCGGCCTGCCCGAGCCGATGAAGCCCCAGGCCTTCGCCGCCTTGAGCGAGTTGGAGGCTGGCCGCACCGTCGCCGACACGCCGCCCGCGTTGGCGGCCCTGTTCCGCCCGTCGGTCCAGCCCTTCCTGATTTCGTGGTTCGCGCTGGACCCCGCCGCCTTGCTCGCCGCCTACGACGGCCCGGTCTTCATCGGCCAGGGCACCACCGACCTCCAGATCGGCACTACGGACGCGCAAGCCCTCGCCGCCGCCAACCCCAGAGCCACGTTGAAACTCTGGGACGGCGTCAACCACCTCCTCAAGACCGCCCCCGCCGACCGCGCCGCCAATCTGGCGACCTATGCCGACCCGGCCTTACCGCTGGCGCCAGGCGTGGCTGAGGATGTAGGGGCGTTCATCCGGGCGCATTAATCGTCATCAACATCTGACCGGCTTGAAAAAACTATTCAGGCGACCGAGGCTCGCTTGAGCATGCGCAGGGTGATCAACGAACTTCGGGTGGTATGGACCTTTCATAAGGTCGCTCTTGGTGGAGCGCTCATTGTAATCGTACTCGCCGTCGTGATGGCGATGGTGGTAGCCTTTGTTAGCGCGCCGCAATCCACCAAGGGCAAGGTGATTTCGTTCGATGTCGCCGGAAGCGAACGGCGCAATGCTCCTGCGGCTATCGTTGATGTGGAAGGCCGCTTGGCCAGGATCAAAGTGTACAGACGCATTTCGTGCCTGGTCGGCGAAGAGATGGAGCTCATGCGCTATGACACGCCACTCGGATCGTTTTACGCTCTCGCTTCTGGTCCTCGCCCCTGCCATCCGCCGGGGGGCTGAATGGCGATCATGAGAACTTTGCCTTAAAGTTAGTCCAACCCGCCCCGCGCCTCATCCGCCAACGCAAAGAACCGCTCTCTCACCTCGGCCGCGAACGGGTTGTCGCGTTCGATGGCGCGGAAGACGGCGGGGCTGTCGTGGCGGACCATGTCGACAGCCTGCATCAGCCGGTCGAAACTGGCGGTGGTCATACGCGTCGGCAGGGGCTCCATCGCCATCAGGACGTGGGCGATCAGATGGGTCAGGCCCTGCACCGTCGCGGCCTCCCGGTCATGGTCCTCGGGGCTGACCTGAAACACCCTCAGCCCCAGCGCGCGGCGGCAGAAGGCGGCGACGCGGCGAGCGTCTCTTGCGCCCCGCACCTCGCACACGGCGATCCGCAGGCCCGCGATGCCGTCCTTGCCGCTCTGCGGCCCGAACAGAGGATGGGTGCCGACGATCCGCACGCCGGGCGGCAGCAGGGCCTCCATCGCCTGCGCCGGCTTCACCTTCACCGAGCCCACGTCGATGACCAGGGCGTCGGGCCTCAGGTGCGGGCCGATGGCGATCAGCGTCGCCTCCAACGCCTCGACCGGCACGGCCAGCACCACCGTGGGACAGGCCGCAGCGGTCGCCAGATCGGTCAGGGTCACGAGGCACTCGTCATCGCTCGCCGCCGGATCATGCGCCAGGATATCGAACCCGGCCGACAGATGCCGCGCCGTCAGCCGCCCAAAGGCGCCGAAACCGATCAGGCCGAGCCTTTCCCTCACAGCGTCTCCATGAAGCGCACCGGCCGCCCGTGCGCCGATCCGATCAATTCGCCGTCCTGCATCACCACCCGCCCGCGCACGATGGTCGCCATCGGCCAGCCGGTCGCCTCCACCCCGTCGAACGGGGTCCAGCCGCAGCGCGTCGCCTGCTGGTCGTGTCTAATTGTTCTCTTTGCCTTCAGATCGACGATGGTCAGGTCGGCGTCATAGCTGACGGCCATCCGCCCCTTGTTCGCCGTGCCGAACACCCGCTGCGCCCCCGCCGAAGTCAGGTCGATGAACCGCTCGAGGCTCAACCGTCCATTGGCGACATGGGTCAGCATCAGCGGCACCAGCGTCTGCACCCCCGGCATGCCGGACGGCGAGGCCGGATAGGGCTTGGCCTTTTCTTCCTTGGTGTGCGGCGCGTGGTCGGAGCCCAGCACATCCGCCACGCCCTGCTGCATCCCCCACAGCCACAGCGCGTCCACATGCTCCTGCGACCGGATCGGCGGGTTCATCTGGGCATAGCTGCCCAGCCGCTCATAGGCTTCCGGTCCGACCAGGGTCAGGTGCTGGGGCGTGATCTCGACGGTGGCGACATCCTTGTGGAAGCGCAGATATTCCATCTCTTCCCGGGTCGTGACGTGCAGCACGTGGATGCGCGCGCCCGTCTCCTTGGCCAGGCCGACCAGGCGCCGGGTGGAGCGGATGGCGCTCTCGGCGTCGCGCACCTCGGGATGGCTGGTCCAGTCGCCGGTGCGGGCCAGGCCGCGACGCTCGACCAGGCGGTATTCGTCCTCGGAGTGGAAGGTGGCGCGGCGGCGTACATTGGACAGGACCTTCCTCACCCCCTCGTCGTCGGCGATCAGCAGGTCCCCGGTCGAGGCGCCCATGAAGACCTTGACCCCGCAGCAGCCCGGCAACCGCTCCAGCTCGCCCAGATAGTCCGCATTCTCATGCGTGCCGCCGACGTAGAAGGCGTGGTCAGTCCACATCCGATCCTTCGCCCGCGCCAGCTTGTCGGCCATGGTGTCGGGATCGGTGGTGTTGGGGTTGGTGTTCGGCATCTCGAACACGGCGACGACGCCGCCCAGGGCCGCCGCGCGGCTTCCCGTCTCCAGATCTTCCTTCCACTCCAGCCCCGGCTCGCGGAAATGGACCTGGGTGTCGATCACGCCGGGCAGGACCGTCAGACCCGTCGCGTCGAAGACCTCGCCCGCCGAGGCCTGGCTCAGGTCGCCGATGAAGGCGATCTTGCCGTCGATCACCCCGACATCCGCCATGCCCCGCCCCGCATGGTTCGCCACCTCGCCGCCACGGACGATCAGGTCATAGGTCTGGGTCATGGGGCGACGTCCTTTCTTTCACTCCGTCATCCTCGGGCTTGACCCGAGGATCGGACTGTCCGCATCGCGACAGGCGACGCATTGACGCCATGCTTCTACCGGAACCACCGCTCAGCGGAACCCTCGATCCTCGGGTCAAGCCCGAGGATGACGGAAGACATGATCAACGTTTCAACACTCGCTGCGCCGCCTTCAGCACCCGCTCCCACGGCAGGTCCATCATATGCTGGATCGCCTGGTTCAGGCGCGGATCCAGCTTTTTGAACTCGTCATAGGTGCGCGGCCCGCGCACGGCCTCGCCTTTCCAGGGTCCGCGCACGGTCTCATCCGACGGCCCGAAGGCGGCGACGACCGGTACGCCCGAGGCCACGGCCAGCTGGGTCCAGATCGAGTCCGCCCCGATGTACAGCACCGACGTCGACAGGGCCGCGACCGTCTGCAGCCGCGTCAGCTTGCCTTGAAGCTCGATCACCCGCGCGCGCGGCACGGCGTAGCGGATCGTGTGCGCCGCCTCGCGGTCGATCTCCTCGCCCACGATCATCAGCCGCCCGCCCGCCAGAGGTCCGTCGTCGGCCAGCAGCTTGGCCGCCACCTTGGCGTAGCGTTCGGCCGGCCAGCGCTTGCCCATCCATTCCACGCCCGGCCCGACCGCCAGGATCGGCCCGTCACCGCCCGTCGCCGGGATCAGCGCCTCGACCTGGGCCCGCGTCTCATCCGAGACATAGAGTTTCGGCGCCGGAATCTCGTCCGGATCCAGCTTCAGCACCGCCGCCGCCGCCTCGACCGCATGCAGGCCCGGCTGATCCTTGCCCCGCACCGCGCGCTTGTGCCGCCTCAACTTGCCCGACAGGTCCGAGCCGCGCATGTCCACGACCAGGCCCCATTTGGTCGCCCGCACCTGGTTCCACAGGGCGATCCATTCGAAATGGCCCTCGCGCTCCAGCACGATCAACTTCGTCAGGCGCGGCGTATCGGCGAACAGCGGCGCGCTGGCGGCCGATCCGACGATGGTGAAGGTCGCGTGCGGCAGGCTTTCGACCAGATGCGCCAGAACGCCAGAGGACAGCACGGCGTCCTCGGCGTCCGCCTCGGCGATGTACAGGATGGGAAACCGCCCGATCATCCGTCGACGGATACAGGGATTCTATCTGCGGTTCAGCGCCAAACGCGTGTTTCCACAGGAAGGCTCCATGCGCTACAGCGACGCGCATGAGCCAGACGCCCGATCCCGCCGAGACAGCTGCCCTCGAACGCTTCAAGGCCCAGCGCGTGACGGCCATCTACCGGCTGGATCTGATCGCCAAGGGCGCGACGATTTCCTACGAGGATGGCACGCCGATCGACATGGCCTCCGAAAAGGCCCGGCTGGAGGCGGTCGTCGCCGACATGGACCGCCGCATCGCCCGGCTGGAGCGTTCGGCCGGGTGAGCCTGCCCCTCCTTCCCGGCCGGAGCTGCGGCGGTTGCGTCGAATGCTGCCGGGTCATTCCGCTGAACCTGCCGGAATTGGCCAAGCCGACGGGCGAGCTGTGCGCCTATTGCGTCGACGGCGCCGGCTGTTCGGTCCACGCAATCCGGCCGAACACCTGCCGCATCTGGTTCTGCCTGTGGCGTGTGGTCGAGCTGTCCGACGACTGGCGGCCGGATCGCAGCGGCGTCATCGTTCGGCCCGACGGCGTGGAGGACGGGGTCATCACCCTGTATGTCCTGCGCCGCTCGGACTTCCTGGCCTCGCCCGACGTCTTCGTGACCGTCGCCGGCTGGGTCGCGGAAGGGATCGAGGTCGCGCTCAGCATTCCCGGCCCCGTTGGAACCTATCCCGCCCGCGCCGTCGTCACCGACTGGCTGCGCCCGGCGATCGAGGATGGCGACCCTGACGCCTTCACGACCCGCGTCCTGATGTCGCTCGACCGGCTGGCCGAACACGATTTTCAGCCGGACGGCGTCGTCGCGCGATATGCGGTGACAACCCAGGATCGTCCGAAAGCTTAGCCGAAGCTTAAGCCCTTGGCCCTACGGTGAAATCCGTAACGCCGTCGCTGGAAAGGGCACGCCGTCGATGCAGGCCTGGAACGCGCTGAAACGACCGATCTGGATGTTTGATCCGGTTGCCTTGCGCGGCGTCTACGCCAATGCGGCCGCGCTCGACCTCTGGGGGTCCGACAATCTCGACGCCCTCCTGGCGCGCGATTTCAGCAACGTCTCCCCCGCCGTCCTGGCCCGCACCGAGCGTCTGGCGCGCGAGACCGCCAATGGCGAGACCCTGACGGAAGACTGGACCTTCTACCCGCACGGGCGGCCGCTGACGGTGTCCGCGGTGATCTCGACCTATCGCCTGACGGACGGTACGCCTGTCCTGCTGTTCGAGGCCGCGCCGATTGCGGTGGAAAACGAGGAGCGTCGCGCGGTCGAGGCCCTGCGCCACACCTCGACCCTGATCACCCTGTTCGACAGCGAAGCCCGCCCGATCTTCTCCAATCCGTCGGCCTTCGCCGCCTACGGATCGACCGCGCACCCCTTCGAGGCCCGATTCGCCGAACCCGAGCGCGCCCAGCCCATGCTGGCGGCCGCCCTGTCGGGATCAGCGATTTCCGACGTCTGCGAGATCATCACGCGCGAGGGCGTGCGCTGGCACCATCTGGACATTCGTCCCGTGACGGACCCCGTTACGGGCCACCTCGGCGTCTTGCTGAACGAGATCGACGTGACCGAACGGATCGAGGCCGAACAGGCCCGCGTCGCCGCCGAGCAGAAGACAGCGATGGCCGAGGCCCGGCAGAAGTTCCTGACGGACATGTCGCACGAACTGCGCACGCCCCTGAATGCGGTCATCGGCTTCTCCGACCTGTTGTCCAAGGCCGGCCTGCCCGACGAACAGGCCGATCAGGCCGCCCGCATCAACGGCGCGGGCCAGCGCCTGTTGTCCGTCGTCAACGACATGATCGACCTGTCGGCCGACAACGTCGTTCCCCTGGCGCCCTCAGACACCCCGGCCGAGCCCGCCCCGCCGGCCAATGAGGACGCCCCTGCCCTGCGCGTCCTCTATGTCGACGATCACGACAGCAACCGCGCCCTGGTCATGGCGGTGTTGACGGCCCAGGGCATCGCCTGCGCCACCGCCAACGACGGCGAACAAGGCGTCGAGGCCGCCCGCACCGGCGACTGGGACGTGATCCTGATGGACATCCAGATGCCCGTGATGGACGGCGTCCAAGCGACCCGCGCCATCCGCGCCCTGCCCGGCGTCGTGGGCCGCACGCCGATCCTGGCCCTGACCGCCAACACCCTGCCGGAACAGCTGACCCAGTACGAACAGGCCGGCATGGACGACTGCATCGCCAAGCCGATGAACATCGTCGACCTGGTCATGCGCGTCACCGCCTGGGGCGCCAGCGACTGGCGCACCTTCGATCCTCGCCTCGAGGAAGCGGCGGTCGCTGTCGCCTAAATTCGGCGCGGCGTCTTCTGAAGCCACGCCGTGCGCCCTATCTTCGCCCCATGCCCATCGCCCGTCTCGACAGTCGCGCCCTGATCTCCGTCACGGGCGAGGATGCGAAACCCTTTCTGCACAATCTGTTGACCCAGGATGTGGAGACGTTGGCCGAGGGCGAGCTGCGCTTCGGCGCCCTGTTGTCCCCGCCCGGCCGGTTGCTGTTCGACCTGTTCCTTCTGGGACAGGCTGACGGCGTCCTGCTGGATGTCGCCGCCAACCGCCGCGACGCCATGATACAGCGGCTGTCGATGTACAGGCTGCGCGCCAAGGTTCAGGTCGCCGCCGACGACCGCCCGGTCTTCGCCGCCTGGCCCGAGGCGCCCGCCGGCTTCATCCCCGACCCCCGCACGCCCCTGATGGGCGGCCGTCTCTATGGCGAGGCGACTGCGGACGCCGCCGAGGCCGACTACGACGCCCACCGTCTGTCCGTCGGCCTGCCCGATCCGACCGCCGACGCGCCCCAGGACAAGACCTATCCGATCGAGGCGGACTTCGACCTGCTGAACGGCATCGACTTCCACAAGGGCTGTTTCGTCGGCCAGGAAACGACCTCGCGGATGAAGCGCCGAGGCACGATCAAGAACCGGATGCTGCCGCTGGACTTCGACGGCCCGCCCCCCGCCTTCGGCGCCGAGGTGCTGAAGGGCGAACTGCGCGCGGGCGAGGTCCTCTCGGGTCAGGACGGTTCGGCCATGGCCCTGCTGCGCGTCGACCGCCTCGACGGCGACCTGACCGTGAACGGCCGCCCGGTGCGCTTGCGCAAACCTGCCTGGATGGGCGAGGACGTCCTCCCCTCCTCCAACGTGTGAGTCCCCCCATGAAGATCGCCGATCAGATCGTCCTCGTCACCGGCGGGGCGCGCGGCGTCGGCGCCGCCTGCGTCCGCGCCTTCGCCCACGAAGGCGCTCGCGTCGTCATCAACTGGAGGAACAGCGGCGAGGCCGCGAACGCCCTGGCCGCCGAGATCGGCGAGCGCGCCCTCGCCCTCCAGGCCGACGTGACCGACCGCGCGGCCGTGGACGCCATGGTCGCGGCCGCGCAAGGCCGTTTCGGCGCCGCCGTCACCACCGTCGTCAACAACGCCCTGGACTACAGCTTCAACGGCGACGCCCGCTCCCAAATGACCGCCATCGGCTGGGACGAGATGGATCGCCAGTTTTCGACCGTCGTGCGCGGCGCCCTGAACCTGATCCAGGCGACCGCGCCCGGCATGGCCGCCGCCCGGTTCGGCCGCATCGTCAACATCGGCACCAACCTGTTTCAAAATCCGGTCGTGCCCTACCATGACTACACCGCCGCCAAGGCCGCCCTGCTCAGCCTGACCCGCACCGCCGCCGGCGACCTCGGCCCCGACGGCGTCACCGTCAACATGGTCTCGGGCGGCCTACTGCGCACCACCGACGCCAGCGCCGCCACGCCCGAGGCCGTCTTCGACCTGATCGCCGGCATGACCCCGCTGCGCAGCGTCACGACCCCGCAAGAGTTCGCCGACGCCGTCCTCTTCTTCGCCTCCCCCTGGAGCCGCGCGGTCACCGGCCAGAACCTAGTCGTGGACGGCGGATTGGTCCGGGACTGAAGCCCGCGATATTCCTTCTCCCGCTGGGAGAAGGTGGCCCGCAGAACCGGATGAGGGTCGGACGGGGGCCAGTTCGCACAATCCGACCCTCAAACTTTCGCGCCAGAACGACGGCTATCGCCGCCGTGCGCTCAAGCCCTCTCCCAATGGGAGAGGGATCAAGCGACGCCATCCATCGTATCGCCGCGAAATTTCCACAAACATTTCAGTATTTTGCTTGCGACCAGCGTCAATCGACCGGCCCCCGCCGCCGACGCCTCTACTATGCGCGGTTTTACACCAGAGGCCGCAAAACCTGACCGCATCCACCCGAGCCCAGCCTCCGAGATTAGACGAATTAGACACTTTAGACGGTGTTTTTTCTCCGTTGCCTCGAGGCACAACACCCTTTCCTCAATCGGAACAGACTGGCAACGTCAGGCCATGACCGACTCACACGCCTCAGAGGGTCTCGGCGGCCGCTGCGGCTGGTGCGGGACAGACCCCCTCTATGTCGCCTATCACGACACCGAATGGGGCGTGCCCGAGCGCGATCCCCGCGCCCTGTGGGAAAAGCTGGTGCTCGACGGCTTTCAGGCCGGTCTCGCCTGGATCACCATCCTCAGAAAACGCGAGGGCATCCGCGACGCCTTCGACGGTTTCGATCCCGAGATCGTCGCCCGCTACGACGAAGCCGACATTGAGCGCCTGCTGAACGATCCGCGCATCATCCGCTCGCGCGCCAAGATCAACGCCGCCATCCGGGGCGCCCAGATCTGGCTCCAGATGCGCGATGACGGCGAGGACTTCTCCGCCTGGCTTTGGTCGTTCGTCGGCGGCGAGCCGATCCAGACCCCCTACGCCGACTATCGCCAGGCCCCGACCCAGACCGAACAGTCCGTCGCCATGGCCAAGGCCCTGAGAAAGCGCGGATTCAACTTCTGCGGCCCGGTCATCGTCTATGCCTTCATGCAGGCCGTCGGCATGGTCAACGATCACCAGACGACCTGCTTCCGTCACGCCCAGGTTCGTGCGATGGCGAGCCATGGCTAAAGCCCCCGCAAATCCGAAAGCCTTCCCGACCCTCGCGCTGGAAAATGTGCTGATGCAGCGGGTCAACGGTCACGTCTGCGGCGTGGACGAGGCCGGGCGTGGTCCCTGGGCCGGGCCCGTCTCGGCGGCGGCCGTGATCCTGAACCCTGACGACCTGCCGCCCGGCATCGACGATTCCAAGGCCCTGACGGAAAAGCGTCGCGCCGCACTGGAGCCTGAGATCAAGGCCCGCGCCGTCGCCTGGGGCATCGGTTTCGCCTCTGTCGACGAGATCGAGGAACTGAACATCCTGCACGCCACGGGCCTGGCCATGTGCCGCGCCATCGAGGCCTTGCAGGTCCAGCCGGTCGCCGCCCTGGTCGACGGCAACTATCGCTTCAAGCTTCCCTGCGAAATCCAGACGGTCGTCGGCGGCGACGGGTTGTCGCTATCCATCGCGGCGGCCTCGATCCTGGCCAAGACCGCGCGGGATCGGCTGATGATCGATCTGGACGCCCAGTATCCCGGGTACGGCTTCGCCAGCCACAAGGGCTACAACGCCCCCATCCATCAGAACGCCTTGAAAACCCTAGGCCCCTGCCCCGCCCACAGGCGCAGCTGGTCGCCGATCAGGGCGCTGTTGCAGGAGGCCTGACGCCGTCTCAGATGTGCAGGAAGCCGCCCAGCAGGGCGCCCATCAGGGCCGCTACTGCCGCCCCGGCGATCGCCATCATCCAGCGTGGCGGCGGCGCCACCTCGGGCTCGACATCGATCTGTTCGATGGGTTGAGCCGCTTCGACCGGCCGCGTGTAGCGCGCGGCGTTGTGGGTGAAGGTCGCATCCGCCGTCCGCGGCGCCCAAGAGCGCGGCTCGGCCGCCGGACGCACACGGTAGTCGTCGGGGCGATCGGTCTTGGGGGCGGTGTACGGGTGCGGTTGCATAGTCCCACAACGGCACGCAGCGATTCGCGTTCCGCCCTACCCTTCGTTGTTTTCATTGGTGTCTATGCGGCCACGGGCAAGGAGACCGGCTGCTCGGTTACCACGAACAGGTGCTCGACATTCTTGAGCCGCCCGACTTGCCCGACCTTCTTGCCCTTGGGATTATGGATTCCGATCCGGGCGCCGACATAGCGCGGATGCGCCATCTCCAGCACCTGCACATGGCCTCGCGCCGACAGCATCTCGACCAGATCGGCGCGGCTCAGATACCCCTCGTCGTTGAAGCTGACGATCAGGTTCGGCGCCTTGAGCCGCTCGATCACCGTCCGCAGCGCCGGGCCGATGCCGGGCCGGCTGTTGAAGGCGCTCTTGCGCGTCCTCACGTCCACCCGCTTGTTGGCGACCCCATAGGTCTCAGGCCGGTCCCACAGCACCAGGCTCTCCCAGCAATGGTAGTTGCCCAGATAGGAATGCTGGTTATAGGGCGGGTCCAGATAAACCAGGTCCGCCTCGACCTGTTCGGCGATCTCGACCGCATCGCCCTGCGTCGCGCGGCACGGCCCGCCCACGGCTGGAACCAGGTCCGGCGTGCGCAGCTCCAGCGTCTTCAGCGCCCTCGGCGCCCACTGCTTCATATAGGCCATCTGAACCCCGGCGGTGGAATCCACCCGGTCCGCCGCCTCCATCAGGCTGACCAGGGCGATGGCCTTGAGTTCCGGCTCCAGTCCCATGACCTCGATCCGGTCGCGCATGGCGTCGATCCGCGCACCGTTGTCCGGGTGGAAATACCGCGCATCCTTACAAAAGGCCTGGGTGAACCAGCCCGCCTCGGGCTTCACCGTCCGCAGCTCGGCCAGCACGATCTCGGCCCGCTCGACCCACCGTTCCCGATCCGCCTGGACATAGGTCGTCGCCAGGGCGTGGGCATAGGCGTTCAGGTCGTTCGACCAGACCTGAAACCCCTGCTTCTTCAAGGCGTGCCCGACCCGCGCCGTGCCCGAAAACAGATCGCACACCCGCCCGCCCTGCGGCAGCACCCCCGCCACCGCACCCGTCACATGCCCCAGCAAGGCGCGCTTGGAGCCGATATATTTGATCATGACGCGGCCCGACTCATCGCGGCAGCATAGCGGTTGTCGCAAGACGCGCGAAGTTGCCCGGATCGTCGGAATCCAACCGCCGCGCCTGGCTTCAAGCCAACGCGCGGTCCATGCTCGGTGCGGCGATTAGGGAGAAGGCGCATGTCCCACAGTGAAACCCATCGGGTCGATCGGATCGGCTGGCTTAGGGCGGCGGTGTTGGGGGCCAATGACGGGCTGGTGTCGACGGCCAGTCTGATGGTGGGCGTCGCGGCGGCGGCGACCAGTCATGGCGGCATACTGATCGCGGGCGTGGCGGGACTGGCGGCGGGCGCCATGTCGATGGCGGCGGGCGAATATGTCTCGGTCAGTTCGCAGTCCGACACCGAAAAGGCCGATCTGGCGCGCGAGGCGGTCGAACTGGCCGGCGATCACGAGGCGGAGACGCGCGAACTGGCCGGCATCTATGTCGGGCGAGGCGTCGCGCCGGATCTGGCGACCGAGGTGGCGCGCCAGATGATGGCGCATGACGCGCTGGGCGCCCATGCGCGCGACGAGCTGGGTATTTCGGAGATCACCACCGCACGGCCGATCCAGGCGGCGCTGACCTCGGCGATCACCTTCTCGGCCGGGGCCGCCCTGCCTCTGATCGTCGCCGTTGTCGCGCCGTTGGACACGCTGGCGATCTGGGTCGCGGCTTCCGCCCTGCTGGGTCTGGCCGTGCTGGGCGCCCTGGGCGCCCGCGCAGGCGGCGCGCCGATCGGACGATCGGTTCTGCGCGTGGTCTTCTGGGGCGCGCTCGCCATGGCCATCACCGCAGGCGTGGGCCGCCTGTTCCACATCGCCGCCTGATCAGAAACGGGCGGTCAGGGCCAGGCGGGCGGTGAGCGGTCGTTGCGGCGTGCTGATGTCGCCCGAGGCGTAGAAGGGATTGCCGAAGGTGAAGGTGTCGTCGCTGCGGTTGAACAGATTGTCCACCGACGCCCTGATCGCCCAGCGATCGATCTCGACGCCGACGCCCAGCGAACTGGTCAGATAGCCGGCCGAGGCGCCGGTGGAGGTCGGCGACAGGGCGATATCGGTGGGGCCGACATAGCCCAGGCGAAGCTCGGATCGCACCGTCGCATGCGCCAGATGCGCCTCATGCACGACGCCGGCCTGCACGCTGAAATCGGCGACCGCCGGCAGGCGCGTATCGGTCCCCAGCGCGAAACCGGGGTCCGGTCGGGTCAATTCGGGATCGTTGACGACGGCATGCGCATCCAGCGTCCATGGGCCGTCGCGCCATTCGACCTCACCCTCGATGCCGCGATTGCGGCCGTCGCCCAGATTGGCGGTGAAGGGCAGACCCCGGGCGTCGAACCGGTCCGACTGGATGTTGCGCCAATCGGCGACGAAGACCGCGCTTCGCCCGCGCAGTCGCCCTTCGAACAGGGTGAAGCGCGCGCCCGCCTCGCCGGCGAGGATCTCGTCCGGCTTCACCCGTCGCGCGGGCTGCTGATCGCCGCCCGGCACGGCGCCGGCGTTGAAGCCCGGCCCGCGATAACCCTCGGTCGCCAGGGCGTAGAAGACGAAGGGGCCTCGGTCATACTCGATCACCAAACGCGGGGTGATATCGACCAGCGCGTCTTCTTCAGAAACCTGCGTCGGATCGCCGTCGGTTTCGCTGCGATGCTCGACCCCGATGCGGAACAGGCGCGCGCCGGCCGTGATCTTCAGGCGGTCGTTCAGCGCATAGGCGGCGTCGCCGAATAGGGCCGCCTCGTCCACATGGTCGCGCCTGTGCTGTCGATAGACCCCCGGCCCGCCCTGCCCGTCCGAGATCGCGACGGTGCGGGTGTGGGTGTATTCCGAGAAGAACAGCCCGGCGCTCCATTTCAGTCGCGCGCCGAATTCGCCGTTCAACCGCACCTCATGCACCGCTGCCGACAGGTCGTCGGCCTGGTCCAGCGCCGCTGCGCCCGTCAGTCCGAACAGTCCGGCCGCAGGCGTCGCATCGTAACGCGCGTCAAGCCCATGCGACTGAACGCTGGATGAGGCCCGAAGCCGCGCCCAACCGAAATCTCCGTCCACCGAGGCCCAGACGCCGTCGAAATCGTTGCGGCTGGGCTCCGTCAGGCTGCGACGACGCGCATAGGGTTGGTCGCCGCCCAGGTTGGCGTACTGGCTGTCGTCGACGTCGATGGTCTGGGCCAGGAAGCCCGTCTTCAAGGTCCAGCCGGGCGTCAGACGCAGCAACGCCGCCGCCCTCAGCCCCTGCCGATGCATACCGCCGGTATTGCTAAGGCCAAGGGCCTGATCATCGACGTAGCCCCCGACCGTCTCGTCATAGCCGACGACCCGGACCGCCAGGCGATCACGCAGGATCGGGGCGTTGATCATCAGCTCGACGGCGTCGCCCGGCGCGCCGCCAGCCGTCAGCGCCCCCTCCGCCGTCACCCGCCCATAGACGCCGTCCAGGTCCGGCGCGCGGCTGACCATCTGGACGACGCCGCCCATCGAACCGGCGCCGTACAACGCCCCCTGCGGCCCGCGCAGAACCTCGACCCGTTCGATGTCGGCCAGACGCAACGCCGGGTCGGGCGCGTCATAGGTCAGGCGCACATCGTCGAGATAGAGCCCGATCAGGCTTTGCGCCTGTCCCGCAACGGGTCCGTCCGCCAGGCCGCGGATGAAGAGCTTGTCACGCCCCGGCCCCAGATTGGTGACCGTCAGGCCGGAGACGCGCGCGGCGACGCCGTCAAGGTCGCTGACCCCGGCCCGTTCCAGCGTCACCCCATCCAGCGACGACAGGCCGTAGGGGGCGCGCGACAGCAGCAGATTGTCCGTGCGTGACGCCGTCACCACGACTTCATCCAGCGTCGTCGGGGTCACGGGCGCGGGCGGCGCCGAGATCGTCCGCGCCACGGCAGGCGGCGCGGCGGCGATCCGCACGATCCTGTAGGCGCCGTCGCCGACGCGGGTCGCGACGCAGTGCGTGCCCAGCATCAATCTGGACAAGGCGGCATCGACGGAAAGTCGGCCCCTCACCCCGCGCGTGGGGCCGCATCGCTCGGCTCCGGCGGCGTCGATGCTGACGCCCGCCTGCAGGCCGAAGTCGAGAACGGCCGTCCGCAACGGCTGAGGCGAGACCGACACCTGAAGCGACGAACGCTCTTGGGCCATGCCGATCGACGGCGTGGTCACACCGCAAACGACGACCAGGGCGCAGAGGAAGGCTCGTACCAAAACGCGACGTCCGAAGCAGGTTCAGCGCCGTTCTAGACGAACCCCTTGCGGCCCGCGAGTGGCCTTGATCGGCAGGAACCGTTCCAGCCGGCCGATCACCGCCGCTTCGTCATCAAGCACCAGCGTGCCGGAGAAGCGCAGGTTCGCCGCATTCGGCGCCACGGTCACCGGCGTGGCGAAGGCGCGGTTGAGGTCGGCGACGATCTCGCGCAGCGGCCGATCGTCATAGGCCCGTCGCCCCAAGGTCCAGGCGGCCGCGGTGCGGACATCGACGGGGGCCACGGTCATCCGGTCGTCGGCGTCGTCGCGCTGCACCGACTGACCGACCGTCAGACGCACCCGCCGCGCGGGCTGTTTCAGGTCGCTGACCTCGACAACGCCCCGCAGCACCGCCACCTGGGTGTCATCGGCGGATCGGCGGATGTTGAAGGCCGTGCCGACCACGCGCACCTGGCTTTCGCCGACATTGATCAGGAAGGGTCGGCCGGCGTCATGCGCGACGTCGAAGGTGGCCTCGGCCTGATCCATATGCACCAGACGCCGTCCTCGCTCCATCTTCACCGACAGGGTCGAGCCGCCGTTGATCTCAAGCCGCGATCCGTCGTCCAGCGTCACCGTCCGCGTTTCGCCGGGCGCGGTGCTGTACACCACGGTCGGCGCGGTTTGCAGCATCGGACCCAGGAAGATCGCCGCGGCGAGGGCCGCAGCCATCGCCGGGACCGCGACCATCCATCGCCGCCCCGGTCCCTTGCGCCGCTCGCGGTGCGCCGACAGGTCGATGACTGGCGCCGGCTGAACGTCGGAACGGTCGTCTAGGACATCCGACGCCGCCCACAGCCCCTCGGCCTCGTCGAAGGCGCGCCGATGGGCCGGGTCTTGATCGAGCCAGGCCGTCGCCGCGTCGATGTCCGCAATCGTCACATCATCGGCGCGCAGACGCACGACCCAGGCGGCGGCCTGGGCGGCGATCTCCTCGTCCTTGATGACGGCGTCTTGGGTCATGATCCGGTCCGGGCCCGAGCGGGCTTTGGGGGAGAGACGACACGGTCGCGCCGCATCCTCAATGAAAAATGGCGAAATCCGGTCGTCATGGCCAACCGACCCGCAGCAGCAGTTCCTTCAGCGAGGCGGAAACGTATTTTTCGACCGCGCTGCGCGAGACGCCCATCCGTTCGGCCACCTCGGCCTGGCTGAGCCCGGCCATCTTGTGCAGACGGAAGGCCTCTGCGGCCTTGGGCGGCATCCGGTCAATCGCGGCGACAACCTTTTCCAGCTTCAGCTTGGCCCAGACAGCGTCCTCTGCCGACGGCGCATCCTGGGCTTCGGCCGCATCATCGATAGCGGAAGCGCGCCGCCATTCCAGATCGCGCGCGCCGGCACGACGCTGCGCCTTGGACGCATCCAGGGCCAGATTGGCGGCGATCCGATAGAGGAAGGCCTGCGGGTGGCGGACCTCGGCGGCGGCCTCCTCGGTAATGGATTGCAGCCGCACCCAGACATCCTGCGCCAGATCTTCGGCCGCAGCCGACGATCCCGTGCGCGCCGTCAGAAAGCGCACCAAGGCGGGGCGGCTGTCCAGCCACGCGTCCGCCAGGGCTTGCCGCGCCGGTCGGCTCGGGTCGTGCTGAGGGGGACCGGAAGAGGCGTTCACCACCCCATCGTGGGTTGCTGCGCCCTCTGCGGCAACCGCGATTGCGACGGCGAAAGATTTTTTTGTGGGGGTCGCCGCACCGCGTCGTCTCTGGCCCGAAGTCCCCAGGCCCGAGGCCCGCATGTTTCCACTCCGCCTGCCCGAAGACGCCGATCCGGTTCGGCCGCGCGTGCGCCGCACGCTGTCGTCGCGCATCATCCGGTTCGACGACCCCTGCCGAGGCGAACGTCGCCGCGTGGAGCAGTTCATTGAGGCGGCCTATGCCGAGGCCTATGGCGGCCAGATCCAGGCCCATTTCCCGACCCTGATGAGCGTTCAGGACGAGGCGGGCGTCATCTACGCCGCCGTCGGCTTCCGGCACGCGGCCGAGGCGCCCCTGTACTTGGAACAATATCTGGACGGTTCCGTCGAGACCGTGCTGAGCCAGGCCATCGGCGCCGTCATCGACCGCGCGCAGGTGGTTGAGATCGGCAGCCTGGCCTCCAGCGGACAGGGCGCGACCGTCTTCCTGTTCGCCGCCATGGCCCATCATCTGCAGTCCGAAGGTCTCCGGTTCGCCGTCGCCACCGCGACCGACGAACTGCGCCGCATCTTCCACAAGGCCGGTCTGGGCGCGCTTCAACTCGCGCGCGCCGATCCGCGCCGCCTCGACGACGGCGGCGGCAGCTGGGGCGCCTACTATCAGACCGATCCGGTGGTGCTGGCCGGCTCGATCGACGCGGCGACCGCACCGCTGGATCACTTCTCCGAAACCGCGCCGGTCGGACGGGCCGTCCGCACCCGTCTGCACTACGAGGATCGCTCATGAGCGCCGTTCTGGACGCCCTGTCGCGTCGCGCCCGCACCACGCCCGATGATGTGGTGATCCAGTGGGCCGAAGGTTCGCTGACCGCGGCCGAACTGCTGGCGCAGGTCGGTCAGCTGGCCACCGCCCTGGCCGATGATCGATCTCCGGTCGGTGTCCTGCTCGACAACGGGCCGGCCTGGGTCGTCGTCGATCTGGCGCTGATCCTCGCCCAGCGACCGAGCGTGCCGATCCCGCCCTTCTTCACGGCCGCTCAACGCGATCATGCTCTGGCCGACGCCGGCGCGGGGCTGCTGATCACGCCGGGCGCTCCGGGCGAACTGACGGCGGGCGGCGCGCCGATCCGGCTGACGCCGACGGGGCTGCCGGTGCGGGATCTGCATCCCGGCACGGCCAAGATCACCTACACCTCCGGCTCGACCGGCGCGCCCAAGGGCGTCTGCCTGTCGCAGGATCAGATGGAGGCGGTCGCCGCCTCTCTGGTTCAGGTCCTGGGCCGAGACCGCGCCGGGCTGCATCTGCCGGTGCTGCCGCTGGCGGTGCTGCTGGAGAATGTCGCCGGCCTCTATGCGACGCTTCTGGCCGGCGGCCGCTATCACGCCGCCAGCCTGGCCGAGGCCGGGATGGGCGAGGCCTTCCGCCCCGACTTCGCGCGCCTGCTGACCACAGTTGTCCAGACCGGCGCCACGACCCTGATCCTGGTTCCCGAACTGCTGCGCGGCCTGATCGCTGCTCGAAGCGTGATGCGGCTGGATCATCGGCTGGAGATGATCGCGGTCGGCGGCGCCCGCGTGTCCCCGGCCCTGCTGGAGGCCGCCGCCAACGCCGGCCTGCCCGTGGTCGAGGGCTATGGCCTCAGCGAATGCGCCTCGGTCGTGGCGCTCAACAGTCCGGACGACGCCCGCCCCGGCACGGTCGGCCGGCCTCTGCCTCACCTTGATGTCCATCTGGCCGACGACGGCGAAATCCTGGTCTCGCCCCATCCCTTCCTCGGTTACGTCGGCCAGGCGCCAGCGCCGGAGCGTCTGCACACCGGCGACGTCGGCCGCTTCGACGCCGATGGAAGGCTCACCATCGAAGGCCGCAAGGCCAACACCCTGATCACCGCCTTCGGCCGCAACGTCGCGCCCGAATGGGTCGAGAGCGAGCTTCTGGCCGAGCCCCAGATCCTTCAGGCCATGGCGATGGGCGAGGCGCAGGCGGCGTTGTCGGCCCTGATCGTGGCGATGCCGGGCGCCGAACCGGCCCAGGTCGAAGCCGCCGTCGCGCGCGCCAACGCCCGCCTGCCCGACTACGCCCGCATCGGCGACTGGCGTCTGGTGCCGCCCTTCGATCCCGCCGCCGGTCAGGTCACCGCCAACGGTCGGCCGCGTCGAAAGACCCTGCTGCGCACCTACGCCCCCTCCCCCTCGCAAGCCGCCTGAGAGTTCGCATGTCGTTTTTTGAAACCTTGGTCGCCGCGACCGCAACCGAGCGAGCCGCCTTCGCCGCCATCCCCCAGATCAGGGACGGCTTGGCCGGCCGCATCAGCCGCGACACCTACGTCGCCTATCTGGCCCAGGCCTATCACCACGTCCGCCACACCGTGCCGCTGATGCAGGCCGCCCGGGCGCGGCTGGACGATGATCACGCCGTCTTCAAGGCCGCGCTCGACGACTATATCGCCGAGGAAACCGGCCACGAGCAGTGGATTCTGAACGACATCCGCGCCGCCGGCGGCGACCCCGATCAGACCGTGCAGCACGGCCCGAACGTCGCGACCGAACTGATGGTGGCCTATGCTTATGACACCATCCAGCGCATCAATCCGATGGCCTTTTTCGGCATGATCTATGTGCTGGAGGGCACCAGCATTCAGCTGGCCAGCGTCGGCGCCGAGGCCGTGCAACAGAGCCTCGGCCTCCCGCCCGCCGCGTTCACCTATCTGATTTCCCACGGGGCTCTGGATCAGGATCACATCCTGTTCCTCAAGCAACTGCTGGACGGAGTGTCGGACGCCGACGACCGCGCCGCCATCGTCCACATGGCCAAGGTGATGTTCGGCCTGTTCGGCGGGGTCTTCGCCTCCATCCCCCACATCGCAGCGCGGGAAACGGTCGATGCAGTTTGAGGATCGCAACATCCTAGTCACCGGCGGCTCCGGCGCCTTGGGGCGTCGTGTGGTCGAGCGGATCGAGCGCGAGGGCGGTCGGGTCACGATCGTCGCCCGCGCGCCGGTGGCGGGCCATCACACCCTGGTGGGCGACCTGTCCACTCCGCAGGGCCTGGACAGCGTCGCCGAACTGGCCGGCGGCCGCGCCTGGGACATTTTGATCAATATCGCCGGCATCCAGCATTTCGGCCCGCTGGAGCAGCAGACGCCCGAGCATCTGCTGGCGACCTATATGGTCAATCTGGTCGCGCCGGCGCGTCTGGCCCAAGCCGTCCTGCCCGGCATGAAGGCACGCAAGCACGGCCAGATCGCCAACGTCGGCTCCATTTTCGGCTCGATCAACTTCGCCCACTTCGCCAGCTATTCCAGCGCCAAGGCCGGGATGCGGGCGCTCAGCCAATCGTTGCGTCGCGAACTGGCCGGCACGGGCGTCGGCGTCACCTATGTCGCGCCCCGCGCGGTGGCCACGCCGTTCAACTCCGCCAAGGTCGACGAATATGCGCGCCTGACCGGCATGGCTGTCGACGATCCCGACCCGATCGCCGACCGCATCGTCGCCGCCATCCGCAGCGATCGCCGCGACGTCTACCTCGGCTTCCCCGAAAGCCTGTTCGTCCGCCTTAACGCCCTGGCGCCCGGCCTGATCGACGGCGCCCTGAAATCAAACGACCTGAAGGCCCGCGCCCTGTTCGCCGGCTGAACCACAGAACAAAAGGAGAGACACGCCATGAAGACCGCCCTGTTCGCCCTGGCCCTGATGGCCGCCCCCCTGACGGTCGCCTCCGTCGCTCATGCCGACGCCTGCGACGACCGCGCGCGCGGTCTCCAGCAGTCGTGGGACCATGTGAATTTCGAGGTCCCGCAAGGCGTACGAATGGCGGAAATGGCGCGGCTGAACACCCAGGCCGACGCCGTCGTGGCCCAATGCCCCAACCGCGCCGAACCTCTCGTCTGGGACGCCATCATCACCGCATCGGAAGCCGGACTGAAGGGCGGCATCGGCGCCTTGGGCCTGGTGCGTGAAGCGCGCACCGAACTGGAACAGGCCGAGCGGATCAACCCGCGCGCGCTGAACGGCTCGGTCTATGTCAGCCTCGGTTCGCTCTACGCCCAGGTGCCGGGCGCCCCGATCGGTTTCGGCAACCGCCAGCGCGCCCGCGACTACCTCCAGCGCGGTTTGGCCATGGCGCCCAACGACGTCGACGCCAATTTCTTCATGGGCGATCTGCTGGTGCGCGAACACGACTGGAACGGCGCCGCCCGTTATCTGCAAAAGGCCATCGACGCCCCCGCCCGTCCCGGTCGCGCCGTCGCCGACCGTGGTCGCAAGGCCGAGGCCCGCGCCCTGCTCGTCCGCGCCCAGCAGCATCAGTGAACAGACCCGCCATGAGCCCTGTTCCCCCTGCCCTGTCTCTCGACGTCGTTCAGCGGCGTCGCAAATGGTTCGCCGGTCTTGTTCTGCTGGCCCTCATCGTCCTGACCGCCAGCGTCCGCTCGGTCGCCGCCCTCGACGGCGAATGGCATGAGGGCGTCGAAGGCCTGGGCCTGGCCGCGATCATCGTCGCCATCGTCGGCCGCGCCTGGTGCTCGCTCTATATCGGCGGACGCAAGAAGGCCGAGATCGTCGATCGCGGCCCCTATTCCATCACGCGCAACCCGCTCTATGTCTTCAGCTTCATCGGCGCCTTCGGAGTCGGCGCCCAGACCGGCAGCGTGACGATCGGCGCGATCTTCGCCGTGGCGACCTTCCTGGTCTTCCTGCGCACGGTCGGTCGCGAAGAGGCCTGGCTGGCCGAACATTTCGGCGCGCCCTACGCCGCCTACTGCGCCCGCACGCCGCGCTTCCTGCCCAATCCCGCCCGCTGGCGCGACGCTGACGAACTGACCATCCGTCCCGCCTTCTTCGTCCGCACCCTGCGCGACGGCCTGGTGTTCCTCGCCGCCCTCCCCGTCATGGAGGGCATCGAGCATCTGCAGTCATCAGGGTTGATCGGTTTTCCGGTCAGTCTGTTCTAGACCTAACCGTCGCGCCATTCGCTGAGCATTTGGCCGTTGGCGTCTTCGAAGGCGACGCGGTCGAGTTGCACTGCGCCGATGCAAACCGGCCGTTGATCAGGGGCTGCCGCACGACAGTGGATAGCGCGGCCGTCGGCGAAGGCGGTCATCCGGCCTTCCAGCACGAGACGATAGCCCTGTGCTGATGGCGCAGGCGGCTGGCCATCCTCGCCGCGCAGGGTGAACTCATAGGCGCGGCCGTTTCGGCGGCCAGTCCGCGCGCCGTTTGGCTTGAATACGGCGGCCAGACCCGCCGTTTGAGGCGAGGCCTGGCTTGAAGCCGAGTCTGCGGACGCCAGCGCCGGGCAGGCCTCGGTGCGCAGCCACGGCCGGGCCAACCAGAAGCCTTCGACCGCCTCCAGGCTGGTGTCGTCGTTTCCGATCAGGCCGGACCGCAGCCAATCCGTCGGCGCCAGGCTGAACTTCAAGCTCTGGCGATCCTTCGCCCAAGCGACTGTCGCCAGCCCATCGGTCGCAGCCTCGGCGGCGTCGCCGGGCTCACTGCACCCAAAGGCCTGGCGCACGACAAAGCGACGTCCTGCCAGAGAGGCGCCCCCGACCTCGCGCCCTGCGGCGAAGGCCGAGGCGGCGATGTCCATGGCCTGAAGCAGGCCGGCGCGGTCCAGGACCGGCGCTGGCGCGACCGTCACGACCGGCGGCGTTTCGGATTTTTTGTCCGGAGCGGGCGCCGGCTGCGGCTCACGCTGGCAGCCGGCGAGCGCCAACAGGGACACTGCAAGCACGACGAGCTGGTGACGAGGCGACGCAATCGGATCGAGCATGGAACCACCCTAACACGCGAACCGCTGAGGGGGATGCGCTCACCCGAAAAAGGTTGACGCGAGCGATGGGGGACGGTCTGCACAGCATCATGACTTTCGACCAGATCGCCGCCCTCGCCGTGCTCGTCGCCGTCGTGGGCGTCCTGATCCATGGCAAGATGCGGGCCGATGTCGTCGCCCTGACGGGGGCCGCCGTGCTTCTGCTGCTGGGCGTCGTGCGGCCGGTCGAGGTGCAGGGCGCGTTCGCCAGTCCCGCGGTCATCGCGCTGGCCGGCCTGTTCGTTATCGCCTACGCCATTGAACTGTCCGGCCTTTTAGGCTGGCTGATCCGACAGGCGACGCAGCTTTCCGCCCGGATCGGCGCCCGAGGCATCTGGATCGTCATCGGCCTGTGCGGTTCGGTCGGCGGCTTTCTGAACAACACCCCTGTGGTGGTTCTGGCCGCGCCGGTGATCCGCGACGTGGCCCAGTCGCTGCGCCTGTCGCCCAAACGCTTTCTGATGCCGCTCAGCCACGTCACGGTCATGGGCGGTCTACTGACGCTGATCGGGACATCGACCAATCTGCTGGTCAACGATATGGCCCGCAACGCCGGCCAGCCGGTCTTCGGCCTGTTCGAAATCACGCCCGTGGGATTGGCCATCGCCGTCGTCGGCGGCCTATGGCTCTATTTTGTGGGCGCGCGCCAACTGGGTCGATCGGTCGCCATGGACGAGGCGGAAGCCGCGCGTCTGGCGGAAATGGAAGAGGCGCGTCGTCGCGCAGAGGCCGAAGCCATCAATCGCCGCAAGCGCCTGCTGCCGTTCGGCCTGCCGCGCCTGGGCGGATCACGAAACCAGGTCGACGGATCGGGCGACGCGCATCTCGGCGACGTCGAACTGTATGGCGCCGCCGACCGTCCGCTGCGGCTGAGGCCGGCTGCGATCTCGCTCGGCGTGTTTGTTCTGGTGATCCTGTCGGCCGCGCTGGGGTGGGCGCCGATCGCTGCCTCGGCCTTCGCCGGCGCCGTCGGCTTGATCCTGCTGCGCGTCATCACGCCCGAAGAGGCCTATGCCGGACTGCGCCCCGAAATCCTGCTGCTTATCGCCGGGATGGTCGTGGTCGGCACGGCGATCGAAGTGACGGGGCTCGCGTCCGCCGGCGCAGATCGTCTGATCGGCGTGATTCGCCCCTTGGGGCCGCTGGGCGCCCTGATCGTGCTTTACGGCGTGACGCTGTTCGCCACCGAACTGCTGTCCAACGCCACCGTCGCGGTCCTGATCACCCCCATCGCCGTAGCCCTGGCCGAAAGCCTGGGCGTCGATCCCCGCCCCTTCCTGGTGTGCGTCATGATGGCGGCCTCTGCCGCCTTCGCCACCCCGTTCGGCTATCAGACCAATGTGCTGGTCTTCAACATGGGCGGCTACAGCTACATGGACTTCGTCCGCGTCGGTCTGCCCCTGAATCTGATCACCTGGATCGCCGCCATGGTCGCCATCCCGATCTTCTTCCCGTTTTGATCGAGTAGCGTTCGGAGTGGTGCGGGCGGCCGGGATCGAACCGGCAAGGACTTTCGTCCGGCAGATTTTAAGTCTGCTGCGTCTACCAGTTTCGCCACGCCCGCAGCCCGGTCTGGCCCGGTTCGGCTCCTATAGACGGAACCGGGCCGGGTCTCCAAGTCGTCAGCGTGTCGGGGTCGTCGGCGTGGTGGCGGGCCTCATCGCCCGGAAGTCCACGTCCGAGTCGGCGAGCAGCCACAGCAGGCCCGCCCAGGCGGCGACGTTCTGGTTCAGTTGCGCCGGGTCGATCTTGTCCAGCGTGTCGTTGGCGGTGTGGTGCAGGTCGAAATAGCGGGTTCCGTCCTGAGCGAGGCCGAAGAAGGGCACGCCCAGCGGGCCCATGGGTCCGACGTCGACGCCGCCTTCGGTCTCGACGCGATCGGAGGCCAGGACGCCGATCGGATAGAGGACGCGGGTCGCGGCCTTCTGAAAGTCCGAGCCTTGCGCGCCGGCGGGCAGGCGCAGGGCATAGACGCGGTCGGCGCCGAAATCGCTCTCGCCGGCGATGATATGCTTGTCCAGCGCTGCGCCCTGGCCACGCGCGTAGACGCCGCCGCCGTTGCCAGTCTGGGCGGTCGGCTGGGCCACTTCTTCCGAACCGTAGAAGATGACGCGCAGGGTGCGGGCCGGGCGGCGGCCGCTGTCGGCGATGGCCTTGGCGGCGGCGACGGTGATGGCGCCCCCTGCCCCGTCGTCGATGGCGCCAGTGCCCAGGTCCCAACTGTCCATATGCGACCCCAGGACGATGATCTCGTCGGGGCGCGTGGCGCCGGGCAGATCGCCGATGACGTTCTGGCTGTGCGTCTGATAGGTGCGGGCGGTCGAGGTCAGGCGCATGCGCACCGGCTGACCCAGGGCGACCAGGCGGCTGACCTGATCGGCGTCGGGCGCGGCCAGGGCGAAGGCGGGAATGGTCGGCTTGCCGTCGACATAGCGTGTGGTGCCGGTGTGCGGCATCCGGTCCTCGTCAGAGCCGACCGAGCGCATGACGAAGGCCGCCGCGCCCTTCGCCGCCGCCACGCCGGGGCCGGCGCCGCGCACGCGGGTCTGGGGGCCATATCCGGAGCCGTCCTGCATCGGGCGCATCTGGCCCAGATCGACATAGACGATCTTGCCGCGGACGGCGGCCTCGGGCGCGGCCTGCAGGTCTTCGAAGGTGGAGAAGCGCACGATCTCCGCCTCGACGCCGCCCCTCGGCGTGGCCGGCGAGTGGCCCAGGGCGGCGGCGACCAGGGCCTGGGCGTTGTCGCCGACGATGGCGGCCGAGCTTTCGCCCCGCTCCCAGCCGACCAGCGGGAACTCCTCGATGCGAATGTTCTGGAAGCCGTTGGCGCGCAGATAGTCGGCGGCCCAGGCGGCGGCCTGCTGCTCGGCGCGTGAGCCGGCCGGGCGTGCGCCGAACCGTGTCGTCAGCTGGGTGACATAGTCCATGGCGATATTCGAGCGCATCGCGGCGTCGCGCACGACGATCGCCTGCTGCACCGTCGCCGCATCCTGCGCATGGGCCGCCGGAATAAACGCGACAAGACCCAGGGCGACGGCGCTGGCGGTCAGCAGACGGATGGACATAGGCAGGCTCCGGACTCAGATGAGAGCCGGACCCTATGTAGGTTCAGTCGTTCTGGAAATAGGGTTCGACCGGACCCTGCAGTTTCACGGTCAGGGCCTTGCCCTTGCGATCCACGCGGTTGCCGAGCGCCAAACGGACCCAGCCTTCGGAGACGCAATATTCCTCGACGTTGGTCTTCTCTTCACCCTTGAAGCGAACGCCGACGCCGCGTTGCAGGACCTCGGCGTCGTGGTACGGGCTGGACGGGTCGACCGAAAGGCGATCGGGGGGCGTGTCGGACATGGCGTTGGTCGGGTTCAGATCTCGGGAAGGCGCGGTGATAGACGCGCAGGCGCGCCCTGCCAATCCGAAACCGGGCCAAACCGGGCTCGAAGACCTTTAGGGCAGCAGATGATAGTGCTGGGCGACGGCGGCCATCATCACGGTTCCGACCGCCGGAACGGCGAGTATGATGGCCCGGCGCATGCGGTGCGCCACGTAAAGCAGTTCGCCGATCATGGCGCGGATCCTCGATGTCATCGCTCTCTGACGGAGCGTTCGAAGATCATTGGTCGAACAGCGCGCGCTGTCGAGACGAAACGTCAGCGCCGAGATCACACTTAAGGTTACTGCACAATTTGACGGGGCTGGGCGTTGGGGGCGGCTGACGGCTGATAGGCCTGCGGGCCGGTCGCAGCGGGAGCCGCCGCAGGCGTGGCGGCGGGACGACGCGCCGGGGTCGCAGCCGGGCGAGCCGCCGGTCGCGCAGCGGGACGGCTGGCGGCCGGGCGCGGCGTCGGACGGGTCGTCGGGGCGGTGGCGGGCTGAGCCGTCGGTGTCGCGGGCGGCGTCGCGGCGGTGGGCGCAGAAGCGGCGGGCGTCGCGGCCGGCGGCGTCGCGGCCTCGGCGGCGGCGGCGCGGGCGGCCATCTGCTGGGCCTGGAAGCGGGCGGCGAGTTTTTCGGTCAGCTCCTTGGCCTGCGGAGCGCTCATTTGGGCCATGATGGCGGCCAGGGTGCGCGGGCGCATGGCGGCGGCGACCGGCAGGCGCACCCGGTCCTCCAGCGCCGCCATGACCGGGGCGGCCTCCTTGGGACGCATGGCGGAATAGACCTGAACCAGACGGTCGATCTCGGCCTTCTCGCGCTCGTCGACCTGGCCGAGCATCTGCTTCATCTCGGCCTTCAAGGCTTCAAGCGCCTTGACCTTGGCGTCCAGCTTCTGCTCGGCGGCCACCATCAGCGGCAGGGTGGTGGCGAAGTCCTGATCCCGCGCATCCAGCGCCGCGCGGCGCTGCGACAACGACTGAATGATTTTCAGCTCGGCCGGCGAAATCCCCGCCTGCTGGGCCAGTTGTTCGGGAGACAGGGCGGAACAGGTTCCGGGCAGAGCCGGCTTGGGCGGCGCGCCGGCCGCAGCGGGAACCGCCTCCTCGGCCCAGGCCTTGGCCCCGTCGAACAGGCCAGGCGCGACGCCGACGGCGCGCACGGCGACGACCCCGCCGATGGCGATGGCGATCAGGGGCAGGATGCGGGGAAGGCGGGCCATGAAATGGGGTTCCGAACTCAGGCGGCGAACAGGTCGTCGTCAAGATTACGACGCGCGGCGTTGAGGCTTTGTTTGGCGGAATGGTTAGCGGAGCGTCCGGCCGTCAGGGCCTGAACGATGGCGGCGACATTGTCGCGCCCGGCGGGGGCGACGGCTTCATTGCGACGGTTCGAAGCGGGACTGGCCAGTCCCTGTATGCGTTGCGCCAGGGCCGCCATACGCTCGGCCCGCGCCTCGTCTTCGGTCTCGGCCGGCGCCGGAGCCAGGGCGGCCGGGGTCGCGCGACGGACAGGTTCGTCCTCGACGATCCGCGCCGGCGCCATGGCCGGTGCGCGGGCGATCAAGGTTTCCAGCTGGGCCTTCACCTCTCGCGCCTTGATGATGCGGTCGTGAAGCAGGTCCGTTTCCTGACCCGAGGCGCGAAGGGTGGCGAGCGCATTTTCGGCGCGGCCGGCGGCGGCGTTCAATTCGGTGACGGCCTGGGCGAAGGCCAGCTGTCCGGCGCGCAAGGCGGCCAGCTTGCGTTCCAGCTTGATGCCGTAACCGACCGCCGCGATCAGCAGCACCATCAGCACTCCGTCCATGATCATTCCGGCCATCAGACGTTCACTCCCAGGCGGGCGGCGACTTCCGGATTGACCGGCCCTTCGACACGTATGGCGATGTGCTGGCCCTTGCGACCCATGCGGCCAGTGGTCAGCGGGATGGAGCCGGCGCGGATCGACACCTCGGAATCCGGCGTGGCGTTCAGCATCATCGTGTCGCCGACCTTGAGGTTCAGCACGCTGGACAGCGGCATCTGCTGTTCGTCCAGGACCGCGCGGACTTCGGTCTCGGTCGTCCAGATCTCGGTGGCCAGGTGGCCTTCCCAAATGTTGTCGCGGCCGAACTTCTCGCCCATGAACTGCTGCAGCAGCATCTTGCGGATCGGCTCCAGTGTCGCATAGGGCAGCAGCAGCTCGATGCGACCGCCGCGATCCTCCATGTCGATCCGCAGTTTGATCAGGATGGCGGCGTTGGCGGGACGCGCGATGGCGGCGAAGCGCGGGTTGGTCTCCAGCCGGTCCAGGTTGAAGTGGACCGGGGTCAGCGGCTCGAACGCCTGGCGCGCGTCGTTCAGCACCACCTCGACCATCCGCTGCACCAGCACTCGCTCGATGGTGGTGTAGGGCCGGCCTTCGATGCGCAGCGCCGCCGTGCCGCGACGACCGCCCAGCAGCACGTCGACGATCGAATAGATCAGGTTGGAATCGACGGTCAGCAGGCCGTAGTTGTCCAGCTCTTCGGCGCGGAACACCGCCAGGATGGCCGGCAGCGGGATCGAGTTCAGATAGTCGCCGAACCGGATCGACGAGATATTGTCCAGGCTGACTTCGACGTTGTCGGAGGTGAAGTTGCGAAGGCTGGTCGTCATCAACCGCACCAGGCGGTCGAACACGATCTCCAGCATCGGCAGACGCTCGTAGCTGACGAGCGCGGAGTTGATGATGGCCCGGATGCCCGAGCGTTCGGAACCGTCGTCGTCGCCCAGATCGAAGCCCAGCAGGCTGTCGATTTCATCCTGGTTCAGGACGCGTTCGGACAGGGCGTCGCCAGGATCGCCCAGACCGCCGAACGGATCGAGTTGCGCCGCGTCCGTCATGCCTATTGCACCAGCATTTCTTCGATCAGCACGGCGTCGACCTTGCCCGGAGCGGCGATCAGATTGACGCGGCGCAGAATCTCAGCGCGCAGCTGATAGGTGCCGGCCGAGCCGCTGAGGTCCTCAGGGCGCAGTTCGCGCACGAAGCCGGTGAACATGTCCTGCAGACGGGGCATCTCTTCCTGCAGATGGGTCGCCACCTCGGCGTCCTGCATCTCCAGCGTCAGCTTCAGTTTCAGGAAGGTCGGACGGCCGTCCGGCGACTGAATGTTCATGACCATGTCGGGCAGGGTGTAGAAGGTGACGCCATCCGGCCCTTCAGAAATGACGCCCAGCGCCGGATCGGCCTCGCCTTCCTTGCCGCCGCCGTGACCGCCGCCTTCCTTCTTCTCTTCCTTTTTTTCGGCCTTATCAGCCTTCCCTTCTCCGTGGCCGGCTTCGGCCTCGGCGCCGTGCGCTTCGGCGGGCTTGGGCTTCAGCATTAAGAAGGCGGCCGTCCCCCCGCCGCCCAGCACCAGCAAGGCGACCGGCGCGATGATGAACAACAGCGGGATTTTCTTTTTCTTGGGCGCGGCGGCGTCGCCCTCGGCGGCCTCGCCTTCTGTCACAGCCGGCAGGTTGGCGTCGGCGTCGGCCGCAGGCGCACCCTTCTTCTTGCCGAACTTGAACATGCGCGCGCCCCGGAGACTCTCTCATGAGGAGGATCGTCCGGTTTGGTTAACGCGACGTTTACAATGGGCAGGATTTGCCGGGTTGGAAGCGGCCCAATCCCGCTCAAACCCGCATTGCGCCTGAATTAACCCTGTTGGCACGGCCGTTGCGAGAGGCTGAGGCGAAGGAGCACGCCTCTCGTGGAAAACGCCGCCTATATCGGACTGTCACGCCAGATGACGCTGCGTCGCGAACTGGACATCGTGGCCAACAACGTCGCCAACGCCAACACCAACGGCTTCAAGGTCGAGCAGCTGATGCTCGGAACCGAGATCGGGCAGCGGGCGCGCAACGATTCGATCCGCCCGTCGGCCAGCTTCGTGCTGGACAATGGCGTCGGCCGCGACTTCGGCCAGGGCTCGATGCAGCAGACTGGCCGCTCGCTGGACTTCGCCATCTCCGGCGAAGGCGCCTTCTTCACCGTGCGTGACGGCGCCAACGGCGAGGCCTACACCCGCGACGGCGCCTTCACCCTGGACCCGGAGGGGCGTTTGACCACCAAACAGGGTCAGGCCGTCCTTGGCGGCGGCGCGGAAATCGTTCTGGACCCGGCGCTCGGCGCGCCCAGCGTCGGCGCCGACGGCACCATCACCCAGAACGGACAGGTCACCGGCCGGCTGTCGGTCGTGCGTTTCGATACGCTGGGCGTGCTCGAAAAGGGCGGCGACAGTCTCTACCGCAATAAGTCCAACGCCCAGCCGATCGAGGCCGCCGACGCCCAGGTTCATCAGGGCTCGCTGGAATCTTCGAACGTAAATCCGTTGATCGAAATCACCAATCTCGTCGAGATCAGCCGCGCCTACGAGAGCATTTCTAAGCTGATCGAAAACACCACAGACCTGAGCCGTCGCGCCGTCGAGCGCCTCGGCAAGGCCGCTTAAGGGAGAGCCGGAACATGCGCGCTCTGAGAACCGCAGCTTCAGGCATGGCCGCCCAGCAGCTGAACGTGGAGGTCATCTCCAACAACATCGCCAACATGAACACGGTGGGCTTCAAGAAGCAGCGCGCCGAGTTCCAGGACCTGCTGTACCAGAACGTCGAACGCATGGGGGCCCAGTCCTCGGCCGCCGGCACCGTGGTTCCGACCGGCATCCAGATCGGCGCAGGCGTCAAGGCGGGGGCCGTCTACCGCGTCACCGAACAGGGCACGCCGCAGATGACCGGCAACCCTTACGACATGGCCATCGACGGCAAGGGCTATTTCCAGATCAGCCTGCCGTCTGGCGAAAAGGCCTACACCCGCGCCGGCAATCTGCAGGTCAATCCAGAAGGTCAGATGGTGACCGACGACGGCTATCTGCTGGAGCCGGCGATCACCATCCCGCAGGACGCGACCAAGGTGTCGATCTCAAAGACCGGTCTGGTCCAGGTGACCCAGGCCGGACAGCCCGCCCCGACCACGGTCGGTCAGATCGAACTGGCCAGCTTCTTCAACGAGGCCGGACTGGAAGCCATCGGCGACAACCTGCTGCTGGAGACCGCCGCGTCCGGCCCGGCGATCGTCGGCACGCCCGGCGACGCCGGTTATGGCCAGATCATGCAGAACTACACCGAGGCGTCGAACGTCGATGCGGTCGCGGAGATCAGCGCCCTGATCGTGGCGCAGCGCGCCTATGAGATGAACTCCAAGGTCATCAGCACCGCCGACCAGATGCTGTCCGTCGCCTCGCAAGTGAAGGGCTAGGGCCATGACCCTGATCCGTTCCCTGCTGCTCGCCGCCGCCGTCAGCGCCTTTACCGGCGCCGCGCTCGCCAACCCGGTCGTGCTGCGCGCCAACCCGGTGGACGACGACGGCCGCGTCACCCTGGGCGATATCTTCGAGGGAGCGGGTGCCGCGGCCAATGTCGCCGTCGCCGAACGCGTCGGTCCCTCGGTCGTGCTGGACGCCGGTCAACTTCAGGCCCAGGCGCGTCAGGCGGGCCTGGACTGGAGCAATCCGAACGGCCTGCGCCGCGTCGCCGTGCGCCGTTCGGCCGGACCTGTTCAGACCGGAGCCGAGGCCGCGCCGGCGGATACCGTCCTAGCCGCTCAGCCCATCGCCCGCGCCACCTATCGCCCCGGAGCCGCGCCGCAGGTCATCGCCCGCAACGATATGGTGCGCGTCACCTATCAGGTCGGCGGCGTGAACCTGGCCGTCATGGGCAAGGCCATGCGCAACGCGGGTCTGGGCGAGCCGGTCGCCATCATGAACACCGCCTCCAACCGTGTCATCGACGCGGTCGCCTCCGGTCCCGGCCAGGCCATCGCCGGCCCCGGCGCCGACATGGCCCGCGCCAATCCCCAACAGTTCGCCGCCCGCTAGGGAATCCAAGTCATGCGTAAAGCCGTCCTGATCCTCGCCGCCCTCGCCCCGCTCGCTGCCTGCTCGACCGTCGCCGAGACGGTGCGCGGCCCGGAACTGGCCCCCATCGGCTATCCCGCCGCCCTGATTCCGGCGCAGCAGGCCTATCTGCCCGCGCGCGAGACCACGCCGGCCAGCGCCAACAGCCTGTGGCGCACGGGCGCCCGCACCTTCTTCGGCGACCAGCGCGCGCGCCACATCGGCGACATCCTGACGGTCAAGATCGACATCGACGATCGCGCCCAGACCCAGAACTCGACCCAGCGCTCGCGCTCCAACGAGATCAACGCGGGCGTCAGCAACCTGTTCGGCCTGGAAAGCAGCCTGGGCCGGGCCTTCCCCGGCGGCTTCGATCCGTCGAAGATGGTCGGCATGGAAGGCGATCTGAAGTCGTCGGGCAATGGTTCGGTCACCCGCGCCGAGAAGGTGTCGCTGACCATCGCCGCCGTCGTCACCGACGTCCTGGCCAACGGCAATCTGGTGATCCAGGGTCGGCAGGAAGTGCGCACCAACCGCGAGGTCCGCGAACTGACCGTCGCCGGCATCGTCCGTCCCGAGGACATCTCATCAGCCAACGCCATCAACCACACCCAGATCGCCGAGGCGCGCATCTCCTACGGCGGTCGTGGCGACGTCAGCCGCGTCCAGGCCCCGCCCGTGGGTCAGGCGCTGGCGGAACGCTTCAGCCCGTTCTGACGCGCGCCGACCCTGCGGGTTGAACTGCTGACGGATAACCGCGTTCAAGGGAAATGCGGTCGTCCGATCCCTTGCGGTCACAGCCGCGTCTGACGACATTGAAGGCGACGCGACGACGCGCGTCGTCGGCGGGGGCTGACACATGATGCTGATACTCTCCGCCCTGATGGCGGCCGCGATACAGACTGCGCCCGGCGCAGGCTGGACCTGGAGCCTGTACGAGGGCGAAGGACCGATGGTCCTGGCCAACGATATCCCCGACACCGCCAGCCTGCGCGCCACGCTGCAATGCCTGCCGGGTTCGGGCGCGGTCTCGGTCGCGGTCTATGGCGAGGATGCGTCCGCCGGCTTTGCGCGCATCACCTCAGGCGGGTCGACGGCGACCAGCGAGGCCCGCGTCGGGCGTGGCGGCAAGCTGGAGACGGCCATCCCCGTCGATCACCCCGCCTTTTCCGCCTTCGTGTCGAACGGCCGGATGACGATCGCCGTCGGCGACGACACCAGCACGATCACCGTCGAGCGTCCGCACATGGCCAAGCTGCGTCGCTTCGCCGATCGCTGCGCCGGCTGAGGAACCCACGCATGCGTCTTCGATTGACATCAGCCTTGATCGCCGTCTCGGCCCTTGCGGCTTGCGCGACCCAGGCCCCGATGCCCGCAGCCGGCTCTGCGGCGACCGCATCGGCGCCCGCGCCCACGCCCGGTTACGACTGGTTCCTGAACACCGATGGGCAGGAGGCCATGCTGGCCTACGGCGTCGCCAACAGCGACGAGGTCAAGCTGAAGCTGGCCTGTCAGGCCGGGTCCAGCGCTCTTGAACTGACGGCCGCCAGCGACAAGCCGGGCCGCGAAATCTATCTGGAATCCGGCGGCGACACCGAGCGCTATCGCGCCGCATCCGAGCCGGCCGTCGTGCATGACGGCGAACTGCTGACGGCTCAGGCCAAGACCAAGGATCCGGTCTTCCAGCGCTTCCGCCGTCTGGGCTGGATCGCCGCCTGGGCTGACGACGAACGTCACATCTACGCCGCCCATCCCGCCGCAAAGGTGCAAATCGAGCGGTTCTTCACCGTCTGCGGTTGACGCATCGGCTCTGCTCGGCTTGCGTGCCCCATCCTGACAGGAGGGGCGTCATGAAGATTTCTTATCTGGCTGTTGCAGCCATGCTTGCGGCCGGGTCGCCGATCGCGGCTGTGGCGCAAACGCCGCCCGCCGCCGTCGCAGTTGCGCCGGCAGACGCCGCGCTGAACGCCGTCATCGCCGACTACGAAACCTATCTGAAGTCCGTCGATCCCATCTCGGCCAGCGGTGAGGGCGATGTCGAGGCGATGGGCCGCGTGCCCGACCTGTCGCGCGAATTCGAACTGGCCCAGCGCGCGCCGCTGGAAGGGTTCGTGCGGCGGCTGACGGCCATCGACCCGGCAAATCTTTCCCACGCCGGCGGCATCAACCACGCCTTCCTGCTCTATACGCTCAACCGCAGCCTGGAAGGGTTGGACTACGACACCAGCCGCCTGGCGTTCGACTCCGAAGGCGGCCCCGGAACCTGGGCGCTCTATGTTGGCGGCAGCACGCGCCTGAACTCCGTCGCGGAGGCCGAGGCCTATATCAAGCGTATCCGGGGCTTTGGTCAAATCTACGCCCAGACGACGGCCAACGCCCGGCGCGGCCTGGACACCGGTCTGGTCCAGGCCCGATCGGTAACCGAAAGCGCCCTGACGCTGGCGCGAAACGATGTGGCGATCAAGCCGGACGCCGAGCCGCTGCTGAAGCCCCTATCGACCCTGCCCTCGACCGTGTCTCAGGCAGACAAGGATCGCCTGACTGCAGAGGCGACGGCAGCAGTTTCAGAAACGATCCTTCCGGCGCGCCAGGCCTGGCTGGAATTCCTCGAAAGCGACTATCTGCCCAAGGCGCCGGTCCAGCCGGGCATCGGCAATCGGCCCGGCGGCAAGGCACTCTACGCCTATCTGGTGCGCGGCCACACCACGACCGACCTGACGCCGGACCAGATCCATCAGATCGGTCTGGACGAGGTCGCGCGCATCCGCGCCCGCATGGATGTGGAAATGAAGGCGTCGGGCTGGACCGGCGACTTCGCCGGCTTCCTGAACTTCCTGCGCACCGATCCTCAGTTCTATGCGACCAGCCGCGAGGCCCTGTTGCAGCAGGCCTCGGAGATGGCCAAGCGCGCGGATGGCGGCCTGCCCCCTCTGTTCGCCACCCTGCCCCGCCTGACCTACGACGTGCAGCCCGTGCCGCCGCAGATCGAGGAAAACTACACCACCGGCCGCTACAACGGCGGTTCGATGCAGAACGGCGTCGCGGCCCATTACATCGTCAATACGTCCAAGCTGGATCAGCGCCCGCTTTACGAGTTGCCTGCCCTGACCCTGCATGAAGCCGTGCCGG
This sequence comes from Brevundimonas sp. SGAir0440, assembly GCF_005484585.1. Lineage (NCBI taxonomy): Bacteria > Pseudomonadati > Pseudomonadota > Alphaproteobacteria > Caulobacterales > Caulobacteraceae > Brevundimonas > Brevundimonas sp. SGAir0440. Next base: position 1,271,354 of record NZ_CP039435.1, on the reverse strand, counting down.
GCCACCACCTCCAGATCGCCTTGCAGCAGGAGGCGCCCGGCCAACCCTATTTCCGCCGCCAAGCCAATGTCAGCGCCTATACCGAGGGCTGGGGCCTGTATGCCGAATATCTGGGCGAGGAGATGGGCTTCTATCGCACGCCTTACGAACGGTTCGGCCGCCTGTCCTATGAGATGTGGCGCGCCTGCCGACTGGTCGCGGACACTGGCCTGCACTGGATGGGCTGGACCGAAGAACAGGCCCGCGCCTGTTTCCGCGACAACTCGGCCCTCGCGCCCCACAACATCGAGACCGAGCTTCAGCGCTACATCGGCTGGCCCGGCCAGGCCACGGCCTACAAGATCGGCGAAATTCGCCTGCGCGAAATCCGCGCGCGGGCCGAGCGGGAGCTGGGGTCGAAGTTCAACGTCCGCACCTTCCACGACGCCCTGCTGGTCGAGGGGCCGCTGCCGCTGGCGCTGCTGGACCAGCGGATGGACGCCTGGATCGCGGAGCAGAAGGCGAAATAAGCTGTGCGGCTTACGCCCAGTCCGGCTCCGGCAAACCCTTTGACCGCAGGAATTCCGGGTTGAACAGCTTGGACGCATAGCGCGAGCCGGGATCGCACAGGCAGGTGACGATGGTCTTGCCGGGGCCAAGCTCGCGCGCCAGCCGCACCGCGCCGGCGATATTCACCCCCGCCGATCCGCCCAGCGACAGGCCTTCGTGCTTCACCAGGTCGAACAGGATCGGCAGAAACTCCGCGTCCTCGATCCGATAGGCGTAGTCGGGTCTGAAGCCTTCCAGATTGCCGGTGATGCGGGCCACGCCGATCCCCTCGGTGATCGACGATCCCTCGCTCGTCATCTCGCCCCTGGTGAACCAGTTGAACATGGCCGCGCCCGCTGGATCGGCCAGGGCGATGGTCACATCCGGCTTCTGTTCGCGCAGATGGGCGCCGACGCCGGCGATGGTCCCGCCTGAGCCGACGGCCGAGACGAAGGCGTCGACCTGACCGTTTGTCTGCGTCCAGATTTCGGGGCCGGTCGTGTTGTAATGGGCCTCGCGATTGGCGGTGTTGTCGAACTGATTGGCCCAGATGGCGCCGGCCTCTTCGCTGTCGTTCAGCTCGGCAGCCAGACGCCCGGAATAGTGGACGAAATGGTTCGGGCTGGAAAAGGGCGCGGCGTCCACCTCGACCAGCCGTGCGCCCAGCGAACGGATCGCGGATTTCTTCTCTTCCGACTGGGTGCGAGGAATGACGATGACGACCGGATGCCCCAAGGCGGCGCCGACCAGGGCCAGGCCGATGCCGGTGTTGCCGGCCGTGCCTTCCACGATCGTCCCGCCGGGCTTCAGCGCGCCCGACGCCCGCGCGCCCTGCACGATCGACAGGGCCGCGCGATCCTTGATCGAACCGCCGGGATTCAGAAATTCGGCCTTGCCCAGGATTTCGCAGCCCGTCGCGTCGGACAGACGGTTCAGGCGCACCAGCGGCGTATTGCCGATTAGGTCGATGACGGATGACGTAGCGGACAAGGTCAGGCTTTCAGGCGAAGGTCGAAACAGGGCGGATCAGGCGGCGGCTTGGCGTTGCCCTAAGTGGATGCCGCACTCAACCTTGTCTATGCCCGACCAACGTCCGGCGCGGGCGTCTTCGCTGTCCTGAACCGCGCGGGTGCAAGGCCAGCAGCCGATGGATCGGTAGCCTTGCTCGACCAGCGGGTGACGCGGCAGATCGTTCTCCTCCAGCCAGGCCTCCACGTCGTCGGTGTCCCAGTTCGCCAGGGGATTGATCCGCAGCACCCCGTCCAACACCTCGAACGGCTTCAGCTTTGCCCGCGTCGCGGCCTGATAGCGTTTGCGCCCGGTGATGAGCGCATTGAACTCTACGGTCGCCCGCGCCAGCGGCCGCACTTTTCGCAGGTCGCAGCAGGCGTCGGCGTCGGTCTTCCACAGGTCGTCGCGCGCATCCAACGTCGCCTTCTCGCCCGCATCCGGCGTGACCAGCCGCACGTCGGTCAGGTCCAGCGCCTTGGTCAGCTGGGTGCGATAGGACAGGGTCTGAAGGAAATGCTGGCCCGTCTCCAGAAAGACCACCGGCACGGCCTTGTCCTCGCCAGCGATGATGTCCAGCAGGGCGGCGGACTCGGCCCCGAACGACGAGATGGCGCCGACCCGCAGGCCGAGCGCCGGATTCAGCGCCGCCTTCACGATCTCGGACGCGTCCTTGCCCTCCGTCTCGCGGTTCAGCCGATCGGCCAGGGCGTCCAGGTCGCGGTCGTTGGACGCCGTACGCCGCTGCTGCCAGATCGTCGGTGCAGGATCGACGGCGGGCTGATAGGCGGCGCTGAACGCCCGGTCCATCCGGTCCCAGGCCGCTGTATCCGCCCCCTCGGCCAGCTCCACCGCGTCGAAACCCGAACGCCGCAGGTGTCGCGCCTGATCCGGCAGGACCTTGCCCGCCGCGATCAGACGCCCGGCGTAACCGCGCTCTCGCAACACCGCCGCCAACGAGAAACCGCGCCCGTCGCGGAAGGCGTCGAACTCCAGCACCAGCGTGTCTTCGCTCGCGGCGGCGGCCTCGACCTCCTCCAGCGGGGTCGTCACCGACAGGCGCAGCCCGTTCTGTATGCCCTCAAGCCGTTGCATCGAGCGTCTCATAGATGGCGTCGCGGAAGGGATCGGGACCGACGCGGCGCACCGTGTCGATGAACCGCTCGCCATCCGTGCGGATCTGCAGATAGCGGTCCAGGGTCCGCTGGATGGCAGGCGCGACCTCGTCTGCCGGCAGGCTCTTGCCGACGATGTCGCCCAGCGCCGCCTGTTCGTCGGGCGAACCGCCGACGGTGATCTGATAGTATTCCTCGCCCTTGCGATCGACGCCCAGTACGCCGATGTGGCCGACGTGGTGGTGGCCGCAGGCGTTGATGCAGCCGCTCATATTGATGCGGACCGGCCCCAGCTTCTCCTGATAGTCCATGTCCGCCAGCCGCTTGGACAGGGCCTGGGCCACCGGGATCGAGCGGGCGTTGGCCAGGCTGCAATAGTCCAGGCCGGGGCAGGCGATCACGTCCGTCGCCAGATCGGCATTGGCCGTCGCCAGCCTCGCCTTTCGCAGCGCCCGCCAGACCGTCGGCACGTCGTCCAGCTTCACATGCGGCAGGACCAGGTTCTGCTGATAGGCGGCGCGCAGTTCGTCGAAGGAGTAGCGCTGGGCCAGGTCCGCCACCGCGTCCATCTGGTCCGCCGTGATGTCGCCGGGCACGCCGCCGACCGGCTTCAGCGACACCACTACCGAGGCGTACCCCGGCTGGCGATGACGACGGACGTTGTTGCGCGCAAACCGGGCGAAGTCCGGATCGGCCAGCAGGGCGCGGTCGAACGGGCCGCTGACCTTGGGCAAATCCTCGAACGGCGGCGGAGCGAAATAGGCCTTGATCCGCGCTGCCTCATCGTCGGGGATCCGCAGATCCTCACGGCGCAAGGTGGCGTAATGCTTGTCCACCTCCTCGCGGAAGGCCTCGATGCCCAGAGACGCGACCAGAATCTTGATCCGCGCCTTGTGGATGTTGTCGCGCCGCCCTAGCAGATTCCAGGCTCGCAGAATGGCGGTCAGATAGGCCAGCAGTTCCACCGCCGGGATGGCCGCCGCGATCTGCTGGCCGATATGGGGCAAACGCCCCTGCCCGCCGCCGACGAAGACGCGGAAGGCGGTTCCGCCGTCCTCGCCCTTCACGATCTGCAGGCCGACATCGTGGGTGCGGATCGCCGCCCGATCCTTCTCGGCGCCGATCACCGCGATCTTGAACTTGCGCGGCAGGAAGCTGAACTCGGGGTGGATGGTCGACCACTGACGGATGATCTCGCACCAGGGACGCGGGTCCTCGATCTCGTCGTCGGCGGCGCCGGCGAAGACGTCGGTCGTGGTGTTGCGGATGCAGTTGCCACTGGTCTGGATGGCGTGCATCTCGACCTCAGCCAGATCGCTCAGGATCGCCGGCAGATCGGTCAGGGCCGGCCAGTTGTACTGGATGTTACAGCGGGTGGTGAAGTGGCCGTAGCCCTTGTCGTAGGTCCGCGCGATATGGGCCAGCCGGCGCAGCTGACGGCTGCTCATCACGCCATAAGGAACGGCGACGCGCAGCATATAGGCGTGCAGTTGCAGATAGACGCCGTTCATCAGCCGCAGCGGCTTGAACTCGTCCTCGGTCAGGGCGCCGGAAGCGCGGCGCGCCACCTGATCTGAGAACTCCTCGACCCGTTCGCGCACCAGGGCGTGGTCAAACTCGTCATAGCGATACATCAGCCGACGCCTCCCGCCACGCTGTGGCCCACGGTCGGCCCGGCCGAGCGGATGCGTTCCTTCAGTCGATCGCGGCCTGACGGCGCGTGGTCCTGAACCTCGAACAGATAGGGGTTCACGAAGACGTCCGGCCGCCCGGCAACCTCGGCCAGCACGACCTCGGCCGCCGTATCGTCCAGCACCGAAGCCTTATCGATGTGCTCGACCGGCTCGTTGTCGAGGCCCACATAGATGACGCGGCCGTCCGACAGGCGGTTTGCGGTGACGATCTTCACGCCGCGACCTCAGCTCGAACATCCAGCTGGGCCGCCGAGAAGGCCGCCGTTTCGCCGACGAACAACAGGGCCGGTCCTGTGAGATCGGAGCCGCGCACCAGGGCGCCCAGCCCGTCCAGTCGGCCGGTCAGAACCCGCTCATCCGGGCGGCTGCCGTTCTCGACAATGGCGACGGGCGTCGAGTGCGAACGCCCCGCCGCGATCAGGCGCGCAGCCGTCTCCTCGGCACGGTCCGACCCCATGTAGATGGCCAGGGTGTGGTTGGGGCCGGCCAGTCGCGTCCAGTCGGCCTCGACACCGCCCGGCTTGGCCTGAGCCGTCACGAAGGTGACCGCCTGGGCGTGGTCGCGGTGGGTCAGGGGGATGCCCGCCGAGGCCGCGCAGGCCAGGGCCGCCGTCACACCGGGCACCACAAAGACCGGAACGCCGGCTGCCCGCATGGCCTCCAACTCCTCGCCGCCGCGCCCGAAGACGAAGGGATCGCCGCCCTTTAGCCGCACCACACGGTGTCCAGCACGAGCCTCCGCGATCATCAGGGCCTCGATCTGATCCTGCGGCACCGAGTGCTCGCCCCGCGCCTTGCCGACATAAAGCCGCTTGGCGTCGCGCCGCGCGCGCTCCAGCACCGCCTCGGGCACCAGCCGGTCGTGGATGATGACGTCGGCGTCCTGCAACACACGCAGCGCCTTCAGGGTCAGCAGTTCCGGGTCGCCCGGCCCGGCGCCGAGAATGTGGACGACGCCCTGTTCCGACGCGGCGACGTTCAGCAGGCGCAGCATCTCGCGCCGCGCCTCGGCGGTTCGACCTTCCGCCGCCAGCGTCGCGGCCGGACCCCGGAAGGCCTTCTCCCAGAAGCGACGGCGCGCCATGAAGTCCGGCACGCTGGCCTTGACCGTGTCGCGCAACTCGCGCGCCAGCCGCGCCACATTGGCCAGTCCGGCCGGCAGCACGCCCTCGATGGCCGTGCGGATGTCCCGCGCCAGGATGGGCGCCGATCCGCCGGTCGCCACGCCGATCACGACCTCGTCGCGGTCGATCAGGGCTGGGGTCTGGAAGTCGCTCAGATGCGGCTTGTCCACCACATTGACCTGGGCGCCCGCTGCGCGCGCGAAATGACCCAGCCGCGTCAGTTCTTCCGCGTCGTCCAGCGCCATGAACACCAGCCGTGCGCCCGCCAAGTCTTCAGCCTCTGGCGAACGCAGCACCGGCTCCGGCGCCGTCAACGGCGTCTCGATCTTGGGGGGCGCGCCGTCGGGTGCGAACCAGACCAACTCGGCCGGCGTGTTGAGGAACAGTCGCAGCTTGGCCAGCGCCGGCTCGCCGCCGCCGATGATCACGATCTTTGCGGCCTCCAGCGGAATAGAGGCGAGAAATACACGCATCGTCTTGCTTTCTGGGCCGTCGGGAGAGGAAACAGGGCGACGGCAGGGCGCGAACCTTCGTCTTCCCCGTCCAGAGCCGCAAACCAGATTGCCTTTGCCTCGCTGATAGGATTTCTATCCGCGATGGTCCGATCCCTGCTCCCGCTCAACGCCCTGCGCGCCTTCGAGGCCGCTGCGCGTCACCTGAACTTTTCGCGCGCCGCCGACGAACTGTCGGTGACGCCCGGCGCGGTCAGCCAACAGATCCGCCTGTTGGAAGACATCGTCGGCGGACCGCTGTTCGTGCGCGAGGCGCGGGGCCTTCAATTGACCGACCTGGGCCGTTCCTCCGTGCCGCTGCTGCGCGAGGGGTTCGAGCGGCTGATGGACGCCTCGGCCCTGTTGCGCGAACCGCCGCGTCGCAAACAGGTGTCGATCAGCGTGGCGCCCGGCTTCGCCTCCAAATGGCTGATGCCGCGTATGGACGACTTTCACACCGCCCATCCCGAGATCGAACTGTGGATCTCGGCCGACATGGAGCCGGCGGATCTGAGCGAGGGCAAGGTCGATCTGGCGGTGCGCTACGGTCCCGGCGACTATCCTGGCCTGACGGTCGATAGGCTGATGACCGAAACGGTCCTGCCGGTCTGCGCTCCATCGTTGATGGATGGCGACAAGCCGATCCGCAAACCCGCCGATCTGATCGGACACACCCTGTTGCACGACATGTCCAATGACGGCGATCCCAGCCGACCGGACTGGGCCATGTGGCTGAAGGCGCGCGGCATTCGTCACCCCGACCCGCGTCGCGGCTCACGTTTCAACCAGTCGGGTCTGTTGATCGAGGCCGCCATATCGGGGCGCGGCGTGGCGCTGGCCAAACGCACCCTGGCCCAGGCGGACCTGGCATCGGGGCGGCTGGTGGCGCCGTTCCCTGACGGGTCCGAAGCGGTCGGTTTCGCATACTATGTCGTTCAGCCCCGCGACCGCCCGCCCTCACCCAGCGCGACCGCCTTCGTCGGCTGGCTGAAGAAACAGGCCGTCGATCACGACAATACGATGGGCCAACTCTAGGCCCGGAATTTAGGCTCTGACGGCCTGATCGGCGGTCACGCCCAGGGCCTGAAGCGCGGCGGCGGCGATGTGTTCGGCGTTCAGGCCGGCCTGGGCGTACATGGCCATCGGCGCATCCTGGTCCTGGAAGACGTCGGGCAGGTTCAGGGTGCGGATCTTCAGCCCGCCGTCCAGCGCGCCCTTCTCGGCCAGCAGCTGCAGCACGAAGGCGCCGAAGCCGCCCATGGCACCTTCTTCGACCGTGATCAGGGCCTCGTGCTCGCGCGCCAGACGCAGGATCAGATCGGCGTCCAGCGGCTTGGCGAAGCGGGCGTCTGCGACGGTGGCCGACACGCCCTTGGCGGCCAGCATGTCCGCCGCCTTCAACGATTCTTGCAGACGGGTGCCCAGGCTGAGGATGGCTACCGAAGTGCCCTCGCGCACGATCCGGCCCTTGCCGATCTCCAGCGGGGCGGCCAGATCAGGGATCTCCACACCCACGCCGTCGCCGCGCGGATAACGGAAGGCGCTGGGCCGGTCATCGATGGCCAGCGACGTCGAGATCATCGCCGCCAGTTCGGCCTCATCCGCCGCCGCCATCAGCACCATGCCGGGCAGCGCGCCCATGAAGCCGATGTCGAACGAACCGGCGTGGGTCGCCCCGTCCGATCCGACCAGACCCGCCCGGTCCATGGCGAAGCGCACCGGGAGCGACTGGATCGCCACGTCGTGGACCACCTGGTCGTAACCGCGCTGAAGGAAGGTCGAATAGATCGCGCAGACCGGCTTCATGCCGTCCGCCGCCAAACCGGCCGCGAAGGTCACCGCGTGCTGCTCGGCGATGCCGACGTCATAGGTCCGCTCAGGGAAGGCCTGGCCAAACAGGTCCAGACCCGTGCCCGACGGCATGGCCGCCGTGATCGCCACGATCGACGGATCGACCTTGGCGTGTTTGATCAGCTCGGTCCCAAACACCTTGGTGTAGCTGGGCGCGTTGGAGATGGCCTTGGCCTGCTTGCCTGAGACCACGTCGAACTTGACGACCGCATGGAGTTTGTCGGCGCTGCTTTCGGCGGGGGCGTAGCCCTTGCCCTTCTGTGTCACCACGTGGACCAGCACCGGACGGTCCTCGATGGCGGCCGCCTTCTTCAGGATCGGCACCAGATTGTCCATGTCGTGGCCGTCGATCGGGCCGACATAATAGAAGCCCAACTCCTCGAAGAAGGTGCCGCCGGTGACCATGCCGCGAGCGTATTCCTCGGCCTTCTTGGCCGCCTTGCGGAAGGGGCGCGGCAAGTGCTGGGCCACCGTCTTGCCCAGGCGTCGGACGTTCTGATAGGCGCCACCCGACACCAGGCCGGCCAGATAGGCGCTCATCCCGCCGACCGGCGGCGCGATCGACATGTCGTTGTCGTTCAGGATGACCATCAGTTGGCCGCTGGTCGCCTCGGCGGCGTTGTTCATCGCCTCATAGGCCATGCCGGCCGACATGGAGCCGTCGCCGATGACGGCCACGACGCGGTTCTTCTCGCCCTTCTGATCGCGCGCGGCGGCGAAGCCCAGGGCGGCGCTGATCGAGGTCGAGGCGTGGGCCGCGCCGAACGGATCGTATTCGCTCTCGCTGCGCTTGGTGAAGCCTGACAGGCCGCCGCCCTGACGCAGTGTGCGGATGCGGTCGCGCCGCCCGGTCAGGATCTTGTGCGGATAGCACTGATGCCCGACGTCCCAGATCAGGATGTCCTTGGGCGTCTCGAACACATGGTGCAGCGCCGTGGTCAGTTCGACCACGCCCAACCCCGCGCCAAGGTGGCCGCCGGTGACGGACACGGCGTCGATCGTCTCGGCCCGCACCTCCTGCGCCAGTTGTTTCAACTGGGCGATATCGAAGTCCCGCGTGTCGGCGGGCGTCTTGACGGTGTCGAGTAGCGGGGTGTCGGGCATCAGCCGTAAAACCTTGGAAAGTCTGGTCGATCAACCCGCAGGTCGGTTCAACGTTTCGTATCAGGACCGGCGCTTTAGCACAAAGTCCACGCTGGCCCTGAGGATTTCGGCCTCGTCGCCGAACGGCTCCAGATGCGACCGGGCCTGGTTTGCGAGATGCGCGACCCTTTGCCGCGCCGCCTCCAGACCCAGCAGGGTGACGAAGTTGGTCTTGCCCAATGCTGCGTCCTTGCCCCCGGCCGCCTTGCCCATTTCCTCGGCCGAGCCTTCGGCGTCCAGCAGGTCGTCGACGATCTGATAGGCCAGGCCGACGTCGTGGGCGAAGCTGATCAGGGCATGGCGGTGCTGGGCCGTGGCGTCGGCGATGATCAGCGGGATTTCGAAGGCGTAGGCGAACAGGGCGCCGGTCTTCAGTCGCTGCATCCGCGCCACGCCGCCCAGGTCGTCGCGCACGCCCAGCAGGTCGATCATCTGACCGCCCGCCATGCCCCGCGCGCCGGACGCCAGCGACAGCCGCGCCGCCAGTTCGCAGCGCACGGCCGCATCTTCGTGGGTGTCTTCGTGCAGGATGATGTCGAACGCGGCCGTCTGCAGCGCATCGCCGGCCAGCACCGCCGTCGCCTCATCATAGGCCCGGTGAACGGTCGGCCGGCCCCGGCGAACGTCGTCGTCGTCCATGCAGGGCAGGTCGTCGTGCACCAGGCTGTAGGCGTGCACGCACTCCAGCGCGCAGGCGGCGCGGAGCACCGATCGCTCATCGATATCGAACAGGCGCGCGGCCTCCAGCGCGAAGAATGGCCGCAAGCGTTTGCCGGGGCCCAGCGCCGCATAACGCATCGCCTCGGTCAGGCGGGATTCCGGGCCCTCGGCGCGCGGCAGCAGTTCATCCAGCGCGACCGTGACCAGATCGGCGACCTCGGCCACGCGATCGATCACCGCCTGTTCCGGCGAGTTCGCGGCGATGACGCGGCTCACGAGAACCGGCTCCAAACCACGCTCGAAGACGATGCAGGGATCATTCGAAGGA